>JBCCQY010000105.1:0-32947 GCA_039208735.1 Myxococcota bacterium | reverse complement strand
CCCCTTATACCCCCACCGGCCACCCCTTACTGGGCGGCGGGGGGGTGTTACGCTGCTTTTTGGGGCTGTGTGGGGGGGTCGCCCCCCCGCCACACAACGGTCAGTCGAGGTAGCTCGTGATCATTTCCTCATCGACTTCCATGACCGAGGTGAACTCGACCACGGCGCCTCGAGCGAGGAGATGGTTCGCGGGCAATGCACCGTTCGGACCTGTGAAGATCGCAGTGGCGCTAAACGACGTGTCCTGAAGTACGGGATGGGTGAGTTCGAATTCGTCAGCCCAATCCTGGAGTACGTCGAGCGAGGGGGTTTGGCTGCTCGCATCCTCGCCGAGGAGCGTAATCACCATCAAACCGTCGTCTTTGTACTCTTCGAACATCCGCTGCAGGAAGGGCGCTTCCTGCTGGCACGGCTGGCACCACCCCGCGGCGGAGGCGATGAGCACCACGCGATCGCAGAAGTCGTGGAGCCGCACGGGGTCACCGTGTTGGTCCATGAGCGAGAACGGCAAGGCGACATCGCCCCGCGCTCCGCCGGTGCCCCGCAGGTCGTTGCGACAGGCGTCGATTTCCCAGCCGCCAGTGTACGGATGATCAAACCCGTTGAGGGGGTCGGTGTAGTTGTCGACCTCGATGAGGTCGTCCCAACCGTCACGGTCCGTGTCCGCCGCGTCCGGGTTGCTGCCGAGCGCCGCTTCTTCGGCGTTCGTGAGTCCATCCCCATCGCGGTCATCAGCCGTCGGTTCACCGGGTTCGCCGCCGCCGCTGCGACAGGCCACCACGAACAAACCAACCATCATGCATCGAAAGGTGCCCATCATGGTCACTTCCACTCCCTTGGAGATCCCGACCGGGATCCGAATCAAGGGCCTCAACCAAAGCCTCAACTAAAGACACCGCTTCCGTCGTCGAACCAGGTCACGCGACCGGTCGCGGCGTGAATGCCGATGCCCTGCAGACGGCCTTCGTCGTTGCGCTCGTAAACGGCAAACATGGGCCCGAACACATCGTCGTAGCAACCGAGGGTCACCTGGTTCGCCTGACGGTCAGACATCCGCGCATCGGTTTCCGCGATGCACGAGGCGGCGTCTCGGCTGATCCAGTCTTCGGGATTGCAGCAGGTGTAGCCAAGGTCCTCGCAGCGTGCCGAAATTTGCGGGGCATCGCCAGGGAGGAACTCCACCGGATTCGCTTCGATACAAGCCCGCGCTTCGGGCATCGGGTCGCAGCCGTCGGCAAACACCACGGCGCTCGGATCGAACTCAGGTAGATCGGTGCCGTTTTCACCATTTAAACCTGGTTCTTGGCCACAGGCTACGACGAGCGCAGCTCCGATGGCCAACCACCAACATCGCATAGAACCTCCACGCAAGTACAAAAGACGATTCCACGCGAACCTTAGGACTGTCAACGTGCGTCAAACTCTGGGGGTTTCGTTGGCCTCGAGTTGTCGAACCTCACTTCCCATGTTGGCCCGTTCCCCGGGCCATTGTGAGTCCTGTCGGGTGGACGTGAATTTTTCGTGTGCCGGGTGGTCGAGAACCTTCGCGTAGGTACGGCTAGGTCCCAACCGCTTGATCACCGCTGGCCTTCGGCGCTACGCGGCTGCAGGCCGACGCGGTTCAGCTTTCGTCGCTGACGCTCCTGCAAGCTGATCAGGCTGCAGGAGCCGCAGGCGACGAAGCCTGAAGCGCGTCGGGCTGCAGGAACAAATGAACAAATGGCCTGGCACCTTGGTTCTGTGACGAAGCCCAGCGCTGATCACCACTGTGCAGGATGTTTCCCAATCTGCCGCCATGGAGCGCGCGACATTGCCCTCATTCCTGTCGCGGCGGGCAACACCAGGTCGTGTGTTTCGATCTGGACCATGCCCTCACCCCCGTAGAGTAGCGGTCAGCGACCTCCATCGTGCGAGGAGCAGGTCGGTGTAGGTGGCCGCGTCGAACCCTGGGTACAATCCGAGTCCAAACCCTTCATTGCACTCGACGACGACCCATCGGTCCTCCACCATTCCAACGTCAACCGCGATGCCTGCGGTGGGCTCCCCAGCGGCAACTAAGGCTGCGACCAGGTTTTCGAGGAAGGCCGACGGGGGAGTCGGGCCACGGCCGGCATAACCGCAAACCCCTCTTACCCGCCCGTCGATGACGTAGACTCGGTGCTCGACGGTAAAGTCCACGACGTCCGCCAACCATACCTCGGTCTGTCCAGAGGCTCCGGCGAAGTACATCTCGTCACTTGGTTCACGAAGGACAAAACCAGTGAATCGCTTGGTACGGGCCGCTGGTTTCACAAATTGGGGTTGGGTCAGCGACGAACGACGGACGTTCGCCACCGTGCTCAACCGGATGCGGCGACCCATCCAAGGCCTCAATGCCGAAGGGTAGGTCGGAAGGAACGGTCCTTCGATGCCCAGCTGCCGCAGCGCCATGGGCACGCTCTGAGTGTCTCCAGCCACGAGCACGTCGGGCGCCAAAGGAAGCTGTCGCCGAGTCAGGCGCTTGAGCGGGAAGGGCGTGGTCGGAAGCCCTCGGGCCGCAAAGGTATCGAACACCGCCTGGGCCTCAACCAAGGGGCGCGAGGGATTCTGGGAGTGGACCAGTGCTGCGCGAATCATGGCGTCAAGCCGACGGAGCAGAGCGGGGGAGGTCGGAGCGCGGGGGGGCCCCGAACTTCCGCGAGTATTCCCGGCTGAATTGTGAAGGACTTTCGTAGCCAACCTCGTAGGCGGCGGTCGAGACGCTATGGCGGCCCCCCAACAGGAGCCGGCGTGCCTCGGTAAGCCTCAATTCCTTTTGGTACTGCAGGGGGGTGGTGGAGGTGACAACCTTGAAGTGTTTGTAGAAGGAGGAGGCGCTCATGCCCACAGACTGGGCCAGACCGGCGACGTCGAAGGCCTGACGGAAATCCGCACGTAGTACTCGGATGGCATTGGCAATGGCGCTCGCGTGGCTGTCGCGGTGGAGCAGCGCCCTCAGCATACCGCCATTGTCGGCCTTGAGAAGCCGGTAGTGAAGTTCCCGTCGAATCAACGGCACGAGTACGCGAACATCGTCCGGCGCCCCCGCGAGGGCTGCATAGCGCTCGAAGACGGCGAGTGTCGGTGCGTCGACCGGAGTGATGGCGTACGGTCGAGCCGGTTCGGACTCTCGTAAGGGATGATCCAGCTCGTGCTGCAGGCTCCGAAGTTCCGAGAGATCGATCGGGGTAACCAGCGACAGGAAGGGCGCGTCTGCGCTGGCATGCGTGATGCGAGCCCCGACGGGCAACGGGTGGCTTACGATGACGGATTGGCCTGCCCGGACGGTAAAGCTCTGGCCTGCTACGGTCGTCGTTTTCGCACCCTGGAGGATCAGGCAGACGATGGGTTCATAGACCGAGGCCTCCATGGTCGTGGGAGCGGTGCGGCGAACCACCCGGAGTCCGGCGGCCAGTTCACGATAGGAAGTGGAAACCCTTTGTTGGACGATCCGAGTCAGTGATCTGAGGCTCATACGGGCTCCCCGCGGCGGCTGATGTCATGAGCTGGAGGATTGGGCATACCATTCAGAGGAAGAGGCAGGGACGAGGTTGTCGAATTCGATACGTTTCCCGGGCGTATGCGGAGAACATCATGAGTCGGACCATCGAGACCTTGCACCTCGACACCGTGATTGACAACCACACCCAGGATCTGGCCGGCCGTGTGGCGGCAGTCACCGGCACCACCAGCGGCACTGGCTATGTTTGTGCCCGCGAACTTGGCAAGCTTGGCGCTCGCGTGTTGCTTCTGAACCGCGAAAGTGAACGATCGAAAGCGTCGTTGGCCAGATTGCAATCCGAAGTGCCGGATGGCGTATTCGAGCCGATCACCTGTGATTTGCAGGACTTTGATAGCGTGCGGGCCGCCGCCAAGACCATCCTCGAGCGGGTCGATCGTCTCGATGTGCTGTGCAACAACGCTGGCGTGATGGCCCTGCCCGATCAGGCCACCAAGGATGGCTATGACGTCCAGATGCAAACCAACTGTCTCTCGCATTTCCTGCTGACCAAGGAGCTGTTTGGTCTATTGAAGCAGAGCGACGATGGACGCATCGTCAACCACACCTCGATGGCACGCCGCGGACCTCCGCTCGAAGCCAAGTACTTTGGCAAGAACGGCGGAAATCTCGGGGGCGACGGGACCGAAGAAGAGAATGCCTCCTTCTCTGGCCCACGTTGGTCGCGGTACCACCAGACCAAGCTCGCCAACTGCACCTTTACCTATGAGCTGCAGCGGCGTTTGGAAGCCCAGGGGCTGTCGAACGTGAAGGCGCTGCTTGCGCATCCTGGTCTGGCGGCGACGAGTTTGCAGGTCACGACCGCCGACAGCGGCGGCATGGACCTCCAGTCGGATTTGATGTCCCAGGCGCAGTCGGCCGAGGATGGCGCATTGGGCATCCTTCGGGCGTGTGCAGATCCCGAGGCAAAGTCCGGCAATTTCTATGGTCCCGAGCGGTGGACGGGCTTCCCCGAGCTTCTTCCGCCTGAAGACGCGTTGCGCGACCCCGAGAACCTCCGCATCAACTGGGAGGGTTGCGAGGCCGCGGTCGGGGCCTTCGAGATCTAGTCGAAGCTCACGCCAAGACCGGAGGATGCCGGGGCCGGAATGTCCGGGCAGGTGACGGGCTCGCCTTCGGGAGCGTCTTCCCCATCCACCACAATCTCGTAGTGGTGGATTTCGTCAGGCAGCACCAACGCGAGGGTGCGACCATTGGCCGCGACCACGAGTTCACCCTCAGATGAGGGAACCGTGCGGACCGCCTTCGTTTCACCCGTCAAGCCGTCGCGGCGTTCGATCTGACCGTAACCGTCTGCGGTCTGGGTGAGGACGACGACGTCGCCCTTGTCACCACGCGATGCGACGTCGAGGATCGGGTTTTCGAGGTCCATTGACCAAGCCTGGGCACCGCTCGGATCCACAGCGGCAAGGCGGGTGTCTCCCGCCGTTGCGACGTACACGTAGTCGCGAGCCATGTCGACCGCGCTACGGTCGCCTTCGTCGGCCAGCTTCGTGACTCCATTGGCGTCGGCGCGAAGGATTCCCTCACTCGTGACGGCAACCAACGCACCGCGGCGGTCCACCTCGTAGTCCTCGGCGGTACAGAGCGCACCGTCGACTTCGTAGGTGGCATCCCCGATGTCGAGTTCACAACGTTCCTGGGTCGCGTTCAGCACCATAAGGCCTGCGTTCGACAGGCGCGCGGTACGCAGTGCGGGCATGGCGACATCGCGACTCGGGTCCCAGGTGCCACCGTCCATGTAGTGCAGGGTGGCGTCGGACGACGCAATCGTCGTGCCGTCGAGATGGTCCAGGACCTGTTCGTTTTCGGTCGGCAAGTCGTCTTCGATGGTGGGACAACCCCAGCGGACGTCAAGGGCGCAGGTCACGCCCTGCATCGCGGCATAGGTGGTCAGGCCATCATCCGCCATGGCCACGCCATCGCTCTCGGTGATCACCGTCGAACGGAACCGAATTTCCGTCTCCGCCGGGGCACAGCCGATGGCGAGCCATGCCATAAGGGGAACAACAACAACGCGCATAGGTCCTCCTGATCGGCCGAGACCGAACCTGGATGTTCCACCGGGAGCCCGGCGGAAGAGAGCACGGCCCACGGCCGCTAGTAGGAATAGGAAGAAAGGAAGCGACAACCGCCAATCTTGAGGTTGGCTTTGCTTTCGATGATGCTGGTGGCGATGGGGGGAACTCCATCGTGGTCGTGCCAGACACAGTCCTGGAGTTCACCAAACCGGTCGATGATCTGAATGATGGTGGTAGGATCGGATCCTTCGCACATCGCCGTGGTGTTGGTGCCGGACAGAAAATCCGCTTCCGGAGTCTGATCGAGCAGCGGGCCTACCGCGTACCGGTCCCAGGAGCCATTTGGGGCAGCATCCGTCAGCAGGAGTTCATGCTCTTCGATGAACCCCGTTTCCGTCACGACGGTAAGGGTGCCCCCGCCGGCGGGTCCGAATGTACGAAAGTCGAGGCTGAAGGCAGTGCCCGCGGGGTTGCAGCCCCACAAGACCGAGCCGTCATCGATCCCAAGTTCACCACCGGGCAACCCAAAGAAGTCGGTTTGAGGAAACTCTTCGGTGCCCAGGTCGGGCAAGAACAACACAGACTCGGGTTCGCAGCCGGTCAGCAATAGGATTGCGCCGAGCGTCCGAAGGGGAAGCGACATCATGGGAGCACCTTCCTCAAGTTCGCAAGGTCTGCGGCCGCTCGTGCACTCCACTCTCCATCGAGGGTGGGCATGGCCATAATGAGCATCTGACGTGCACGTTCGGGATCGGTGGCCGCCAGACACTCCGCGAGGAGCACGGTGTCCTGGGCAGACCCTTTGGCGTGCAGTTTGTCGAGCCAGGGACGCGCTTCGGCGCAGCCTTTGTACTCGAGCGAGAGCCAACCGGCGAAACGTAGAATTTCGGTGTCCCGCCCCGACGGGCTTGCCAGATAGGCCGTCGCGTCGGCCAGGGCACCGTCCACGTCACCTTTTCCGGCCCGAAGGCGCATGCGACGGGCCAGCAGTTCGCCACGAACCGGGCCCTCGGCCAACGCGAGCCCGCGGTCAAGCGTTGGGCCAATCGCCTGGGTTTGTCCTTCGGCTTCGAGTGCCGAAGCACGACCTAGCAGCTCGGATGCCGTCGTGGGCAGGCAGGTGTGCTCCTCGCCAATGCCGAGTTTCCCCTGCCAACCATCCCCACAGTGTACGTCGACTTGACCGCGCTGCACCATGATCGTTGAGCCAAGGGCATCTCGTCGGACGTCGAATTTCGTTCCGACCACTTTGACACGGGCCTCTTTGGTCACCACGGTGACATCGGTGTTGGCGTTGGGCTCAACCTCGACGTGGACCGTGCCCGACTCCCAATCGATGGTGGCGTTGCGGGAGGTGCCCGAAATGACGCCCGCACCCAGTGTTTCAAGCTGAATCTGGTCGCTCCAGCGGTGGTTTTCGGGAAGGACCTGGGCGGTGAGGGTCTCGCTTCGGGGGGATTCCGGAGCGGTGGCCCAGAGCGTCACCAATGCTGCTGCGGCCAAGGCCAGGGCCCCTCTCGTGATCCACCGTTGGCGTCGGCGGCGGGGCTCTTGGGCCTGGGTGGTCAAGAACCGGACCCACATGCGGTCGACGGCCGCCGGATCAGGCTCGGGCAGCGCTTCAAGCCGTTCGCGAAGGTTGGTCATCGGCCACCTCCCACCACACTGTCGCTTGGCACGTCTTCTTCTTCTCCGAGTTCAGCCCGAAAGCGAGTGCGAGCCGCACGTAGGCGAGACTTCACCGTGCCCAAAGGAATCCCGAGCAAGACCGCAGCCTCACTGCCCGACCGTTCCTCCAGCTCACACAACACGAGCACCTCCCGGTGCGCTTCCGACAACGCCGAAAGGGCGGTCCAAACGATCCGATGAGCATCGCTGATCTCGACGTGGCGCTGGGGCCCGCCAGGGGCCGGTCGTTCCTCGATGACCGCCGCAGGGAGCCAACGTCGCCACCATGCACGCCGCCGGTGGTTGGCTAAGGTGCGTCGGGTGATGCCAAACAGCCAGGCCGGGAACTGTCCGGCATCACGGAGGCCACCGAGACGTCGGCACATCGTGATCAACACTTCGTGGGCTGCGTCTTCGGAATCGAAACCCGGCCCCCCGAGGCGGGCGCACCAGCGGTAGACATGCGGCAGCCACGCTCGGGCCAGCGCATTGACCTCATGCTGACCGCCACTCAGTGCATCGAGCACCAACTCTTCTGGCGGCAACCGCGCGGTCATCATCCATCGCGTGCTCATGGCGTCTTCCTTCGGCCGAATGTCATGCCAAAACCCAGGCGGCCTTCGGTGATCGGCATGCGTTGGATCTGGGAGGTTGCGAGAATCAGATCGACGGGTCGGCTGTCGACGACGATCCGAGCATTCATCATCATCCCGACGTTTCGTCCACGAAACAACGTGATGCCCGCCATCCATCCGAACACGCCCATGGGCGTTCCCTGAATCAGGTTGAAACGCTGCCCAAACAGCCGGTACGAAATGCCTGCGGTCGGGCCTGTCGACAGGTAGGGCCCAATGTCGAAGACCAGATCAGCGATCGCGTCGACGCTTACGTGAAAGCGCCGCGGTCCCGGCAGGGTGAAAATGCGTGGCGGGGTGACGTTCAGGCCAAGATCGAGATGAATCCGACGGTCTCCAGCCGCGCGGAATCCCAGTTCGAAAAAGGGCCCTGCGGCGGTGTTGTTCCGCACGGCGGGACCCGTCAGCACCCGAATCGGCCAAGGCCGAGCGCGAGGAGCCGGGTCCTCCACGAATTCCTCGTCGGACTGCGCAGACGCGATCGATATGAACAAGGCGGGTAAAAGCATGATCATTGCTCGGGCAGGCTCTCGAGATCGATGGGGTCGAGCACGCGTTCGCGCACCGTGTCTTCGGGGGAGGTTCGGCTGACCCGTTTCCGCTGGCGGGGATGCACGCGGAACACGGCGTGAACCGCGACATCAAGCGGCGACAGGGAGCGCGTCACCCCCAGCGAGTCTTCCAGGGTGGTCATGCGGAGGTCCGTGAGGGCCTGCAGTCGGACGCCGAAGCGAAACAGACCTCCGGCCACCGCCTCCACTTGGCCCCCAACCACCGGCATGACCGAGGTGCGAACGGGGCGAAACTGTTGGCGGTAGGTACGATGGGCCGCCCCGGCCACGGCATGAACGCGAAACCCTGGCGACAACCGGAGGCCCGCCCCGACGAGGCCGCGCAGGTCGATGTAGTGTCTCCACCATTCCTCGGCGGCAGCTACTTCATCGCCAAAGCGTGGGAATCCGCGAGCCGGCTGCACCGCGAACTCGGTGGTGAGGCTAAACGGCCCCGTGGTGAACGCATCGGTCTGCACACCAAAGGCCCCCGCAGCTTCGACGCCCTCACGAAAGGACGCTCCGACGAACAGCGCCGTGGGTGGGGCCTCACTCACTCGTTTGCGTCGCTTGCGAGGGCGCGTCTCGTTTGGCTCACGCGGCTCGGTCCGCCGTCGAAACGGCCACCAGGGCGCTAAGTCCCGGGTTGGGGGAGGGGCGACCCCCTCATCGTCTTGGGTCCCGTCCATCGGTTCGGGCTCAAGCTCGTCGAATGCGGGCTCGGGTTCGGGTTCGTCGGTTTCGGTGGGTTTCGGCGCAGGCGGAGGCTCGATCTCTTGGACTACAGGTTCGGGCACGGTCAGCCACACCAAAGGAGGGGGCGGAGGCGCGGACGGCGAGTCGGGAAGTTCGGGCGGTCGGATGCCCTGACTTAGGGCGCGAGCGAGGACCGCCAACTCTCGCCGGTCGGTCTCGGTTCTCGGGGACTGGACGAAAAGCTCTCGAACGATCTTGTGGTTTTCGACGGCCACGAGTCGCCAGCGAGGCCCTCCGGCTTCGATTCGGACCGCCGCCCCGCGAGCCGAAAGGGCCAACTCGAGACCGGCGGCTTCGAGAGGCGTTCGCCATGCGGTGGGGTCCTCGCCGGCAGGTAAGGTGATGGGAACTCGAATGGAGTCGGGGGCGGCCAGCGACGGACGCGCCACTCCGAGGGCCATCGCCAAGGCTGCGGCGACGATCCACCAATTCGAGTGCCACGCACGGCGCTGCATTCACCCTCCCCCAACCAGCACGCCTGCAAAGTCGTGCCGCTGTCACTCCCAAAAGTGTGGGGCAGGGAACGGACCGGATCGGATCGGATCGAAAAAATTGCCGACGGGCTTACCGCTCACTCTTGGATGGGCTCGTAGTAATTGGCGTCGGATGATTGCGTTCGCAGTTCGCTGATGGCGGGTGGATTGCCGTGAAACCGCCGCAATACGCGGAGCTGTGGAGAGGGAATTCGCCAGCCCACCTCGAGTTGGCGGCGAACATCATAGGTTTGGCCATGACTATCCACCCGCACCCCGCGGGCTCGGAACGGTGCCGCAAGGGCGCGGTCGTGGCGACGGATGCGCAGACGTCGCAGGGCTGGAAACCGGTCGACAAGGGTGACCACTTCCTCTTGAGGACCTTGCCAGCCGCGAAGGTCCGCTTCAACCAGGGAAGACTCGAATGGACAGCGTTCCGGCAGCCACGTGCGAAGGGGACCTCTGCCCCGCACGGACAAGGTCTGCAGTTCGCGGCAAATGGGCGACTGCAACAGCTCGCTCCAGGGCCCGGTGGTTTCGGCACTCAGCGCGAGGTGGGTAAGCGCGCAAGGGCGAAGGGCTCGGAGCCATGCCTCGGTCAGGGGTCCTCCCGCGAAGTGGAGGCTTCGCAATCCTGTAGGGACCGAAGGCGCTTCGGCTTCTCCGGCGAACATCAACTCTTCAAGTTGGGGGGCCCACGTAGCCAAGCCTTCAAGGGCCAGGGGGTCCTGCGTCAGGGTTCGCAGCCCGAGGCGGCGAAGGGAAGGGCATCCTGACCGACGGAGCGTTTCGATGACGGCATTGATCTCGGTGATCCCCTGATCCAGTACATTTAGGCTGTAGAGGAATCGTGCGCCGATGTGGCGCTGCAACTCCGTGAGTCGAAACACCAAATCGGTAGGAACTTCCGTCGAAACACCAATGTCGAGTTCCTCGAGAAAGCCCTGTGAGATGGCGCATCGATAGTGGGTCATCCACGCAGCAAACCATCGGGTGTGCAGCCGTTCTGTCTCCTCGGGGTCGAGAAACGGCGCGTGCGGATGCTTCTGCTCGACGAGCCAGTCTCGGAGGACCTGACGCGCAGCGTCGAACTGTGGGTTCGCAAACAAGCCTTGGACTGCAGGGTCAGCCAATGCCGGGTCGTCTGGCATCGTTGGTGCGAATCCCATGCGAATGAGGTTTCGCTTTGCGGTGTCGAGGACCGACGCCGCCTCTTCGGCGGAATCAAAGAACCGTTGGCGCAACGTTTCGACCGAGTCGGGCCGCCGGCGGCGAATCCACACGCCGTAGTTGTCGACGATCCGGGCTTCCATGAACTCGACCGCTTCCCATCCCTTGCGCGTCTGGCGATACAGTGCAGTAATGGTCGCCATCGGCCTGCCTCGGGGGTGAAGTTCATCCTACCGAAGAAGGGGCCGCCCAATGCGGACGCGAGTACAATCCGCTTGAGCATGCTCGACGGTCGGCGGCGCTTCGTCAGCGGCGCGTACGGCCAACAGGGCGCTGCTGTACACGATCGTGAAGACCATCAGCATGCCGCTGATCGCGTAGCTCTCGAATGGCACATTGGGCCCGTCGATCCGGGTGAGAAAGGGCGTAGGGACCGAGATGAGAGCGAGCACCAGCAGATAGCTGACCAGCAGGCGGAAGCGTCGTCGGCGAACGTCCTCGAAGGCCTCTCCGCCGTAGGTGGTTCCTGCCATTTCCACAATCTCCCTGGTTTCCGTCGCACGAGTAACGAATTCAAACCCCCATTCGGGGTCGCGGTGAGGTTGCACCCCAGGCGATAGGAGACGGACGGTTCGAGGAGAGGAAGTGGAACCTACCGAACGAGTCAAACGCTTCATCGAGGCCTACGAGGCGGCCTACGATGGATTGCCGGAGTCGCTGGACTTAACGGTCTGGGCCAGGCTGGTGCCAGCCCTGGAAGAAGCCCACTTTGTCCCTGGTATGTCATCTGGGCTAGACACACAGCTCGGATCGCCGTGCCTGCATTCGCTCGACGACGAGACCATCCTTGGCTTCTCTCAGCACGAGGATCGAGTGGTGGTCGAGACCTCCACCTCGGGACCGTTCTTCGCCTATGTGCTTGAACCCGTCGAAGGAGATTGGCGCATTCTGCGCATCGATGCCTTTCTCGATGCTGAAGGGACCCTGTTTCTCGATGCCGACGCGGAAACGAGGCTTCTTTCGTCACCGGAGGGAGGATGGGTCGAGGCACAAGAAGACGATGAGCCGCATCGGTGGTTTTCGGGCCAAGGCTTGGCTCACGTCCTCGAAGAGGGAAATCCCCATCCGCAGTCTTCCGAGGTGACGGTATGCACCTTGGGTAGCCTGCACCTGTCGACGGGTGCGCTGGTGCTCGGGGACTTTGCCTACGGTGCCTCTGCCCTCCGCGCGTTGCAAACATCGGTGCCCGTGGGGCAGTGGCCCGTCGAGGTAGCGATCGCGTTCGGCCGACATGCGGCGGTCCGCATCCGGTTTCAGGAGGGGGAACATGCGCGCTACTGCGAGGGCACGCTCGATGACGGAGGGTTCGTGCTGGGCATCGATGCGGGTCTGGTGATGCTCGATGCTTCCGCACTGGTCGGGCTCACGGCCCGCGAAAAGGCAAAGGCCTTCGACGCGTATACGTCGGCCGAACCTCCGTGTGGTCACTGGGTCTCGTTCGCGAACGCCCATGACGGCGTGGTGGTGGACTCAGGCTGGGGAGAGGGAGGCTACCCGGTGTACGTCAGCATGAACGCCGAGGGAGAACTTCTTTCGATCTACGTCGACTTCATGCTGGGGTGGCCCCCCGGCGTCGAGCCTCGACCCGACCCCTCCTGATTCTGGTGTTCAAGGCGCCCTCGACCACGCCCGATTCGAGTTCCCGCAGGAGGACAGATGCGGGACGCTTGGTGGCTCATGGGAGGGCTCTTGACGAGCGGTTGCACGGCGAAGTCGACGGTGGAAGCGCCGCCTCCCCCTCATCGAACGCCATTGCCCCTACGGGTCCACCTCTTTGCCTCCGACAACCCGGACGTCGATGCTCGAGGTTTGCGCGCCGGTTCGACGCTATCGACCCAGCTCGAAGGTATCGACGAGATCTTCGCTCCAGCGAGGGTCGCCTGGCAAGTCGAGTCGGTGGTCGTGGAGCCCGTGGGAGCGCTGGGACCTTGGCAGGAAGCCGCTGCCGGACGACAACACCATACGGCAGCTCTCAAAGCGTTGGTGCGCCCTAAGCAACGGCTCGCGCCCCAAGGCTTTGACCTTTATGTGGTGGGCAATCTCACCACGCTGAAAGTCGGCGGGGCCTTTCTTTGCGACGCCGAACGTGGGGGAGCCTTCGTGTCGGCGCGAACGGGTCGCGGGAAACTGCCTCCGGTCCGAAAGTGGGCTCATGAGCTTGGACATGCGCTGGGGCTGCGGCACACGCTCTGTCGCCCCGAAGCTGCGGAACGCTTGATGATGAGCGGCCATTGCACGGAAGCGATCCCCGGTCGGAAAGGCCTGTCGGACAAGGAGGTTGCGCAGATCCGAACCCAGGCGACGCGCCGTACGTCGGTGAGCTGCAGGAAAGGCGAGAACACTGACCAAGCCGATTGAGCGACAACCCGAACGTCCGTGCCATCATCGGCCCCGGAGGTGATGGCATGTGGCTCATGGCATTGGCGTTGGGAACGGGCGCTGCGCAGGCAAAAGACGGGGCTCGCGACGGATTTGGCATCTCGTTGTCGACCGAAGTGTTCACGCCGTTCTTGGGTGGATTTCATGCGGAAGCCGGCGTGGGCTGGGGGAAGAACCGGTTCTCGGTTTCGACGACCTGGATTGAGCGCCCGTCGTTCTACACCCCCGGCAATGCGTTCTCCGAATATCGCAGGTACCTTGACGTTCATTACACCCGATTCATCCTAAGCAAAGGCCAGCGCGGCTTGAACGTTGGGGGCGGGGTCACCTACTTCTACGATGTAGACGTGACCGACACCGATACCAATGAAGCCCAGGAGAACTCTGGATTTACCCGGATTGCGCTTCGTCTTGGATTTGTGTGGTTCCCGAGCAAGAAGATTGGATTGTTCGTTGAGCCTGCGATCGTTGCCGGCATCGCGCTTGGGACGCAAGACATCGACTTCACGGACACCTCGACCTACAATCCCGGCTTGCCCGATATTAGCGGACCGTTGCTATTGGTGGGTTGGCGCTTTGGTGCGCCCGGGAAGTGATGTTCCAACCCCGCTGGCCCTAGGTCAGCGTTCGTCGCTCACGCTCCTGTAAGCTGAAGCTCGGGAACCGAGCGGTGCGATTTGGCGAATTAGCTGAATGCACGTCGTGATCTTCGAGGACGGCGCATCGAGGCTCGCAACGTGTTCCTCGAATCCCTCGAAGTCCTCCCGCACCGCCAATCGGCACAGCACCAAGGCGTGGCGGTCCGCGGCACTCATGGGGTGGGTTTCATCAAGGGTCGACTGTGCGGTTTGCCCGTCGCCCGATACCCATTGCGCGAGTGACAGGAGCAGGCGCAGCCAGGCTCGACGCGGGGTCGTTTCGCCCAGCCATCCCAAGGCCCGCTGGAGCGATTCGATGGCCTTGCGCGCTTGCCCGCGTTCGAGCTTCTTTCGACCCAGACGGCCTTCCGCGCTCGCGGCGAGATCGGTGCGACCCCCACGTCGTGCGACTTCTCGTGCCTGAACGCACAGCTGTTCGGCGGTCGCCGGATCCGACGCAACGCTGGCCAGGTTCAGCGTGGCCACCGCTTCCATGCTGTTGTAGCCGCCTCTTTGTGCGGCTTGCAACACACCCGGAAGAATCTCGGCAGCTCGCTCGCGCTCCCCCAGATCGATGAGCGTGGCGGCGAGTCCAACGCCGATACGGACATGAGCCCCCGACCCCTCGTGCGCTGCCATTTCGTCGAAGGTGCGCTCCAGCAGCCCGATGCCTTCCTTGTGGCGTCCGAGATCATTCAGCGCTTCGCTGATCGCCTTGACCGCGTAGGATTTCAGCTCCAGCTCGTCGTCATTGAGCCACGCAAGGCACGTCCGGAGCCGATCCAGGGCCTCGAGTGCGCGCCCCTCCTGCATCAGATGGTGGGCGTCGGACAGGAGAATCTTCGCCCGAGTCTCGAGTCGAAGCTTGGAGTTGGAAGAATCGGACAAGGTGCGCAGACGAGCTCGTAGCGTGGTCTGTTCCGGTTTTCCCGCCGTCAGCCGCATCATCAGCTTCAGCGCAGAGACGGTCAGTTCAGCATCGTCGATTTGCTCCGCGAGACGGAGCCCCCGTCTGGCGAACCGAACTGCATCGGGTAGCGCGGCGCGGTGGGCTTGATGGGCAAGCCGCAGCTGAACCTCGGCGGCGATGGGGGGCGTCAGCTTTTCGAGGGTCAGACGCTCGAGGTGGGGCCGCATTCGCGCCACCGGACCCATCAGCGCGTCATGAAAGGCGATGGCGATGGCGAGGTGGGCCGCGTCCGTCGTCTCGGTCGCGAGCCGAAGCGCATCGACGAACACGGGAACAGCGTTGAGCAGCCGTTGTCGATGCGTCTCTGAGCCTCTGGTCGGATCCGTCCACAGATCCCTGGCCCATGCGACCGTCGCACGTCGGTAGCTGGCTCGATCTTCGTCGCATTGCTTGGCCGAGGCGAACCTCCGCACCAGTTCGGGCAGTCGCCAGCGACGGCCATCCCGAACCACGAGCGATGTTGTCACCAGGTGGTCCAACTCGTCGATGACCTCCTCGCGGGCGACCCGTTCCAGCTGTTCAACCGAGAACGGCACGGGGAAAAGGGCGGCGAGTCTAAGAATCCTCTGGTCTTCGGGCGTGAGGAGGCGCCAGGAGACGGCCAGGATCGAGGCGACACTGCGTTCGCCGACCTCCAGCACCTCGAGGCTCGTTTCGAGGCGACGTCGAAGATCGGCAATCGGGAGGACTCGAGTGCGGGCTGCGGCGAGTTCGATCGCGAGCGGAAGGCCGGCGAGCTGGTCCACCAGCGACCGCAGTTCGTCCACGTCAGGGTCGGATTCGACGGAGACCCCAGACTGCGCCGCGCATCTCAAGAACAGGGTCTGGCCCGCATCGACGTCGAGGGCCCGCAACGGCAAGCTTGGCAACGTATTGCCGAGCAGGGTTCGGGAGGTCAACACGATGCGAAGTTGGGGGTTGGCCATGAGCCATTGCGTCACGGGCTGGACGATGGGAGTCCCGATCTGCTCCGCGCCGTCGATCACCAGATTCATCGAACCTGCCGCGCCGAGGGCAAGCGTTACCGAAGCGAGTGAGGGTCGTTCGAGGCCCATCGTTCGGGCCAGCGCCAGCACCAGCTCGGGCACCTCGGTCATCGAGGTGGCCTCGATCCAAGTGGTTGGACTCGTGGTGTGACCCGGCCGCAGCCCAGACCGGACCAAGCGGGTTTTTCCGATGCCCCCGAGCCCCCACACCACACAGACCCGCTCGTTCGTGAGGAGTTCCGAAAGTCTTTGCAGCTCACGGTCGCGCCCGATCAACCCAGGGTCACCCGCCGGCTCGAAGCGGTAGCCGAGACCATAGATGTTGACGATACAAGCGGCATCGCCGCCGAGCTTGAGCCGCAGCCGCGACACGGTGCTGAAGATCGCGCGGCTTCGGCTTTGGGGCGCGTAGTTCCAAACCTCGCGCAGCAGCTCCTCGCGGGTGACAGTTTGCCCCGGTCTCTCGGCGATGTATCGTAGAAACTCACGTTCCAGCGGACTCAAGTGGAGCCGTTCCCCTCCGCGACGCAGCTCCGACGCGGTGGGGTTGAGCGTCCACGAACCGACCGACACCTGGCCCATGGACCAAAGTAGCTGGCCATTGCGTACGAGTTGCGAACATCTGCTGGGTCGAGAGGCGCTACCCGCCGAGTGGGAGGCTGCATGGTCCTTTTGCTCACTCCACTGGCGTTCGCTCAGATCACCGAAGTCCAAGAGCACTACGTCGAAGACCTGCCGATCTGGATCGACTTCGCGGATGAACTTTCGCCCGAGCGATTCGGCGTTCAGTCGGTGGTCGACCTTGGCTCGGGGAAGCGTCATGTCACGCTGTCGGTCGTGCTTCGGAACCAGGAAGGCGGCCATTTCGAACGGGCGGTGGCCGTGCCCGATTTTTCACAACAGACGGCGTTCGACGCTCGAACGTTGGGGGCGGCCGTCTTTCCCGCGCTCACGTCAGCCGGCGGTGCGACGCCGGAAGCGGCGAGCACGATCGACGCGGTCGTCGAGGTCGGCTCCCTCGTGGACCTCGATGCGCTGGTCGACGCCCTCGAGCAGGGCCAGGTGCCGGTTCGGGTGTGGGCCGAGGAAGTCCCCCAGCTCAAAGATGACGTCGTCCTCTACGATTGGACCGAGGCCGATGCTGCCGCTTACGAAGTCGCGGGAAACGTCCCTTTCGATCCGTTCGGCCCACCCCCGTGGGATCCGGCGGACACCGTTTCCATGCGCCTGTTCTATGTGCTGGGCGCCCCTCCAGAACTCCTCGACACCGATCTCAGCACGACGGCCCTCTACTTCAGACCGGCCCCGGGTACGGATCTGTCGTTGCTCCCCGAGGGGTTCCACTATTTTGTCGCCGAAACCAGCGAAGTCGAAGACGCAGGCTCCGGTCAGTTCGTGACGCTTACGGGTCGGGTCACCGATGCGGTCGACCTCAAGAATCTCTACGCCTACGCAACGTTCAGCACTTCGACGGATGGGCAGGTAGGCACCGGGCCCGTGGGAGGCACGCCAATCGCCGAACTCGACGGGGACGAGGTTCCCCTCGAAGAGCGTGAGGGCTGGTCCGCACCCTTTCCGTTCAATGACCTGTCGCTGATGAATGGCGCGATCAACGTATCGGGACAGGTCCACGCAAGCACGCTGAAACCTAGCCTTACGCTTCGCATACGGCCCGGTGGAACCCAGCTCGTGGTGCGATTTGAGTCCGAGGCCATCTTGGCGGCCCAGCTTCATGCGATGGCCGACGTGCAAGACGAAGACGAACGCACCCTGGGGCAAACATGCTTTCCCCTGCCGGATCTACGGTTTGGCCCGGTTCGGTTGCCGATGCGGCTGCACCTCGAACATCTGCTGACCGTGGAAGCGGGACTCGAGGCAGGGATGCTCCTCGACTTCCAACATCGCGTCCACCACGCGTTTACCGTCACCTGCTTCGACAACGACGGCCGCGGTGGCGTCTGCTCGCACGACAGCGAGATGACGTCACACCCTCTCCAGATCACGCCGCCCCAACTGACGCCGACGCTCGGAGCCTTCGCGCAGGTCGGAACCCAGCTCGACGCCACGTTGTGGATCGGCGGGCCCCGGTGGCCCGAGTGCGCCACGGGCTCTCGCGTCATGCTCACGGCCGGGCTGTTCGGTCGGCTCGACGTCCAGCCCCTGAAGACGCCCTGGTTCGCTATCCGGCCGGGTCACACGCTCGAAGGTACCCTTGCGCTCGATATCCTCGGGGAGTCCATCGCCGAATACCCTCTTGGCGGCGTCCTCGAGTTTCATCCTGATGCGCTGTTGTCGGCGCTCGAGGTTCCCGATCCGTTGGCGTTGAATCGGTTTACGTCCGGAGGTGACCTTCGCTGGATGGTGGTCTTCGACCAGATTGACGTCGCGAACCCGACCGTCGAACGGGTCACCGCGACGACGTTGCCGAACGGTGCGTTGGCACTGACTTCGGAGGGACCAGGGGATCACCGCCTTTGGATCTTGGATTCCACTTGCTCGATGAACGAATCGTTCGGCGCCGGGCTCCAAACCGAATTCGTGACCCATAGCCCCGACAACGTGGTCGTTCTGTCGGATGAGACGCACTTGGTCGGGGGGGCGCCATCGTGGATGGGCGTCTTCGAACCTGACAATGACCTGCTGTGGGCCCGTTCGTACGAAGTCACGGATGGGGACCGGCCCTTCACCGCCGAGATCAATGGCCTCGAGAAGTTCGGAGAAGACGGTGTGTTCTGGCTCGGGCATCTGGCGAGGGGACCGCAGGACGACGCGATCATTGCGAGGCTTACGGAAGCCGGAGATATCGTGTGGGCCAAGATCTACGAAGGGGATGGTCGACAGCAGCTCCACGCGGCCACCGAGACGTCGGACGGCGATCTCGTCGTGGTCGGAACGACCGAGCATGGTCCCGATCCCTTCTCACTCGACAACGCATGGATAATGCGGATCGAGCCCGGTAATGGCGAGGTGGTGTGGAGCTACGCCATCGTATCGACGCGACGACTCGGCCGATTGTTCGATGTCGAAGAGGCGGCGGATGGTGCGTTCGTCGCGGTGGGCTCCGCGGTGCGTGACGTCACTCGAACTGGGGCAAGCTTCGTGGTTCGGGTCGAGCCAGACGGCTCCAGCGCCATCCACGCGATGTTGGTCGCGACCGATGGCGAAGTGTGGGTCGACGAACTCCCCGTCCCGTTTCTTCCGCAGGTCTATGACACGGCCTACGACACGCTCACAACCCTCGCTGTCGTTGAGGATTCGGTGGTGGTCGCAGGGCACGCGGGCAACGATGTGCGGACGGCCTGGATGGCGAGTCTCGGCTCCCGGCTCGAGCCCGAGTGGTTCGCGACGCTCGACTCCGATGGCAACGAGGCGTTCACGGATGTGCACGCAACGCCGGAAGGGCTCATCGTGGCCGGCTACACAACGGCAACGGTCGCAGGTAACGATGGCACGGATCGGCTCCCCTTTGTCGCGAAGGTGCCTTTTGGTGGAGGACTTCCCCTCGCCGAGGACATCGATGCCCTTCGATTCGACTACCGCATGCCAGGGGTACGGGACACGAGCGGGTCGCCCGATATTGTTCCGTCCGAGCAGGTGCTCTTCGAGGCCCCGGTGACCGTTGTCGATGCGACGGTGCGCACCATCACTGAACTCGACGCCGAAGATCTTCTACGCCCCACCCCCGAGCGGGTGTGCGCCCACCTGCTGACGGTCACAGGTCGCCCGACCACTACGGACGCTTGTGCCGATGTCGACCGGCTCCCGCCCGTCGTTCGCATCGTCTCGCCTGCACCGGGTTCTTCCTGGGCTGCGGAAGCTCCCATCCCGATCGAGGTCGTGTTGACGGACGAGTTCGGTCTGACGGACTCGACCCTTCGGATCGATGGCACGGACCTCGATGTGACCGGGCCGATCGTGAACGAAGCGGTGAGGCTGGAGACCGGCACTCACTGGATCGAAGCCGAGGCAGAGGACGCCGCGGGCTTCGTGAGCCGAGCCGTCGTGGAATTCGACGTTCATTCGGATTCGAAGGACGAGCCCGACGGACTCCTCCCCACGTCCGAGCCCGCGCGGTGTGGCTGCGCAACGCCCGCACCTGGGGCGGGGCTCTGGATCTTGTTGTTGATCGGGTTGGTGCGCCGTCGAGGCAAGGGACTTGTCGCAGCGTGCCTGGCGTTCGGGTGCTCGGCAGGCACGAACGTCGATCGCGACGTCATGAACGTGACCTATGGTTCCGGGTCGACGACCGAATCTTCGACCGACACCGGGAATGGCAAACCCGTGCCCCTACCACCTGGCTGGCAGCCGACCATGGACCTTGGGTCTGGATGGGAGCCCTCCGTGGCCATGGACGCTTCCGGGAACGGAGCCATCGTCTTCAATACAGACAGCGATCCCGACCCCATTTCGTTTGACGACCATATCGGGGTGGTGCGCTACTCCGGTGGATCGTTTCGTGCACTCGAACTCATCGAGGACCTTTCGTTCAACAGCGTGCGACCCCGCATCGCGATGACGGGCTCGGGCCGTGCGATGGCGTTGTGGCGAGACACCGCGGTTGAGGCGAGCCTCTATACCCCCGGAGCGGGTTGGCAGGGGCAGACCCTTCTGGACGAAGGAAGCAACTTCAATGTGTCGCTCGTGGCCAACGAGGATGGTCAGGTCATCGCGGGCTGGACGCGGAACCCGGACCTGACCTACCCCGTCAGCAAAGGGTGGCGTTCGGTCTACGACCCGGGAGGCGCGCAGTGGTCATCCCCCGAGGTGCTCGAAACCGACGATTCGGGCGACGGTCTGGCCCCCGTGTTCGCGATCGATGCGGTTGGGAACGGCGTGGCCGTCTGGTTCCAACACCGGGCCGTGTTTGCAGACTCGGGCCTTTACCATTCGATCTATGACGTCGCAACGGCCACATGGTCGGCACCGGTGCTCAGCCCCGACTCCTTTGGGCACGAGCCTCAGGAGGCGGGCATGCGGTCCGACGGAAGTGCGGTCGTTGCCGTTTTGAAGCAGGGCGTGGCAGGCAATGCCGATTCCGTCGAGGTCTATGCTTACAACGCGACCCTCGACGCGTGGGATGATCTTGAGGCGCCAAAACGCGGTAACCAAGATGCCCGGGTTCCACAGCTTGCGATCGATGGGCTCGACAACGTGTTCGTGGCCTGGCTCGAAGAGGACGGGGGACTGTGGGATGTTTACGCAAATCGCTACGATCACGCGACAGGGACGTGGGGAGCGTCAACGTTGCTCGAGGAAGACCAGGGGAGCGCGCAAGTGGTCGTCAATGGGCTCGATGTCGCCGCTGACGCTGGTGGCAACGCCATGGTTGTGTGGTCCCAGAACGTCGCTGCCTCTTCCATCGAGTTTCGGATCCGCGCGGCTCACTTCGATCCAACGAAGGGATGGGGTCTCGCGGAGCAGATCGACCAAAGTGGAATCGGTGACGGTTCCGTCGAACCGCAAGTCGCGATGTCGGCCACAGGCGAGGCGCTCGTGGTTTGGCAAACGATGCCGGAGCCGAGCGTCGGTGCTGCCGTTTACGTAGCGCCGTAAGCGGTTTCGCCGCTCTCCCGGTCTCGGCGAGCGAGGAACGTGTACGCGAGCGCATAGTAGGTGAGCAGTCCCCCATGGAAGCCGAAGCCCTGAAACAGCGTCTTGAATGGCTCGGGGATGAACGTTTGCTCACCGAGCGTGAACGTCGCAAGGGCGATGGCGAAGAGGTTCACCAGCCCCATCCACCGCGGGAAGAGGGTGGAGCGGAAGAAGACGACGAGCGAGTACCAGATGGACCCGATGGCCAGCAGGGTGACCGGGGTGAAGAACAGAACGAACATGTTCAGGCGCATCTGCCCGCGGAGCCCCTCAACGACCGTTCTGGCTTCGGAGCCTTCGGGGGCCGCGAGCATGACCTGGTGCGTTTCGTACAGCGGGAAGAACGACCCGTGCCCGGCCGACCCGAGTGCGAGGAAGTACCCGAACAGCAGGGCAGGCGGCAGCGCCCAGGCGAGGCCGGCGGGCCGCAGGCCCACGAAGGTGACGAGGACGATCCCGACGCTTGAAAACGCCAGCGTCATGGAGCCCGCCCAGTAGGCGAGGTTCATCGACCACATGGGCCAATTCTGGATGTCGCCGTGGGCGACCACCAGCGTGTTGCAAGTGGCTACGGTCACCGAGCCCACGACCGACAGCAGGAGGAACCACCGCAGCGTCCGAAACGGGATCCGGACATCGAGGTCTTCGTTGGACATCAGGCCTCCGTCCGCACGAAGCGGTTGAGCCGGTATCCCTTCATCGCCAAGCGGAGGAGCCAGGGAGCGTAGCGAGCGACGAAGCCGAAGATCCCCGGCAGGCCCCGCATCAGGTCGGGCGCTGCGTCGATGAACGTACCCGAGTCCGCCAAGGTGAGGCCAGGCACCCAGCCCTGGATCTCGGTGGGGTCGTCGCAGGCCCAGCGGAACCAGCTGTCCTGGCTCAAGGCCTTCATGAGGGCGCTGTGGCGCTGTCGCGCGATCATGGTGCGGTCGGTCGTGTCGAACACGAGTTCGAAGGCCGCGAAGCGCGACCCGAGTTGCTCGATGGCCCGCCGCGCATCGGCGTGATCGAGGTAAATGAGGACCGCTTCGGCCACGAACAGCCAGGGGCCTCCGGTCGCCGCCACGGGCTCCATCCAGTCGGTGTCGAGGACCGAGGCGGCCAGCATGGTTCGGCGCGCGGTGTCGTCGAAAAATTGGCGGCGCAGCGCGATCGCGTCGGGAAGGTCGAGGTCGAACCACTGGATCGTGCCATTGTCGACCCGCTCGAAGCGGGTATTCAGGCCGCACCCGATCTCCACCACCGTGCCTCGGGGATGGGCTGCGACGAACCGCTCCACATAGGTGTCGAACGCCCGTGTCCGCATCGCAGCCCCCGCTGCAGATTGGCGAGCCTGCTTCGAACCCCACTTGTCGAAGTCGTAGTCGAGCACCTCGAGGATCTCGATCGCCTTGGGATCCTGCAGCATTCCGCCAGGCCGTTGGGACTCGACGACCCGGCCAAGCAACGGAATCAACAGTGTCTCCTGCACGGGCCCTAGCTTCACCGGGACCTTGCTCTCCGCCATTCGCTAGCTCCTCAGGGCCGAGTTCGCTCGTGGAGACGGACTCACGCCATTATTGAAAATGATTTTCATTTTCTATTTATCCATTGATAAGCAAGTGGCGGTACGAGGTCAAGCCGGTGAAGTGCGATCGGCGTTGCGTTGAGTTTGGCGTTCCGCTGCCGCCGCTGTCGTAGGGAGGGTCACACCTTCATCCCGCAACGCGGCGGAGCCCGGCTCCGTGCTGTGTTCGCGCTAAGGACCTGGCATGTTGCGCTTCCTAATCTCATTGGCATTGGCGTCGGTCGCTTGCAGCGCCCCGGGATCGCCAGGCACCACCGACCCTATCGGGACGCTCGGACCGACGAGCACCACGTCCACGGAAGGGCCCTACCAAGGCGACGGCATCGTCTTCAAGGGGCCCATGGCCGAGGGCACGGAAGTCTCGGTGCAGTCCCTGAATCCGGGTCTCCAGCCGGTTGGTGAGCCAACCGTGAGCCTGGTCGGGACCGCTGGCCGGTACGTCGCTACGGGCCGCGGCCTCGTGCTTATCGAGACCACAGGTGCGCCCTACGACGAGGCACGGGGGGCCTTCCCTAGCCAGCCGCTGTCGTTGTCGGGGTACGGCGAACTGAACGAAGATTCCGCCGCGGTGCAGCTCACCCTCCTCACCGATCTGAGCCGGCCGCGGGTGGCCGAGTTGGTTGCGCAGGGACGTACGTTCGCCGAGGCCACCGTCGAAGCCGAAACTGCTGTGGCCTTGGCACTTGGGCTGCCGAAGGGGCCCGATCGTGGTTCGGGCAGTCCGATCTTCGCCGAGGGGGATGAGTCTGCGTGGTTGTTTGCGACCTCGTCGATCGTCGCGCAAGTCGGCCTGTTCCTCGAGCGTGAAGGAACCGGCTCACTGGCGAGCTACCTCGATGACCTTCGAAACGCCTTCCTCGGTGGAAACACGCCGGATGCCAACCTTCAGGGGTTGTTCGACACGGCGCAGACCCAGCTCGATCCTGCGCTGCCCCGTCTAGGTCTCTCGGAGCTGCAACGGGTGCAGAGCACCAACGAAACGGTGCCCGACTTCACCACCTTCCTCGATACCGACCTGGACGGGGTCCCCAATAGCCTGGATGTTTGCCCGTTTGTGCCGGATCCCCTGCAGGTCGACTCCGCCAACCGCGGATGGGGGGATGCCTGCGATACGCCCATCACCGCGCTTTCGATCAGCGATGGCTTTGGTTGCGCGTTGCTCGCCACGGACGGCAGCCTCGCCTGTTGGCGAGACGATGCTCCCGTGCTCGGTGGGGTTCCGCCACATCCCCGGGCGTTTCCAACGAGCACGGAAGCACCATGGGGCGACGGTCCGGGTCTTGACGGCACGGGCTACCTCGACGTTGCGCTGGGGCCTGGGATCGCGTGCGCAAGCACCGCCAATGGTGTGACATGCGCCGATGGGCAGGATGTGTGGGCGGTGGACCTCGGAAACGACAGGGTGGACCTGTCCGTCATGGGCTCCCGGGTGTGCTCTCTCGATGACGAGGGCAACGCGACGTGTCTCGATCACGGTGGGGGCGGCGCCATCGTGATGCCCGTCAACGCCCAAGATATCGCCCCGTTTGGTGCCAACGGCGTCTGCGTGCGAGACCAAGACCAGTTGGTGTCGTGCTTCGATGCCACGACGGGTGACGGGCTGGCGGTCGCCCTCCCTCCGGGGCCGTTTCTTGAAATCGATGGCACTCAGGGCGGTAACGCCGTGTACGGCTGTGGCATTGCGACCGGTGATGGCACCATTGTGTGTTGGGGGGATGCGCCGCCCGGCGTACCCAAAGACTCAGGCTACCGCGGCATTGCGACGGGGGTGGGGTTGGCCTGCGCCGAGCGGACGGCAACGTTGCCGACCTGCTGGCGTGATCCTGCCGTGTGCCCAGCGGTTCCCGAAGGGGAGTTGCGGCTCCCCGCCGTTGCGCGCCGCCTGTCCGTCGAGGATTGCGTGGTGGGAGGCATCGGCGGTGATGGGCTCGGCTATGCCTGGCCGCGATACTGGTTTCGACGTCCGGGGGCGGTTCCCTGATCTAAGGAGACCCTGTGGATGCGGCGCGCTGGGCCCGGGTGCGGGCGGTCTTCGACGCCGTGGTGGAGTTGCCCGCGTCCGAGCGTGAGGCGACCCTTGCGGCGGCGTGTGGGTCGGACGCTGCACTGCGCCAGGAGGTTGAAGCGCTGCTGGATGCCGACGAAGACACAGCCGCCTTAGCCACCGCGGAGACCGGTCCCGAAGCCGTCCGTCGGGCGCTGCACGCATCGACCGCGAGTCGCCTGGCGTCGGCGGGCTTTCGCGAACCACGCTGGATTGCGGGCGGCGGCATGGGGGAGGTGTGGCAGGCCTTCGATCCCTTAGGTGAGCCGCTGGCCCTCAAGCTGATCCACCCGCATCTCGTGCATGCCCCGACGATGTTGGTGCGCTTTCTCCGCGAAGCGGAAGCCGGTTTGGCGGTCCAGGATCCACATGTGGTGCGGACTCGGTCCGTCAGGCAGCTCGTGACCGAACAGGCGAGCGTGCCGCTTCTCGTAATGGACTTTGTACCTGGGCAGACCTTGCTCGACCGGGTGTCCGAGCGCCCACTGTCTGCCGATGCGCTGCAGACCATCGGAGGTCAGGCGGCCCGGGGGCTCGCGGCGATCCATGCGGCGGGCTACGTTCATCGCGACATAAAGCCTAGCAACATTCTTTTGGGCGATGATGGGGTTGCTAGAGTCCTCGATCTTGGGGTGGCGCGAGCCCAGGCCGCGCCTCACGAACTCACTCGCACCGGTCAGGTGGTGGGAACGTTGGTGTACGCGGCTCCTGAGCAGGTCTTCGATCGCCCCGATCAGTTGGATGGTCGCGCCGACCTTTACGCCTTGGGGTTGACCCTCCGTTTCGCGGCCACCGGTCAGCTGCCATTCGATGGCGACCTGCCCTTGGGGGCGCTGGCCGTTCAGAAAGGAGAGCGACTCCCTTCGATTCGAGAGACCGCACCCCAGATTCCGGAGTGGCTGGGGTCGTTGCTCGACGCGCTCGTCGAGCCCGCCAAAGATGCACGGCCTCGCGACGCGACGACGGTCGTGCGGTGTTTTGAGGTCCAAGAGGCGCCGGAGCCGCCTGCGATTGCACCGCTGACCTTCGCCTTTTCGGGTCCGGCGCTTCCCGATTTGCCCGATGCGGGGCCGGTGGTTGGCCGGGAGGTCGAGCATGCGGCCATTGCCACTGCCTTCGCGGAGGCGACCGTGGTGAGCCTTCAGGGCACGGCGGGCACGGGCAAGACGACGCTCGCCATCCACTACGGTCGTTCGACACGGGGAATGTGGCCAGGCGGCGTGTTTCTCTGCACGGTCGCGGACGCCCGGAGCGAAGATGAAGTCGTGCGGGCGTTGGCCGAAGGGCTTTCGGTGCCCGTCGATGGAGGTACACCCTTGGATGCGCTGGGGGCGGCGCTGGGCCATCGTGGCCGCGCCCTCGTCATCGTTGATCCCGTGGAGCATCTGGCGGAGGTGTTTCCTCCGATGCTTGCCGCCCTAAGGCGCCGTGCGCCGGAAGCCCGATGGTTGGTAGCGTCGCGCCAACGCCTCGATCTAGGTGGTGAGAGGCTGGTTGTCGTCGAGCCGCTAGCGTTGCCCCCGGCGAACGCGACCCTGGCCGAAGCCGACCAAAGCCCGGCCGTGGCGTTGTTCGCCGAGCGCGCTCGCCGCGTCCATCCGTCCTTCAAGGTCGAAGACGCCAACGTGGGGGACGTGGTCGAGCTGGTGCGTAGGCTCGATGGGCTGCCTCTCGCGCTCGAACTTGCGGCGGCTCGGGTGCGGGTCTTGCCGCCCCGCAAGATGATTGGGCGGCTTGAACGGCGGCTCGACGTCCTGGCGCGCAAGCATGCGACCGGACGCAACGCGACCCTGCGGGGAGCCCTCGATGCAAGCTGGGATCTGCTGAGGGACGACGAGCGTGATGCGCTGGCGCTGTGCAGCCTCTTCGAAGGGTCGTTTGATCTTGAGGCCGTAGAGGCGGTGGTCGACGTACCAGGGGCCGACGCCATCGACCTCATCGATGCACTGGTCGAGCACAGCCTCGTGCGGGCGAGGGGGGAACGGTTCACCTTGCTGGCTTCGATTCGTCTCTTCGCTAGGGAGAAGCTTTCGGAGGGGGCCGCGGAGCCTGCTCGTGCTGCACATGCGGCTCACTTTGCCGCGCACCCCATTGGTCCGGCCGATCTAGGCAATGCATTGGCGGCGGCGCGGTGGGCCGTCGAAGCGGGGTTGCCTGACGTGGCCGCCCCGGCGGCAAGTGCCGCATTGGCGGTCCTCCGGCGAGTGGGGCCCTTCGCGCTAGGGGTGACGATCGCCGAGCAGGTGCTCGCCGAACAGGTCAGCGATGCTCCGCGGGCCCGGCTCGAGGTGGACCTTGGGGAACTCCTGAATCGAGCCGGCGATGCCGAGGCGGGGCGGGGGTGGCTCGAACAGGCTCGAGAACGTGCTGCACGCCTTTCCGAGCGCGAACTTGAAGCGCGAGCCCTGACCGCGTTGGGCCATGGAGCGGTGCTGCGTCGGGAGTCGGATGTCGCCACCACATGGTTTGAGGCAGCGCTGCCGTTGGCCCAGTCCGTGGGCGCGTCCATCGTGGAAGCAGAGGCGCTCGCCGAGATGGCACATTTGACGGGCATCCGAGGGGGGGCCTACGAGGTCCCGCTCGATCAGTTGCGCAGGGCCCGGAGGCTTCAGCGCACGGGTGGCGATCGGAGCGGTGAGGCGTTGACCGAGAGCTACCTCGGAGCGTTGCATTGCACCCACGGAGACCTAGAGGAGGGCCTTGCTGCCTATGAACGTTCCCGATCGTTGGCCGCGATGCTAGGCGATCGACGAACGGAGGGGCTCGCGACGGGGATGATCGCGGGTATTCGTTCACTGACGGGTGACGCTGAGGCCGCCCGGTCCGCCTTTGGAGCTGCGCTGGCCATCCAACGGGCCATTGGGGATCGGATTCACGAAGGCATGCATGCGGCGAACTACGGGTCGTTTCTCGCGAGTCAGGGTGAACTGGAGGCGGCCGCCGCGCAGCTTGAAGCGGCGGTGTCGTTGGCCGTCGACGTTGGCGATTCCATGCTCGAAGGCATTTCGCTCGGCACCTTGGCGGGTGTACTCGAGCGCTCGGGTCGCGGGGAGCGGGCGCTCACGGTGGCCCAGCGCGCCGAGGAGCGGCTGCGCCGGGGGGGCGATCCACTTGAATTGGGGAAACTGCTGTGTCGTATCGGTCGATTGTCCCTCGCGCGCGGGGATCGGGTCGATGCCGAGGACCGTCTTGCCGAAGCGAGGACCCTTGCCGACGCGGCGGAGTTGTCGCCGACCTCGCAGTTGTCCCAGGACATTGAGGAACTCAAAGTCGCACTGGCAGACGCCACGGTAGATTGAGGCCATGGGCGACTTTGAGGTTCAACTCGACGACGACGTTTACCACCACCTCCACCGGTTGGCAGAACGCATTTTCGCCGAACGGGGGCGGGGTCACGCCACCGTTCAGCCCACCGCCATTCTGCACGAGGCTTGGCTCAAGCTGGCCGACGGGCGATTCGACTCCGAGCGGCACTTCGTCGCGGTCGCGGCTCGGGCCATGCGGCAGATCCTCATCGACCGCGGTCGGGCGAAGAGCCGAGACAAACGCGGCGGTCCCCATCAGCGACAGGTGACGCTTTCCGGGTTGGCCGATTCACCACGGGATGTGGATTTGATCGACCTCGACCGGGCCCTCACCGAGCTTGAGGCTGTCGATCCGCGGGGGGCTGAAATTGCGATGCTTCGCACCTTTGGGGGGCTCTCGATTCCCGAAGTGGCAGAAACCCTTGGGGTGTCCGAGCGTACGATTCAGCGAGAGTGGAGGGCAGCCAGAGCCTTTGTCGTGTCGCGCATGGGGGGGGATGACACGCCTTAGATCGGTTCGATGACCCAAACGTAACAGCGGGCTTCACACTCTCCGAATTAGGAGTACACCTCTGGTGTGGATTCTGACTTGCTTCCCATACCCCCTGCGCAATGGGTGCAGCTCCTTGGCTGTTCGGTGGACCTGGTCACTGGCCGGCTGGCCCGTGGGCGTGACGGTCGCCTAACCGAGCGAGAACGGACGTTGCTCTGCTGTCTTGTGGCTTGTCCGGGGGAGCCAATCTCTCAGCACGAAATTGCGGAGCGGTTTGGGTATTCCCGTCGGACGACCACGCGCGCAGTCGACAAAGCCATGTACACGCTTCGACGGAAAGTCGAACGCGATCCCAAGCGGCCCGAACACCTCATCACCCGCTATGGGGTTGGCTACGTATTTCTTCCAGTTCGCCCCGAGGTTGAGGAGGAGCCGGACGAAACGCCTGCGCCGCCCACGGTCTCCCCGCCGGTTCGATTGCCGAACGCTCGCAGTGCTTTCGTGGGCCGAACTCGGGAACTTGAGCTGTTCGATCAACAGGTTCGAATGCAGCGCCTTGTTTCCGTCATCGGTCTAGGCGGTACAGGAAAGTCCAGGCTTGTCGTCGAAGGAGCGCGTCGGCACAATGAACAAGACGTTTGGCCAGGGGGCATTCATTTTTGTGATTTGGTGGATGCGCACACCACCGAACAAATGGTGGGGGCCATCGCGCGGTGTTTGGGGGTGGTGATGCGAGACCCATTGGGGGATCGCATCGAACATTGTTTGCGCCACCTGGGTCAGGCATTGCTCATCATCGACAACGCTGAGCGGGTCACCGAACCCCTGCGACAGGCTCTCGAGCGCTGGATGGCCGGTACCACTGAACTGCACATTGTGGTCACCACTCGCGAGCCACTGGGTCTCGCTCTCGAAACCCGGTTTTTACTGGGGCCTCTCGCGGAAGAAGACGCACCTTCGTTTTACCTTCATTGCGCGGGAACGGCCCGCCCCGGGTTTCGCTTGTCCGAGGAAGACGAGGCCGCGCTTCCGGAATTGCTCGGCTTGCTCGATCGACTGCCGCTGGCCATCGAGTTTGCCGCCGCGCGGGTTCGGGTTTTGCCGCCCAGCCGGCTGCTGCCCAGGCTTTCGGATCGCTTTCGACTGCTCGCTTCCACGCGACGGATCGCGGCTCGGCATTCCAGCCTCGCTGGGGTCCTCGATTGGAGCTTCGAACTGTTGTCTGAGGACGAGCGGTCGGGGTTGGCTCAGCTGTCGGTCTTTGAAGGCGGATTCACCATCGAGGCGGCGGAGGCCGTTGTTCAAACCGGAGGGTTCACCTTAGACATTCTCCAGCGGCTTGTCGAATTGAGCTGGGTCACCCCAGCTGCAGAGGATCGCTTTCGATTGTTGGTGAGTGCCCAGGAGTACGCCATGTCCAAGCTGGACGATGTTGCACAGGCGCATCGCCGGCATGGCACGTGGTTCGCTCGCACGGGGGCTCGCCTTCGTGCGGGTGCGGCCACTCATCCACTCGACGTGCGGCAGGATCTCGAAAACGTGGTGGTTGCGTGTCGGAGAGCGGTGGCTCGGGGGGACGTGCCAACGGCCGTCGACACCTTGCTGGCGGCGTTCGTCGTGATGTCGGACGTGGGACCGTTTTCGTCCTGGATTGGGCTTGCCGAATGCGTGCGAGCGTTGGAACTGCCCTCGGATCTCGAGGCCGAAATGGCTTTACGGTTGGGGGATTTGCTGGTGCGATCGGCGCGCCTTGACGAGGCGGATCAGGTGTTGGAGCGCGGCTTGGCGGCGGCTCGGGCGTGCGGCGGTAACACCGTGATTGAAGGCCGCATTGCGGCGCAGCAGGCCTGGGGGAGGATGATGTCGGGCCAAGCGGAGGGCGCCCGCGACAGCCTGACGGTGGGCGAACAGGTCTTGGAGCGTCAGGGCGATGCACGACTTCGGGTCGCGGTCCTCAGCTGCCAGGCTTGGCTGTACCGAGATCAACGCAACGTGGAGGAAGCTCGAGTGACCTGCGAAGCGGCCTTACGGGCGAGCCAGGAGGTCGGCGACTTGGAGTTACACGCGCGCACGCTCGTCAACGTTGCAAGCAGCCGATGGATGGTGGGGGGTTTAGTGGAAGCCCGTGAGGGCTACGAGACGGCGCGCGAATTGTATGCGTCGCTCGACAACCGATTCGGTCAGGCCGGTGTGACGGGCTTATTGGGGACGTTGGCGTCGGTCATGGGCCAAGAGGGCCACGCCCGAACCCTCCTCAATGAGGCGATTGCGCTCCATCGCCGATTGGGCAGCACATCGTTTGCCGAGATCCTCCGGTCTACCCTCGGCGTCGTATTGCTTCGGTTGGGGCTCGTCGCGGCCGCCCGGAAGGCGTTGGAGGGGGCCTTGGCGTTTCAACTGGCCCATGACAACGTCCGCGAGGCTTGCTACGCCCGCGTGCGGCTTTGCAAACTCGAGCGACGCCAGAGACGGTTCAAAGCAGCTGCGGTCCTTCTGGACGAGGCGGAAGCCAGGTGCGGGGACCTTGGCCTGACCTACATCCGCCACTTCGTGAACAACGAGCGCGCCTGCTTGCTGGTAGACCAGGAGCACTACACCGAAGCCGAGCGCCTGGTGTCTCGGCAATTGCCGTGGTTGAATCAATGTGGCAACCGCATGTTGTTGGCGGACGCCTTGATCACCCGGGCCGAAGCCCACGCTGGTCGGGGCAACCGCGGTCTTGCCCATCGCGACATTACCGCCGCCGAAGAGCAGATTTCCAAGGACCATGGGCCGTTGCAGCGTCGCCTTACGCGAATTCGGGCTTCGCTCGAACCCTCGGATTGAGCCCGTTCAGAGCTGCACGGTGGGCCTTGGCCAGGTAGCACAAGTTGGCGGCCAAACCCAAGGATGGTCCTTCATCGACGTTCAGTTACCAGGGGGTAGGTTCCCGAACCCGCCTTTGTTGTCGACGCACCAAAACGTGTCGAGGTACTCGTTGTGTGCACGTCCGTGGAAGATGTAGATCTCGCCTCGGGTGCTGTTGGGGAGCCCAAAGCCGTGCGAGAGGTATGGATTGGAACCTGCATTGAGGGAGAGTGCGGGCGGGGGACCGGCCGGGAAGCGTCCCGGAGGCGCGACCGTCCAGTGCCCGAAGTCGGCGTACCCAACGCGATCGACCGTGGCGGGGGCGGGTCGAGGGCTGAACTCGAAGGTGTCGGTCGCATCGGGCTGATTGGTCTGGTTGCTCATTGCAAACAACCGACGTTCAAAGGCTATATCCGGTGCCTTGAGACAGCCGCCCAGCATCGTGATCCAGTACAGATCGCACCCTTCGCCGTTGCCGTAGATGACGATCTCGGGCTCGGGCTCACCTCCCTCTTCGCCGGGGAAGGTGTTCATGGCGCGCATTTGCTGGGTTGCGTAGGTGCCGGCGGCCCACTTTGCGGTGAGGGTGTGGGAACGGCCTGGCTCGAGGGACACTTCGATGCCACATGCGGCGTCGGCGACCTCCGTCCCATCGAACGACCAGCTCGCGGGACCGGGGTTCGGTTCGAGTGTCACCGACAGCAACGAACAGTCCTCCGAGATGCAGGACGTGATGAGCATCGGCTCGTCGGTGGCATCGCGCAACGGTTCGCAAGCCACCGGCCGTTTGAAGCCACCGATGGTGAGCACGCTCGGAGGCGTCTCGACCTCACAGCCCATCAGGGCGACTAGGGTTGTCATCGAAATGATACGCATCGTACCTCCCTCATCGTGTTCATCCGCAGTCTTGGAAGACGTCTGCCCGTTCGAGGAGCAGGCGCACCTTGCCGCCACCGTCGGCATGCACCAAGGACGGTCGAATGGCGGATTCGGTGAGACGTTTGCGCAGCCGGGTCAGCATGACGTCCCAGCGTTTGCGCAGTCGTTCGTCGCCATCATGGTTTGGCCACACCGTAGTGGCGACATCACGCCACGAAACCGGCTGACCAATGGTGCCAAGCTCGTAGATCACACGGGCGGCCGCCCCGGTGAGCACAAGGGCGGGCAACCCTGGTTGGTGGACGTGGACGGTGTCGAAGAAGCCCTCGATGCGGACCGGCCGTGAAATGGCACCATCTAGGTCGGTCGGCGTGG
>JBCCQY010000104.1:0-33263 GCA_039208735.1 Myxococcota bacterium | reverse complement strand
GTCTGTCCCGAGTGCTCCCACTGCCAGACAAGCTCCCGCCACTCCTCGCGACTTCGATTCGCCATGCCGATCTCCGTGCTGTTGCGCCATCGCTATCGGCCATGGAGATCCCCGTCAGCACGGGTTCGTCGAACGCCTTCTCTGATCTGGTGCCTTGAGAAGCTGGCGTGGTGGCCGGAGACCTTCCAAGATGCCATCTGGCTTCTCCTGTTGCTCGCTGCGGGCGAGCAAGCAGCGTCGAACGATAACGCCACCAACGACGTAGCGAGCTTCTACTCACTCTACCTGAGTGGAACTGAGCTTCCGGCATCGGACCGTCTCGCAGTGCTACGACGGGCCCTTTGGTCCGGCCACCCAGACTTCGAGCCGGTGGTAGTGCGGTGTCTTTGCGCGGCTTTGGTGACGAGACATTTTTTTCGGGTTGGCTCCAATCAAGTACAAGGAGGCCGACTCCCTCGGGATGACTGGAGGCCAGAATCTCAGCACCAGGTGTTGGAATACTGGCGCGAAGTGTTCGAACTGCTGGAGCCATTCTTGCTTCGCCAGGATTCAGTGGGCAAGGTTGCAAGAGACAGGGTTGCCAGCCGTGTGCGGGGACTAGTCGCTAGCGGTGCCGTCAACCTCGTTGAGGAGACTGTCAACTCCGCGCTGGCTCTCCGTTGGCCGGAAATGCTGCACGGTCTGCGAATGGCATTGAGATTTGATGGCGAAACCTACGACCAGGCGCTTCAGGAACGAGTCGAACGCCTCATCACTGCGCTTTCACCATCAGATCTTAGTGACCTCCTCATGGAGACCGTGACGAGCCCTGGCCGAGGCGAGCAAAGACAAGAGCCCGACGGAAGCATCATCTCCGTCGCCGAGGAGCGGGCAGAGCAGCTTGGCGCACGGTTGGCGGTGGACATCGAGAATCTTCTCCCTCGGATGCCAGATCTTCTTCGAGGCGAGCAAAGACAGGGATACGTATTCGGTATGTCGGTCGGGAGTGCGGTTGGCGACCCCGTGCAGCTCCTGCGGAGCGTGGTCGACATGCTCACACAAGTGCCCGTAGATGTGCGGAATCCGGTCGTGGGCGTTGGTATAGCCAGGGCATCGCACGAACGGGAGCCCGCAGACACCAGAGCCTATGTCCTTGGACTCCTTGAGCGTGAAGAGACGCGAGCATTCGCCGTGCCATTCCTGCTCGGAATCGGGCTCACGGATGATGCCGTGCTCATGGTAGCGAGTCACCTAGGGTCTGACTCCCTTCCTTCCACCTCCGTTCGAGCGTTGAGCTTCGGCGGCGTCCTGCGACCGCTGGAGCCTGTGACGGTGGCCGCCCTGATTAGGGCGTGCGCGGACGCCGATGACGGAGGACCTGCAGTTGCACTAGATCTACTCGCTATGAGGCAGCACAACAGCACCCTGGAGCCAGAGCTCCTGGATTGCGCACGCGACTTGGTACTTCGGCCTGGTGTCCTCGAGCTAGCTGAATGCGGCGATGCGCTGCATGAGCTTCACATCCCACGGCTAGCGGAAGCGTGTCTCGACGCCTCCGATGGCAACGAGCTCATTCATGGTTTGGCAGAACGCGTCATGGCTGCGCTCGGGAACTCATCTGGATACCGCTCAAGGGCGTTGGTGAAGCTCACGTTGATGCTCTTCGCCCGGTCCACCGACGTGACGTGGAAGGCCCTACGGCGTAGCTATGAGAAGGCGGATGGGCTTACTGCCTTTCATCTTGAACTTGCACTCGACGACCTGAACCTTGTGTCTCTAGTCGGCTCCCAGCGGCTTCTCGATTGGTGCGGTTCGTTCGAGCTAGCACGCTTCCATGTCAGTCGTATGATCGATCCGCTCCAAGACAGGGATGACGGTGCGCGATATCCCAGCTGGACTCCGTTTGCCCTCTCGCTGCTCGAGCGCTTTGGCGACGACGCTGACCTGCGCAACGGCCTTGCCGCGAGCATCCACTCTGGCGGTTGGACGGGGTCGAGAGTTCCTCGTCTCACTATGCATCGAGACGCCTATGCCGAACTCTCGCACCACCCGAATCCTGCCGTATCGGGTTGGGCAAGGGAACACATGGACGCGCTCGATCAGTCCATCGAACACGAGCGCAAGCGGGACGAAGAAGAAGACTTCGGCATCTACCGGTGACATGGCCGATCTGAAGGAGCCATCCTAGAGACCGCAATCCGACAGCTGATCGCCTTCGTTGCTTGGCACAACGCCGAAGCTCTCGAGCTTCTTCCTCATCTGCGCCAGGGAAATGAGGCGCCTATCTTCATCGTCGCTTGAGGCTGCGGCCTCAAGAGGATGCCTATACTCGGCAAAGGCCATGTTGCCAGACGCCGTGAATGCAAACTGCAGCAGCGACGCATCTTCTCCAGCCATTCCGTCATGCCTCGGTATGATTACAAGCGCGTCCTTGACGGACGTAGATACGTGCGAAATCATCGGCATCGTGATGGAGTGCATCATGGTCGTGTTCTTCGAGCGGTGACGCAGGTGATGCCCCGGGTGGCAGCCCGGAGGCACCTGCAATCTCGTCCTGAGTTGACCAGCCCACCTCAACGCTGACACAGCTGCCATGGGCGGATTGGACCTAGAGACCACAGCCGATCTATAGCGTCCTGGCGGCGAATTGCCCTCCGAACCCAGGCGATTCGCCGCTCTTGCTGGAGTACGTCGAGCATCAAGATTACACACGCTCCTGGGCGTTCACGTCCACGTCGCGGACACTTCTGAAGACCCTCTTCGGACTGCCGTGGCGCATCTTGGCCCGTAAGAAGTCCTCGGCGATGGCAACGTCCAGGAGTTCCCTGTACTGCGCGTCGGAGAGCGGCAGCGCCTCGTAGAGCGCCCGAAGAAGGCCCATTCGTGGGAGCGCGGTTCCATGCTCCCAGTTGTTGATGGTACCGCGGGTGATGTGAATGTCTCGCTCACCAAGAGCTCGGGCCACGCCCTTCTGCGAAAGACCGAGTCCAAGGCGTGTTCGAACCCATGCATTTGCGAAGCCGTTCATGCCTAAGTGTCCTTTCTCTCCGTATGACTTTCGACTACTCTCTTGGCAAGTTTTATTATCCTGATCGAGCTAGAAGTCGAGCGTCGTGGTCCTACCCGCTTCGGGGATGCCCTGGTAGACTGAAGCCTCCACCCTGGAGGAAGCCATCGACGACCTCGAGTCCATCGGCAAACGGCTGCGGGCGCTACGTGAGGCCGCTGGTCTGAAGCAACACGAGGTAGCTGCCGAACTCGGCGTCACCAGAGGTCACATTGGACTCGTGGAGAATGGGCGCACTGGGTTGATGCTGCCCAAGCTGCGGGCGTGGATCGAGCTTTGCGGTAGCTCGCTTAGCGAGTTCTTTGCCACGGAGAGTGGTGATGAGGGCCTCGACCAGATGCGAACGATGCCCCGCGATGTCCGAGATCTAGCTGCGAAGCTTCTACAGCTCTTGTCCACCGCCCCACCTGAAGATGTCACGTTCTTCAGGCGGCTCGTTGAAATCTACGAAGGCGACCGTGGAGTAGCGATAGGGGACCGCTCGGAAGGATAATTTTTCTTGCCCACCTAGGGGGATAGGATAATTATCCATCCGGCGGAGGGAACTTCCATCGCCACGCGCATCCAACCTGGGCCCTGGGTGCGCGAACCCCCGAGGTGCAACAGCTTGCAGGCAAGCACCCCGGGGGTCCACTGGCCCGATTGGACTGAACCATGAGCCATGTTCCCCCTAACGCTGCCCCCGTCCCTCGTCAGACCACGACGGAGACCCAGCTGACCGAGCTGTGCATCGGCCTTAGGCACGACGTCTTGCAGGCCAGCATGCTGATGGACAAGCTCACCGAGTTGCAGCGTGCCATCACGCGTCTTCAAAAACGTGTTCGCACGGGATGCCAAACCGCCGAACCCGCATGGCTTGATGCGGCTCGCCTACGGCTCGGTGCAGACGCCATCCGCACCCAACTGAGCATGCTCGAAACCCTGCCCGACGCGCTGCAAGAGGTTTCCGAACGACTTAGCGGCACCGGTTGGACGGTCGAACTCGCTGACCCACAGCCCATTCAGTAGCCCCTTCCGTCCAAAGGGGCCTTGCCCCGCATTTGCCTGCACAGCCTCGCAGGATGGCGGAGCTGTGCGTGGAGCAACCATGGTTTTCGACATCTCGATCACGGACGTGTGGATGGACATCGAGCACGGGCACCCACGGGCCGTGCGGGTGGGTTTCCGCTTGTCTCCCTTCGGACCTACCTACCAGGCCCATCTCGCCCCCGCGGGACCGGACCTGTTGCTGGCCTTACCCCAGGGACCGCCTTCGGTCTGGGGCTGCGGTCACCTTGCCGAACTTGGTGACGAACTCGGCGTCCACGAAGTGGCCGCGCTTCGATGCGACCTCGAATGGGCCGTGCAGTTGGCCACCCCCGATTGGGACGACGGCATTGACGCTGTCGCGGCCAAGTAGCGATGACGATGCACGGCTGGGTCACCCAAGCAAAGAACCATCCCGTCGCTCACATCGCCGCTGCCTTGAAGCTTCAGGTCACGCGCAACACCATTGGTCCCTGCCCTTCTTGTGGGGAACGCCGCCGTGAGCGCAGCTCCCGTCGGGGTCCCATCGGAACCACGACCGACGGCGCAGGTTGGCGGTGCCACCGCTGCCAACGCACGGGCTCAACGGTGGACCTCGTCGGTTTGGCCCTTGGTGTCGAGCCCACGTCACCTGAGACCCGGGCCTGGTTCGCGTCCCGTGGCTGGTGTGATCCGTCAGCGGACGGCCCACCGCCGCCACGGGTGAAGCCGCCACCACCGCCCCCGCCAGAACCAGAGCGATCACCACCCCCGCGCTCGGACGTCGAGCGGCTGTGGGGACAGGCAACCTCGATCACCGACGACGAGGCGTCGGCAGCGTGGGTGCGGAGCCGAGGTCTGGACCCTGCGGCACTGGCCGACCGTGACCTCGCACGCGTCATCCCGAACCAGGCTCCCAACTGGGCCCGACGATGGCGCAGCCACTACCGCGTCCTGCTGCCGCTGTACGACGCCACTGGCACGTTGCGGTCGGTCCGGGCTCGCAAGGTTGCCGACGTCCATGGGCAGAAGAGCCTCAATCCCAAGGGCTACACCGTGGGGGGCCTGGTGTTCGCGAACGTTGCAGGACGAACCCTGCTTCGTGGCGGCGCACTCGGGGAAGGCGCCCGCATCTACCTCACCGAAGGCGGCCCGGACTTCCTCACGGTGGCCGCGTGGTTTTCCGAGACCAGTCCCGACATCGTGTTCGGGATTGGAGCCGGTCAGTGGACGCCCGAACTCGCGGCGCGCATCCCCGATGGCACGCAGGTCTTCGTCTGCACCGACCCGAACGCCACGGGACGCGCCTACGCGAAGGCGGTGGCCGAGTCCCTCGAGGGACGGTGCCCCGTGTGGGTTCCCGACCCGGACGCGACCGAGACGCGCGACCTCAACGACCGGTGGCGGGAAGGCCCCCAGGCCTTCGACCCGACGGCGGGGCTCGTCCGCTACGCAGTGGCGTCCACGCCCCCGGATGGCGGAACGTGCTGTAGCGAAACGCCGGATGGTCGGCCGTACCTGGCTGCGGCGAAGGGGGCACAAGGCTTCTATGTGGCCACGGCGACAGGCTACGTCTTCGTCGCCTCGAAGCTTGTACGGGTCGAGCTTCAGCGCTTGTGGCCCCATCTGCAGACCCGCAACGAGGAGGGGGAGCCGCTCGGGGCGGCCACGCTGTACGAGCGGTTCGGCCGTCGCGTCGATGACGTCATCTTCAGCTACACGAGCCGCACCCGCTTCGAGAAAGGGCCGAACCACGGCGGGAAGCTGTTCTTGCAGGTCTTGCAAGAGCCGCCACCGCCTGCGGTGTTCCACGCCGACGTTGATGAGTGGCTAAGGCTCGCGTTCAACGAGCGGACCCTCGATTGGCTTGCCACGATGCCGGAACTCGGCCAGCCCACGAGTGCGCTGTGGCTCTACGGTGCGAAGGGCATCGGCAAGTCCATGATTGCGGAGGCCTGCAGCGCCTACTTCGGCAGTGCGGTCACCGACTACGACGACGTCTTCAAGGGCCGCTTCAACGATGCGCTGTTGCGCTGTCCCATCATGCACCTCGACGAACAAGCCGAGGTGAAGGCGAGCACCGGCGTCATGCGAAAGCGCATCGCCAACTCCCGGCACGCCATCGAGGCAAAGGGTGAACCGTCTGGCACGCTTCACGGCTGTCCTCGGCTCATCATCTGCTCGAACAACCCCGACCCGATGGGGTGGGGTCGCGAAGCCCTGACGCGCATGGACAACGACGCGATTGGCGACCGCATGCTCATTGTTGACTGCAACCCGGCCGCCGAACGTTGGCTCAAGGTGCGGGGAGGCCGGCAAGGGATCACCTCAGATTGGCTCGAACGCGCCGATGGCTCGCGCGGCAGGTTGGTCGAGCACATCGCATGGCTGGTGGAAAACCGCACCGTCGAGCGCGACCCGCGCTTCTTAGTGCCTGGAGATGCGGCCGAGTGGTCGGCTCGGGTGGGCACGCGCGAAGGCTTGCCGCGAACCATCCTCGATGCGTTGGCCTGCTACCTCGAGATGAGCCCCGCCGAACGGAACTGGGTCGACGACAAATACCCGCCGTTCCTTTGGCACCCCAACTACGCCGACACGGTCCTCATCAGCGTTCCAGGTCTCATTCGGAATTGGCGACCGCTCGTTGGGGCGGGTGAACCCGTGCCCTCACCTGTGAAGACGGGCAAGGCGCTCCAAATCCTCACCAACGCGGATGGCCCGACGCGGATTCGCTTGCGAGCAGGCGACGACAAACGCGTGCGCATGTACCTGCTTCCCGAGAGCGCTGTCGCTCGTCACGTGGGGGCGTAGCCGATGGTGCCGTTCTCCTCCGACAGGTCCGGGGTCGTTCCCTGTGCGATGCCGATGAACAGGGCATCGTCACCGACGGTCCGACATCGGACACGCCCGGTCCAAACGCTGGGCCGGGCAAGAGCGCAGACGACACCACCCTGGTCCGGATGGGCAGGGGTCTGCGTGCATTCCCACGCACTTCCCGAGCGGTGCGCCACCCTCTCTACACCCCAAGGGAGTGCACAACGATTCCAACCCTGGACCCTCCGGACCACACTGTTGTCATCGGTCTCCAACGTCGGACCGTACCCCGGACCCTGTCTGGACCGGACCGGGGTTGGGGGAGAGGAAGAGAAGAAGAAGGAAGAAGGTTGTTGGTTCAGAAGCAACGTGCTTCGTCATCTTCCGCTGTTCTTCCGCTTGGCAGACGCATCAATGCACGACGGACGAGGCGTTCGAGCGCCTGACGGACGCCTGTGGGCTCCGTCCTGCATCCGGTGTGCTCTCCCCTCCCGCCACACTCCCTTCCCCCTTCCCGCCGGCGCTGAACCGCAGCGCTGGACCCGACTGAGCTGTGGAGTCCCCCATGCTTGAATTCACCTTCGAGTTCGAGGGCCAACCCCTCGAGGTCCTTCAAGTCGACAACCAACCCATGATCGAAGCAGGCCATCTCGCTGAGGTGATGGGCTATGACCGCCGCAACCGCCTCACCGACCTCATACGGGGCAAGTGGGCTGCCGAATTCGTGGAAGATCGAGACTATCGGTTGCGCCTTCACAATGGCCAGTCCTCCAATGGAGGACTGAACGGAAAGATGAGGCGAAGGCTCTTTCTCACCGAATCGGGCTGGAACCTCGTGTTCATCAAGACCCGCAAGCCCATCGGCGTTGCCTTACGCAGGTTCCTCGCCGATGAGGTCCTGCCCCAGTTGTCGCGAACCGGGCAGTACACGCCGGGCGGTCCCACCCACGATGACGCGTTGGCGGCACGAGTCTCTCGGCTCGAGCAGGGTCAGGAGAGGTTGACGGAGGCCGTGGCGGGCCTCACGCATGTGGTGTCGGGCCTCGCCAAGCAATTCGCCACGCTCCCGCACACCCGCGTTCCCGCTCTTGGTGACGGCGCGGCGCCAGCGAGGCAGCTTCTCGTTCACGGGGTGCCTGTTCCGCCGCTGAGCATCCCCGAGCGGTTTTCGATCCGAAGCCTGGGCCAGCTGGCGCGTCCCGAGGGCTGCAGCGCCCAGACGATGAAGAAGCGGCTGCAGAGCGTTGGGCTGCTCGACGACGACGCGTGGAGCTGGGTTGGCGAAGAGACCGTGATGTCGTCGTCGGGATCGGAACGGCAGCAGACGGTCTACGCGTTCCAAAAGGGGATTGCGGCGGAATTACGACGGCGCGAGCGGCAAGGCTCGCAGGGCCCGCTGTTCACTCGCCGCAGGGGGGAGAAGTGACGGCGGATTCGATGTGAACGATAGGTTGGATGCCAAGGTGCATCCAACGCGCGAGCCATCAGGAACTCTCCGGTTGGCCATACCCGCCGACCTGCTGCGTTTGCCGGATTGGGTCAAGGAGCGAGGCACCAGCGGACGAACGAACACACGGGCGGCCACAGAGCCCCAAGCGTGACAGTCGCGAAGCTACCAAACGAGAAGACGACGACCAGCAACTTGAACACCCTGAACCAGTGGGCTTGTCGACCTCGAAGCGCAGTCGGAAATGATGTTCTCCAAGCCTTCGTGCCGTGCGCGACACGACGTTCCAGGTCGAGCACGCCCCACAACCTGCGTCGCGGGTTCGACGCCTGCATCGACAGATGCCGCCAACCGTCCGTCGGACCCGTCCCTCTACGAGCGCGGGTCCGGAAGGCGAACTCTACGGACTCTCCCGCCAGTTTCCATCCGGGTCATAGTTCAAGCATTCGGGGTGTCCGCACGCCTGCCACAAGCCATCAAACAGCGGGCGAAGCAAACGGGCCGCGGCTAGGGCGTCCGGAGGGACTTCCTCGAACAGGGCCTCCGGCAAGGTGAGGGCCTCTCGGTCGATGGGTTCTCCCTGCTCTTTAATCGGGGCATAGTTACTTATCGCCAGCCGAACACCACGCATGTTGACCAGCGACACCAACACCACGATAGGCAGCTCGACCCCAACGTTTGCCATGACGCTGAGCTTCTGGTGGACGAAGCGCATGACGTCCTTCTCGAACAGCGACGATGGGATGTACCACACGTCGTCTCTCATGGTCACGTACCGGCAGGTAGCAGACACCAACGTCCCTTGCCGAAAGGCCTGTAGGTAGGAACGCTGGGCCTTACGATAGGAAGACTGCTCAGCTTCGTAGGGGTTTCTGGCGAAGGTCAAGTATCCGTCGATGTTGTAGCGGTAGTTGCAACCAGATGCGCCCAATGGAGCAAGTTTAGACCTTTGCTCACCCCAGTCTTGGGGATCGATCTGTCGTCCGACTTCGGCTCCGAGAGACAATGGCAGAAGGTGCACATACACGCGAAACGGGCCCTCGAGCGCGATTGGTAAGTCACGTTGAGCATTGAGGGCGATTTGTTCTTCGTGCAGGGAACGAAGCCTCTCAGAGGTCGAAGCCGTAGAAATGAATGAGGCACGGATCTGGTCGATGTCCATGTGGTACTTCCCTGCGCCGCCACGCATCGGGAACCTGCTTGCACTATGCGTCGTGATGTGCGGCCCGACCCAGGAGCGGTCCACCTCAAGAACTGCGACAGGCCCTTCAGCGAAACCGTCTATGAACCGCCATCGATGGCGGATTCGAGGAGAGATGTTGGTCAGGATCATCGAGTCAAGTCGCAGTACTTCCTGATCCCGATTGATCCCTCCGAGACCGGATGCAGAGCGGGGGCGACCTGTGCTCTTTCCGGAGGCATCCCTTTCCTCGTCGATGCCGAACAGCATGTGACCGCCACCAGCGTTCGCTAGAGAGCATACGTCGTCAATGAACTCCTTCCGATCACTGTTCTTGGTGCCAGGTAAGGTCAGCTTGTAATCGAGTCGTCGCCCCTCCGAGACTGCGTTGTCGATTAGGGCGTCCACATCGCCACGTTCCAGATCCTTCGCAAGCTTGCCAAAGAGCATCTAGCCTCCTTGCAGATCAGCCCCCGGGTCGAGTATCGCGGATGAGGCGAAAGCCCGTGCACACTTTCACGATGACCTCAAGAGGGCACTCGAGGACGACGACGACGTTGTGCACTTCGCCCACCGCAACGCCGAGGATCGGTACCCGCACCCGATGCGGTCGGTTCGGGTGGTGGCTGGGCGTGCGCTGGTCACGGGTGTCTGAACGGTGGCGCGGGGCTTTGGCGTTCACCCGCCGTCGGCCTTGGCGCCACGCTATTCCCTGGGGGGCTCGGCGCGGGTGAGGCAGACGGAGATGTCGCCATCGAAGCGTGGTTCGCAGTTCGTCGTGGTCCAGCCTTGGATCGGTGGGTCATCGGGAAATCGCCTCGCGTTGGTGAGGTTGGCCCGTCGGAGGTCGGCCCCGTTGAGGTTGGCCGATTGGAGGTCGGCCCTGGTGAGGTCGGCATGTGTGAGGACGGCCCCGTCGAGTTTGGCAGATTGGAGGTCGGCCCCTGTGAGGCTGGCTCCGTGAAGATTGGCCGAGGTGAGGTTGGCCTCAGTGAGCTGGGCCCTGATGAGGCGGGCGTGTTCGAGGACGGCCCTGATGAGTCTGGCCATGGTGAGGTCGGCCTTGTGGAGGTTGGCCCAGGTGAGGTCGGCCTTGTGGAGGTTGGCCCAGGTGAGGTCGGCCTCCTTGAGGTCAGCCCTGGTGAGGTCGGCCTCCTTAAGGTCGGCATGTCGGAGGATGGCCCCGTTGAGGTTGGCTGTTCGGAGGTCGGCGCCGGTGAGGCAAGCGACCGCAAGAGAGCGTTCATCTCTCACAAACTGCTCTACCAGCGTCGAAGCGTGCGGTATTGAGCTGTGGCACAGGCCTTCTGGCCAAATGGCGTCGCTCATCCGGACGAGTTCGGGCTTACTCGCTTCTTCTTGGATCCGCTGGAGCACCTGGAAGGTGGCGACCAGCACTGTCAACAACCCTGCCGTTGCTGCAATCGCCACAGCGTTCCCCCACAACCAGCGGCCCACTCTGACCGGCCATCGCGTAGGCATGGGCATCAGCTCATCCAACCGCCGTACCAGCGACACGTACCCTGCGTGCTCGGTATCACCGTCCCACTCCAGCAGGTCCGTCGCCTGCACCCGGTCGTACGGCGTCGGAATCGCCACCAGTTCGATGCGCGCCGGCGCGTAGTTGTCGTGGGCCAACGCGACGCTCGCCTCATGCGTCACCCACTTCGACCCCACGGATCGCTTCGACCACAGCACCACAATCGCCGTTGCACCCTTCACGGCTTCGTCCAGCGCCTGCGCCCACTGCTGCCCGGTTTGGATGTCCTCATCCCACCACGTGGCGAAGCCGTCCGCCTCGAGCGCATCGCGCAGCATCCGCGCTGTGTCCGCCTCCTCGCGTTTGTAGCTGATGAACACGTGCCCTGCGCGTCGCGCCATGCACCCTCCAGGCAAAGCCTACCGCGGTTGCATGTCGTGCCAGTTCACAGGGCGTGGCCTCCGTCGTGCCACAATCCCCGGGGAGGTGCCGTGGCCGAGCTGCCGAAGCCGCATGAGTGGATGTCGCCGGAGAAGGACGAGCATTCGTGCCTCTACTCCGGTCATCCCACTCGTGGCAGGTGAGGTGAATGCATAGCAGCTGGTGAGTGTCCGTCCTCCTCTTGGGCATGTGAACCTTGGCATGGCCGCCCTCTGATGCCGCAACGGGCCGCAGAATTGGTGAAAGGCCCAAACTGGGGAAGTCCGCGACATCGCACTGGATTAGGCGCACACACGCTTGTCGAACTGTGAACTCTCAAGTTGGTCCCAGGCTCCGCGTTTGTGTACGCTTCCGTCTTGGGAGGCGAACTGGTGCGGTTTCTACTCAACAGCGTAATTGGCAGCGAGGTCATGCGATCGCTGGATGACCTGAGGGACAAGTTGAGAGAGTGGGCCCATGCCGAGCCCGATGATCCTGGTCGAGCGTTTCCAATCGGAGAGCTGACTCACACCGTGGGTGCGGCGGCCATGCGCCTACTGATTCCAACGCTGGTCACCGTGGTGCTGAGTGCTGCAGTCTCGATGCTGGCGGTTGGAGAGTTTGTGGCACTCATGCTGCAGACCAATGAGATTCGACTGCAGACGGCGGAAGTTCAGAAGCAAACTAAAGCGCTTGTCGACCAGTTCAACCAAGGTCGCCTGCCAGAGCTATTCGAAAGATTGCAACCTAATGACGACGAGTTGGGCAGCCGATTCAGTGGTGTCAGGAGTTCAGCTCTCCGCGAGCTGCTTCGATTTGATGCTTCCAACGAAAACAGCTTGGCGGGAATCCAGGTTGCTGGCGACCTCCGTGGAATTGACGTCAGCGGTCGAGACCTCACAGCAGCGAGGTTCGACGGCGCGAACCTCGAAGGCTCGACATGGTTCCAATCGTCGATTGCTGACACTTCGTTCCGTTCGGCAGAACTCTCGAACTCCAGGCTAATTGAGGTTCTGCCTTATGGAACTGACTTTCGTGAAGCTACGTTGGGCCACGCGTGGGTGATGGGCCCAGGAACACCTTCACGCGGTGCCGAAGACTGGAACAGCCACGGGTTCATATTTGGTACCAAGAGCGGAACTGGTCCTGAGCCCGCTCGTCCCCGACTGGAGGGAGTAGTGACCTTCCATACTCGGTTCTTTCGGGTTGACCTCAGCAATACGAACTGGGAAGGTGCCTTCGTTAGTGTGCACATGTTCAGAGGCAGCCTGCGGAAGGCGGACTTCAGCAACACTGCCAAGGACGAAGCTCTGTATCTCAACCTTGTGTGCTCTGATGGCAGTTCCGCAGATTTTGGCGGGGTCGACCTAACAGCAAGTTCGTTCTGCTCCAGTGATATGCGGGCGGCCGACTTCTCGTCCGCAAGGCTCCACACCAACTCCTTCGCTGAGTCTGACCTAAGAGAAGCTGTCTTTGACGATGTCCTTTGGGGGGAGGATATTGACGTCCGCGGAACGAATCTCGTAGACGCAAAGGGACTTTCAAGAAAGCTTATCGAGCAGTATTTTTGTTGGGATGAGAGAACTCTCTTTCCCAAGGAGCTGCGCGGCCAACTCGACAAGAGCAGGTCCTGCAGGCTGGATCGATACTGTCCAGCCAATTCAAAAACCGTGGAAGGCATCTGTAACCAGCGCTATCATCCAGGCCAATGGGGGATCGAGTCTATAGTAAAGGAATGGACCGATTCCGGACAAAGGCCACAACGGCGGTACGCCCCAGGTCAATAGGCCCCGACTTGGTTCGTGGCTGTGTAGCCGTTGTTGCTCCTGTGCCTTCACGACCTACGGTCTACGACGTAGCGAAGTGGAACGAGGAGCTGGGCAAGCTGCTCAAGGCGCTGCGGAAGCGCCCCGAAGGCGAAGAACCTTAGGCCATTCCCAAGGACGCAGGTCGATGACCGCGAGTTGTCGTTCACGTTCGGCTGATCTACAATCTCCATGGCCCTCGGACGCTCCGGGACACCTCAGGGGGTCCTGGAAACAACGGTTGGCCCGTGAGGTCCTCCGGCTCTTTGACAGCGCTGGTTGATGGTAGGAAATCCCCAAGCGGCGAACGCCGTTGGCGATCGTTGCAAGGGGGTGAGAGGGTGAACAGGGGTGAGGTTCCGGTTTTCGGCGCTGGAAGAGTGCTGGGAACCTACAATCTCAAGGGCCGCAGTCGCGGGCGTATGCGCGTGATGGAGCGCATTGAAACATCATGATGGCGTCTTCGCCGTAGCCCTTGATCACCGTCGCGGGCGTATGCGCGTGATGGAGCGCATTGAAACGAGAGCGATCAGGGAAACCTTCCGCTTCTTCCAGAGTCGCGGGCGTATGCGCGTGATGGAGCGCATTGAAACCTGATAAGATGTAGAGACTTATCTTTATGCAATGGTCGCGGGCGTATGCGCGTGATGGAGCGCATTGAAACAGAACGCCGATGGGCACCTCGGGACCCATTACGATCGTCGCGCGCGTATGCGCGTGATGGAGCGCATTGAAACTTGACGTACTTCTTCGCGGTCTTCTTGTTGTCGGTGGTTGCAGACCCATGCGCGTGATGGAGCGCATTGAAACGTGAACGCACGAAGGCCTCGAACGCATTGTTGTAGGCGTTGCAGACCCATGCGCGTGATGGAGCGCATTGAAACGGTAGAATGAGCCGCACCCTTGCCGGATGCCATAGGTTGCAGACCCATGCGCGTGATGGAGCGCATTGAAACCAGTATGGTCGCCAGTGTGGGTGATAGTACCCACATCGGGTTGCAGACCCATGCGCGTGATGGAGCGCATTGAAACCCGGTCGTCGAACTCGGCCTGGGTGACGACTCCATCGTCGTCCGTCCAGAGGTTGCAGGCCCATGCGCGTGATGGAGCGCATTGAAACTTGTCGATGTAGAACTTGGTGTTGTTCAGCACTAGGAAGTCGAGGGCCTATGAGCGTGACGGACCGTCACCGCTTCTTCGAGGCCTTCCGCGTCTTCCGCCGTCGTCGACTCCGCACCCGGCGTCGTTGGCGTTCCGTCAGGTCCTCCACGCTCCCCCGTCCTGCCAACCGTGCCAACCGCGCTCGCAGTTCCCGATCACTCTTGGCGTCCTCGATCGCCTTCAACGCGCTCTGGAACGTCCCGCCGTAGTCGGAGAGCTGGTCCACCGGAACACCCCGAAGGCGCTCCTGCTCGCGAATACGGCGCACCAGGTCGTGCGCATACGAAAACCGCGCTGACCGTTGTCGCCGCAGGTATTGGCGTCCACCGGTGGGCAGCTTGAGCACGTTGGTGACGTCCTCACCGGGCAAGTTGGCAGGACTCGCCAACCGACCTCGACGCACGCGCTCGGTAGCGGCTTCCTGGAACCGTCGACGGCGCTCACGCGCGGCCATGGTGCCCGGTCTCGGGGGACGACCGGCACGGGACAAGCGTTCGAACACCTGCGGCAACACACGGCGTGCGGTCACCGCCCCAAGGCCCAGCAACCCAAGTCCTGCCACCGTCGACGCCACCACCGCCGCCGGCATCCGGTTGCGTCGCATCTCCTCCATGGCGTCTTCGTCGGTGACGGGTTCTGCGGTGCACCGGCAATTCGGCGCATGGCCAGGATGTCCCTCGGTTGGATGCGGGTCGTCCCAACTTCGAATCCGCCCGTCCAACGCGGCGTGCAACGGTCGCACGCGCTCATCGTCCGAGCTCACCCACCGGTAGAACCGAAACCCAAGCCGTTGGTGCTTGAGCCGCGTGATGTCGGTGTTGAGCGTTCCAACGCGGTCTCGGGCGATGAACCGTGCTCTACGCTCGGCCACCCCGAAGTGCTTGCGCAGGATGACCTCGAGGTCCCGTCGCGCCATCCCGGTCCGCACCGCGAGCCGTACCGCATCGTTGATGTCGGCAAGCGCCTTGATTTCCGTGGCCCGGGTTCGACCCGACACGCCATCGACCCACGATTCCTCGTCCATGGAATCGCGACGAGGCTCTGACCGCTTCGGTGTTCGCGAACCCACCGTCCCTGACGGCGTCCTGGGCCGTTTGGCGGGTCGTTCGATGAGGGTCCCGACGTCCTGCTTGACCCGCCGCGTGCCCCACTTGTCGGCCAGCTCGACAATGCGCAAGAGCTTGTCGCGGTCCATGGGCAAATCCGCCATGACCTGGCCCACCAGCTCGACCGCACGCTCTGGCTCCACCCCTTCGTCGAACTGCTCGAGGATGAGCCGCCTCGCGACGCGTTGCCGCCGGAGCAGCAGCCCGACAAGCCTACGCTCGAGGTGGCGCGGGAACCGGACCAGCGCCTTCGGCCTGGCTACCATGTTCGCCTCCTGGCTCATTCGTCAACGGCCGACCACCCGCCAACACCCGCAAGCGCTCGCGGGCGCCTTCCAAGATGGCGCGGTCTTCAGGCGTTGGCGGTTCGATGGGCCCCATGTCGAGTTGCCAACCGTCTTCCCCGAACCGCGCTTTCGCCACGTCTTGCTCGGTGTACACCCCCATGTCGATGTACAGCTGGTCGATGTCCGCCATCAACCGACGAACTTCCGCGACCTCGTGCTCCTTCGGCTCATCGAGGGGCTTGAACTCCACGCCCCATTCGTCGGGAATCTGGCCGCCCGTGGGCCCATCGTGGGCCGCATACACGACTTGGTAGAGCTGTTCGAGGGGGTCGAGGTTGTCGTCCTGGTAGGCGGCGATGGCCTGGCGTGCGTCTTCCTTGTGCGACTCCCCATCGGTACCCAGCCCACCGGGCGCATCCCCGAACAGGTCGACCCGCGGAATGTCGCTCACGGCCGACAACATCGCCTGGCCTGACTCGGACAGTTCACCAAACCCGCTCGGCGGTGAACTGCGCACCTCGAATTCGTCGTTCGGCCCGATGACGGCCATGCCCATGAGGCTCAACGACCGCCGCATGAGCCGGATCCGCTGCTCGAACTTCGAGGCTTGGTCCCCCGTCGAATGCGTGGCGAGGTCTCCGACCTTCAGCACGCTGTGCCGCAGTTCCTCCGCCAGAATCGCCCCGCCTTGCATCACCGACGTGAGCCGCCGAATCTCATCCCAAATCGCCTGCAACTCAGAGTCGTCGGGCATGCGGTTGATGCTGTGGTGCCCGTAGCGTGCGCGACTCATCGGTTTGCGTCGACCCCGAAGGAACAGCACCCGACTGTGGTGAACGGTGGCCTGGAACCCCTCCGTGCTGACGGAGAAGTGCAGGGGAAGGCGAAAGTTGTTGGACCGCGGGTTGCGGTCAACGTCGAGCGGATGCGCTTCCCAGACATCGAGCGCATGCAACGCATGGAGCTTTCCGACGCGTTCGAGGTCGATGGGTTGTTCGAGCCACCTCGAGGGGGTGTTGCGGTAACCTGGTGGCACATCGTCTTCGGTCACCATCAACACCACAGCATCCCCGTAGGCCCGAGCCAACGACAATCCCTCGCGGAGGTTCGACCGGGTCCGCAGCCGCTTGTCCTCCTCGCCGATGTCGGGCACTTCCCAGGCCTTCCGGGTCGCGCGTTTCGGAAAGTAGTCGATGATTTTCCGGGCAATTCCGTTGAACAAGTAGAGCGACTCCAGCTCATCTTCGTCCAAGGGACGCCGGTTGAGGTTCGGGTAGGCAGACGAACCCTTGTCGTGCGGGCCGCCAAGTCCCGTCAGCGGATTGACGATCGAGCCGCCACCGCCCCGTGAACCCGATGCATTGTCCGCGCGACGATTTGTAGCATCCGTGAGCGTTGGGGGTGCGGAACGCCCACTGAACAGGTTGATGAAATCGTTCCAGAAGCCCATTCTGCGCCTCAATCTGTATTGGATAGATTGACGAATCCATTCGCTACGATTTATAGCGGAATCGAGGACATCCAGCATGGACCTGCGCAACCGGCTTCGCAGTCTGAACCACCTGAAGATGCTCACCCGTACCCCGTCTGTACGGCGTGAGGACACGCGTCGTGGCAAGGTCGTGCCGATCCAAGAAATCCTGGCGGCCCACGGCATCGACCGCTCCAAGGGCCGGCAATGGCGGCAGAAGGGCAACCATCCCGCACTCCGGTGGCGCAAACAAATCCCCGCGATGGGCCGCAGTGAACGCAATGCCTACGAACGCTCCGTGCGTCGTGAGCTGTTCGGGGCGAAGAACCCCGGTGGCCGCGGCTATCGTGTGCCGCCGAAGCGACCCGGCATTCGATTCAAAGCGGACCCTCGATTTGCATTGGCAGGACTTGGTTTGGTCGCTGGCGCCGAGGCATTGCGACGCCTTCGGAATCGGCGCCGAAACCGCAACGGAAACGATGGTGACGGCAACGACGACAGCCGCGTAGGCTGGGCGCTGGGCCTGGGTGGCCTTGCGGGCTCGTACGTCGGTGCTGCCATCCAGCGGCACCTGAACAAACCGGGTCACCCCAAGCGCAAACCCATGCCTGGCTATGTCGCGGGTCGGCGCCGCGGCGATATCGAGCGTCCGCCTGGGGTCAGTCCCCGACAAATGGGTGCAATCATCGGTGGAGCAGGGGGCATTCCACTGCTCAATCTGCCAGGCGCTGCCATCGGCTCAGCCATTGGTGGGGCCGCCGCTGGGCCAAAGTGGCGGGCCTTTTACAAGGCACGCAAGGCCGAGCGAACGGCACGCCGTCGAGGCGATGAGCCGACCGCTTTGCAGGGCGGTGTCGGCCCCTCCCCAGCCGGACTGCCGAAGCCCGACGACGACCACGAGGACAGCCCAGGTGCCATCGCGCAAGGCGCAGGCGCCGTCGGCCTGACGATGTTGCTCACCCAGCTCTTCCGAAAGCGGCGGGCCAAGCAACAGGCGTCCAAAGCACCCACCGTGCGCCTCGACCCCCACACCCTGCGCGCTCTCGAGACGGCGGCACGCAAGCACCAAGGCTTCGCGGGCTCGGTGGAGAACCGCGAATGGGCCCAAGCACGGAGCGGCCTGTGACCCGACGCGAGCGCCGAAAGCGCAAGCTCAACCACGAGCGCCGAACTCGCCTCGAGCGGCGCACCGATGCGGCAGACCCCACCGAGGCGCCCAAGGGCTCGACGCCGGCGTGGCACTACCGTGAGGATGCCGGCACGCTGCTCAAGCCCCAACGGCGTGGCAACGAGTTGTTCATCGAAGGCATGGCCGCGAAGGCGGGCATCCTTACCTACAAGAACGCCGACGGCACCGAAACCCGCGAACTCGTGACGTTTGAAGTGCTTCGCGATTCGGCGGAAGGGCTCGGCCGCGCCCCGGTCACCCTCGAGCATCCCGACGACGACGTTGACCCTGACAACTGGCAGCAGCTTGCTGTGGGGGACGTGGGAGACCGCGTCAAGGTGCACGAAGACACGGGCTACGTCCAAGTGCAGCTTGCTGTCCGACGCAGCGACGCGATGACCGCCATCGAATCGGGCGAAAAGCAAGAGCTATCGCCCGGCTACCACGCGCAAATCGACGCGACCCCTGGCGTGCATCCCGAGTTTGGGGCCTACGACGCGATTCAAACCCACCGCCGGTACAACCACCTTGCCATCGTCTCGGATGCGCGCGGCGGGCGCAGCATTCGGCTTCGCACGGACAGCGCCACGAGTGCGCGGGCCGTGGACGTCATCTCCTCCCCCTCCCGCCCCTCTCCTCCTCCCACCCCCTCCAAAAGCCCAGGAGCGCCCATGCGCTTGAGTCCCTGGATGATCGCGCTGTGCACTCGCGCAGGGCTGGATCACCGTCGCTACGACAGCGATGAAGAGGCCGGCAAAGCCGTCGATGCGAAGCTGGCCGAAACCAACGACATGGCCCCGCCGCAACCCCCGGCGCAGAGCCAAGACACGGCTCCCCCCGTCGTCCACGATATGTCACCGACCGACGACAACGACGAGTCGACCGACGACGACGAACACAGCGGCTACACCGACGAAAACGGCGAGCGGCTGACCAAGGACCAGTACATCGAGCGCCTCGAGTCGATGGTCCACGACATGTACGAGCAGCAGGCCAAAAGCGACATGGAGCCGCTCGCCAAGGACATGGGCGTTGAAATCAAGAAGGGCGATTCGGCCCAGGACATCGCCGTCAAGATTGCTGAAGTCGTCGTCGGCCGTGTGCTCACCGAGCAGCAGCGTGCCGATGCTTCGTACGTTGCAGCCATGGTCGATGTGGCAGAAGCCCGCCGCCAGGACTCGGCCGATTCCGGTCCGGGCACCGGGCGTGCCGCGGGTCTCGCGGCCTGGGGGGACCTCCTCCCCGCTCCGGCACCCGAGGCCCGCCACGACGCGTCGGACCCCTCGAGCTTCTTCAGCGGCGGCCTTGGACAGGCTTCGCTGAACGCCTGGAATGACGCCTTTGAGGCGAGTCGCGGAGGTGCTCAGTGAGCTTTTCGCAGGGATTCAACAACGTCCTGCCGAGAGCCCGCGAAGGCTTCATCGGCGAGTGGATGCAGGACTCCGTCCTCAAGGAGTACGGCACGCTCCTCAATGACGCGCCTCAGCGGGTGCAGGTCTCGACCGTGACCGTCGACAGCGATCCGGGCGACAACGTCGATGGCACCGTCACGGTCAACGGCATCACCGTGTCGTTCAACACCGGAACCGGGAACGCCGAAGCGGGCATTGCAACCGCCATCGCGAATGCCCTCAATGCCGAGCCGCTCGTGCGGGGCCAGGTCTTGGCCTCGGCGGCCGCCGCCGTGGTGACCCTCACGGCGCTGCTCCCCGGCATTCCGTTCACCCTCGTCGAAGCGGAGGCCTACCTCACGGCGACGACGCCAACGATCTCGCAGACTGCCGATGCGGTTCCGTTCGGCCGAGCGGTGGTCTCGCAGGGCTACGCCACCGGTGAAGGCGAAGGCCTCGGCACGCTCGCCAGCACCAGCGCGTTCGCCCAGCAGGTGCAGACGCTCACCGTCACCGAGTCGGCCAACGCACCGGGCACGGCTGCGGTCTACCGCATCCTTGGCCCCGGGGAGCGCGAACTCATCACCCGCGTCGACTTCGCCCCGTCCGCTGTTGAGGCCACCTACGCGGGCAATGCCCGGACGGCCCTCAACGCTGCGCTGCCGGCCAACACCGTCGACATCACGGGAACAGGCGCCACCCTCATCGCGACGGCTGAGGTCGCGGGCCTGGAGTTCGACGTCGAGCTGCTTGCGGTGGCGACCGTCGTGGCCACCACGGGCCCCAACCGGGACACCTCGCTGGCTCGTGCGTTCGGTGGCGTGTCCCTGCGTTCGGGTGCCGTCGAAGCACCGTTCAAGGGCGCCCTCGAGGGCGAGTACGCACCCAACCAGTCGTTTCTTCACGCCCGACGCGGAAGCGTGTGGGTCGAAAGTTCGGACGGCGTCGCCCAGGGGCAAGACGTCTACGTCGACCTCACGCCCGGAGCAACGGCCGGCCGCCTGTACAACGCAGCGGGCACCGGTCGGCTGAAGCTTTCTCGCAACCTCGCGGAATGGGTGCGCCCGAGCCGCGTGGCCGCAAACGAAATCGCCGCCGTCGACATCAAGCGGGGGGCCTGACATGAGTGTGAACGTCATTGATGTGACCCCCCAGGGCACCCCGCAGGTCGAAACCGGGAAGTTCCTTTCCACCATCACCCAAGCCGTGCAGATGTTCGGCCGACGCGCCGCCGGCGAGCCGGGGTCCCGCTACGACTCCGCCACCGGGTACGTGGGCGGTGCCGACGTCATCGACCAGTGGCGTCGCTACAGCGATTCGATGATGGACCGCGCGATGGCCGAGCGCGGCATTGAGCCCGGTCCCTGGATCTGGCAGGCTCGCGCGGATGCGATCCAGCGCGAGAACCGTCGTCGCGTTCGCATGGGCTTGCCCCAACTTCGCCAGGACGCGGTGGCGCTAAAAGGCGGTCACGGCGGCCGCATTGAGACCTACAACCACGTCCACAAGCGGATTTGGGAAGAAAAGCGCCAGCCCCTCAACGCCATGCGGCTCTTTCCAATCGACACGGGAGTTCCGGTCGGCGCACGCCAGCATACGGCCATCCGTGAGCTTGGCACCGGCAATGCCGAAATCCACCAGGGTGGAAACGCAATTCCCCGCGTCGATGTCGGGCTCGTGGATGAGACGTTCGAGACCGCCTACGTCATCGCTTCGGTCGGGCGAAACTTCTTCGAAGCCCTGTCGACCGACTACGCGGGATGGCGCCGCTACGAAGCGGCGCTTCGACTCGCTCGCCGGGTGGTCGATGAGAAGATCAACGAGATCAGCTGGAAGGGCGCCCGGGAAAAGAAGCTCTACGGCATCCTGAACTACCCGTCGCTCGCCAAGCAGAACATGGCGGTCGACTTCACCGACACGCCCGATCCGAAGGCTGTCCTGCGCGCCCTGCAGGACTTGGTCAACACGCCCAAAATCCAGTCTGGTGCACGGTTCAAGCCGAACCGCTTGGCCGTTTCCGTGCGCATTCACGCGTTTTTGCACACGCGGAAGCACGAAATCAACGGTGGAACGGACACCACCATTGCCGAGTTCTTCCTTCGCACGAATGGCGCCGGCATCACGGCCATCGAAGAGTGCCAGGAACTCGATGGCATTGGTCCCAACGGCGAGGACGGCATCCTCGCCTACCGCGACGAGCTGGACACCATGGGCAACTGCATCATGCAGCCCACCACGGTGATGCCGGTCCATCAGTCAGGGCCGCTCGATCAGATCACGGTCGTATGGGCCGGGACAGGCGGGTTTGTCTGCGGTGATGTGGGCAACTGCATCCTCGGCTTTGCAAGGGCGGTGTGACGATGGTGACGCTTGAAAACCGGCAGCGCACGTGCCTGCACATCGTCGACTACGTCGTTCAAGACAGCGAGGACGAGGACGGTGAGAAGGTCCGCGTCGAGCGCTGTCGCATCGTGCTCGGTGATGCAACCGACCGCGACCGACTGCCCGAACCGGGCAAGCTTCGCTTTCCTGGCGATGAGCGCAAGGTGGGGGCACCCGGTCCCGTCGTTCAGATCAGCGACAAGGACTTCAATGCGCTTGCACCCGAGACGCAGCAGCTGATTTCCGCCTACGTGCAGCAGCGGCAGATCACCATGATGCGGGGGCGCGCGCAGTGACCTCGCTCGAGCTGTTCCGCGCCCTCATCCCCGCCATGGCGTCCATTCCGGATGCCACGGTGATGGTGTACCTCGAACTCGCAGCGAGCCGGCATGACGCGAGCACGCTCGGGGCGGCGTACGCCTCGATGATGGTGTGGTGGGCAGCGCACACCCTGGCCCGCACCCCAGGCCTCGGAGGGCTGACGGCCCAAGAGGCGGGACCGCTCGTCTCCCAACGCGACGGGGACCTTCAGCGTCAGTACGCAGGCCCTTCGCCGATGGCGACCGACGTTCAGGCTGAGATGCAGTCCACCACGTACGGACGGCAGTACCTCGCGGCCCTGGCGTCCCGAGCGGCGGTGTCCCCGCGGTTCGTCGGTTGGGGGACCGCATGATCGAAATCAACGCCACGCTTCAGGACATTGCCGCACTGTCCCTTGTCCGCTTCGTCGACGTGCTTGAGGGCATTCCGCAGCATGCGGTCTACGTGGGCGTGCGGGGGAAGGAAGGACGGCAGCTCGTCGAGTATGCAGCCGCGAACGAGTTCGGCACGGCCGACGGTCGAGTGCCCGAACGGTCCTACCTTCGGCGAACGGTCGATCGGAACGCCCAGCGCTACGCCGACCTGCTCCAGGAAGCCGTCGAGGATGCGCTCGACCACGAAGTGTCGACGCTCGCCCTCGAGCAGATCGGCGCCATTGCGGTGGGGGACGTGCAGCGCACGATTGTGGAACTGCGCACGCCGCCGAATGCCCCGTCGACCATCGCCCAAAAGGGGTCCTCCAACCCGTTGATCGATTCCGGAAGGCTCCGACAGAGCATCGACTACGAGGTTCGCGATGAAGTCGACGCCTTCGACTTCGGCGACGTGCTGGGGGGCTCGTGAGCTTTCTCGGCGAGGGCACGCTGACCCGCCGCCGGTATGCGGTGGGGGCGTATTCGAGTACCGGCGGGTGGGCTGCGGGCCCGTCGACGGAATCGACCTTCATGGGCTCCTTGCAGCCCTTGGCCGGTCGCGATCGGCAGGTGCTCCCCGAAGGGGTGCGCGCGTCCGCCAGTCGCAAGATCTACTGCCTCCAAGGCACCCTGCGGACCGACGACCAGCATTCGGGCGTCTCCGCAGATGAAGTCATCGACGCGCAGGGTCGCATCTACACGGTGATCCACGTCGACGATGCCCATCCCCTTCTTCCGCACGAGCGGGTGTACCTGCAACGCAAGCGCGAGGAGGCGTCCTGATGGATCCCGACCTCGCCATGCTCTTTGCGGTTCTCCGCACGTGGCTGAAAGCCGCCGCCACCGCAGCGGGCCTCACCGACGCTCAGATCATCCTGGCGAACCAGGACGGTCCCCGCCCACCCCTCCCGTACGCCACCGTCAACGTGCTCACGTACGACGCGAAGCTCGGCGAGGACGAAACGTGGGTGGATGCGTCGGACCCGCCCCAACTGCGGCAACGCGGCGTGCGCACGGGCACGCTTTCCGTGCAGACCTTCGGCCGCGGTGCTGCCACCTGGCTTCGTCGGGCCGTGGGTCGGTTGCGGCACCCCTCCGTGTTGGCGGTCACCACCGAGGCCGGTGTCACCGTCGAGCCCACGGGGGGCTTGCAGAACCTGACGAACCTCGTCGACACGTCGATGGAGCCGAGGTTTCAGCGCGATTTCTCGGTGCTCTACCGCACCGTCTCGGACCCCGAAACCGCCATTGAGCTGGACACCGTCGAGGTCGACAGCACGAGCGGTCCCCTCGACGATTTCGTCGTCACCCTGACCTGAGGCGCTCATGTCCGCGACGCACGAGAACACCATCGTCGTCAACATCTCGATTGTGCCCAATCCTGTCCCGCAGGACAGCTTTGGCCGCGTGCTGCTGCTGGTCAATGAGGATGCAACGAGTCCGAACAGCCTGAACGGAAACCGGACCGTGCTCTACCAGAGCCCCGAAGCGGCCGTCGCCGACAACACGGCGGGGTACATCAACGCGACAACGCTGGCCTCGCTTCAGGCGCTGTTCGCCCAGACCCCTCGGCCTTCGTCGGTCCGTGTGGGCAAGGTGCAGACCGGCGCCGTGGAGCTGGAAACCTACGCGGCGGGACTGGCGGCCGTTGAGGCTGTGGCGGCTGACTTTTACGCCATCGTCATCGACAGCCGAGCGGATGCCGACATCGTGTCGGTGTCGAACGCGGTTCAAACGGGCGGCAAATACGTCTTCATCGCCCAGAGCGATGATGCCGATCTCAAGACGGCCAGCTTGCCTGCAGGCCTGGCTTCGCTGGCATCCAACACGCGCACCGCAGTGCTCTACCACGACACCGACACGGTCCCCGCGGACATCGCATGGGTGGCCTCACGCGTGGTGTTCGACCCGAACCTTGCGTCAGCCCCGTGGGATGGGCCTGTGGCGGACGTCACCGCTCACGCTACGGCAGTGACAGCGGCTGAGCGCGATGCCATTGTTGGCAACAACGTCAACGTTGGCCTGCCCTACTCCACGGCCACCTACTTCGTCTCGCCGGGTGTGAGCCTCACCGGTCGTCCGTTGTACGAAACGCTGACCGCGGACTGGTTCCGGGCCGAACTGACGGCTCGCATCGCAGCGCTTCGCCTTCGGTACACGGCGCGTGGTCGCAAACTCCAGGTCGGACCCACCGGCCAGGCCGCAGTCCTTGGGGAACTCGAGGGCTTGCTGACGCTCGGCGAAGAGGCGGGCCACTTTCTCGCGGGCCAGACCACGGCCACCGCCGAAGCCATCACGGATGCCGACCGCACCGCACGCCGGCTTCGGTTTTCGGCGGCCGCCCAAAGCGCGCAGAGCGCTGTGAACTTCGAATTCAACCTCATCGTCCAGAACACGCCCGTCGTGGTCGAGGCGTAAGGAGTCCCCCATGGGCGCAGCCCTGTACGACTTGAAGAGCATCACGCTCACGCTCGGCGGATTCCAGATCGAAGGCTTCGCCGAAAACGAGGCCATCCGCTTCGAATGGGCCGACGATGCGGCGCGCGTCACGCACACCGCCGACGGTGCGATGGTCGTAAGCCGAAGCACCATCGACACCCTGTTCGTCACGCTCAGCGTCATGAACACGTCGGACTCGTACCGCGAGCTTGCGGCCCAGGTCTACGAGCAGCATGGCTTCGGGCTGCCGCGCGAACTGCGACCGAACCAGATCGGGCCCAACCCGTTTCAGATGATCGACGGGCCCATTGGCGACTTCTGCAACTCCCGCCACGCCGTCTATTTGAATCGGCCGAACCTGGACAAGAGCAGCAACGCGGGCATGACGCAGTTTCGTCTCGCGCTCAACAAGCCGCGCTTTCAGTTCGGCCTGAACACCGCCTTCAACACAGTCTGAGGTCTACGTGGACAGCGACCGCATCATCGATCCCTCGATGAAGGAATTCACCCTCGTCGACAGCCAGGGCACCGAGCATGCCTACCTGGTCGTCATGCATCCGGGTGGCGAAGGCATGGACATCGTCGCCGAACTGCTTGCCGTCGGCATTGGCCCCATCGTCGAGGCGATTGGCGTCTTCGTGGGGTCCGATGGGATCCAGAGCCTGATCGGCGGCGACAGCGAAGCAGCAGAGGCCGCACTCGAGGCGTTCGCCCAGCTCGACCTGTCTCGGGTTGCCTCCGAGACCCGAGCGGTCCTCGTGACCGGCCGTGTGCCGCAGCTCCTTCGCAAGGTCCTCGCCCGGACCCAGCGCGACGGACGCCCGCTCAAGGAGTCCCGCCATTACGACGCAGCCTGGCGCGGCAACTACGCCGAGGCCCTGATGGCGGCGTGGAGGGTGATTGAAATCAACGATTTTTTCGGGCCGTTGCTTACTTTGGTCAATCTGCAGACCGAAGCCGCGGACACGATGACCTCGTCTCCCGAGGTTTTGACCGGACCTTTCGGCGGGTCGGCTTCGGAGTCGCCGACGCCATGATCCACCGTGTTGCCACCTCGGAAGCCTACCGGTGCTCGCCAACCGCGATCCGTCGCGATTGGGCGTTCCGGGACTTCTTGCATGCGCACGTGGTGCTCGACTTGTTCGAGGCGAAGCGGCAGCAGGCGGAAGAGCAAGCCGAGGTGCAGCGGCACATGAACGCGTGGGGTCGCCATGGCTGAGCGGCGCGTCATCCGCGAGCTGCTCGTCCGCCTTGGCGTCATCGGAGATGGGAATGCCGCCAAGCGGCTGAAGGCGTTCGACACCGGCATCAAAGCGTTGGCCCGCTCGACGGTCCAACTTGGCGTGAACCTCGGGGTCGCGGCACTGTCCGCGAGGGTGCTGGCGGCCAACCTCGGAAGTCGCGCGTTTCAGGCCAACGCGAACCGGTTGGCCCAAGGCTTCGGCTTCATCGAGTCCATGGTGTTGCGCGGCGTCGATGCGTTCGAGCGCTTCGATGCGGGCATCGGGATCATCAACCGGCGCATCGTCGAAAACGCCCGGATGTTGACCCGGCAAGCCGATGCGCTGTCGTTGTCGACCGACGAGTTCCAGCAGCTGCAGTTCGCCTTCCGTGAGTTCGATCTCACGTCCGATGACGTGACGTCTGCGCTCACTCGGTTTGGTCGGCAGGCTTTTGATGCTCTCGATCGAACCTCTGCATCGGCCGAGGTGGCCGGTCGGAAGTTCCGACAACTGGGCATCACGCTCGAAGAATTGAAAGACCGCAACCCACTCGAAGTCATGGAGCTGGTCGCAGAAAAGCTGAAGCATGCCCCAGACAAAGACAAAGGCGTTGCTGCGGTCTACGACCTGCTCGGCGAGGACCTGGGCCTGATCGGCGACGGGCTTGCACAGCGGCTCGTGCCGGCCCTCCAAGGCGGTGCGGAAGGCATCACGAACCTCCGCCGCGAAGCACGTGATCTCGGCCTCGTCATCGACCGCGATTTGCTCGAGGCCGGCGCCAAGCTCGCCACCCAGTGGACCACCCTCAAAGGTCAGATCCGAGCGTTGTCAGACTCGCTCGGTCTGACCCTGGCTCCCATGGTGAGTCGCTTCGTCCAGCGTGCGCAGGATTGGATCAAGGCCAACCAAGCCATCATCAAGCTGCGATTCGAGCAGACGGTTTGGCTCATCAACGGTGCCGTCGAGCGCCTGTGGTGGCTCATGTCCAAGGTGGATTGGAATCTGGTGTTTGCCGGGTTTCTGACCGCGGGAGGCATCGCGCAGGTCGCCGCCACGCTGCTCTCGTTGCTCGCCACCATCATCGCCGTGTCGAATGCGGTGTACGTGCTCCGGCTTGGCGTGCGAGCCTTGCGCTTTGCCTTCAACCTGATGCCGCCGTCGCTTGCCAAGACCATCATCGGGATGGCCGCTTACGCCGCCAGCGCGACGGCGGCTTGGCTCGCCTCGCTCCCCCTGTCCTCGGCCCTTGGCGTCATTGCGCTGGCAATTGGGGCCGTGTTGCTCCCCTTGGGGTTGCTGGTCTTGGTGGTCGACGACTTTCTCTCGTACCTGCGCGGAGGTCGCTCCGCGATTGGCGCCTACCTCGAATGGGCCGAGAAGTTTGCCCCGCATCTTCGCGAGATTCCAGGCCTGTTTCGGTCCATGGGTCGCGCGATGTCGGCCTGGGGCAACCTCGTCTACACCCTGTTCACGGAAGTGTTGGCCGGCGTCTTGGATGCGTTCGGCATGGACGCTCAAGGCATTCTCGACCTGTTCGAGTCGTGGGGCCCGTACTACCAACAACTCGCCGAGTTCTTCCGCGGCGTCACCGACGACACGAACCGCTGGGCCGAGAGTGTCGAACACCTCACCCAATCGTTGAAGGGGCTGCGCCACGTCATCTCGGCCGTTCTGAAAGGCGACTTCAGCGGCACCCTCAAGGCCCTGGGCGCCATGGCAGAAGGTGTCGAGGGGCCTGCCCTCGCAGACGACGTCGGGAACGCTGATGCGTCCGCCGGCGCCCTTCGGAAACGCCCGTCCGCCCTCGAGCCGCCACGGGTGGTCTTGGCCGAGATGGTGTCGGGACGAGCCAGTGCAACGCCTTCGGGCACGTTGGCCCCCCGGCCCGCCGCCCCGAGTGTCGTGCAGCACAACACGTTTAACGGCGTTCACCCCACGCAACAGCGACAGCTCGAGGGGGCGTTGCGGCGCCATGCCACCGAAGCGGTGCGCGAAGGACGCGTGCAATGAGCGGCCAGGTCACCTTGACCATCACCTCGCCCATCCCAGGCGATGCGTACACCTTCGATGTGCTCACGGTCACGCGGGACCCCAGCCAGTCGGCCACCCGTCATCCCGTCGAGGTGGGGGTGGACGTCACCGACCACGTCCAGCGCGAACCCGACCCCTACGTGCTGCAGGTGCGCGTCACGAACACGCCCTTGGTCGACGTGGCCCCCATTCCGGGCCAGCTCTCGCCGGTTCGGCAGGCCGAGGCCTTCCTCGAGCGCGCCTCAACGTCGCTGCTCACCATGACGCTCCGCGGCTACCCGCCGGTCTTTCCGGTCGTCCTCGAGGGCTGGGGTTCGCAACAAGGCCCCGAAGAAGCCCGGACCTTTCGGCTTCGCCTCCAGACGATTCGGATCGCACGCTCGCTGTCGGTTCGCATTCCGGCTGGCAACACGAGCAGCGTCGGAGGGCCGGGCACCCAAGACCTCGGGCCGCAAAGCGCGCAGGATCGAGGCGCAAGCGCCTTCATTCGAGGCCTCGACTGGGTCAGGGGAGGTCCAACGCCCTGATGGCCCAGGAACTTCCCATCTTCTACGACGTGCCCGACCACGAGTACGTCGTTCCGCTCGACGGTGTGCAGTACCAGCTGAGGCTGACGTGGCGGGAGCGCGTGGCGTCGTGGCGCATCACCGTCCACGATGCCGATGGCGTCGAGCTGGTGTCAAACCGGCGGCTCTCGCCCCAAAGCCCGGTGTTTGACAGTGTTCTGGGCGGCCCTCCTGGCGTGCTTGTTGCGGTCGGCAGCGATCCGTACGAACGCGATGAACTTCGCCTTGCCTACTTCCCTGTGGCCGAGTTGACGGCGTTGGGGGTGCGATGACGACCCGTGGCCTCATTCAACGCCTCGTTGCAGTCGATGTCGGTCCTCCCGGACAAGAGGGGCGCCGCTTCGAGGGCCTGCGGACCTCGTTTCGCATCGAGCATCGCGCGGGTCGACAGCCTTCGCTTGGCACCCTCTCGATCTACGGCCTCTCGCGACAGTCGATCGGGCTGTTTCGACCCCGAACGAATCTTGTTCGGCTCTACGCCGGTTACGACGGGACCGCGCGGCAGATCTTCAGTGGCAACCCCACTCGCGATGGCGTCGAGCACCACCTCGACCCGGGCGGCGACCGCGTGCTGACGGTGGAGGCGACCGACGGAGGCCAAGGCTTCGTGTCGGCCTTCATCGTGGCGTCGTACCCCGGCCGCGTCCCCTGGTCGCAGGTGATCACCGAAATCCTGTCGGCCACGGGCTGGACGCGGGGCCAACTCGACATCCCGCCCGGTGCCGAGCTGCCCCAAGGGGCCGTGTTCATGGACCGGGCGCCCGAAATCCTCGACCGGATTGCCGCCCTCGTTCTGCCGAACGGGGGTCGATGGTTCGTGCGTGACAACGCGCTGTACATCCTTGCCAACGGTCAAGCGACCGCCGAGGACGGCATCCTGCTCTCGTCCGCCGAAGGCAACCTCATCGGTTCGCCCACCCCGACCCGTCGGGGCATCCGCGTCCGGGGCCTGCTTGATTCCGCGATGCGGCCCGGTCGCCGGTTCCGGGTCGAGCATCCCGATGTGAGCGGCAACTACGTCGCCAACGACGTGGTGATGACCGGCGATTCGTGGGCGGGCGAGTTCTACATGGACCTCACCGGCACGGCCTTGGGGGTCGCATGAGCAGCGCCACCCCAAGCGATGGCGAGCTGTACTTCGACGCAAGCCAGTACACGCTCGGCCGCATCCATTCGTGTTTGCCCGCCACCGTGGTTGCGTTCTCGCCTCCATCCACCGTCACCGTGCAGCCGGCTCTCGCCATTCGCCGCCGCGTTCCGGACAGCGATGAGCTGGTGGCCGAGGCCATGCCCCAGTTCCACAACCTGCCCGTCATCTGGCCGAAGCACTACACGGGCACGCTCGACGTGGGCGACTACGTCACGCTTGTGGTGGCCGATCGCTCGCTCGACGAATGGAAGGCGACCGGTGCTCGGATCAACGTCCCGCAGGACGTTCGCCGGTTCAACCTGACCGATGCCTACGTGCTGCCCGGCGGCCGACCGCCGAGCCGACCACTTCCCGCCACCGCATGGGCCGAAGGCGCCACCGTGCTCGAGTCCCCGGACCTTCGGCTCGGCAGCAGCCTCGCCACCGACCCCGTGGTGTTGCTGTCGAAGCTCACGGCGCAGTTGAGCGAACTCAAGCTGTGGCTCGACGGTCACATCCACACCGACCCGGTCAGCGGCGTGACGTCGGCCCCAACGGTGCCTTCGCCCTCCATTGGCGACCTCGGCGCCACCAAAGTCAAGGGGGAGTAGGTGGCGAACGTCGACCTCGAACTCGACCCTGCGACCGGCGACCTGCCGGAACGACCTCGGCTGGTCACGGGCCTCGAGCTGGTCCGCCAGCGCATCTACACTCGGCTGCAGCGCGGTCGAGGCGAGTGGTTTTTGGCCCTTGACCAAGGGTTGCCCCTGCTCGAGTGGCGCCAAGCCAAGCCGCCCGACCTCGATGCGATGTCGGCCGAAGTGCAAGTCTCCATCCTGGCGACTGACGGCGTGCGTTCGCTCGAGGCGTTCTCTGCCACTTTCGATCGCACGACCCGCCGCGTCACGATGGCAGGCACGGTCGTCACTGACGCAGGGGAGACCACGCGGCTCTCGCTGGTGGCCTCCAACACAGGCCCGACCAACACGACGTTCTTCCAAGTCTTCTTCGGAGGTGCGTGATGGCTTTCGCGTTTGGGCTGACGGAGACCGGCCTCAAGGTGCCCCGCACGGCGGACTTCCTCGCCGAAATCGATGCCCGGTACCTCAATGCGACCGGCATCGATCTCGACTCGGCGAACCCGGACAACAGCGACCAACAGCTGGTCATCCTCAACGGCATCTTCGCCCAGCTGCTCGATGAAGTCTCGCAGGCGCTCATTGCGTTGCACGACGCCTTCGACCCCGACGCCGCCACCGGTGTTCAAGCCACCAACCTGGCGCGCATTGTTGGCGTCGCACGCAAGGGTGCCACGCGAAGCCGCGTCGCTTTGACGCTGACGGGCTCTCCGAACGCCGCCATCGCGGCGGGCCTCATTGTTCAGGGCGGAGGAGCCGACGGCACCGCCACGTGGACGACGATCGAGGATGCCACCCTCGATGGCTCGGGGTCGGCAACGGGCATCACGGCCGAGGCCTCGGAGACGGGCCCCATCGCAGCGCCCGCGGCCACCATCACGTCGATTGTGACGCCTCGAGCCGGCCTCACCGCGGTGACGAACCCCGCCGCTGCGGTTGCGGGTGTGGCGGCCGAGTCGCTCGACCAACTCCGCGTGCGACGAAGGCAGTCCCCGGCTGCGGCGGGGGCGCACACCGTGGATGCCCTGCGAGCTTCCGTACTCGCCGTCCCGGGCGTCACTGACGCGCTCCTCATCGACAACCCCGACAACGCCATCCAGACCGTCAACGGGGTGTCGCTCCCTGCGCATTCCTATGCGGTCTACGTCCTGCCGAACCCACTCGGCGCGGCCGACCAAGGTGCGGTGCTCGATGCACTGCAAGCCAACCTGCACATCGGCGTGCGAAACGGTGTGGCTGCGGCCTTCAGCCGAACGGTGAGCGTCGGCCAAAGCACCTACACGCTCGGGGTCGCCTACGGCACGCTGCTCACGGCGAACGTGGTGGCCACGTTGACGGTGGCGACGGGCTTTGCGCTGGCCGACCTTCAAGCCGAACTCCAGGCTGCGGTCGACGCCTACGTCACCCCGTTGCAGATGGGCGGGCCATTGACCCGACTCACGCTGTGTCAGCTCGCTGCCGGCATCAATGGCGTCACGGCCGCCGCGTTCACCATCAATGGCGCCAACGCCGACCTCTTCCCGAACGCAAACGAAAAGCTCAATGCGGCCATCGTGACGGCTGTGGCGGCATCATGACCGCGACGTCCTACGGCTTGCAATACCAGCCCGAGCACACCGCCAGTGCCACGGACCGGATGCTCTGGCACCAGCGCTGCAAACCCCGTCTTCGTGCCTACGTTGAGGCCCTCGCTTGTGCGGGTCAGCTCGCCGAAGACACCATCTTCAGCGTCTACGACGGCTCGACCCTGCTCAACGATGCGACGGTTGCACCGGCCATTCGGCAGTGGGGCAAGCTCGTCGGCGAACAACAGGGCGCACTTCCGACCCCCGAGTTTCGTCGGTTCATCGACCTGCGCATCCGTGCGAACACCATCGGCACGACGCAGACCCCGTGCAACGTCGCAAACTACGTGCAGTTGCTCGAGGACGCCTTCGCACCCGCTTCGGTCCGGGTGGCATTCCAGCCCAACGGCGCTCCGCTCGTCCGCGTCACCGTCACGTCAGGAGCCGCCTTGCTTGCCGAACCGGTCGCCGAACGGGCCACCACGGTGGCTCGACGCGCCCGACCCATCGGCACGCTGGTGTCGCTGCACGAAGTCACGGAAACCGGCGTCGTCTACGGCGTCCCGGGGCGGGGCTATTCGCCAACAGCCTGGATTGGCCGCTCACTTTCAACCGGACTGGGGGCCTGATGCCGAACAGTAGCGATGTCGACCTCGACGAGGCCCGATGGGGCATCACCGTTGGCCTCACCAAGGCGGCCAACGCGACCGATCCCGCTTCGGCCTCGAAGGATGCCGGCTACACGACCGGGGATGCCTTGGATCCGGGTGCTGAC
>JBCCQY010000103.1:0-33373 GCA_039208735.1 Myxococcota bacterium | reverse complement strand
GGAGTTCAACGGTAGTGGGCACCGAGGCTCCGAAGCAGTGCGGTCGACAATGACTCGAACGGCCCGCGAACCGGTTCAATCGTGTAAAGCCTTGGGTCATCTGCCCACACCGTCCAGTGGTACTCGAGGCAGTACGGAACGAGCAGGGGCTGCGCATCGTGGAACATGCCCTCCTCAAGGCCGAAGGGGCCGATTTGCAACGTGGAGCCTTCCGGGTACGAAACCGGCATGTCAACGCGAGCCTCGATGCGCCAACGGCCGTCGATGACCTTGGCATCCGCAGACAGTCGGGTCCGTGGTGAATTGAGAGCCACCGGAACCCGATTCGCCGCCTCCAAGGCGATGTAGCTACGCCAGGACCACATGGGAACGTCCCACGGACCAAACCGCTCGACGCGGCCCGCGACCGGCTTCGGCAAGGTTCGAGCCCATTCGGCCAATCGAGCACGAATACGCGGGCTTCGCTGGGGCATTGCCGACGACCATCGACGCAACCGTGGCACGGCTCCGTCCCGGACCCGCAACGCTGAGCCGTAGGCCTGACGCCGATCGTGAGGGCACTCCCCGGCGTTGGACCACGGAATGCCCAACGCGAAGGTTTCGTAGCCGAACTCCTTGAACCCCGCCGGAATCGCAGCCGCTGCAAACACCACATTGAAGCCATAGACGGCGACCTTGTCGCGCAACGACAGGTCCCCTTCGCGGGCTTTGGCCCCAATCTGGTCGATGCACCAGAGGGTCTCCACGGCCCCCACCGTGATCACCACGAAGGCAAGCCCCAGCCCAATGCGCACCGCCCGTTCGGGGGGCCACAGAACCATTCCGATGAGCCCCAAGGTGGCGAGGGTCGCAACCCAGGCGCCCAAGGCCACCCCCCAGATCACCAAGAGCCCCAGGAACGTGACGGCAACGATCCGAATGACCTTCATGGTAAGGCTCTCCTCATGCCTTGGTGGTTCTGGCTCGAAGCGGCCCCGCCGGCCATCCAATCCTGGGCCCGCGAGTTCGACGACGCCGAGATGGCCTGGTCCTTCTGCGATCGGGTGGACTGGCTTTGGGGTGCCTTGGCCCTGGCCGCGGCGGCCCGGCGGACGCTCGTGGGATCGATGTGCGAGGCCCTGCGAAGCGCCATCCAGCGGGCTCATTCAGACCTCGCGTACCACGACGCCCGTCTCGAGTGGGCGGAGGCCTGGGCCCAGTCCCGTGCCCTCGTCGAGGCGCCTCAAGGCGCGAAACCGATTCCCGAGGCCTTCCGACCGTGCGCCAACCTTCTTCTCGTCAGTGCCTCCGCCGATCCGATCGCCGCATGCCACACCGCCATCGAGCTGGGGGCTCGACTCACCGACCGTCAGGCGCTCGAAGCGGTGTGGGAACTACGCTGGCCCTTCGCGAACGCCCCGGTGCATCGGTGGCCCGAAGCCGTTCAGGTCGCCTGGGACCGTCTCGTGGAACGAACGCGAACCCGCACCGACCTTTCGACCCTCGAAGTCCTGTGCTCGCGTTCGTTGCTTCCTGAACTGTCAAACGTTCCTCGGCTCAAGCTGGGCGTCATCCGCGAACGACTCTTCCTCGCCCCGGACCTCGCTCCCGAAGTCGAACGACTGACCCGCGACTTGTGACGTCATTCGGCCAACGCAGACCGAAGCATCGCACAACGCCGCCCCAACAATGAGGCCGGCGTGAGCTTCAACGACGCTTGAACCTCCGAGGCGTGGGCCAGGGCTTCGCGCGCACGATCGAGCCGGCCCTGTCGAACCGCGAGCAGTCCCCGTTCACAAACCACCAACGCTCCGAGCAACCCGTCATCGGCCGCTGTGGCGAGCGACCGCGCTTCGTCGAGCGACCGTTGGGCCTCGTCGAGCGATTCCGTGACCCGGGCCCACTGAACCAGCCCATACGCAATGCCCCGAGGGTCTCCGATCCGGCGCAGGGTCGCGAGCCCGGCTTCGAGATGGGGCCGGGCGGTCTCCGGGGCTCCCCGGTCGATCCAGCTGCAGCCACGTGCCACCTGGGCCAACGCGAGGTTCCGGTGGTCCCCGGCCTCCCGCAGCCGTTCCATCGCCCGCTCGAGGGGCTCGGAGGCAGCTTTAGGCCTGCCCCGGTCGAGATGCAGCTCTGCAAGAAGCAGCCAGGCACGTCCTTGCCCTCGGCCATCGCCGAGGTCTCGATGCACTTCCAGCGCATCGTGCAGGACGCGTTCTGCTTCGGGAAGCCGACCGAGGGCCGTGAGTGCATTTCCAAGGTTGCACCCCAAATGGGCAACCAAACCTCGCTCACCAACCGCACCAAAGCACGCCATGGCCTCGGCATACCCCCGCCGCGCCGCTTCAAGATCACCCGTATCCGCTGCTTCTGCAGCTAGATTCGCCGCGATCAACGCCTGCCCCCGCACGTCCCCGAGCTGGCGGAAGAGCACTTCGGCTTGATGGTAGCGCTCGTGGGCCGCCGATCGTTCGCCACGGCGTGAATGGAGGTTGGCGAGCCCCCCGATGGCCTGTGCTTGCAAGCGCAGATCGCCTGCGCGCCGGGCCGCCGCCCGGGCGGCTTGGAAGTGTTCGAAGGCCTTGGCCTCTTCGGCGCGATGCGCTTGGACGCGACCCAACTGAAGCAAGGAGGCGGCAATGCAGGAGGCCTGGCCAGACGCCTCGGCCAGCGCGACGGCTTCGGTCGCGAAGGCCCCCGCTTGTCCATCGCCCATCCCATCCAACAGTTGGCTTTGAGCCAGTCGAAGGCGGCTGCGGTCCGCATCGTCGTTCACCACCGCCCAGATGGGCTCCATCGCCTCGAGCGCCATCGAGTACGGCCCCGTTCGGCGAACGACGTCGGTGATCACGAGCCCCAAGGCCACCGATCGCGCTCCATCCTTCACGCTCACCGCATGCTCCAGCGCCGCGGTCAGGTCGGGCAAGTCGGCCGTGCGTTCGGCGAGCCATACCGCCCCCTCTCGGCCAAACTGATGCGCGAGGGCCGCTGGCCCCCCCAGAGTCGCGTAGTGCGCACAGTGGCGTTCGAGCACCTGGGTTCGCCCCTCTTCCTCGAGCTGCGCCCAGGCGTGATCACGCACGCTGTCCAGCAATGAAAACCGGATCCCTCCTCGATCCGTCCGAAAAGCCCTGACCAAGCTTCGGGCCTTCAGTTCGTGCAGCCGATCACTCGTGGTCAGCGGGTCGAGGTCCCCCAGCACCGCGGTCGCCGCCGCCAAATCAAACGCCCCTCGAAACCCGGCACAGCACGCGAGCGCTTCTCGCTCCATCGCGTCGAGGAGTTGCCACGACGCATCCAGGGCGCCCCAAAGCCCCATCTCTCCGGACGGAGACCGCAACGTGCGAAACCGAGCTTCGATGCTCGACGTGAGGTGCTTCAGCAGCTCGCTGGGAGACAAAATCTCGGTTCGGGCCGCGGCGAGTTCGATCGCGAGGGGCAACCGATCCACACGGATGACCAACGCTTCGACAGCGGTGGGTTCGAAGCGGGGGACCGAAACTCGGGCCTCGAACAGCGCCACTGCGTCATCAACGTCGAGTGGAGGAACCTCCACCACCGTTTCGTCGGGGACGTCGAGGCGTCGCCGGCTCGTGATCACGAACGTCATCGAAGGGGCCAACGACCGCCAAAGGCGTAGGGTCGCAGCCCCTTCAGGGACAAACCGATCCATCCCGTCGAGCACGACCAGTCCGGTTCCTCGACCGGCTAACGCCCGCCCGATCGCATGACACGCGGTCGCCTGGTCGCGGCTTCGGAGGGGCACTCCTAGCGCGTCCGCCACGATGTGAACCACCTCGTCAAACCGAAGCGCGGTTCCGACCTTACAAATCCAGGCTCGCCCCGCCGTCCAGCGTCGAGCAAACTCCAGGGTGAGGCGACTCTTTCCCACGCCGGCCGGTCCCGCCACCGTGACCCAGCCCGCCGCCTTCGTCGCTTCGTCCAGCAAACGGAACGCTGCCTGCCGACCCACAAACTCATCATGGACGGCGGGAAGCGGCGTGCCTCCGCGAGAGGGAAACCGACGTTGGGCGTGCTCGACGGCCGTTAGCTCCACGACGGTGCTCAGGCCCTCGATGCCCAGGTCCGCCGCCTGGCGGGGAGCCGCGATGGCCCCCAGGTCTTCAATCGCGCCGAAGTCCTGTGCGAGCTGGGGGTCAACCAGGATTTGGCCCGGCCAGGCCGCTGCACACAGACGGGAAGCGCGCGCCCGCGCATCCGTTCCTCGCGCGGTCCCAACCTTGGGCCAAACGTACTTCTCGAGGTCGCGCTGCACGGTCAGGGTGAAACGCGCGGCGGGCAGGGGCATCTCAAAGGCCGCCACACTGGTTTCGGGCCCCTGGGTAAGGCCCCGGCCTCCGTGCCGCTGACGAGCGTCGTCGAGGGCCAGGTGGACGTCTTGAACCACCTCGACTCGAGACCGTTCGGACGTGGCCAACGCATCGCCCCAATCGACGACAACCACGATGTCTTCAGCATCATCGGAGGGTAACGGTTGCCACCGAAAGCCGACCCCGTGAACGGTCAACAGGTGGACGGGATCGGAAGGATCGGCCTCGATCTTGTTTCGAAGCCGGCGGACCGCCGCATCCACGGCTCGAGTGACGACGGACTCGGAGTACCCCCAAACCCGCACCAGCAACTCGTCACGCGGCACGACCTGACCCGGACGTGCCACCAGGTAGGCGAGCAGCCCCGCCTCTTGGTCGGTCAAGGGGGTGGCCACATCGCCGCACCACACCCGCCGACGGGTGAGATCGACGTTCCGATCGACCAGCTGCACGACGTCCACGAAACGACCTATCCGCTTCAAGCCCCCACCACGGCCGACCAGTCCCGGTCGTCGCAGCCCACCCATCGTTCTTCGACATCGTCCGCGACGAAGCCCCATCGCCGGAAGAGGTCGGGAACCACGGTCCGCATCCCTAGGTCACAGACGATCCTCGGGAACACTCCCTCGGACGTCATGGCCTCGACCAATGGCATCAGGCTGCTGGGGGTGCCATGCAACACGAGCTGGTCAAGGCCCCGGAAGACCGTCGATGCAAGCCACTGTTCGATGTCTTCCCGTCGCTGGACCATGCGTACGGGAAGGGTGAGCGTGGTCAAAGCTGGCCAACGGTCGAGTGCCCGAGCCCACGCCAGGGTCGCCTGGGGCGTCGCATCGACGAACAAGTCGAGCCGATCGAGTTGGGGGGCCAGGGTTCCTTCATGGTCAAGCCAGCGTTCCAACGTCTCGAGTTCGGCTCCCCCAGAAAACGACAACCGCTTCAGGACGGGAAACGGCTCGGTCCGCCGAAGAAATCCCTCGGCGGTGCGACTGAAGGGAATCCCGAACCCCTCGAACTGACGCGTACGCTCATGGGTCGGCAGGGCCGCCCAGTCAAAGGGCGCCTCGATGCGTGACCAACGCAGATCGAGCTTGCACAGCCGAGGAAGCCTTCGCGAATCCGCCAGAGCCTTCGACAATCGTCCCGACGGGCCAAGTGAACAGACCCGAAAAGCCAGTTCTTCCAAAGCATTCAGGCGTCGCCACTCCGGCATGTCGCGCTCGCCCACCGTGTGCCATGTCAAGCGCAAAGTGCGAAGTCGGGACTGAAAACGGCCCGCTGCCAAATTGGTGAGATCGACGGGGTCGTTTGCTCGAGGCATCCCAATGATCTCGACCTGGTCGAGCTGGGGCCAGTAGGGGGCCCTCCCCGACAGCCAGCTCGCAGCGTTGTTGCAGTGGTATGCCGTAACGGACTGAATCGTCGCCGAACTCACCGCCGGCCACGGGACCTCGGCGCCCACGATGGCGATTTCGGGCACCCGAAACTCAGTGGCAAACCCAAGTTCCTCTTCGTCGTTGGGATTGAGCGCTTCGAGGTAGGTCAGGGGCTCGAGCCAAGGCTCAACGGTTTCGACATTGAGCCGTTCGAGGTGGGGAAAGGACAGATTCGTCGCCCGCACCAACCCCCACCAAAACGGGGGCGGAGTAGGCTGAAACCGTTCTTCAAACCCCACCCCCCCGGGGTCGCGGAGGCGGTCTGGCCAGGGGTTGAGGATCTCCTCGAGCTTTGGCGCCAGGTGAAACCATTGGGCGAGGCTGACCCCTTCGATCAACGTAATGAGAGCTGCGAAGTGGCTTTGAGCGGGCACCCGCATCAACTCTCGGGCCGCGATGAGAAAGGACAGCTCCCACGGCAGGGCCCCAACCTCCTCAAAGCCCCGCTTGCGATGAATGTCACGAAGGCGCGCCCAGTGCGTTCCGGCCTCTTCGAGAGGGCCCGGGGACAATGCATGGCGCAACAGCACGGCTCGAGGATCTCGACGTTCCGCGAGCCAGTCGGCAAAAACGAGCCATTCCCCGGCATCCTCGAGGTGGGCCCAGAGTCGATCGATCCACACGGTGGCGGATGGATCCAAAATGCGGCGATCCATGTGGAATGGACGTAGTCCACTCAATGCTGACCGACCACGGCAACAAGCTGCGGTAAGAGGGGCAGATGGTACGTCTCGTGGACGGCATGGTCGACCTCGAAACCGGGGTGATTCGGCGTGATGGCGGAATCACGACCCTTTCGACCCGCGAACGACGCCTTTTGGCCGCCCTCGTCGATGCGGCCGGTGCGCCCTTGTCACGGGATGCGTTGACCGATGAGGGCGAAGGACCACGTACCGTCGACTTCGCCATCCGAAGGCTACGGCAAAAGCTTGAGCTGGACCCACGAGCTCCGCGGCATCTGCTCACGGTACACGGCGAAGGCTACTGCTTCGAACCCGCCGTCGAAACCCGACGAACCGCGCCTGAGCCCGTGACCAAGGCGGCCGGACACGGCCCGCGTCTCGGCCCCTGGCAACTGCTCGCCAGCGGGCGACGCCTCACGGACGGGCAACACGAGGTCGACCTGACGCACAAGGAAGCCGCCGTGCTGGCCTCCCTGCTGGCCCGCGAAGGCGACCCCGTGGACCGCGCGACCTTGATCGAAGAGGCTTGGGATCTGCCTCGACCCGAGCTCGAGCGCTACGTCGACCCCGTCGTTCATCGCCTGCGACAGAAACTCGAGCCTGTGCCCGACCAGCCGGTGCTCATCAAGGGCGTGCGGGGCACCGGCTACCGGGTCGATCTGCTGTGGGGCGAGACGCACCTTCCCAACGCACCCGAACCGCTGTGGGGCCGGCAAGCCGATTGCGCCGCACTCGACGCCACGCTGAAGCCCCGCGGGGTCGTCACCGGGTTCGTAGGGCCCGCCGGAATCGGTAAAACCGCGCTCGTGGCTCACTATCTGGCCTCCGTAAGCGACCGGTACCGCGAAGTCTGGCACGTCGATCTCCAGGCCGTCGACCATCCCGAGGGGGTGGCGCAAGCCCTCGCCACACGCCTCGCCGTCCCATTGGTGCGCGACGAGCCCCCCTCGGTCCTCGTGGATCGGCTGGTCGAGGTCGCGACGACCCGTGCGCCCCTCGTCCTCTGGCTCGACCACGGCGATGACGCGGTGGTCGCGACGCTTGGACTCGCCGGACGCCTCGCGCAGGCGGCGCGGGTGATCGTCACGCTGCGCATGGTGCCTCTCCAAGCGCCCCATGCCCAACGACTCCTCTCCCTCGCCCCACTGTCGCCCGAGTCGGCCCGTGCGGCCTTCGTCGGACTCGCCCACGCGTCCGAGGACGACCCCCGACTGGACAACTGGATCCGTCGCACCGACCGGTTGCCCTTAGCCATCCAGCTCGCCGCTCGGACGTTTGCCGTGGCCCCCGAACTCGCCCCTCGGATCGATGGCATGGACGCCCTGTTGCGTTGGACCGTCGATCGACTTTCCCCTGATGAGCGCCGGGGATTCCTGGCGAGCCAAGCGTGGCCGGGCGGATTTGAAACGGCGAGGTGGTCCGCCGTCGCATGGCCCGACGCGCCGGGCACGGCCGCCCAGGTCCTGGTCCAGCTGACCGAGCGAGGCCTCGTGGGCGCCCGAGAGGGCGGCGGCTGGTTGCCCCAGCACCGGTTTCGGTCGTGGCTCGAAGCCCATCCTCCCGAAGACTTCCAAACCTTTCAAGATGCCGTGTCGGTCGAGCTGGCTGAAGCCGCCATGGCTCAGTGGCGGCGCTTTCATGATGTCGGCGACGCAGACGCCCGACGCTGGTTGGTCCGGGAGCGCCTCAACCTGGAAGCCTACCAAGCCCGTGCCCTGGCCAACGACCGCCCTGAGGCCGCCGCCCTGACCCTAGGACTCTGCCTAAGCCGTGAATATGACGGACCCTTGTTGGGCGAAGGCGAAGCGAACGGCTGGCTGGCCTGGCTTCAAGGCCGAACCGCGATGCGACGGGGCCGCCTCGGTGACGCCGAGACCCAGCTTCGAGCCCTCACCCATGACCCCGAGGCGCCTTGGGCCATGGACGCCTTGAACACCCTCGGGTTCGTGCTGGCCCAGAAGGGGCACATCGACGACGCCGTCGCCTGCGTGGATCGTGGCCTCGAACTTGCGGGCCGCGACTCCCTGCGCCGGGCGGCCTTGTTGTCGACGCGAGGCTCCATCCTGACGCACTTTCCAGACACTCACGACGCAGGGATTCGGTCGCTTCTCGAAGCATTGGCCTCCGCCCGCCTGCACCGTGACGAATATGAGGTCGCCCGGATCCTCAACAATCTCGGAAACGTGCGCATGCGACAAATGCGCTACGACGAAGCGCGAACCCACCACGAAGCCGCGCTCGAAGTTCGCGAGCAGCTGGGCCAGACCTTCGATCATGCGTCCTCGCTCGTCAATCTGATGTCGCTCGAAATGCGGACGGCCAACCATGCCGCGGCCCGTCGACGCGCCGAACAGGCCCTAAACCTGGCCCTGCGACACGGTGCGCGCGAAGTCGAGGCCACGGCCCGAAGCAACCTGGCGATGGTCGAGGCGCATGCGAAGCACTTCCTCGACGCCGAGGTGCTTGCACGGCAGGCCTGCACCCTGTCCGAGGTCGCCGGATTCACCCAGCAGATCGCCAACAACGCTTCCCTGCTGGCCCTGCTCGCCGCGACCGATGGTCGGCTCGACGAGGCGCTAAGCGAAATTCAAAAGTCGATCGTGGCGTACGAATCGCTAAGCATGGGCCGTTGGACGGGTCGGATGCATGCGATGGAAGCGTGCATCCGACACCTCCGCAACGAACCAAAGGCGGCGGCCGAAGCCCTGGAGAAGGCCCCGGACCGCCTACCGCCACGGCCCGCATCCAATCCGTCGGTGTTGTTGGGGGCCCAACGGTGGATCGCAGGGCTGCCTCCTGACGAAGCCCCCCCGGAAGCTCACCGCTGGGACCTTGTCGTCATTTGGACGTGGACCCAGGGGTGGACGGCCTCCCTGCCGTGATGCGATCCATGGCCTGAGCCGCCGCTTTCCGTGTGGCCGGGTTTTCGTCATCGAGGAACGGTGTGACGAGCGGTTCGATCGAGGGATGCCCGGCGTTGGCGAGCGCACGCAGCCCGATTTGGATGATCTGGGGCTCGGAATGGTCGAGCAAGGGCCCCAGGCGGCCAACGATCAACGGCACGCGGTCCGGCTGCCGCGAGGCAATCGCCCCCAAACCATAGGCCGACTGCGGGCGCAGAACCGCGTCGTCAAGCCACGCCGAGAGTTGATCGATGGTGGCGTCCGAGGCGGGGCCGTGCAGTCGCGTTCCTAGGGCCCGCGAGACCTCTCGCCGACGGACTGCACGCTGCCGAGGAGGAAGCGTTGTGGCGCCGTCGAGCACTGTCGCCAAGGCGATCAGCTGGTCTTGAGCCTCGGGGGGTGCCCGCCGCTCCCAGCGCCCCCGTGACGACGCGACACGTCTCGGCACGGTCTGGGTTGGCATCCACACACGGAGCCACCGACCGGTCGAGGAGGTCGGCACGCTGTCGAAACACGCTCACCAGCGTCAAAAAGGCTTGGTCGACCAACGGGGTGTCGGAGTGCGGCGTCGGATCGCTCGACAGGTTCGCGATAAGCACGCGATCAAGCCACGCTTCCGGCGCCACCGTCCCCAACCGGTGCCGATCGATGGAGTCCTGGACCGCCGCTTCGCTACTCTGCGCAAAGGGAGCGACCCACGTGAGGACCTGGGGCTCAAGCAAGGGTACGGGTTCGCCTTCCCGTTCCAGGAGCAAGCTGGTTTCGACGCGGGATTCCGGCAAACCGGCTTCGGCGAGAGCTTCGCGTTGCCAGGTTGAAGTGTGGACCACGGATCGCCATGCTCCCGCATCATCAAACGTCCACTGAGTGGTCGCCGCACCCCGCAGCTCTGTCGGACCCACGGGCCGCAGCCCCTCCCCGGAGGCCACTTGGGCATAGTCTTCGTGCGTCCGCGTGATCGCTCGATCGGTTCGACCGTAGTGAGCGACGTAGGTGCCCATGTGGTCGAACTCTTCGGTGGTCCATCCCGAGCCCGCACCGGGCGGCACCGACAACTGAAGCAAGCCCGCGAGCTGCTTGATGAGCGCCTCGCCCTCCATCGTGAGCCCGTCCGGGAGCCCGATCGTGATCAAACGGCCCGACGGCTCACGAGCAAGCCCGTAGGTCGCCTCGAGCCCCCGACAGGCGCGCTCCACCTGCGCAAGGGACCCCGAGGCTTGGGTGGGTCGGCACGACACCTCCCGCAGGGCCATTGCTTCGTCGGCAAGCCCTAACGTCGCTGTCATCTGCAAGCCTGAGGTCTGCCAGGCCTGGTCCGGCCCCCGCACGGACAACTCCGCCCGCAGCTCGAGGGCGTAGCTCCCTTGGTCGTCCGTGTGCGCGGAGGGAGGCTCCGCACAGGCCACACAGGCCGTAGCGATCATCCAAGCCCTAGGGGACATAGATCACATCCGTGCAGAACCCGTCCGAAACGCCGCCCACAACCCAGTGGTCGTCGGTCTGAAGCGAGTCGATGAGGAAGTTTGCGATCGCCGACACGCCAGGGGCATCCGGATCGAAGGCTCCGGGAGGCCCAAACACCCCATCGAGGTTGGGCAGATAGACCATGTCGCGCTGCGCACCGATCCAAAAATCAAAGGAATCGTCGATGGCCGCGGGCAAGGTGGTGTTGAACAGCGAAAGCGGATCGGTGGTGTAGGTGTCGAGGAAGATGTCGTCGTCATCGAGCAACGTGATGTACGGCTTGCGAATGCCCTCCCACTCCACAAACGTCTTGGTCCACGTCTTCTGGATGCCCAAGATCTTGGCGCGCACGAATCCCTTGATCTCGCCATGCAGGAACCGGCCTTCTAGGCCCACATTGTAGGCGTAAGGCACCCGGTACGCGGCTCCCGTCGGCTCCACCAATGGTTCTCCCAGGTCGACAAAAACCGGCAGGCCCGTGGTGTCAGGATCATCAGGGCAAGGCAACCCTTCGCCCCCGTCCTGGAGAATCGCCGCATACAGCGGCAGGTACTCCGCAAGCAACGCGTCGGGAATGCAGGCGCCGATTGGTGAATCGTCGATCGGCACCTCATCTCGAACCAGTCCCGCCTCCACCACGACCGGCATGTAGAGCCCCGCAAACGCGAGTTCACCCTGAATGCCCGCCTCAACCCCGGCAAGGAAAATGTCGATGCCCCCGTAGACCGACATGTAGCCGCGAATATCGACATGGGGCGTGGCTTCGAGCCCCAAGGCAATGTCTGCTTCGTTGGCAGGCGCTTCGAAGTCGGTGGCCGACTTGATGAGCACGTCAATGCCGGCCTTTCCGGTCACCCCCATCTCGGCCCCCATCACGAACGGACCCATGTGGGCCTCCGTACGGAGCGGCCGCCACAGTGGAATCCCAACGTTCACGTCCGCAATCGCGAGACCGTACTTGTGGGTGGTCGCGTCCACCTGCCGCGCTTCGAACGTGTCGCGCGCCTGCACGTAGTCGTCCACCGCATCGTTGTAGTCGTCGAGGTAACCCTGGCCCTCTGCCGCACTGCCCACCGCATCGGTCTCGCCAAACGTGCGCCACAACGCCGCGGCGACCAAGGTGTCCCACAACGCTTCGTTGGCGTCCCGTTCCCGGGCTCGCACGGCCTGGAAGGCCTGTTCGCAGGCCACCGCATCCGCATTCGAGGTGCCGCCTGAGCTGTTCCCCAACGCGCCCACGGCCACGTCGAACAGACCGTCCACGCCGATTTCGAAGCCGTCGAAGTCGTCCTCGAAGAAGTCGAGGATCTTGGCCTCGTGGCCATACGCCCAACCGCAGTGGCCATTGCTCACTTGTGCATCGAACGCCACCACATCGTCGAGTTGGTTCCCGCCCGCCACGACGTCGATTCGAATCTCGGCCCCCGCGTTGATGTCCCACGCCACGGACGGGTAGAACACGCCCTGCGCATGCACATCCGCTTCATAAAGCCCGCCGTGGACGTCCACTCGCCAGCGGTCGTTGCCCTTCGACTCTCGGAAGTACTTGTCGTTGACCTCACCGACGACAGGGTCGGCATCGGTCTTCACGGTCTTCGACAGTCGCGTCTTGGGCAAGCACTCGGTCTCGGTCGCGAAGTTGTCGGGCAATCCACAGCGATCGGACCGGCAATTGATGTCGAACGAACACGGCGTTCCATCGGGGGCACCCACAAAGTTGGTGGGCGTGCCGTCATCTCCCGAGACAATCACCAGGTCGGGTTCGTCTGCCGCATCCCCATAGGTGGGCACGAGGTGGGGCATCTGGGGGCTCGAGTCTGCGTAGTCCTGCGCGAGATCCCAGTAGCAAGGGGGTAAGACGCGGGTCGCATTGTCCACCAGGGTAATGACCCCGGGGGGGGTGTCGGGCTCGACCGGCTCGAGCGGTTCGAGTTCGGTGAACTCAGGGGGGTCGTCGCCCTCGTCTGCCACCGGCACATCGTTGGGGTTGGGGCAGACATTGACCTGCTCACACTCCGATGCGGGCAGCGCCTCAAGGGACGCACAACCACCGCGCTCGCCCTCCGCGTTCAACGGAGCGGGATTGCCATCGAGCAGCGTTTCAGGACAAATCGTGGTCGCGAAGGCCTCACACGGCGCCGCCTCCTCGCAGACGTCGTCGGGTGGACAGGGGATGTTCAGCTCCTCCCCGCGCGGCACGAGGTCCTCGGACTCGGGATCGTAGCTCAACCGCGGCTCGCACCGGACGGGCTCGAAGATGGCATTGTCGAGGGCGGCGGGACCCGATGGGAAGTCGGCGGGGTCGAAGGGAACGAACCCGTCGAGCGTCGTGATGTCGTCAGGAGGGGGCTGGTCGGGTCCCCCAGGGTCCACGGGGGGGCACCCCAACGCGAGCCATGCCACTGCGATCGTCCATCGTCCCATGTCGAACCTCCGCGATGGACACGTAGGGGAATGCGGGGCTGTCGTCGCATGTCAAGATGTGCGCGGAAGTGTGCCAACGCCTTTTGCGTGGGGCTTCCGAAACCCCGAGGAGAGCCCATGACCCTGTTGCCTGCCCTGTCCCTTTGGTTCGCCGTCCCCGACGCGGAAGCCGCAGATGTGCCGACGGCCCAGCTGGCCCCGGGCGACCGCAAGAGCTTTGGCCGCCCCCACGCCAAAGGCGCCAACCGCCCTCGTCGGAAGGCACGGAAGAAGCGCGATCCTTACCGGGGTCCCTTCAAGAAGTCCAAGTATCCCTTCCAAGAGATTCTCCGACCCCTCGTACTCCCGAAGAACCAGGGTGAAATTGGCGTTGGCCTCACCTACGCCCGTCCTGACGGCCAAGACTTCCTCGGGGCGGGCATCTCGTTCAACTACGGCATCGGGGAAGTCTTCGAGTTCGGTGTTGGCACGGATTTCGGCTTTATTCCTGACGTTCTGTGGTCCGAGGTCATTGGCCTCAACGCGCGCGTGTTGGTGTCGGACGGGCGGCGCCTCGACTGGGCACCCGGCATTGCGGTGGGCATTCCTACCAACGGTGGACCCGGCCTTCTCGTGGTCGACTTGACCGCCCGAACGCTCTTCAGCAAGCGCGTGTTCCTGCTCTTCGGGCAGCGAGCGATTCCGATCACGCTCGGACAAAACGCAAGCGCCTCGCTGGTGGGCAACGTTGGCCTTGGCGTGCAGGTTTCGAAGAAGACGGTGCTTTCGGCGGACACCACGGTGGTGACGCTCCAGGTCGCCCCGAGCATCGACAGCCCCGTCACGGGCATTTGGGACTTCCTGACGCTGACCGGCCAGCTCCAGGTCACGCCGGCGCGTCAGGTGGATGTGGGAATCCGTGGCAACGTCATCCACGCGTGGTCCGGCGGCGGTTCGCCCGAAGCGTCGGGCACCATCTTCGGCGCGTTCCGCTTCTAACCTCGTGTCTCCTCGGATGTGTCACGGTCTGCCATTGTCGCAAGGCCGGTCGCATCCGAACTCCTCGACTCGGGTATCCTCGAACCGATGCTGTTCGATACGATACCCATCGCACGCCGCTACCTCGTCTCGAATACCCATGACGGGGTGCTGATGAGCTTTCCGCGGCGAGAGCCCGAGAGCCTCACCATGCTCTTTGGCCTCTTCGGATGGTTAATCGTGGGGTGGCTCTCCCTGTTGCTCCTGGCCTATCCGGTAGCTGCCTTCGTAGAAGCCCAGCGGTGGTGGGACGTCAACGAGCGGGTGCTGCAGTTCCGCTGGATGGCGATTGGCCTTCCGCTATGGCCCGTCCTCTTCTCCGCAGTTTGGCTCTGGATACGGGGCTCCTCCCACCTCAGGGTGAAGGTCGACCAACATGCCCTGCGGTGGAAAGGGCGCTTCGGGTGGCGCCGGGTTGCCTGGTCCGAACTCGAGAAAGTCACGGTCCGTCCTCGCCGCTTGGCGGTAACGACGAAATCGGGACGTACGTACCATACGCCCACGCTCGAAAACTTTGTCCTTCGGGCGCTCCATGGCTTCATCCTCGACCAATGGTCGCAGGCCGAGGTGGGCAGCGAGCGCGACGTGCCCGAAGACATCCGGCGACTTGTCGCCCAGCGGCGGGCCGCGATGCAGGCTACTTCGGCGGACCAAAGTACCGTGGATCATCGACTGCGATGACGAGCTTGCCGCGCAAGTGGCCTTCGAGCAAACGCGCATAGGCCGACGGCGCCTCCGCAAGGGGGTAGCGCGCCTCCACGACGGGCCGGACCTTGCCCAAACGCACGAGTTCCGCCACATCCGCCAGGTCGGAAGGACTCGCCTGGGCGGATAGCACCCGGATGCTGCGCGGCGAGGTCATCGATGCCGCAGCCACCCACAAGATGCGTCCGAGCGGCCCAAACACCGCATCGCCTCCCTGGCCGAAGGACGCCACATACACCCCATCGCGGTCGAGCACCCGACGTCGTTGGCCCAAGGGATGATTGCCCACCAGATCAAACACCACATCGAACCGTTCATCCGCGTCGACATAGGCCCGTTCGGTGTAGTCGATGACCGCATCGGCCCCCAGCGCCTGTGCCTGCGCCACGTTGGTACCACTGCAGACCGCGGTAACGGTCGCGCCAAGCGCTTTACCGATCTGCACCGCAAAGGTTCCCACACCGCCCGATGCGCCGTTGATCAACACCCGATGGCCCGGCTTCACCCCGGCGATGTCCCGCAGGCCTCGCAAGGCCGTCGCGGCGGCAACCGGCAGGGTCGCCGCGGCTTCGAAGGTGATGGCTTCGGGTTTGCGTGCGAGTTCACTCGAACGTGCCAACACCTGGTCGGCCAACGCCCCGCGGGCAAGCTCGCCAAACACCGGATCGCCCACCACCCAGTCGGTGACCGACGGCCCCACTTCCACCACCACCCCTGCCGCCGCCATGCCGGCGATGGGCACCCCAGGACGGCGCAATCCGTAGGCCAGAGGCCGAAACAGCCAGGGCCGTCCTGTGAGCACCATGCGGTCGCCGAAGTTCAGCGAAGCGGCACGAACACGGATGCGCACGTCGTCATCGCCCACTTTGGGCAACGGAGCCGAATCCACCACCAATGCCTCGGCGGTGCCGTACACCGGCTGCCGCACCACGGTCATCTGCTCCGTACTCACCACAACGCTCCCCCCGTTTTGACCTCCTTGGCTCCTAACGAGACAATGAATGAGCGCTCATTTCCAGGTGAGAGCGTAGGAGATGTCGTGGCCAATGCGCTCGGAGAACCGGCGTACCGAGCGAGCCGCCATGCGCTCTGACAGGCCGACGGGCAACAGGTCGGCGATCACCCCGGTCATGGTTCGCCGCTCGCCCTGAATGCCCGAAGCACCTGATCCTTCTGTGTATTCGAGCTTGGCGTCCCGCTTGCCCGCGCGCTCGAGCAAATCGTAGAGGTCACGAAAAACGATGAACGACGTTTCGTTTTGATGGTGACGCCAATTCGCCACCGGCAGGAAGTCAAGCAGGTGGATGAGCTGGTAGTTCATCTGGATCCAGAAGTCGTCGGCCGACAGCTCGATAGGCTCATTGTCGATGACCCGACGCATCGAAATCGACGACAGCTCGTCGAGACGGTGCAAGTTGGCGCGCAGCTCCTCGCGCAATGGAAGATCGTAGAGCAGTCGGAGGACCGAGGGAAACGCTTCGATGTGACGCCATTCGAAGTCGGTCAGGTGCTCCCGCAACGCAGGAATCTTGTCGGCCGTCATGGCAAACGTGTTGGTTCCCGTCCCCAAGATCGAATGCGTCAGCATCACGATGGCGGAGTGATCGGGGTAGTGTTTCGCGCTGTATTCGAAGCAGAAGTAGAGGTGGTCGAGGAAGGAACCGTCGGCGTGTTCGACGTCAAAGTCACACTCATCGACCATGAAGGTCAACAACGAAGGCCGAATGTCGGGCAGGGTTTCGCCATCCCGCAGCTCGGTGTAAGCGTCGCTAAACGATGACCCTGGGGACGGCTTCCACACCACCTCCTTGCCCACTCGCGCGGCCATGATCGAACGGGTCAACCCGCCTTCCAATGTCTGAAAGATGGTGCGGTTCAAATCGAAGTTCGCGATGGGCCGGACCTCGACCTTGCCGGCATGATCGGTGGCTGCGCCGGTGACGATGGCGGCCTTGCGCTGGACAGTCGGTTCAGGACGTTCGGCTGCGGACTGCATGGTCGTTCTCCAGGAAAAGGGTCAGGCAGCGCGGTCTTCGCGAACCGCGACGGGCAACCACAGGGTGACACGCGCGCCCCCTTCCGGCCGGTTCTCGGCCCAGGCGCGGCCTTCGTGGGCTTGGGCGATGCGGCGCACTAGCGCAAGGCCCAGGCCTTCCCCGCCTCCGCGAACGTCTCCCTTCACGAACGGCGCGAAGACCGCCTCCTCACCGCCGTCGGGGAACCCTGGTCCCTCATCGAGGACCGAAAACGCGACGCCGTCATCTTCGTGACGAACCTGCAGGCGAACCGGCTCGGCCCCGTGGCGCACCGCGTTGTCGAGCAACACCGAGAGGGCTCGGGAGACCAGCGTGGGATCGGCGAGCACCGTCCCATCACGATCGAGGTCGAGGGTCGCCGGATCCCGATCCGCCATCTCGAGCGCACGCAGGGCGACGTTGCGTACGGGCAACGCAGACCGTTCCACCGCTGCGAAGTCGATGCGCGAGGCGGCGAGCAAGTCACCGACCAACCGATCCATGCCATCGATCTCGATCTGCAGCTCATCGTGGAGACCTTCGGGCGCCCGTCCCTCGCGCGACAGCTCCACGAGCACCCGCAACCGCGCAAGGGGGCTCCGCAGCTCGTGCGACACGGCAGCCATCAGCGCCCGCTGGTCGTCGAGTTGGCGGGCAACTTGGTCTGCCATCGTACGCAGCGCCCCGGCGACCTCTCCCACTTCATCGTCGCCCCCCTGAAGCTCGGAACGTCGGTCGAGCTGCCCGGTCCGAAGCTCTTGGGCGACCCGCGCCACCTCGACGAGAGGCCGTGCAATGCGGAAGGTCGCCAAGCCCGCAAGCGGCCACAACAACAGCAACGCTCCCAAACCGGCCAACCATGCCCACGCGCCGTGCCCCAACGCGACACCGGCCCCACCTCCAATGCCAAGCAAGAAGGCGAAGAACAGAGCCATCCAAAGGCGTCGATAAACGATACGAAATCGCCGCCAAAGGCGAAAACGACGGGACGGACGGCCACGATTGCGTCGAATGTGCATCAAGACAAGACTACCGGTTCGGGCAGGTGCCCAAGGTCTGCAGACAACGGTATCGTCGCATCATGACGACCCACGCCATTCCGACTACCGATCCTGATTTTGCGCCCCTGCCGTTCGAACTGCGTCGCGACATTGAGCGCGGCCTCGTCGGCGCGGTGGCCGATCATGGCCAACTCACCAACACCCAACGGCGAATCCTCCGGGCCATCGGTAGCTCCATTCTCGGCGTCGACTTTGATGTCGACCATGAGTCGCCGGCAAGCGCCGAGGAGCTGGCGCAGGCCTTGAACGGCCAACCCGAGCCCGTGCGGCACCGGGTGGTGCAATTCATGATGGTCCTCGAGCTGATTCTTGACCCGTTGCCGCCCGAGGTTGCCGCCAAGGTCGAAACCTATGCCAAGGCGCTCGGGGTCGAAGACGACCTGCTCACCGTCGGGCGCGACTATGCCGAAGGGGCCTTTGGCCTCGCACTGAAGGACCTCGACCGCAACGGCTACTTCCACGACTTCGACGACCACGGCAATCTTGAACAGCGCCTGCACGTGCATCGAACCCTCACCGAACCCTTCGAGCACGTGCACGACGATGCCGAACTCAAGGCCGAATGGGAACAGCTCGGCACCCTGCCCGAAGGCTCTCTGGGCCGAGCGGTGTGGCGCTTCTACCGGTCGCGGGGCTTCGCGTTTCCCGGTGAACCCGAATCCGTCGCCCCCACGCTTGCCCAGCACGACTTCATCCATGTGTTGGCGGACTACGGAGCCACGATGGAAGGCGAGATCGAAACCTTTGCCTTCATCAGCTCCGCCGACCCCAATCCCCATGGCTTTTCATGGCTTGCGACCGTGCTCGGCGTCTTCGAGACGGGCTACGTGCCGACCGCCGCCGGCGGCGTCCTTGAAGCGGATCGGGGCCACCTCGACGATGAGGGCATGTGCATTCGACTCGCGGATGCGCTTCGTCGGGGACGTGAGGTGAACGTCGATTTGGTGGGAGGCGTCGACTATTTCGAACTCGCTTCCCTCCCTCTCGAGGAGGCCCAGAAGCGTCTCAACATCCCTCCCAAGGCGGCGGCAGCCCGCGACGCGGGTTCGGCTGGAGTTGACGAACGAGGAGGCTATTCGACGTGGCAAGTGGAGCATGGAAACGCGGAGTGGCAAGCGTTTCGGACGTGAGGCGGCAAACGGTGGCGTCACGCGTGTAGGAGGGGCATCGGCCACGGAGATGCCCGTGCAACCCTTCCCTGAACTCGACGACGCCGGGAACGGCGAAGCGATTCCCTGGCGCGAACTCGCTCGGCGGCTGCTCGTCTTCGCGCAGCGCCTCGGCGCCTCTCTCGAAGAGGCGGAAGATGTTCGTCCACACCGGCCCACCACCTTGAAGCCGACGAGGCCACCACAAACCGGCACCGGATGTTGGCGCTTCTCGAGCCCGAGGAGCGAGCGGTCTTCGAAGTGTGGATTCGACAACGGGCCCGGGCCGTCGATGCCGCCGAGGCGGCGCGGCAGCTCGGGCTCACCGTTCCTACCTACGAAGCCGCCAAAAAGCGCTTGCGCCGTCGGTGCAAAGCCGCGCTCGAGCAGCTCGACCTCACTCCCGCCGACCTCTTCGATCCCCCTTCGGAGGCGAAATGAACGACGACGACTGGCTCGATGCCTTCTCGCCCTCCGACTTCGCCGACCCCCGCTTGGGGGCCCTGGATCGAGCGGTCGACCGCTTGGCTCCTCGCGTGGTCGCACAGCGACGACGTCCGTGGGGGTGGCTCGGAGTTGGAGTCGCACTCGTGGCCGCCGCGGCACTCTGGCTCACGCAAGCCCCTCGGCCCGCCAAGGCCCCGTCCATTGTGGAACACCCGCCGCCCTTCGAAACGCCGGTACCCCTGCCGGTGCCGCCTCGCGTGATGCCGGTGCCCGCCGAGCCACCCCCCGTCCCCCGACGCCGTCTGGTGACCACTCCACCTCGCCCCACGCCGCCTCCGAAGGACCCCGGGTTGACGCCTGCGCCCCATGCAGGATTCCGCATCGTGGGGGACCGCGCCGTATTGGGTCATGGCCGCATCGGATACCGACACGATGCCAAGCATGATCCCGGTGTATCGGCCGTCGCATTGGTCGACCTGCCCGTGACCTTTGCGCCGGTGGGCACACGTTTTGTGGTGGAGGCCCGTTCTGGCGTGGCCATGGTCGTGGTGCAGGAGGGACAGGTCGAAATCCGCCATGACGATGGCAAGGTCCTCGAACGGCTTTCCGCCCCCGCCGAGGCGCTCGTGTTCGACGCCCCTGGCGGAAGCAGGGTCCAGGTTGCACTCGCGAATGGCCAGCCCCCCGATACCTTACTGGCGGAGATTCCCGAGGGATGTCGCTGCGAGCGTTCCGACGTGGTGGCGACCATCGCTCGACTGCGGCTCGCCACGCGGTGACGGAGGCCGGTGGGCTGGGATTGCGACGGCTCGATCTTCTAGAAGCGCTCAACGTTCATGGACGAAAGGGCGCTGAACCACCAGCGTTGACTCGACACGGGCAACGCTTCAAACGTCGAACGATCGAATGAATCGAGGGCGAGTTCCACGATGAATCGCGCACGTGCTTCAGCCTCTGTTCCCGCCAACGCGCCTTTCAGCACCCGAATGAACGCCTCCGACACGTCGGCCGGTGTCCCACCCCACTGCCCAATCAGCCACGCCACCCGGCCCGCCACCCCCGTCACGCGGTCGTCGAAGTTCGCGTCGGCTTCGGCGATGAGCGGGTCGAGGACCGAGGGGAGCGAGGCGAACGACATGGGCGCGAGCCATTGGTGCACGAGGTCTCGCGCATGAGGAGGATTCGCACGATGCCAGAAGTGGACGACGAGGGTGCGCCGTGCATCCACGCACGGGGTCACGTCGTGATCGGCGTCCGTACAAAGCTCGAACGCGAGCGCTTGGTTTCGGACGGCGGGTCGCTGAAGCCAAGCTCGCCCCTGCCCTTCCGCCTCAAGCAGCCGGAAGCATCCCCCGCGTGGTGTGTCGAGCTGAAGGATGAACCGCGCGGCCTCGTAGCCCACCAAGGGTCGATCGGTATGCCGATCCGCCCCGTCGCCGGTGGTCATCCGCTGGACCGTAATGCGCACCGTCGCGGCCAAGGGGAGCCCAAGCGCCGCTCCCACCGCATCTCGCAGCCCGGTCTGGATGGAGTCGGGCAGCGCATCGTCCGCCTCCGCGATGAAGCAGCGATAAAAGTTCTGATCGTGCCGGACCCAGTCCCTGGTCGCTGCGAATCGCGCGTCGAGCTTGGCGAGCATCTGCGCATCGAACGCAGCCTCGGTCACCGCCACCGGAATCCGGCCGGAGACGCGCTCAAGCGGTTGTTTCAAGCTCGCCTTCAACAATCGTGACTCCTACAGCCGCCAACCAACCCCGAGCCTCGTTTCTAGGCCCGAAAGGGTCTCTCGGTGATCGAACGAGCCGCCGACGTAGTGCCGAAGCCATCCGGCCACGCCGACCGAGATCTGCAGCTGGTCCGTAGGTAAGAACAGGGTTTCCCAACCCAAACGTCCCCAGTACTCCATAGGAGGACGAAGGGACCATTCGAGGGATCCGAATTCCTCGGACCCCCGACGTCGAAACGATAGGTAATCCCTCGCATAGCGGGGCGCTGAAGTGCCGATCGAGGCGTCGAACCGGCCGGACACCCAACGGTGGCGGAAGCGTGCTGCCTCGGCAGCCGAAGCCCGGGACGACCGGGCACGATGGCTTCCAGACGGGCCCCCGACAACTCGGCAAGCACGCCAAACCGGCCCACCGAACCCCGCACTTCCAAATCCATGCGCCCCCCTGCAAAATCTCCCGGGCCAAGGCCCGCCAACCCGAGGCGCACGACAGTTGGCAGCGTCAGGGGCACCGGCGTGAGCGTGGGCTTGGCGGTTCGCTCGTCGATCCACTCCACCACCCAACGCTCCGGGACCGGGGCGGCCTCGGGAAGCATCATCTCCCAAGGCAGGGTCGCGGTTGGGGCAAGCGCTTGCGCGTTGGCAACCGCAACCGCGTCGCGGCGCCCTTCGAGGGCTGCGGCCAACGCCGAAACGACGAACGCCTCGGCAAGTTCCTCGTGTGAAACATCGCAACCGAACTGGCACGCGGCGATGAGTGCCTCGGCATCCGGGGCCGATGCGACCACCGATTGTGCGGTCAGTCCATCGCCCGCCAGGGCCACCGTCCATCCCCACCACAACATGATGCACCTCCGATTGCCTTACCCGGGAGGGGCACCGATTTTCCGTGGCCACCGTGGATTGTTCAAGGCCTCATCGTGGCGCAGCAGCCGTCAACGATCTATCGGTCCGCGGGGAGGGACACTCGTGCACCGGCTTCTTCGCATCGCACTGGCCATCGTGGCGCTACCACTCTGGCTCTGCAGTTCGGGCCTGTTCATTCCTGCCCTGGCCCACTCGGGGGCTCATGCTTTCGTCGCGACCTGGCTTGGCATTCCCTTTCGGGGGAGCATCGGGCTGGGATGGGAGTGGTTTGCGTCGTCTGATGGACGCTTTCGTGCTGCACTCTTGCCCGGCAGCTACGTCCGGGGCGACCTCGACGACGTCCCCTGGCCGCAAGCGCTGACCTTCCTCGCCGCAGGTCCCCTGGCAAGCCTCCTCATGGCGACGGTCGCGCCCTTCTTGCTGCTTGTGGCCGTCGGCGCGACCGGCGTATCCGTTCCTGCCCCCGTGGTAGGCGACATCCCCGTAAACCGCGCTTTACAGCTCGATGACGTCATCACGGAGGTCGACGGCCAGTCCGTGACCACTTGGTCGGGCGCGATGGAGGCGTTCGGTGACGGGCCCGCCCAGGTGACGGTGACCCGTGACGGCTCGCCCGTTCAGCTCACCGTTCCGTCGCTCCAGGAGGCCAGTCCTTTCCCTCCGAGCAACACCATCGGAGTGGGTGACCCCGATTCCCCCTTGGCGCGGGCGGGGCTGCAAAGCGGACATCACGTCGTCGAAATCAATGGACGCACGACGGAGACTCACCACGATGTCGCCGAGGTGCTGGAGGTCATCACCGAGGCGGCCGTCGTGCTTGGCGATGGCCAGCGCGTCCTCGCCGTTCGCGAAGCGGGGGAAGCCTGGGGTCTCGAGCGGGCCGATCTCTATGTACGCGTGATTCCAGGCTTGGCCGCCGAAGAAGCTGGGATGCTCGACGGAGACCGAATCGTCGCCCTCGATGGGGTTCCGATCGAGCGGTGGTTCCAGCTCGGTGAAGAACTGCAACGCAACCCGGAGGCCCGACGCACGCTCACCGTACAGCGACAAGGCAAGGCCCTGGACTTGACCATTCAACCACGCCTGTTCGACATCAATGGCGAACCGACCTACCAGATCGGCGTGAACAGCATGGGGGGCTCCGCGCGTGCGAAACAGACCGCTCTCGACCACTTCGGACCCGAGCGAGCGCTGACCGTCCTTACCGGCTTCTACCAGCAATTCGGGTCGTTGTTCACGGGAGTGACGCGACTCCCACAAGGACCCGGCAGCCCGTCCGTGCTCACGCCAGACTCTGCCGATCGCGGTCTCCGCTACATCTTGGGCCTTTGCGCCTCACTGGTGTTTGTGAACAGCCTGCTGGTGCTCTGGAACCTGCTCCCGCTGCCGTTCAGCGATCTTACGGCGCTTGTCGACCAAGTCGCGAAGCGGCAGTACGACGTCCAACTCCCCATCGCGACCTACGAGTTGTGGGGGGCCCGGTTGGCCGCGGGGGGACTCGGACTCGTGGTTGGGATCATCTTCGCCACCGACTTCCTGCGGTTCCTGAACGCATGACGTCCGCAACGGTGCACCACACGGTGTCGGCGGCCGAAGCCGGCGGACGGCTCGACAAGGTGCTCGCCTCGCTTCCGGGGGTGGGCTCTCGGCAGCGAGCACGAGAGGTCCTGCGATCGGGCAAAGTGTCGCTCAACGGGGAGCTGGTGGGCCCTGAGGTCGGCGGCCAAAGCGTCGACCAGGGTATGCGGATCGAGGTGGCGTGGAATCGGCCGGGGACCAACCCCCGGCGGGTCGCGGCTCGGGAGGCGTTGCAGCGAGCCCAGGTGTCGATCGTCTACGAAGACGCCGACATCCTCGTCGCCAACAAACCCGTCGGACTGCTCACCGATGCCGCCACCCGGGACCAGGCCCGAAATCGAGACACCCTCCGCAAATGCATCCGAACGTGGCTCGGCACGCCTGACGTATGGCCCGCCCATCGGATCGACCGCGACACCTCCGGTGTGGTCGCCTTTGCCAAAACCCCCCGCGCACGGCAGTCGTTGCATGACCAGTGGGTCGCCCGCAAACCCCTTCGCGCCTACCTCGTCGTGGTGGAGGGAGCCTTCGCTCCGGACGCCGGCCGCTTTGCCGATTGGATGCGCTGGGACCGGAAGGGGCGACACCAACGGCCGGTCGCCGCCGAAGCCGAAGGGGCGTGGCTCGCCGAGGCTGACTTCGAAGTGGTCCGTCGGTTCGGGAACCGGGCCACCCAACTCGAGGTTCGGCTGGTGAGCGGACGCCGCAATCAAATCCGCCTTCATGCCCAACTTGCCGGTCATCCGTTGATCGGAGAACGCGCCTATCGCAACCCCGGCACCCAACCGTCGGTCCGGTTCAATCGCCAAGCGTTGCATGCCCATCGCTTGGGGTTCCTCCACCCCACCGATCGACGTGAGGTGAGTTTTGAAGCGCCTATTCCCTCTGACTTGGCGAGCCTACTGCGTCGGCTGAGCAAGAAGGGGATTAGCTGATCCCGAGTCGCTCTCGAAGACGTCGTTGGGTGTCGGCATCGGGGGCCTCCGCCGTGGCAAGCTGCTCGCGCAGGGTGGCCACCAGTGAGGCGTAGGCTCCCCCGAAACTCTCACACCAACTGCACCCTCGGAGGTGGGCCTCGATCTGGTCGCGGTCAGCGGGAGAGAGTTCGTCCTCGAGGTAGTCGGGCAGCCGGTCGAGCACCGCGCTGCAGCGAATCCCCGCGACGTCGCGGTCATGCGCCATGGGGTCGCTCCTTTCGCAAAGCGGCGGAGAGTTCGAGACGGGCTCGGTGCAGCCGACTCTTCGTCGCCGCCAGGGTGATGCCGAGGATGCGCGCCGTTTCCTCGCCAGAGAAGCCTTCGAGGTCACGCAGGGTGACCACCTCACGAAACGCAGGGGCCAGGGTGTCGAGGGCCCGCCGCACAAGGGCCCGATCGGAGGCCCGACCCGCCAGTTCCTCAGGATCTGCGCCCCACCCCGCGAGCGACGCAAGCTCGTCAAACGGCACGTGATGTTCAGGTTCGCCGGCACGCCTGCGTGCGTGCCGAAACACCGCGTGGCGGGTCACGGTGAGCAACCAGGCGCGCACCGTCGACGCGCCCCGAAACGTTCTCGCCCCCCGAAGCACATCGAGAAAGGCTTGTTGCATCGCATCTTCGGCCGCTTCCGCATCGCGGGTGAGCGAGCGCGCGTATCGGTGCACCATGGCCTCATGCCGCTCCACCAACGCGCCCAACGCCGCCCGATCGCCGGTAGCGATGCGGGCGACGAGCTGAACGTCGGACTCGGGGACAAGGGGTCGCAGGACGATGAACCTCGGGCTTCCTCAACGAGAGTCGGACGACCTCGTCCAGGATTCAAGCGATGGTCAGCGCCTCGGTCAAGGAGTCGATCATCTGGTCGAAACTCGGCGCCACGAACAACACCGGATTCGGCCGGGTCGGGTCGTAGTCCATGCCCATCATGCCCGAAACGCTCCAAGCTTGAAAGGACGGCTTTTCGGCCACCACCCCTAAGAGTTCTCCGGCGGAGGACAACAGACCAGCCCCCAGCGCCTTCACCGCCCCCTCGTGGCGGACGAGGCCAAACTCGAGCGTCCACCAATAGAGGCGCACCAGCCGCTCGACCTCACCATCCGTGCTTTGCGCAGCGACCTGGCCAAACCGTCGAGAGATCTCGGCAATTCCGGGATGCAAGAGACTCGCCGCATGGCCCACGAGTTCGTGGACCAAATCCGGTTCGGGAGTGTAGAGCGGTCGCGAGCCATGCCGCAGATATTGCGTCGACAAAAACACCCCCCGCCCAAGCGCTTCGAGAAACCTCCGCGGAGCGACCAACCCCGCAACCGGCTCCATGCGAAAGCCCGTCGTCGTGAGGCGCTCGTTGACCTGCTCGAGCTGCGGCAACGGACTTTCGAGCAAGCCCAACCGGCGTTGGATGGCCTGCAACTCGGGGTGCACATGCGCGTCATGCAACGGGCGAAGATGGTCGCAAACGGTGCGCCAAACCCGCTCCTCGTCGGGCGTATACACGACATAAGGCGCGGGCTCACCCTCTTGGTGAGCCTCCGCCAACGCCGCAATGGCGTGGCGGCGCTTGCGGTAGATTGGGTCACGAAATCCTGGGTGCTCGGCATCGAGCTCGACTAGCCCCATCACGGTGCACATCCTCCGGGGAACTCGATATCGCCCCCGGTGAATTGTGCGAACGCTACGGGCAGTATTCTTCGACGAAATTTCTCATCTGGTCGAAATACATCGTCAAACCCATGTCTTCAGGAATCCCACCCCCGGCCAAACCATGGCTCGCGCCTTCCGCCACCCACAGTTCCGATGGACCACCGCCCGCTTCCACCATTTCACGCTGCACCTCGGGCCCCGGAACGACTTCGTCTTCGGTCCCGATCATTCCGAACACGGGCCCCGCATACGTGGCGAGCTGCTCGCGGTTGTCGAGTTGACCGGATGACAGAAATTGTTCGGGGAGCGAAAGCCGTGTACCAAACTCCGCCGCATCGGCCAATGACGGAAATGAACTCTCGAGAAGGAGGGTGCAGATGTCTTCATCGAGCATGTGCACCGCGGGAAACGTGCCAAGCGAGTAGGCATACACGGCGACTCGTTCCAAGTTCGGAGCCCGTTTGCGAGCCTCCGCAATCACCGTACCCGCATCCGTGATCTGTTGGTCGGTGGTGGGCACCTGATTGGGCACCGATTTCCCGTAGCCTCGGAAATCCCATACGAACACATTGTATCCAGCCTCGTGGAGGAACCGGAGCCGTGGCTGGTAGTGCTCAATGCCGAGGTAGCGGCCGTGGTTATACACCAACGTCACATCGGCGAGAAGGGGATCCTCCCCGTGGCTTGCAATGAAATACGCATCGAGGGTCGCTTCACCATCGTCTGTCGCGATGGGCACGGGGGTGATGAGCGATGGATCGATGGGACGAACGGTCTGTCCTTCTTCGAGGGTGCCGGGAATCCAGTCGTAGTCTCGCTGCCAATCGTAGGGTTCGTCGCAGGACAGACACGCGCGATCGAACGGCTCTTCGATGCCTTCACAGGTGTCTTCGTTGACGTCACTGCAATGGATGGGATTGTAGATCAGACTGTCGAGATTGAAGCAACCAAACCACCAAAGCGCAATCATCGGTTCCCTCCAAAACGCACCGCACCCGACACGAAGACCCCTAGAGTTCCCGCGCGTCGGGGCACCCAAGAGGGAATGAGGATGTCTTGGGTTCGCGTGATCGCAAACCAACGCAACTCCCCCTGAAACACGAACCCTCCTGGATCGGCAGGGTCGACCTGGACCCCAACGGCGGGGGTGAGGAGCAATTCAGGGTTACGGAAATCGAAGTACTGCGAAAGCGACACGTAGGGCAAGGTGCGCTCGGTCTTCCACGACGCGGTGACTTCGATCTGGTCGGCCCCCCACCCCTGAACCCGAGGCGTCGGGCGGTCGGGGCCCCCCGGCACGTTGATGCCGAAGAAGATGCGATTGTTGACCGAGAACGCGGGACGGGCGCCCGCCTGGTCCACGATTAACCAGGACGCGCCCACATGACCTTGGGTCAGCCCGAAGGGCAGCGCACTGAGATTGAGCCCGTAACCAAGGTCAAAGGCTCGGTTCGCCAGTGGACGAAGTCCGTGGCGCCCTTCCACGACGACGTTGGGCAAGGGCAACGGGCCGCCGAAGTTGAACATGCCCCCGCCCAGGGTGGCTCCCACCATGGTTTCCCCTTGCTCGAGCGGGCGCGCCGTCGACAGCGTCCCACAGCCGGCGAGCAACCCGAGACAGAGCCCGAGTGTTCCGACCCAGCGAAGTGTCATCCTCCCCCCCTTCGTTCAGCCACGGAGGCATGCTACCGCGGGGTGTTCAGACCGTCTGCAAGGCCATGTCGGGCCGGTCGGTAATGATGGCATCGACTCCCCAGGAGTCCAGTTCCACCATGCGCTCTGGATCGTTGACCGTGTAAACCATCACGGTGTAGCCACGTCGCTTTTGCCGTTCGACCCAGCGCGCGGTCACGAAGTCGTCGCCACCAATGATCGCGTCGGGCTGCGTCCAAGGGTTGAATACGAGCTTCTGCAACAGCACGCGCTGCGGCCAAACCAGCGGCACCCCCACGAAGCTCCCCACCAGTTGAGCCCGACGAATCGCTGGTTCACGTCGTCGAACCTCCATGAGCAAAAAGGGATCGAACGAGCTGACGAAGATCCGTTCGACGCTCGCGTGGCGAACGGCGTCGATGACCGCGTTCACCAACGCCGACTTCCGGCGGGTCGGTTTGAGTTCAATGTCGATCATCACTCGACCCGCGACGGCGTCCAGCACGTCCTTCAGCGTCGGGATGGGCTCCCCTTTGAATCGCGGATCGAACCACCCTCCCGCGTCGAGGTTCTGGACTTCCGAAAAGGGGGTTTCCTCGACCAACCCCGTTCCGTTGGTCGTGCGTTCGAGGCGAGCATCATGCAGGCACACCACTTCTCCGGTGGCCGTCAACGCCGCATCCAACTCGATCGCCGCGCCCAGTTCCGCCGCCCGTTCAAAGGCGGCCAACGTATTCTCCGGGGCGGCCTGGCTAAATCCCCGGTGCGCAACGACCCGGCCTGCCGAAATGGGACGAGGCCGATGAAAGGGCCTCATGCGGTCGGTGCTTTGGAACGGCGAACCTGGTCGGCCGGGCGCCAGTCCTCCACCTCGTCCATCGGGTGCATGGGCACGTCGAACGACAACGTCCGGAGGGCTTCGAGGTCGGTAACGCCGCGCGTGCGAACCCACAGGGACCGACGATTCTGAAGGAAGAAGTAGAACATGAAGGCCATCCAGCTCTTCACCACGCACAGGTCCTGCCGAAAGGGGCGCAATCCCACATCCTGGAAGAACCGTGGCCCGAGCGCGATGGGCGTATCCGCGGTGAGCACGATCGCCACTCGCCCCACGTCGAGTACGACCGTTCGCCCGCCAAGCACCGTGGTGTCATGACAAGACCGGATCACGCCATCGACGTGAAGGGGGGCGTACCACTCGGGGGCGAGTCGTCCCCCGACGTCGACGGACACCCGGGTGCCCGGCGCAGTGCCGTACAGCGCTTCCACCGTCACCGCGTCGCGGAGGGGCACGGCCGCGTGCAGTTGGGGCGCTTCGGTCAACAGCCCCTCGACGACCGCGGTGTTCTCCCCGATCCCTCCAGCCCCCACCGCATCGCTCGTATCGGACAGACAGAGCGTTCCGAGGCGACGCAACAGCGGACTGCGCTTCGCTTTGCCCAACGCCACCTCGATGGTGTCGACCGGTGGAGGAATGCGGTGGCGAGCCGACCAAGCTTGATCTGCCAAAGACTCCACCAACTCCTCGGCGAGTGCGGGGTGGCCGTCGGTGGTGACGTGAACCGCCCATCCGAGGCTGGGCGCGTCATGCCACGGCTGGCAAGTGAGCAGGTTTGCAGCAAGGACCTCGGGGCGCCGTTCGAGCCGCCGGAGGGCTCGAAACAAGCTCGACATCGGCGGCCAAAAGTCGAGATTCGGGTAGCCCCCAAGAATCATGGGGAGCGACCGATAGGCGTGTACCGGCCGGATTTCTCCCGCGGACCGACGCATCAGAAGCGCCGCCGCGCGCTCTCCGGTGGCGGCGTGATCGCGATGAGGGAACGTGCGGTAGACCACGAGTCCGTCGACCGCCCCGAGCCGGGCGGGCGTCAGAAACCCGTGCAGGTCGAATGAAACGACCAGGGGCAAGTCGCCTATCGCTTCTCGGACCTCGCAGAGCATTCGGCCTTCGGCGTCATCGAGCCCCTGTACGCCCATGGCGCCGTGAAGCGCCAGGTACAACCCATCGAGCGGTCCTGCGCGCTGAACCGCCGCGACGAGTTCGCCAAGGTAGTGCTCGAAGACCTCACGGCGAACTTTCCCGCCTGGGATGGCGAACGCCGAGAGTAAGGGCACAACCTCGGCATCCGGCGTCGCTTGGATGCGACGAACGAACCCCGTCAACTCGGCGTCCCACCAGATTCCGGGCATCTCTTCAACGCCCCGGAAGCAGCGGTCCAACAGCGCCTTTCCCCGATGCTCAAACCGAGCAAAATCGTGATGCTCGGTCGGCAACGGTGACACCGCATTCGTCTCTTGGAACAGGCGCGCCATCGCATAGCGACGGGTCATGGCAGCTCCGTTAGGCGAGCGGCGCGACCTTGGGGTCGACCAGCGGAATCTTGAGCTGCTGGCCAATCTCGATCTCGTCGGGGCTCGAGAGCTTGTCTTGGTTCGCTTCGTAGATCGTGGTGTAGCGTTTGGCATCGCCGTACCAGTGATCCGCGATGGTTCCGAGGGTCTCACCCTTCTCGACGGTGTGAACCGGGGGCCGGACCGGGGGAATCCGCAGCACCTGACCCGGATAGATCTCGTCAGGGTCTGCCAGCATGGGCTGGTTCGCCTCGAAGATCGCGTCATAGAGGTGGATGACCCCGTAATATGACTTGGAAAGCTCCGACAACGAATCACCCGACACCACCGTATGGTGCACGGCGGGCGGCGCCGGTGCCTTGATCACGATCTGATCTTCGACGCTCCCCACGCCTTCCGTATTGCCCGCGATGAGCACGGCGCGCTCGGCATCGGCCTGGCTTTCCATTTGGCCATTCAGGGTCACCGTCGACGACTCGGGATCGAAGTGAACCCCGAGCTTGGCCGCTTCGACGTAGGAAAGAATCGCCGCCTTGATGTCGGCCGCAACGGCTTCTGCACCTTCCGCGGCCGCCGCCGCGGCCTTGGCCTCTTCAACCTCATCGGCCGCGCGGTCGCCGAAGATTCCAAGCCTCCGGCCAGCTTCCTTCACAAATGAGAACAGTCCCACATCGCCTCCTTCTGTCGGCTTCATCGACGAGAGGCTTAAACCGTCAGCGCGGTGCCGGCTTCCCTCCGCGGGCCACGTCGTGGGCTTCGTGAACGACCGATGGCACATCGGGTGCCTCCAGCATGGCGGACAACGCCTCGCGAAGCCCGCGCGACACGTCGGGGCGATGGGTCGCCAGGAGTTCACCGGGCGCCTGCCCAAGGGCCCACGTCACGTAGAACACCCGCCGTGCCCACTGGGCCACGAGATCCGGGGTGCGGTCTTCGGCCGAAAGCTGGGCCAATGCGCGTGCGGCGAGCCATTCCAGCTGAACGTCTCGCGCAAACCCGTCGGCAAGCCGGGCCGAACCCATCGATGCGGTGAGGGCCTCACGCAGCAGCGCATCGGCCGTGTAGCGCTCAAGCCGCATCTCGATGCCGCTCGATGCCGGACGGTACCAAAACGGCACGGCGTGGTCCTCGTCGATCGGAGGGCTCCCGAGCCACGCAAAGACCGGCCCCATCTCGGGGGCCGATCGGGCCCGATGGTGCTCGGCGTGCGATGCGACGTGGCGATCGAAACAGCGCCAAACCGGCCTGGCCAGCGCGATGTAGTCGACGGACACTTCGTGCGCGGCGGTTTGGAGGTGGTCCAGCGCCTCCGCACAGCGTCCGTGTCGCATCGCATGTCGGATCACGAGCAGGTTTCGCCCCCCGATGGGCACCATCCACCGATTCAGCGGGGGTACATCGAGGCGCGTCGGCGGCGCGGACAGCTCGGGCGCATAGATCGGTGGTGTCACAGTCGCGATGGGACGAACATCGCGAATCGGGGGTGGGCTCGACGGCGCCGAGACGACGGGCTCGAGGATCGGTGCCAAGAGGATCTCAGGCGGGGTCACGAGTGCACTGCCGATAGCCGCGAGTCCGAGGAGCACCCAAGTCGCCGTGGTTCGTCGCATGATCTTCCCTCTCGGCAAAGATCATACTCTTTCGGGCGACACACACGTGTGAACGAGGCCGGCCTTGCTTTGCGCACGTGGTCCGCTCACGTGACCTCTCGGAATCGCTCGTGGTTCGAACGATTTCGAAGACGCGTGGGTCGGAGAAACCCGACGTGCATGCGGTCGCGGTGACTTAGGTCGGACCCGGACAATTCGGAGTTCTCGTTCTGTACTCCGGCGATGAAGCGGACGCGAAGCAGCTACGAGACCAACTTGGCGTCAGGGCGGCTTGCCAACGTACGAGCCGCCGCGCGCATCCACGACCTCCCGATGGCTTCGCCCGCTCAACATAGGCGACCCGCGCGATAGTCTCCTGCGACCGCCGGAGGATCCAAGATGATTCCCTTCCTCACGCTCGCCCACGCGGCATCCCCCGAGGCCGACATCGATCGCGTGCTGGACGACTTGCATCGCGCCGCGAGTGAAGCGGATGCGGCCGCCTACTTCGGCCGTTTCACCGACGATGCCGTGTTCATCGGCACCGACCCCACTGAGCGGTGGACGATCGAGGAATTCCGGCTTTGGGCGGCGCCACGGTTCGAAGGGGAGTCCGCCTGGACCTACGTGCCCGTCGAGCGCCATGTGAGCATTGCGCCCAAGGGCCGCGTGGCCTGGTTCGACGAAATGCTCGACCATGCGAGGTACGGCCGGGTCCGCGGAAGCGGCGCCTTGGTGCGGATGGGCAAGGAGTGGAAAGTCTCGCAGTACGTCCTTTCGTTTGCCGTGCCCAACGATGTCGCCCCGCATACGATTCAGGCCACGAAAGGAGAAGCCATGTTGCCCACACCGTTCACCGCCGCCCAGATTCGGGAAGCGATGCCGGTCGGTGCCTTCTTCGAACATGAGTCCCAAGGGCCCGACGACGACGCACCACAGCGCACCACGTGGGAGGTCGTCAAGGCGGACGAGCAAGGCTGCACCATCGCTTACGGCGGCGAGGGAGCCAAACAAGAGAAGGCTCACACGTGGGAGGAACTCCGCGACCACGCACGCTTTCCCGCCCCCTTCACCACGGTGACCGACGAGCGCATCGACACCGCTCTCGGCCCCTTGGACTGCCGCCGCTATACGGTCCAGTCGCCCGAATCTGAACCTGGACCGACCCGACACTTTTGGTTCTGCCCGGCCATGCCAGGGGCCCCGGTACGCATGCACACCGTCCAAGATGACAAGGTCATCGCTCGCTTCGAACTGGTGGCTCGCCGCTAGAGACCCGATCAACGGTCAAGGATGGACTCGCTGAGTATGTTGTGATCTAACAGAAGCCCAGGAAGGAGCTTCTGTTGGACACTTGGAATCCGCCCGTCGATC
>JBCCQY010000102.1:0-33746 GCA_039208735.1 Myxococcota bacterium | reverse complement strand
GATGGTGAGCCGAATCATGGTGAGTCCTGGATTCTTACGGTCGTAAACCCGATCGCTTCGAATAGAGTGTCGGGACATGCAGCCCAGGAGCGACCTTGCCCAACGCCTACCTGTCAGGGACCGGAAGCTACGTGCCCGAGAATGTGGTCACCAACAATGACCTTCGGGAGCAGTACGGCATCGATACCACCCACGAGTGGATCGTGCAGCGGACGGGCATCGAAGAGCGTCGGTTTGCTCCCGAAGGTTGGTGCTCGGCCGATTTGGCCGTGCCTGCCTGCGAGAATGCGCTTGAGAGCGCAGGACTCACCAAGAACGACATCGATATGATTGTTTTTTGTACGCTTTCGCCAAAACACGCGTTTCCCGGTGATGGCGTCTACCTCATGGACAAGCTCGGCTACAGCGAGATGAAGCGGTTCATCCCGGCCATGGACATTCGCAATCAATGTTCTGGGTTTCTCTATGGGCTCGCTGCAGCGGGGTCGATGGTCCAAAGTGGAATGGTCAAGAATGTCCTGCTGGTCGGCGCAGAAACCCACTCTGCGGCCCTTGATTTGACGACCCGGGGCCGGACCGTCTCGTCGTTGTTTGGCGACGGCGCCGCGGCCGTGGTGGTGTCTGCCACCGACGAAGATCGGGGACTGCGCGGGTGGTACCTCGGCTCTGACGGGCAGTACGCCGATAAGCTCTGCCAGAAGGTCTGGGACATGACCCAGCGGCCGTTCATGCCGCAGAACGAAGAAGGGGTCGGGCAATCTCCACCCGACTTCCAATGGGCCTATATGGAAGGCCGCTATGTGTTCAAGAACGCTGTCGAGCGCATGGTGACATCGCTCATGTCGGCGCTCTGGGATCAGAAGATCGAACTTTCGGACATCGATCTTTTCTGTTTCCACCAGGCCAACATGCGCATCAATCAGAAGGTGGCAGAAGTGATGGGCATTCCCGAAGAAAAGCTCATTCACAATATCCATCGGTTCGGCAATACGACCGCAGCGACGATTCCGCTGCTTCTCGATGAGGCCAACCGAACCGGCCGGATCACGCGCGGCAGCAAGGTCGCTTGTACGGGCTTCGGCTCTGGCTTTACGTGGGGAACGGCGATCCTGGATTGGTAAGGACGATGGGTCCCTGGGGCCCGCGGCTTGCGTCGAATTGAGCGGACGCCGCGGCCAGACCGTCTGCTTCGACACCCAACCAAGGCAGCACCAGCCGCCAGATCTGTTCAGCGGTCACGCCGTTTGCACGTAGGGATCGCACTTCCGTGGCGCCGTGCGACTTCGAAAGCTTCTTCCAGTCTGCGTCCGTCACCAAGGGGGCGTGCAGGTACGATGGTGGGGTGGCGCCGAACGCTTCCCACAGCCGGAGCTGGACGGCGGTGTAGTCGAGCAGGTCCGCGCCTCGGACGACCTCGGTGACGCCATCGGTGAGATCGTCGACCACCACGGCCAGATTGTACGCGAAGCGACCGTCCCGGCGTTGGAGGACGGGATCTCCAAACTGATGAGGGTCCACCTCACGCGGCCCAAATCGTCGGTCGTGGAAGGTGACGGGGCCATCGGGAAGCCGAAACCGCAGTGCACCCTGGCGATGGCCCGCATTCCGGCAGGTCCCCGGGTAGCGTCCTCCGGTGGCACGCAGGTCCTTGCGGGTGCATGTGCACCAATACAGGTGGCCGGAGGCTTCAAGCCGCTCGAGCCAGGGCCGGTAGTCGCGGTCCCGCTGAGGCGGTACTTCACGGTCCCAATGCAAACCGAGCCAGCGCAGATCATCCCGTTGGCTCGCTGCGATGTCGGCGCGCGACCGCTCACGGTCGACGTCTTCGATGCGCAGGAGCAGCTCCCCTCCGCGGGCGCGCACCGAGAGCCAGGCTGCGCCGAACGCGCAGACGTTTCCGAGGTGCAGATGCCCGCTGGGGGTTGGAGCAAGGCGTCCGACGATCACGGACTTAGCTGTACCCCATCTCCGGGATGGGCACGAGGGCGAGGCGCTTGAGGTGCTGCAAGATGTTGGAGACCTCGCGGCGGGGCATGGCTTCGGCAAGGCACGCTGCGGTGCCCGAAAGGTACGCCGTGGCCATTCCCGAACCGCGATAGCGCCCGACCTGACCGTCGGGGCTGATCCCGTAGCCATGAGTGAGGAACTTGTCGGAAAGCACGCCCCATTCCTTTCGGGGGAAGCGCTTCGGATTGAAGTAGTAGGACTTGTCGAGCGGACAGTCCGGGTGCGCGGCGACGCCGACCGTTTCGGGGAGATCTGCGGGGTAGGCCCGGTCGCCCTTCGGATGCGCCGCGGCAAGCACCACGCTGCCTTGGTCGACCGCGTTGGCGACACACTCGCGCAGCAACAGGGCTTTGCCCATGTTGGGCGTACCAAGAGACAAGTTGATGACTTGACACCCATTTTGGGCTGACGTCTCGATGCCCGCCGCCATCAGTTCCGCCGACGTGCGCAGACGTTCGCCCATGATTTTGATGCCGACGAGCGTAGCGTCGGGAGCAATCTTATGGACCGCCGCTGCAATCTCGGTGCCGTGACCGTTTTGGTCATGGAAGTCGTTCGAGAGCGCCGCGTGCCCGGTCGCCTCGAGTTTGATGGACCAGCCCTCGACTTGCACGCCTTCTAGCCGGGGATCACCAGGGTCAATGCCCGAGTCGATGATCGCGACTCGCACCCCCCGGCCGGTGTACTCCTGTCCTCGAAAGCGCATACCACCCCATCGGCTGACCAGGGGCCCTGCCGTAGTCGTTGCCCCAACATAAAAGCACCGCTCGCAAACCGGCAAGCCTCTGGCGGGGTATTCGGACAACGGAGGGCCCCTTGTCGCCGGAAGACCGCATTGAGGACGACCTACGAGCGCTCTCGGGGGTAGCCCACCGTTATGCCGGAACCGAAGGGGAACGCGAGATGCTGTCTCGCGTTCGCAGCCGGGTCCCCGAGGAAGAAAAGACGCGAATCGAGGGCTTTGTCGCCTACACGTCCCCCTCGATGGTCACGGGGCTACACGCGTTGGCCCTGCTCCTCATTGGCATGATCGGTTGGACCTACCCGATGTTTGCAGCGGTTGCCTGCGGGCTCGTCACGTTCTCGCTGGTCCTCGAGGGGTCCGAACGGTTCAGCGTCGTCCGGCGGTTTCTGCTCAAGTCCGCGTCGTACAATCTGGTGTGGCGCCGCGAGGTTGAGAACCCTGTAGGTACCTTGGTGATCACGGCGCCGCTGGATCGGCCCAGGTGGAAGCCGCTTCGCCCGCGGTGGCTCAAACGGCCGCTGCGCTCGGTCGTGTTCGCAGGGGCCAGTGTCACGGTGCTGCTTGCGATGCGCGCCTTGGCCGAGCCGTGGGGACGTCCCACGGTTGGGATGTATGCGATTGCCCTGCTCGTATTGGCCGCAACGGTGCTCATCGGGAGCATCGCCCACCGCCGAAAATCGAAGGCGGTGGGTGGCGGCAGTGGTTGTGCGGCGTTGCTCGAACTCCTACGCCGCTACCGCGTCGATCCGCCCCCCGATGTGGACGTGTGGATGGTCTTCAGCGGCTGTAGCTACGCCTACCAGAACGGGATGCACGCGTTCTTGGCGATGCGGGGAGACCGTCTCAAGGGCCCTGTGTTCGTCTTGGCATTGGCCGATCCAGGCAAGTTCCCGCTTCAGGCTGTGGTGCGTGAAGGCGGCCTGTTCTCACGGCATTTGCGATCCACGGGGCCGGCGTTGGTGGAGCGACTGCGCTGGGCTGGCGTCGACGTCCCGTCGGTCGACTATCCAGGCGCCACGGACGCCGGGGCGGCCCATCAATGGCGCATGCGTTCCCTTGCGTTGCGGGGCGGTCGAGGGCGAACCAGCGCTGGTGATACCCTTCGCGCCGTCGAAGTCGCCGATGCGTTGTGCCGGCTGTATGTGGAAGACCTTCACCGCATTCCTGTCGTTCACCCATCATTACTGCGATTGATCGCTCAAACCCCCGAGGAGCTGGCCTCGCTCGAAGGCGAAGAAGACGATCATGACGGGCCCATTCCCGTGCAGGTCGTCGAGGAAAGCGTTCGCACGCAGTGAGGCTCGCTAGACGAAGGGCCAGAGCGCCATCACCGGGAAGGCCAGGGTGCAAAGCGCGCTGGCGAGGAGCGCCCCCATGCCCATGGCCATGCGCAACGCCGAGGCCCAGCGAGGGAGTTCCTCGTCGAGGGGATTCGTCCAGGCATCGCGCAGCAATCGCATGGCGGCGATCACCAGGAACACTCCGAAGGAGGCTGGCAGCAGGTTCATCACCGCCCATGCGATGGCGCCGGTTGGCCCAAGCGACAGCACGATCTGGGCGACCTGGGGCAGCGTCACCGCCACGAACGCAAGGCCTACGATCATCAGCAAGGTGGGGACGGCATGGCGCCAGGGTGAGAGATCGACGTAGGCGACCTCGTTTTCGCCGTGGCACGACAGGCACACCGACCCGCGCTCGGTGAACAGCAGATCGACCGAAGGGGTGATGTGGCCGCAATCTGCGCAGCGCATGGGTTCCGCGTGTTCGATATCGACGGGGGCGAACCGGCCAGCAAAGAAGAAATCGAGTTCATCAGGGGTCGCAGCCAGCGCCTCGGTGGAGGCGCTCGATGGCTTGGCCATGGGCATCACATGCGACGGGACGGTCTTTTCCATGCCTCGATCGTACCCGAAGGACCCCCTTGCGGGGTGTCCATGAACGTCAAGCGTCGAACAGAGGTAGCTGGTCGTCGGTTTCTTCGTACACGAGAGGCACCTTGCCCGAGAAGCAGGCGTCGCAGCGCCCATCGCCGGGAGTGGTGCCGGCGGCGACTTGCTGCAGTGCGATCAGCGAAAGCCATGCCACCGTGGCCGCGCCAAGCCACGCCGCAGGATCGCCTTCGTGCTCCGTCGCGAGTTGCTCGGCGGCCGGGGAGGCGACGCCGTAGGGACAGGCGGCCCGGATTTGGGGGGAGGCGATCCGCAGGTGGACCTCCTTGGCTCCTGCTTCCTGCAACAAGGCGATCGCTTTGCGCAGCACGTGACCCGTGGTGAGCGACGGAGCGACAAGGCAGACGATTTGGCCCTGAACCGCAGCCGGGATCGGTCGGAAGTGGGCCCGCGTACCGAAATGAGGCAGGCCTGCCGGCGGTTCTTCGAGGTGCAGCACGGTGAACGGATCGCGAAGGATGCCATCGAGCAATGGGCGCTCCATCGCCTTGGCGAACCCGTGGCCGTGGGCTTCTGCGCCGGGCACCGGGATGATGACGTCGGCCTGAACGCAGGGTGCTTCGTTCGCGAGCCGTTCCCCGAGGGCGACCTGAATGGGGTGTACGGCACGTCCGAAGACCTGTGCGTCGGGCCTTGCCAGGCTCACATACTCGTGGACGCACGGATGGAGTTCTGCAGGGGAGAAAGGACGAACCCCCTGCTGCATGCGGCCATCGAACACCACCATCTCGCCGGCTCGAATGTCGCGACGCACCTCGCCACCGACAAAGCGAATGGCGCTGTCTTCGGTCGCCACGACCATGGCATCGCCGAGTCGTCCGAGCGAGAGCGGTCGGAACCCGGAAGGATCGCGGACGGCAACGAGGTGCTCTTCGGTCATCACGATGAGGCTGTAGGCCCCTTGGACCTTCCACAACGCATCGACGAGGCGATTGACGAAGGTGCGCTGCGTGGACTGAGCGAGCAAATGCAGCAGCAGCTCGGCATCGGACGGGGTCTGGAAGAGCGCGCCATTCGCGGTCAGTTCGCGGCGCAACCGGGCGCCATTCGTGAAATGACCACTGATCGCGCACGCCACCTGACCCGTGGACAGGCGGCCGAAGACCAGTTGATCGCCTCGGCTGGACCCAGGAATCTCGAGGGTCGGCGCGGGTAGCGCGGCCGTGTCCGAGCCGTACACGACCCCCATGGCGACCTGGCCCGGGAGGAGTTGGAGCGAGGCGCCGTCGAGCGCCTGGGCCACGAACCCTTCCGCATGTCGCAGCCGGAGGAGCGAGCCGTCCGAAGCCGCGAGACCTACGCCATCCGTGCCTCGGTGTTGTTGCGCGTGCAGCCCTAAATAGGTGAGGTGCACCGCTTCGCGATGGCCGGCCACCGCGAACAGCCCGCCGGTATCGGTAAAGCCCTCCACGTCAGCTCCCTTTCAGCCGCCGGTGTAGTTCACGGTAGGCATCGCCTAGATTGCCGAGGTCTCGCCGAAACACATCCTTGTCGAGCTTCTGACCCGTGGTCGCGTCCCACAAACGGGCGCCGTCAGGTGTGAGTTCGTCGGCGAGGAGGACCCGGCCGTCCGATCGACCAAACTCGTACTTGGCATCCACGAGCTGAATGCCGGCGTCGGCCCAGGTGCGACGAAGCACTTCATGAATCGCTAGGGCGGCATCGCTCACGAAGAGCAGCTCCCAGCGTTCGGCCCATCCCATAGCGAGAATCGCATCTTCGCCGACGAGGGGATCGTCGAGGGGATCGGACTTGTAGAAGAACTCCACCACAGGGCGCGGCAGCACATCGCCTTCTTCGAGGCCGTAGCGGCGGGCGAAGCTCCCTGCGACTACCGAGCGAATCACGACTTCGATCGGCAAAATCTCGACCTTGTGGCACAACCAGTCGGTGTCGGACAACGGCCGAACCAAGTGATGGCGAATGCCCGCCTCGCCAACTTTCTCGAACAAGAGCGTTGAGATGGCGCAGTTCAAGCGGCCCTTATCGGGAATGGTTGCTTGTTTTTTCGCGTTGAACGCGGTGGCTTCGTCCGTAAAGCGTACGACGACGAGGTCCGGATCGTCGGTCGCGAAGACCTGCTTGGATTTTCCCTGATAAAGAAGGGGACCTGGCTGCACGAACGACTCCTGGCGCAATGCCCGGGCGTATCCAGGCGGCCAGAACGCAGCACGTTCCGAACGGAGAGCCCGTGTTCAGCTTGGCCATCGTGTGGATTGCGTGTCAACCGGCTGACGAACTCGATCCGAACCGGCCCGAGGTTGTCTACGAGCCGGCGTCGAGTTCGTTTTGGGACCAGGCGTGGCCTTCCGACGAACGGCTCGATCCCGATGGGACGTTGGCCGTGCGCAACTTTCCCAACGTGGGGGGCGGGGTCCTCGGAGCCTACATCGACCGGGCTGACCAACAGGTGGGCTACGCGACGAACGCGCCCATCTACGTGCCGCTCACGGGCCCGGTCGATCCCTTGGCCATGCCGGCCCCCTTCGATGGAACCGCCTCCTCGGCGTCGCTCACGCTGATCGATATCGACCCGACCTCGGCCTACTTCGGTGAACAGCGGCCAATTCAGTGGGAACAAACCACGTTCGAGAAGTCGGACTACCAACCGCAACACCTCCTCGCGGTTGCGCCCTGGCCGGGCTACCCGCTGCGGCCAAGCACCACCTATGCACTGGTGCTGTCGCAACAGGCCGTCAAACGGCATCCCGAATGGGCCACCCGGCTTTCGTCCGACGCCTCCGACCACGATGCAAACCTCGTTCGGGCACTGCAGAGAACCGGCTGGACCACGGACAACATCGCGTTTGCCACGGTCTTCACGACCATGGACCCCATTGGCGAACTCGCATCGATCGCCGACATCGTCCAACGTCGATTGCCCCCCGCCGACCTGGATGCCGTGCCCCTACGACAGCTCGAAGGGCGGGCGCAGTACACGGCGTATGTCACCGAGTACCTCTCGCCCGTCTTCACCGAGGGAGAACCTCCTTTCTTGAGCGAAGGGGGCAACTTCCGTATCGGTGAGGATGGCGTGCCTGTCGTCACGGCGTGGGATCGAATGCGCACGGCGGTGTGCGTACCCCATGGCGAACCGCCGGAGGGGGGCTGGCCCGTCGTCATCTACCAGCACGGAACGGGCGGCAATTACCGGACATTCTGCAATAGCGACCGCGCGCTCGAGGTCATGAACCGCCTCGGGGCTCGCGGCATCGTCGGAATTGGCATCGACCAGACCTTGCACGGGACGCGTCCGGGGTCCGACAATGCAAGCGATCTCGCGCATTTCAACGTCACGAATCCCGACTCTGGGGTCACCAATTTTCGGCAAGGAGCCGTCGACCTCCTTTACCTTGCCCGGTCACTTGCGAATCGCCCCCAACGATGGTCGACCGACGATGGTCGGGTCGTGGTCACCGACCCCGACCGCATCTTGTTCATGGGCCACAGCCAGGGCGGACTCACCGGAGCCCTAGCGGGGCCCTTCGTCGGAGCGGACCTCAAGGCCATGGTGTTGTCGGGAACGGGAGCCGTGCTCGCGATCACCTTAGTGGAACGAAAGGATCCACTGGACTTTGAACAGTTTGTGCGGGTGCTCGCCAATCTGGCCCCCGAAGAACCGATGACGCCGTTGCATCCAGTGCTTGCCTTGGTCCAAACCTTGGTCGAACCAACAGATCCGGCAAACTATGCCCGCTATTGGTTTGCCGAGCCAGGGTGGTGGGATGGCCAGCGAAGCGTACCGGTGTTGGTGACCTCCGGCACGGCGGACGCGGCGACGCCATTTCGCACCGCAATTGCCCTTGCTACCGCCGCGCACGTGCCGTTTGTGGGCCTTCCGGCCACACGGGCGGAGGGCTTGCGCGCTCGTGTGGGCGAACCGCAGGACCTGCCCGTTCGAGACAACGCCCAAGGCTTCGATGGCCGAACCATCACCGCTGGCTTTCACCAGTGGCTGGGCGGCGGTCATGGCGTTCTGTTCCAGAACGCAGATGCAGCCGATGTCTACGTCAACTTCCTGGAGACGGCAGCGTTTGGGGAGCCCGAGTTGATCGGACCTCGGTGATCACCGCTGTCGACGAACCATATCGAGCGCCAGCAGGACCAGGTTCAAGCCCCCCGACAACACGAGGGCCCCTCCCGAAAGGAGGGCTGACGAAGCCGCGACGGCAAGGCGGAGCGCTTCGGCCGAAGCGAAGGCGGCCCCCGTGTCGAGGATGGCAAGGCCAATCGTCGATCCCAGCAACCCGACCAAGCCGCTGCCGAGGCAGGTGCCCGCCAGGATGGCGCTGATGGTGCGGAGGGACCCCAGGCCCAGGGGAGAGGCATAGAGGGTCACCAGCGAATGGAGCCACGCCCCAAGGACCATGAAGGTGGTGCCTACGATCAAGCCGGCGGACCCCAAGAACACGCCAGCGGGGCTCCCCACGGCGATGAGCGAGAGGATGACGCCGCCCGCGCCGAGCGAGAAGCTGAATCCTCCCGCAGTGCTCGTCCAACGACGAAGGCCTCGCTCGGAGCGCCCGATGGCGAGAGTCGCCACCCGTTCGACGGGAGGAAGGGTTCGAGCGGCCACCGTTGGGCGAGCGATCGGTCCGGTGACCTCGCACCCTGGAGTTGGGCATCCCCCATGTTTCACCAGGCAGTGGTGGTGGGCATGGGCCCCACACGTGGGGCACGGCAGGTGCAACGTGGGGTCCACGAATTCGTCGCAGTAGCCACACACCGGGAGCGGGATGACGGGGCTCACCGGGTTCGATCGGGGATCGGTCGGCTCTTGCACGACAGGGACCTCCAGCCTGACCAGAGTATCGTAGGTCACGCGAACCGTCCGCGCGGGTCGCCGGGGATCGACCCTGCTTGACAGCGGGCGGGGACACGGCCACGCTGGTCCACCCCGGTCGACCCGACCGGACGTCGAGAGGACCACGTGGAACTGCAGGGGAAGGTCGCGATCGTCACAGGTGGATCGCGCGGAATCGGAAAGGCCATTGCAAAGGGGCTTGCCAGTGCAGGGGCGCAGGTGGTCATCGGCTATGCGAGTTCGCATGACGAGGCCCGTGCCGTGGCCGAGGCTATCGGCGGGGTTGCAGTGCAGGCCAACGTCGCCACCGCCGAGGGCTGCGATGCGCTCGTGAATGCAGCCTCCGAATGGGGAGGGGCCGACGTCCTCGTCAACAACGCAGGCGTTACGGCCGACGGGCTCGCCCTCCGCATGAAGGACGAGCAGTGGGACAAGGTGATGAATGTCAACGCGGGCGGCACCTTCCGCATGTGCCGAGCCGCGCTTCCCGCCATGGTGAAGAAACGCGGTGGGTCGATCATCAACATCACCAGCGTGTCAGGTGTGCGCGGCAACCCAGGTCAAGTCAACTACAGCGCGAGTAAGGCGGCGGTGATTGCACTCACGCAATCGCTTTCGCGTGAGATGGCGCGGCGCAACATCCGGGTGAACGCGGTGGCGCCCGGATTCATCCAGACCGACATGACCGACGAGCTGACCGACGATCAGCGAACGGAACTGCTTGCACGAATCCCGCTGCGACGCATGGGTCAGCCCGAAGAAATCGCGCACATGGTCCGGTTCCTTTCCGGTCCACATTCCGAGTACATCACGGGTCAGACCTTCATCGTGGATGGTGGTCTGACGGTTTGACCGTGGAGGAGCCGTGAGCGTAGGCAGGCGTCGACTCCGGAACCTGGCCATCGGATTGCTGGTCGTTGTTCTTGTGCTGGCGTGGTTTTGGCCTTGGTCAAGCCCGGCCCCGACCTTGCCTGAGGTGCTCCCAACGCCCCCTGCTACGCCCCCGGTGGTGGCGGGGGACGAATTCCCCGAGGACGACGAGCCTCTGGGCCTGCCCGAGCATGTTGACGTTCACTGTGAGCTGTCCCGGCCCGTTCGAGCGGTGCTCGCCTACGAACTCGACCTCGAGTCGTCAGAATCTCTGGGGCGAATCCCGGCGACGGTCGATGGGGCTTGGGTCACTCTGCAACCCCGACAGGCGCTGGGGATGGCCTGGTTCTACCCTCGCGACTACGAACCTGTCGCGGTTGGTTGGCTGGGCGGGGCCTGTACCCAAGTTGTTCAGCTCACTCCGCGCCCGCGGGGCTTCGTTCACGTCGCGCTAGACGGTGAAGATCCCGAGGAGGTGAGTCTACTCGCGGCGTGTTTCGAAGGGTCAGCCCGAATGCGGCACGATGTCGAGACGGGAGCGATCGACACCGAGGTGGTGTTCGATCGTGGCCGTTCTTCGCACTGCGAAGTGTTGGTGACGGACTACGGTGGCGACGAGCCGGTGCAACACGAATTTTCGTTTCAACTGGAGGCGGAGGAAGAGCTGCGGTTCTTGGTGCGCCGGCTGCCAGATTCTGATGCAGGCTGGCAGCTTCTGGAGGAAGAATGATGGTCGAAGAGGGCGGTCGTTCGGTCGTGGTGTTGGCGGCGAACGAAGAGGACGCCGAGCGGGTGTCGGGCTGGCTGCGTAGCGCCCTGCCCGAACTCAAGGTTCGACTGCAGCTGGCCGCCTTCATGACGTCATTCGAGTTCGGGGAAGCCTTCTTGGTGGCCTGGTCGAATGCGCTTTCGTCGATGCCGGACCGCAAAGCTATCGAATCGGCGGCGGTGGCGGCGTGGGCCGAGAACCGACTTCTGCTCGTGGCGCTTGATGACACCCCGTTGCCGCTTGGGTTGGCCGACCTCCCGGTGGTGCCGGTGGGGGCCTCTGGCCACGACCTTGCGAGCGGACTCGACACCTTGCTCGCTTCTCCTTCTCCGGACCCCGTGACCGATGGCTTTGTCGCTCCAGGGCCACTTCCCACTTCGGTGGGCACTCGTAAGGCGTCACGCCGGTCAGGGGGATGGGCAAGTCTCTTGTTGGTGCTCGGTCTTCTCCTTGGCATAGCAGGATTGGCCGTGTTCTTTGCCTTGCCGTCGGGGCCCGGACTTAGTGCACCTCCACCGTGGGTCTCGGGCCTATTGGTTGGACTGGCTCTCGGTTTGGGCATCACCCTTGGGGTGGTGGGCACCTTGATGATGCGACCGTTCGCGACACCCCCGCACCGATTGACGGCGCCTCCGGTGACCTTGCCGGCGCCCGCCTTGGGGGCCAAGCGGAGCGCCTTTGTCTCGTACGCCCACCAGGACCGCACGTTGGTGGATCCCATCGTTGCGGGCTTGGTGAAAACGAGCGTGGAGCCTTGGATGGACAAGCGCATCCAGGCCGGTACGCAGTGGGCAGGGGCCATTGTCGATGCCCTGCAACGCGCCGAAATCGTCCTGGTGTTCTGTTCGGTGCATGCGTACGCGTCGAACCACGTCAAACGCGAAGTGTACCTTGCAGATCGCTACGGCAAACCCCTCATCCCCGTCTTGCTCGACACGAGCGAACCCCCGGCTGACTTCGCTTACTTCTTCGCGACCCAGCAACACATCGCCGTGCATGACGTGACGGACCCGGTTGCGACGGTGGTCGCAGCCTTGGCCTAAAGCGAAGGCCCCAGGTCAGGACGTTCGAGGAGGCCGGCCAGCAATCGGTCGACACCCATCGCAATGCCCGAGGTCGGAGGCATCTGGCCAACCGCTTCGAGCAGCCCTTCGTCGATGGGGTGAGGGGGGTCTCCCAACTGGGCCCGCAACGCGTTGGCCTCGTGAAAGCGGCGGCGCAGTTCGACGGGGTCGAGCAGCTCCAGAAACGCGTTCGCGAGTTCAACGCCCCCCAGGTAGACTTCGAACCGCGCGGCCACGGGTCCGTGGGTCGATGGAACCACCCGGGCCAATGCAGCCTGACTGGCTGGCCAGTCGCGCACGAACAGCGGTGATGTAAGGGTGGGTTCAACATCGGTGACCCACCGGCGAGCGAAGGCATCGTCGTAGGACTCGGGCACCGGGGACAGTTCTGTTGCCGTCGCCGTAAGCGGGTTGAGCCCGGTGGCCGCTTCAAACACCTCGGCGACGGTTCGGCGAGCGAACGTGGGAGCCCGACGCCCCACCGCGTGAGCTGCGGCTGCGACCAAGACTTCCACCTCGTCCATCAGATCGTCGAGGTTCGCCCCCGGCCGATACCACTCGCACATCGTGAATTCAGTGCGGTGAAACGGACCGTCTTCCCGTGCCCGAAAGCAGGGGCCAATCTCGTAGATGCGGCCCATTCCGCAGGCCAACGCACGCTTCAGCGCAAACTCGGGCGAGGTCCGCAGGAATCCGTCTCCGGCAGGCACGGGATGCAAGTAGGGTTCGAGGGCGGGTGACGGCACCAAGCAGGGCGTGAGGACTTCGAGGTAGCCACGTTCCGCGAACGTGCTCCGCAGCGCGTGGAGCACCCGGGCCCGGTCCCGAAGGGCTCGGGCGAGCCCGGCTCGGTCGGTCACTTCCGAACGCGCTCGACGTAGTCGCCCGTGCGGGTGTCGATTTTCAGAGTTTCACCCTGCTCGATGAACAAAGGAACGTTGACCGTGTGGCCCGTGGTGAGCGTAGCGGGCTTGGTGGCACCCTGGGCGGTGTTCCCCTTCACGCCTGGCTCGCAGTACTCGATCTGCAGTTCGACAAAGTTGGGCAACGACACCGAAACGGGACGTTCTTTGTAGAACATCACGTCGACCTGCATCTCTTCAACGAGGAAGTTCTTGGCGTCGCCCACCGCATCCTCTTCCATCGCGATCTGGTCGAAGCTTTCGAGGTTCATGAAGTGGTAGGCTTCGCCGTCGTTGTACATGTACTGGTGGGCGGCCTCGGTAATGTCGGCCGGCTCCAGCGTTTCCCCTGTCTTGAACGTGCGATCGAGCACGTTGCCCGTGAGCAGATTCTTCAGCTTCGTTCGCGTGAACGCCTGGCCCTTGCCCGGCTTGACGAACTGGAAGTAGGTCACGATGTAGGGGGCTCCGTCGATCTCGACCTTCAGGCCGTTTTTGATGTCCGACGTTTGATACATGAGCTCGGTCCTCGATTCAGTTGGTGCAAATGGCGGCTCCACCGCGCATGGTGCGTGCTCACGAAGTCCTGCGTGCACGGCCCGATCTAACCGATACCCTGCGTGACGTGGACGGCGTCTTCGCGATCCGGATTACCCGATCCTTTTGGGATCGCCTCGACCCGACCGACCCTGCAGATCCCCTTGGGCTCCAGGTGATGCCGGATCCCCGTGAACTCGAGGCCCATCCCCAGGATGAGCCGGATCCGGTGGGCGATGCGGCCTGCAGTCCCGTGCCGTGGGTGGTGCACAAGTATCCGAACCGGGTGCTCCTCCTCGCGACCAAGCGCTGTCATTTGCATTGCCGGTACTGTTTCCGACGCAACCATCATCCCTCCGCAGCCCTCGATCCGACCCCTGAAGAGTGGGCGATGGCCCTTGACTATGTGCGTAACGCAGGCGTTGAAGAGGTCATCCTGTCGGGTGGCGACCCGCTGATGCTGACCGACCGCCAGTTGGATGACACGCTGAGTGCGCTGTCCAACGTGCCGGTTCGGCGGATTCACACGCGCGCCCCCATCACCTACCCTCAACGGGTGACGCAAGGCTTCGTCGACCTCCTTCGGCGCCATGGACCCCTATGGGTGATCGTGCATTGCAATCACCCGCGGGAACTTTCGCACGACGTGGATGACGCGTTGGCTCGGATGGTCGATGCCGGTGTGCCCGTGCTGAACCAGGCCGTGCTGCTCCGCGGCGTCAACGCCGATGTCGAAACCCTTACCGAACTCTGCCGTGCGATGCTGCGACGCCGCGTCCGCCCCTACTACCTCCACGTCACGGACCGAGCGGCCGGCAATGCCCACCTTCGGGTCTCGACCGAAGAGGCTCGTCAGCTTGAGGAAGCCTTGGCACCCCGACTTTCGGGGCTGTCCCGACCTCGCTTCGTCCTGGATCCGCCTGCGGGCACAGGAAAGATCGACATCTCCCATGCCGCGGCTTGCGGCAAGAATCCTGGTTCGAGTTAAGTTGAAAACGACTTTCAACTAGACCGGTCTCATGACGCTTGACAAACTCCGCCAGGGTCAATTCGCAACCGTGGCCGCCATTGGCGGTCAGGGCCCCTTCCGCCGTCGTTTGATGGAACTGGGCCTTCTGCCGGGCACCGCCGTTCAGCGGACCGGTCAGGCCCCTCTCGGTGACCCCATCACGTTCTTGGTTCGCGGTGCGGTACTGGGCTTGCGTCGCACCGAAGCAGCCCTCGTCGAATTGGCCCCATGAACGCACGGGCCTCGCAATCCAACCGGGTGGCCCGGATTGCGGTGATGGGCAACCCCAACGCGGGGAAGTCGACGTTGTTCAACGCGTTGACCGACAGCCAGGCCCAGGTGGGGAACTTTGCGGGTACAACGGTCACGGCCACATCGGGTCGGTTGCGCGGAGAGGGGTCCCCCATCGAGCTGATCGATGTGCCCGGAACGTACTCTCTCGCGGCATCCCGGCCGGATGAACGCGTGGCCATCGACACCGTGCTTGGGTTGGAGGAGGCACCGCCCGACGGAATCGTCGTGGTGCTGGACGCGCCAAGGCTTCAACGCTCGAGCTACCTGCTGCTGCAGCTCCTGGAACTGGGCAGACCCACGTTGGTCGTCGTCAACCTGCTCGACGAAGCGGAAGCGTTGGGGCACCATCTGGACCTCGACACGATGGCGAGTGAACTCGGGGTGCCTGTGGTGGGCACGGTCGCACGAACGGGACGTGGCCTCGACGACGTCGTGAACAAGCTTCGCGCCCTGGTCGCGGACCCTACGGCCCATCGCGGGCGCACGCTGCACGACTGGCCGGCTTTCGTCTCCCAACCGGTCGACGCTGTGGCTGCAGACCTTCCCGAGCCATTTCGATCGCGGACGACCGACGAATCGGAGGCCAAAGCGGTAGCGCGGTGGCTCCTGTTGTCGGCCGATGATGAGGGCCGGCTCGATGTCAGGGCCGAACCGATTCCGTCGGTGGTGGCGGCGCGGGAGGCGGCGGATGGCGAAGATCTTCAGGCCGCACTGATCGCGAGTCGCTACGCATGGATCGACGCGCGAGCCCCTGGCTGGCTCAATGCGAAGGACGGTCCACGGCCGTCGACCGTCCTCGACACCGAACGCCTCGATCGGGTGGCCTTGCATCCCATCTGGGGCAGCCTGTTGTTCGTCGGGGTGATGTCGCTTGCCTTCTCGGCCCTGTTCTCATGGGCTGACCCGCTCATCGGCGCGGTCGAATCCATCATGGGCTGGGTACAGCAGCTCGTGGCCAGCGGCTTCGATACCGCGATTGCGCAACTTCCAGGGGCCGCGACGGGACTTTCGATTCTGCGCGACCTCGTGGTGGACGGCATCATCGGCGGCGTGGGAGCGGTGGTGGTGTTCCTCCCGCAGGTCGCCTTGCTCTTCCTCTTCCTCGCGCTGCTGGAGGACTCGGGCTACCTCGCGCGCGCGGCCCACCTCGCCGATCGAGTTCTCCGCGCGGCAGGGCTTCCCGGCCGGGCCTTTGTCCCCTTGCTTTCGGGCTATGCCTGTGCGGTGCCGGCGATTTTGGCCACCCGGACGTTGCCTCGGTTCCGGGATCGGCTCCTCACCATGATGGTGATTCCGCTGACCAGTTGTTCGGCACGACTCCCTGTCTACACCTTGCTCGTTGCGGCGTTGTTTCCTGCTACGCTGTGGGGTCCCATTCCCCTGCGGCCGGTGGCCCTTGCGGGGATGTACCTGTTTTCAACCTTGGTAGCGGTGGGGGCCGCCGTCGTGCTGGGGCGCACGGTGTTCGCCTCGGGGGCTGAGCCCTCGCTCATTGAGCTTCCCCCTTACCGTTGGCCCGATCCGCGGGTGGTGTTGCGGCAGGTGGTGGCCCGAAGTGTGGATTTCCTGCGCGAAGCGGGGGGCATTATCTTGGTGGCGACGATTGCACTGTGGGCGTTGCTGTCGTTCCCTCGCTACGAACCGACCGACGTGCTGTCGCCGCCCGAGGTGGCCCAAGCCCAGGCGGAAGGGCAGAATCTGGAGGAGCTAGCCGCCCCGCGGATTCTCGAGCAGTCCTACGGAGGACGGCTCGGGCGCGCCATCGAGCCGGTCATTGAGCCGCTTGGCTACGACTGGAAGATCGGCATCGGGCTCATCGGCGCCTTTGCGGCCCGTGAGGTGTTTGTCGCCACGATGGGGGTGGTCTACGGCGTCGGCGCCGAGGTCGACGAAGAGAGCCCGGCGCTCCGATCGCGATTGCGCGATGCCGTCCGCCCCGATGGGAGCCGCGTCTACACCCCATTGACCGGCCTGTCGATCATGGTTTTCTTCGCGTTGTCCCTGCAATGCCTATCGACCGTGGCGGTGCTGCGGAAGGAGAGCGGCTCTTGGGGGTGGACCGCGTTCACCTTCGTTTGGATGACCGCGCTTGCGTACGGGGCGGCGTTTGCCGTGGTTCAAGTAGGGCGAGGGCTCGGCTTTACCTAAGCGCGTTGCGGAGCCGCTCCATGGGAAAGCGAGGGCCGGGATCGGCCTTGCGCCGATGGTCTGCGCACGGAGCCTTGAGCATTCGCGTGTCGAGTTCGGCATGGGTGAACAGCTGCTCGGGGCCCAAGTCGTAACGTTGGGCAATGCCCGTCACGAGCCATTCGAGGGCCGCGATCTGCGGTTCCGAGAAGGGCTCGACTCCGCCGCCATCGTTAACGAGTTCGATGCCGATGGATCGCTCATTGACATCGACCACCACGCCATCGAAGCCAACATGGCCCGCGGTTCTTAGTTCGGGACGCTGTTGGGCGATGTCACCCTCACGGCCCACCACGTAGTGAATGCTCCGGTCGTGCTGGCTCTCAAGCCAATCCCGCCAAAAACGCGCGTCTCGTTCGGCGCCACTGAACAACAGAGAACCGTCGGGTTGACAGGTGTGGCCACCGATGGTGTGAAAGACGATCATGTCGACATCGTCGGGGCTGCGTTCGGTCCCTCCGTGCACGTGGTGATCCGGCAGTCGCTGGATGCTTGGTTCAGGAGGAACCACGACCTCGGGGGGCCGTGGGGAGTGCCGAGGGCCACAGGCCAAGACCCAGACCCAAATGGTCATGGAGAGCGGCGACGCAGCATCGGCAATGCCAGAAGCAAGGCTAGCGCAGCGGGGAGCGGCGCCGGAGCCCCCGTTGCACACACCCGTTCTACGCCCCCAATGAAGCTGTCGCACCGGGTGCGGTTCGCATCGGTGTCGTGACAGTCCTCGGGCACGGGAATGCCGTCCCCGTCCTTGTCGATGCCATCGACCCCGTCACAGTTCTGATCGACATCGTCGCCTAGCGGATCGTCGGCTCCGGGAAACACGGAAGGAAGCGTGTCATCGCAATCCAGAGGAGGCTCAAACCCGTCGCCATCGATGTCAGCCTTGGGTTCGGGTTCGGGTTTGGGATCGGGGCAGTCAGGGCCTTCGTTCGTGCCCGCGTAGGGATTGACGTACGGGTCGTTGTCGTCGCAATCGCCGCCTTGGTTCGCACGTCCAAAGCGGCGACAGAAGAAATCGTCGGGGAAGCTCTGTAGTCGGGCCCCAAAGCCATCATCGTCGGCATCGATCCAGCACAGTTCGAGGCCGTCACAGTCCTCATCCACCCCGTTGGCCGGGATCTCGATGGCGCCGGGGTTGACCCTCGATTCGCGTTCGTCACAGTCATTGGCAGCGATGTACCCGTCGTTATCGAAGTCATCCGCGAATGCGCCGAGCGGAGGGTTCAGGAAGCGCACGGGGACCGTCGAGGGTTCGAGCAGCAAGGCCCCCCAGTCGCGGCATGCGCCAGGCTGGACGCGGGCTTCGGTCTCGAAGACCATCGGGGGCAACGCATCGAGGTTGATGGGGCTTGTGTCATCCTCGATTCCATCGCTCGGCTCGACAGACGCATTTTGTTGGATGGTCGTAAAGCCATCGGCTTCGATGTCGGCGACTTCGTAGCTCGAGTTGTTGAACAGCAAATTGCGTTCGACATACAGGTCTTCGGCGTGAAGACCCAAAATGGCCCCCTGGTTGACGCTGGTGGCGAAGCTGTTGGCGGCAAAGGTGTTTCGTTCGACCGAGATTTCGCCCCCCAGGTCGGCCACGAGGGCCGAGGCGAAGGGCAGGGGTACGAAGGTCGAGCCTGGATTCCCCTGGGCGCCCACGAATACGCTGTCCACCACTTGGCAGTCAAAGCAAACGCCGACGAATTCCAGGCTGCCGCGGATCGAGGAATGCCCGCAGAACCAAGACCACCGAACGGCAGCGCTCGGTGGGGTGTCGATGATGACCGCGGGGGTTGCTTCGTCCGTCCCGTCGGCAAACACCGACTCTTCGATGTCGACTTGGGTGCGACGAACCACCAAGCCTGGGCCAGAGGCGCCGATGTTGTCCATCTTGATGTCGTGGACGATGAGTTCGCGGCCATCCTCGACGGTCACGAGACCCTCGCTGGCGAACGTCGGAGCGCCGAACGTCACGTGGTCGAGTTCGACGAAGCCACCCCCGAAACTGTCGATCATCGCCCATAGCGAAGCGCCTCCGTTCGTGAAGCGGCTGTCGCGAACAATCAGGCTACCCCCGCCCTGATCGAAGATGTGTCCCGCCTTGAAGAACGAAAGGTTGTCGTGCAAGGTCACATCGACCAAAATGACGTCGCCACCGTCGTTGGACAGCGCTCCCCCGAGTTGGTCGGCCTGGCCGCGCCCCAGGGTGCCGCCAAACATGGCAAAGCTGGAGTTCTTGCCGAGGACGCCGACGAGGCCACCTTCGACCGCCGAGCCATCCTCAATCACCGAGTCGAATACCGTGACATCTCCGTTGGCAACGAGAATGCTGCCACCGAAAAATGCGGTCTGAAAATTGCGAATGGTGAGGTTCGTGAGTTGGACGTCCGTGGCCCCCCGGGTCACTTCGATCGCGCGCGCATCTTCGGTGTAAGAGTCGAGGGACGGAGCTTCTCCGTTGAACTCGATGTTGTTGATCCGGACCCCTTCCGCCAGGATTCGCACCATCGGTTCATCCAGGTTCGTCTGCGCCGGGAATCGCAGGATGGCTGGACCGGGATCGATGGACTTGATGGTGATGTGGGGAACATCGATGTCGAGGTTTTGGACCTCGTACGTGCCTGCAGCCAGGATGACGTAGTCTGGGTCCTCCGCGAGCGCCTCTTCGATGGAAGTCGTGTCGCAATACGGCCCCATCACGGGGCAGACGTTGACAATGGTGGCGCCGAGTAGGGTCCAGGGGGGCATCACGTCCTCCGACTTGGACCCTTTATTTGATGTCGACCACCACGAGCGATGCGCTCTCGTCGCGCGAGAGCTCTCCCATGGCCCGAGCGAGCGCCGTAGCCAGCGCCCGGGCGGATTGTGAGCGGTGTGCCAAGGCGATGCCGTGCAAAGTCGGGTCGTCGATCACACGCGACAATCCCGCGGTGACAAGGACGAATCGATCGCCTTGGGCGATGGGGATTTGTCGGTGGGTGGGCCGGAGCAGTCGACCTTGATCGCCTGGCGTCAGCGACCGTGAAACCTGGACGGCGTAGGGACTCCAGGTGCCACGGGCCATCATCATACCTTCGTCGATCCACCGCTCGACGGTGGGGTGCCCACGGGCGATCCGGGTAAGGGAATCGCCGCTTAGGTGAATCGCACCGATCTCACCGAGCCAGCCAAGCGAAGCCTCGGTGGGACCGACTTCGAGACGCAGGGCCGAGACGCCGAGGTACCACTCGGGTTGCCGTGGGTTGGCGATGGCAAGGAGCCGCTGTTTCGCATCGTCGAAGCGTTCTTCGAGCTCGCCCGGGGCAGCAAGGGCGCTCACCACCACCGAGGCTGCCAGCTCGGCACGAGGGCGGCCGCCAAGCCCCTCGCCAATCGCAAAGACCCCGTCGGGATGTGCGCCGTAGTTCGACAGTGCGTCGACCGCGGGACGGGCGGTCACCGTGATGCCGGCCCATGGCAACCGTGCCCTTCCTCGCAGCCGCAACCGTTCGACAATCCGGTCTGGTTCAGGTCGTGGATGCAGTCGTGGGGCGAGCAATCGGCCTCGTCCCCCCTCCATGGCGAACGCTTCAAGGGCTGTCTCGGCCAACCGGTAGGCGCGCGGCACTCGCCGACGGGCATGGTGAACGGCGCGCTCGACCTGCTGGTGCACCACCTCCGGCCAGGGGGCCGGACCGGGGCCGACCGCGGGTCCGACCTCGTTGACGATGCTGAAGCCCACGCGGCGACGCCGCCCCAAATCCAGGCCTTCATCCAGGCCGTGCGCACCGCGTGCGTCAGGAGGCCGCAGCAGATTGTCGGGCACCGGCCACTGCCACAGCACCGGCCCACCATCCGCGTGCACGACGTACCGACCGGTGCTGTGGCGTCCGACCACTCGACCGGCGACCGCGGTGGGTAACGGAACCGGAGGATGATGGGGTACGGGCGGTCCCGTCGCGATCGCGTACCGCCGCTCCTTGAGATCGAGCCCCTCGCCCCGCCACTCGAGACGGAGTCCTCCCACCTCCGCAAACCGGCGCCGGAGGTAGACCGGAGGCGGGTCCCGGGTCTCGACGCGAAGCACCTGGGGCCGCAGCCCACATCCCAGCAACGCAGCCGCGACGGCGTAAAGCTCGGGCCGCGGCTCATCGCTTGTGGTGGTGAGGGCAACGTGGGTCACCTCGGCCCAGGCTCCGGGCTGCCCCGGGAGGTCGTCGAGGGCCGCCGGCAGGTCCACCTCGATGGGCCACAGGCGTTGCACGGGGACGGGGTCGGCGTCGAACAACATCGCGCGGACGACCTCGAATCGGGTCGACAGCCGGTCGAGGGGGGCGGCGGCACGTACGAGTTCAGGCCGCTCGGTTTCGAGGTTGCGAACCGTGGCCCAGGTGGGGCTATCGAGCGGGGCCGTACCCAAGTCGCGGGCTGCGTCGAGAAATCCAAGTCGAAACCCACGAGGTTCGATGTGACCGTACAAGTCGGCGAGGAGCCTCGGCAGCAGGGTCGCGTATGCGATCAAGCGTTCGTCGGGGTCCCAGGTGTCGGTCTCGCGCGTGATGAGCGTTCCAAGCGGATCCCCTGCATCGACGAGTGCATCGCCCAGCACACGCCGTGCGTCTTCGTCGTCGGGACGGGCCCGGACACGGGCGAACAGGGCGGCGATGTTGGTTTCGCCGCCGGTGGTCACGCGGGATCGAGTTGAATGCACAGTGTGGTCGGCTCCGTGAAGAAGCGGAGGCTGTAGTCGCCGCCCTCGCGACCGACTCCGCTGTCCTTGTGGCCACCGAACGGCACCCGGAGGTCCCGCTTGAGCCAAGTGTTGACCCAGACCGTGCCCACATCCAGGGCCCGACCCACTCGGTGGGCCCGCGTCAGATCGCGGGTGAAGATCGAGGCAGAAAGGCCGTACCGCACCGCGTTGACTCGCTCGATGACCTCGGTTTCGTCGTCGAATGGATGCACGGTGAGCACCGGACCAAAGATCTCCTCGGTCGCCGTTCGAGAGTCCGGGGCCAGGCCCTCGATGACGGTGGGGCTTAGGAAGTTGCCGTTGGAGAATGGCGGCGGCAGCTCAGGGCGTGGTCCACCCGTACGCAACGTGCCGCCCTCTTCCTTGGCAAGCGCGATGTAGCGCTCCACCTTGGCGCGATGCGCTTGCGATACCAACGGCCCAAGGTTCGTCGACGGATCTTGAGGATCGCCAATTACCAAGGCCTTAGTTTGGGCGACCACGGCCTCTACAACATCGGCGTATTGGGAGCGATGAACGAAGAGGCGGGACCCACAAAGGCAGATTTGGCCGGTGTTGGTAAACGCAGCACGCACCACGGTAGGCACCGTGTGCTCAAGGTCCGCGTCCTCAAAGACGACGCTCGCGTTCTTGCCGCCAAGTTCCAGCGAGAGCTTGGCAAACCGTGGCGCGACGGCCGACGCCACGTGGACCCCGGTCGCGGTGCCGCCGGTAAAGCTCACCGCATCGACGTCGGCGTGTGCGCAGAGGGGAGCGCCCACCGAAGGCCCGAGCCCCTGCACCAGGTTGAAGGCGCCCGGCGGAGCGCCCAAGTCATCGATGACTTCGGCGAGCCGGCCCGCGGTGAGAGGCGTGACCTCGCTTGGCTTGGCCACAATGGCGTTCCCCGTGACCAGGGCGGGAGCTGCCTTCCAGGTGAGCAAGTACAGGGGCAGGTTCCATGGGGTGATCAGTCCCACCACGCCCACCGGCCCGCGCAGGGTGTGGTTCACCGCATCCGCCATCGTGAAGCTCGGTTCCGAATGGCTGCGAATGGCGGCGGCAAAGAAGCGGAAGTTGCTCACCGCACGCGGAATGTCGAGGCTCTTGGCGAGGGCCAGCGGTTTGCCCGTATCTGCGCTTTCGAGCGTGGCGAAGGCATCGAGATCCGCTTCGATGCGGTCCGCGATGGCCTCGCAAAGATCGGCTCGTTCAGCGGCCGACGTCTTCGACCAGGGACCCTGCATCGCGGCCTTCGCAGCGGCGACGGCCTGGTTGACATCGTCTGGTCCCGAGTTGGGCAAGGTCGTCAACCGCTCGCCGGTGGCCGGTGCAAGGTCGTCGAGGGTGCTCCCGTCATGAGCCGGCTGAAATCGGCCGTTAATGTAGTTTTGGAGGGGTTCAAGTGTCATGCAGACCCTCGCCATGCCGTCAGCGTTGGCGCTACCTGCTTGGCCCACGCCTCCATGTTGGCGATCACCCGGTCGTTGTCGTGGTTGAAAAAGTCGAACCACAGCATGAGACGATCCTCAGGATGGAAGCGCTCCATGGCCTGCTTCGCAACGGCGTTGGCATCTCCGATCAGCGCATTGTCGGCGGCTCGCTCCACCTTGGCAGGGTCAATGGTGCCGTCAAGCGCCTGCCAGTACGCCGAAAGCGCGGCACGAGCTTCTTCCTTTGCCGCCGCCTGCCGTTGCTCGGACGACAGCCCGGGCTGCTCATTGAGGAATACGAAGACCGTGCGCGGCATGTAGCGCCGCTGCCAGGGCCCTCCATCGGCGTGGAAGGCTTCCCGCATGCGCGCGTGCGTTGCCTCGATCACGTCGGGGCGGGTGATCGATAGGTTGAACACGTGCACGGGCAAGATCGAGTTGACCTCTGCCTGGACGACCGGGTCGTGGGAGCCGATCACCAGCTGAAGCAGTTCGCGACGCCACTCCTCGGGTACGATCTTGAGGATCTCGAAGTCGAAGAACGGCGGGATTTCGATGGCGTCGGCACCTGAGGCGAGTTCGCGGACGGCCTCGAACTGCTCGGGCTTCCGGAAATGTTCGGCCCGAAGGACGACCTGCGGGACCTCGGCACTCGCAAGGGCGTCGCCGCGCAGCAACCGCAAGAAGATCTGGGCTGCACGACGGAAGACCTGTCCCTTGAGGGCGGGCCATGCCGCCTGTTCGAGTTCGTTGCGGGGTCCGATTCCGTACGCCACGTTCATGAAGTCAAAGCGCCCGGCGGCGAATCCGAGGTGGATGCGTCTGCGTTCTTCAGGATCCAGGCCGTGTTGCATCAGGAAGGCGGCGGTCCGCTCGGCATGAGCTACCGGTCCGCCGTTGCACAGCACATTGAGGATCGCAGAACCCGCTTCGATGCATTTGGTGCGGGCAAAGATTCGGGTGGCGAGCTGATGGAAGTCGACGTTGAGCCCAACCTCGCCCTGCCAATGGGGGATCACGGGGCGGGAGGTCTGTTTTTGCACTTGGCTCGAGAGGTGCGACTCGGCGATCCATGCCGTGCGAAACCCCAATTCATCGGCTGCCTCAACCTGGGCGAAGAAGTTGTGGAACATCCGAGCTTCGCTCGGCTGCACACCGTTCACCGGGGTCTGGGAGATCGAAAAGAAGACGTCGTCGGTCACGGTCAGATGCTCCTGAGTCGGCCGCCATCCACCGGGATGGAGGTGCCCCGAACGTAGCTCGCCCCCTCGGAAGCCAGGAAGAGGATGACGCTGGCGGTCTCATCAGGGTGGGCGAGACGGCCTTCCGGAACGGTAGCGATCCAGGCCTCGCGGACGCGATCGGGGGTGGTGCCGGTGCGCTCGGCCGCGGCGCCCATCAGTTGATCGAGACGTTCGGTATCGGTGAACCCCGGCAACACGTTGTTGATCGTGACCCCGGACGGCAGTTCGCGGGACATCGTCTTGGCCCAGCTCGCGACCGCGGCACGCGTCAAGTTGCTCACCCCGAGCCGGTCGATGGGCTCGCGTACCGACGTTGAAAGAACCTGGATAAACCTTCCATACCCCGCGCTGCGCATGCCCGGGAGGGTCAGCTGGAGAAGGCGGTGGGCGGTCAGGAGATGACGCCCGATGGCGCCTTCGATGGCATCGGTGCTTGCCTCGAGCAGAGGGCCCCCCTTCGGCCCCCCGGTGTTGTGCACCACGATGTGAACGGGGCCGTGCGCCTGAAGCCAAGCGGTCACGGCTCCCTCGAAGGCCTCTCGATCGTCGAGATCTGCGACGAGGACGTGAACGGCAGGGGCGCCCGCGGCCTTCAGGGGCTCCACCATGGCTTCGAGCTTCGAAGCGGTTCGGGCAAGCAGGGTGAGGGTGGCTCCGGCGGCGGCAAAGGCACGGGCCGTGGCCGCCCCGATTCCCTGACTAGCTCCGCACACAAGGGCATGTCGGGAGGTGAGGGAGAGGTGCGTCACGGGTGGCATGGGGACTCCAATTCGCGGCCCCGCCAGTGTCGCACGCGCGATCCACCGATGCCGCGCTTAGCGATGACCCGAGTGTTGCACGTTCACGTGGTCGAACGGGCAATGCCGACATCCGGAGCCGCAGCAGCTTCCGCGGCGCCGGTGCGCGATCTCGGTAAACACCCGAAATCCAGTTTCCGGGTCGACATAGCTCTCCGCATCGGCGGCTCGCGCGCGCTGATGCACATCATGCCAGGGCGGAGGGGGTTTTGGCGTCACGCGTGAGCCAGCGTCGCCTGGCAGGCCGCCTCGACGTCGGTGACCCTCTTCGGGATGTCGCCTGTGATCACATCCGGATCACCGTCGGTGACATGGACGTCGTCCTCGATGCGGATGCCGAGGCCTCGCAGCGCATCCGGTGCCGTCTCGTCGTCTGCGGCGACGTAAAGCCCGGGTTCCACGGTTAGTACCACCCCGGGCGTCAGACGGCGTACGTCACCGTCTTTCGCGTACGTGCCTACGTCATGCACATCAAGACCGAGCCAGTGGCTGGTCGAGTGCATGTAGTACTTGCGGAATTCGCCCTTCTCGATGAGTTCGTCGACGGTGCCCGACAATAGACCTAGCGAAACCATGCCTTCGGTCAGCACCCGAACGGACTCGGCATGGACGTCGTCGAAGCTGCGTCCCGCGCGGCATGCGTCGATGCTCGCGAGCTGGGCGGCCAAGACGACCTCGTAGGCGTCGCGTTGGGCCGGGGTGAAGGTGCCATCGACAGGAAAGGTCCGGGTCACGTCGCAGGCGTAGTAGGCGACCTCGCAGCCCGCATCGATGAGGAGTAGCTCTCCAGCCTTGCAAACGTCGCGGTTGGTGACGTAGTGCAGCACCGTTGCGTTGTCGCCGGCGGCCACGATCGGGGTGTAAGCCGGGCCGGTGGAGCCCCCACGATCCCAGGGCGCCCGTAGCACGGCTTCCACTTCATATTCGTGGACCCCCGGTCGGGTGAACGCCATCGCGGCTCGGTGCCCCTGGTCCGTCAATGCCGCCGCCTCTCGCATCACCGCGATCTCGGGGGCCGTCTTGTGCAGACGCAGCTCGTGAAGCGTCTTTTCGAAGACGTGGAATGTCTGGGGGGTGGCGAAGCCCTTGCGGCGTCCTGCGCGCGCCGCCCGGTTGATCGAGGCCATGACGACGGCGTCATTGTCAGGATCGAGCGCGAATTGGTGATGGAGCGTGGTCACGCCTTCGAGAAGCCGGGGAAGTTCCTCTTCGAGTTCCGCGAACGTGTAGGCGGCGTCGGCCCCATACGTGTTGATCGCACCCTCGGGCCCGGGACGCCGTCCATCCCAGACTTCCCGCGCCGGGTCGCGAGGCTGAACGAAGAGCACAAACGTCTCGTCTCCGCCGGGGCGCAAGAATGCAGCGCACTGCGGATCTTCCCAACCGCTCAGCCAGAAGAGATCGGAGTTCGGTCGATACCGGTAGTCCGAGTCTCCGTTGCGGCGACGAGTGGGTGCACCGAAGACGAGCACCGCTTCATCTTCTTGGAGGTTGGCGAGCAATCGCTTACGATGGTCGCGGAAGTCGAGGGACTGGAACATGGGAACCCCTGCAGACGCCCGTTACGACGTCCTCGCCAGGACCTGACCTGGAGACGGTTCCATATTGAGCCGACCCCAGGTTGAACAATGTCACCAAAGAGGTGTCACCCACATGGATAGCTTCCAGATCGACGAGCAAAGCGAACGGGCGTACGCCATCCGTCTGGAAGAGGTCGTGGACGTTTCCGCTGATCTCGTTCAAACGCTCATCGAAATCGATCTGCAAACCTTCGCGGAATCGACGTTTTCGCCCTACACGGCGGCAGCTTTCCTCAAAGCGGGTCGCGTGTTTCTCTTGCGGGCGAATGACCAAATCATCGGCACCTGCGTGTGTTTGCGCAGCTGGGACCGAACCAACGAGGCCACGATCCTCTCCATGGGGCTGCGGCCGGGGTGGCGGGGCCAGGGCCTCGGTCAACACTTTGTCCAATCTGTCCTCGACCGACTGCAGGAGCGCGGAATTCGATCCTGTTGTTTGCTCGTGGGCCGCGAGAACCGCCGGGCGCTCAAACTTTACGAAGAAGTTGGCTTTGAGCACGTCGGCGAAAGCGAAGTCGATGCCCAGAACCAAGATGTTCTCTTGCTTCTACGCATCCAGCTGTCCGATGCTTCGCAGGACGGCGCGGTGATTGAGCTGCCGCAGGGTAGCTGACGCTCATTCCGCGTCGCAGGGAAAGAGGCGTCGCGGATCGATCGGGTCGAAGGACTCGGCCAAGGCCTGAACCGCTTCAATCCGGTCGAGACGGAAGGTGCGGGTTGCCTCGCGGTCACGATCGTGGGTGAGTAAGTACCAAACCGGTGGCAATAGCAGCAGGCCGTGAGGCTCGACCACACGCCGCGTTCGGGTGCCCTTGCGATCGGCGTAGTCAAGCTGCAGCACCCGAGCATCCACGAGGGCCCGTTCGCAGAGGCGGTAGATCGTAGGGTCGGGGGGCCCCGGATCGGGGATGTTCGCGGGGGCCTCGGGGCCGATCACGATCCGTTCGATCACGGCGCGAAACGCGCGTCGGCGTGGCTCGGGAACGCTGCCCACGACCTTGTCGAGGGTCGAGGCCAATCGGGGCTGGGTGGATGCTTCGGCCAGTTGGACGGCGATCCAAAGGGCGATGGCTTCGTCGATGGCGATGCCGATGGGGGGCAGGTGATAGCTTCGGCCCAGCCGAACGCCACCCATCGGCCCAGGGTCGCTCTCCAAGGGAACATCTCCCTCCCGGAGGACGCGAAGGTCCCGAAACAGCGTGCGCTCGGACACGTCGAACCGCGCGGCGAGTTCGCTTACGGTGACTGCCGTGGATCGAGCCCGTAGGAAGTCCACGATCGCGTGCAGGCGCTCGAGTCGTCTCATGGTCCCGCCTACCCTGACACAGGGGTGTCAGCCAAGCTGCGTAGAACGCCATGAACGCCACGGAGGCCTCATGGACCACATCGACCTGCTACTCCTGGAAGGATTCGCCGACTGGGAGCCCGCGCTGCTCTTGGCCGAGATTCGACGCCGTTCCTCACTCACCCTTCGCGTGTCGACCGTCAACGGTCGCCCCGTGACCTCGATGGGCGGCCTGACGGTGACCCCCGATGCCGCCTTGTCCGAGCTGGAACCCGTCCACTCGGAGCTTCTGGTGTTGCCTGGGAGCGATGCATGGGCGGCCGGTGACTACCCAGCGCCTGAGGTGCATGCGCTCATCCAACGCTTCCTCGATGCCGGAACGCTCGTCGGCGCGATCTGTGGCGCTACGGTGGCGCTGGCTCGGGGCGGGTTCTTGGCCGAACGAGCCCACACGAGCAACGACCCCCAGTGGTTGGCCGCAGTGGCCCCTGACTACGCAGGTGCAGACCACTACCGAAAGGACCTCGTGGTCGAGGACCAAGGCTTGGTGACGGCTCCAGGCACGGCCTCGACGGCGTTCGCGGCGGCGCTGCTCGAGCGGCTTGGACTCATCGATGCTGAGACCCGTCGCGTGTTCGAAGTGCTGTACACGACGGGTCGCTTTCCCGCGGATGCAGATGTCGCGGCCTACTTCAGCCGCGCGTCATCTCGGCCGTGAGAATACCGAACGCCTCGTCGATGCGGTCGACGCGATGGACGAGGTCGAGGTCTTCAGGGCTGATCGTGCCGAAGTCGGACATCGCCTGCACGTTGAGGATCGCGTCCCAGTATTCGGTGCCGTACAGGATGATGGGCAAGGGCTTCTTGATCTTCTTTGTCTGCACCAAGGTCAGCGTTTCGAAGAGTTCGTCCATCGTGCCGAAGCCGCCGGGGAAGATCACCAGGGCCTTGCATAGGTAGAGAAACCAGTACTTGCGGGTGAAGAAGTAGTGGAACTCAAAGGCGAGTTCTGGCGTGACGTAGGGGTTGACGCCTTCCTCGAACGGCAAGGAAATCCCTAGGCCCACCGAACGTCCCCCCGGCACATCTGCGGCGCCGCGGTTGGCTGCCTCCATGATGCCGGGACCCCCCCCCGAGCAGATCACATAGGGACGTTCCTCGGGAGCCTGAAGCGACCATTCGGTGATGCGCCGAGCCAGTTCGCGGGCGTCGTCGTAGTACCGCGCGAGCTTCATGGCTCGTTCGGCCTGTTTCAGCGTACGCTGCGCGATCGCGTCGTTCGGATCCTTGGCGGCCGCCTGCTTTGCGGCCGCGAGCACCGGAGTCACATCCTCCGTGGGACGGGTCCGCGCGCTTCCGAAGAACACGACGGTGTCGTCGATGCCGTGCTGAGCAAGCCGCTGCCGGGGTTCCTCGTACTCGCAGAGGATGCGGATAGGCCGCGCGGCTGGCGAGTTGAGGAACTCGAGGTTTTTGTAGGCTTTTTCAGGATTCAGATTCTTCAGTAGGGCGTCTTTGACGTCAGACATCAGTTTCACTCGGCCGTGAGGAGGGCATCGAGGTCGTCGAGCGAGTCGTCGGGATCGTCACGTGACCCTCCCTTCGCATCGCCCTTGCCATCGGGTTCCTCATCGGCTGGGATCAACATGGCATCCAGATCGTCTTGTGGCGTAGGCTTCTTCTTGCGCCGGCGCTTCTTCTTCGGTGCTTCGGTGGGTTCGTCCTTTGCCTTTGGACGCTCCGCTTCATCGTCGGAGACCAGCAGCGCATCGAGTTCCTCGAGATCTTCCGGCGTGGGAGGATTCGGCTTGCGGCTTCGCTTGGGCCGTCTTGGCTTGCGGTCGCTACCCCGCTCCTTGTCGCGCCGTGCCTTGCGCTCGAGCTTCTCGTTGCGTTGCTGGATGAGTGAGCCAATCGAGTCGACCTCTCCCATCTCCGCTCGCCGTTGGCGGTCCCACTGGAAGAAGGCGCGCAGGGCGGCGGCCAGGAGGCGGTCGCCGTCGGGTCGCTCTTTGAGCGCGCGCACGGTGGGCAGGTACGACTCAAACACCAGGCTGCCCATCGCGTCACGGATTTGACGGGCCTGCCGCTCCACACGCCGCTGAACCGCCGTATCGGCGTCCGGAAGTTCCCTCACCTCGAACGTGAGGTCATGCCGATTCTCGAGCGTGTTTCGCGTGGTGAGGTCGGGACCGCCTACCAAACTAATCGCGGTGCCCTGTTTTCCAATACGGCCGGTTCGTCCGGTTCGATGGAGGTAGACCGCCGGGTCTTGGGGCAGACTGTAGTTGATGACGTGGGACAGATCCGAAATGTCAATGCCGCGGGCGGCCACATCCGTGCTCACTAGAAACCGGACTTCACCAGCTTTCACCTTGCGCATGACCTGGGAACGCCGGGACTGCGACAATTCGCCTGACAACAGCTGGACGTCGAGACCCTGTCGATCGAGGAAGGACGCGACCGTGGCGGTGTCTTCGCGGGTGTTGCAAAAGATGATGGCCGAGCTGGGATCTTCGAGGTCAATCACGTAGAGCAGCGCACGAATCTTGTGCAGCCCCGCCGTGGTTTCGTAGATGACGTGGGCAATGTTGTCGACGTTGTCGGCGTCAGTTGAAAGACGAATATCTTCGAAGTCTTTCAGGTACGCGTTGGCGAGACGCTGGGTCTCGTCTGAGATGGTTGCCGAAAACAGCAAGACCTGCCGATCGTCTTTCGTGTGGTCCAGAATCTTGACCACATCCTCGTAAAAGCCCATTGAAAGCATTTCGTCGGCCTCGTCGAGGCATGCCATCGTAGCTTCGGACAGGTCAAGGTTTTTGCGACGCACATGATCGAGCACCCGACCGGGCGTACCTACGATGAGTTCTGCGCCTTCGGCGAGCTGTTTCTCCTGGGGGCCCATGGCCACGCCGCCCACGAGGACGGCCAAATTCACATCCTTGAACTTGGCAATGGCCTCGCACTCGTCGCCGATCTGCTGGGCCAATTCGCGGGTTGGGGCCAAGATGATGGCGTCAGCTTTGCGTTTGCCGGCGGTGGCGCGCTCGACGATCGGCACACAGAAGGCTGCCGTCTTGCCAGTGCCTGTCTTTGCGCGAACAAGCATGTCGCGGCCGGCAGTGGCGGCTTCGATGGTCGCGGCCTGGACCGGGGTGGCCGTGACGTAGCCAAGTTCGGAGATGCCGTGCAGCACCTCCGAAGAGATGGGGAAGTCTGCAAACGCGCGGTCACTGACGTAGTCGGTTCCGGAGGGGACGTGAGACGGGTCGTCGTTCTGGGTCTCGTCCGCGTTCGCCGGTGGTTCGTCCTGATGTTCGGACGGGTCGGTGGACATCAATGGGGGGGCTCCTGGGCCGTGTTTCGGTCACGGCGCGGCCACGTGTGCCCGAGCCGGATTGCTAAGGCAGGCCCCTCCAGTAACCACACCGCGCACGATTATCGATCGACGGAGGCCAATGGTTGCTTGGTGAGTGGCGGCAACGGGAGGACCGAATTGTGGACGCCACCCCGGCGAAGGGCGACTTGTTGTCCTTGCCACGGCACGAGCACCACCTCGTCGGGAATCGGGAACCGCGTTTCGGTCTCGAACTCCATCAACGTCTCTGCGATCGCGATCCACGCGGGCAGGCTTGCCTTACCGCCCGTCTCTTTGTCACCGAGCGTCCCGTACCCATCGGTTCCAACCCACACCGCGATCGCATGTTCTGGGGTGAGTCCCACAAACCACCCGTCGACGAAATTGTTCGTGGTGCCCGTCTTGCCTGCACGGTCGACATCATCGCGATAGGCGCGCCGACCCGTGCCAAAGCGTACGACCGACTTCAGCATGTCTACGGTTTCCGCTGCAACGCCGGGCGACATCACCCGCTCTTTGGGGCCTCCAGGGAGCCGGCGACCACCAGGATAGGCGGGTTCCCCTGCTTCAGCGATGACGCCGCCCGCCGCATCCTCGACCCGGAGGACGAAGATGGGGTCGGTGGGCACGCCGCCACGGGCGAGGCCTGCGTAGCCGACGGCCTGGTCGAGCGGCGTGACCTCAGAGGTCCCGAGGGCCATCGTGAGATCAGGGCGCAACGGGGTGCGTACGCCAAGGTTGTAGGCAAGTTTGGCCACACGCTGGGGACCGGCTTCGAGCATCAGCTGCACGGCGATGGTGTTGGTGGAACGGGTAAGCGCGATGCGAATCGGCATGGGTCCGCGGAAGTTCTTGCCGTAATTCTGGGGGGCCCAGTTTCCAATGCGGATCGGACGGTCGACCATGATGTCGAGTTGGGACTTGCCGAGTTCGAGGGCAGAGGCGTAGACGTACGGTTTGAAGCTACTACCGGGCTGCCGCTGCGCCTGGACGCCTCGGACGAACCCTTCAAGTTCGCCAGGCCCCACGCCACCTGTCACCGCCACGACGCGACCGGTCGGGTGGTGGATGACCACCGCTGCCGACTGGGCCCACGGTTCGTCGTCGATGGTCACCCAGGGAGGCTCGTCAGCGGCCGGCGCCGGAGCGTCATCGGCCAGGCAAACGGCTAGGATTTCGCCGCCTCCAATCTGGGACCTCAAAGGTGAGGGCCGCTTATCTTCTCGCTCGTCAAAGACCCGGCGTCCCCGGTCCTCATTCAGCAGGGAATACTTCATCGCCCCCGCCCGCAACGCCCCAAGATCGCCGTTTTCAGGCACCTGAACACGGAAACAATCCTTGTCGGGAAACGGCGGCCGGCGTCCGGAGCGGGCCTTGATGGGACGGGGACCCTGTCGCTTCAGGTGGGCTTCTGCGGCCTCCCGAGTGCCCCGCACCGCGACTTCCTGCACCTTCGCATTGTAGGGGGTGACGATATGCAATCCGTCGATCGTGGCGTTGGAGCCATAATACTTTTGGATTTCGCGGCGAACCACGGTGATGTAGGACGTCTTGGCTCCGCGGTCGGCCCCGCGCCTGCCGGGAGACAGCACCAGGGGCTCAAGGTTCCACTTCTCGGAGACCTCGGTGGCATCCAGGAACCCTTCTTCCACCATCGCCCGGAGCACCAGGCGGCGGCGGCGCAAGGCCTCTTCGGGATTCGTGCGGGGGGAATAGTGGCTTGGAGCTGGAATGAGGGCGGCGATGGTTGCGATTTCGTGGGGCAACAGATCGCGGGCCGTCTTGCCAAAGTAGTCCTGTGCGGCCGCTTCGACGCCGTAGTTGCCAGAGCCCAGGTAGATGAAGTCCATGTAGAGGCGCAGGATCTCCATCTTCGTGAGTTCCCGTTCCATGCGCCAGGCGAGCACCGCCTCCTTGATTTTGCGGTCGAGCGACTTCTCGTTCGTGAGCAGGATATTCTTCACCAGCTGCTGGGTGAGGGTAGAGGCCCCCTCGACGGTCCGGCCGGCTCGGGCGTTGACCATGATGGCGCGGAGGATGCCCAAGGCATCGACCCCGGGGTGCTCGAAGAAGCGTCGGTCTTCGGCGGCCACGAACGCCTGCCAGACATACCGAGGGAAGGTCGGATCGGTGATGTCTTCGACCGGGTAGCGGCGCTCCAGGTAGAAGCTGTCGAGCTGGTTGCCTGCTTCGTCCGTGATTGTGCAGGCGGT
>JBCCQY010000101.1:0-33922 GCA_039208735.1 Myxococcota bacterium | reverse complement strand
GTTGCGCTGGCCTTCGTCGCTGCGCTCCTGCAGGCCGACGCGCAGGTTCAGCCTTCGGCGCTGACGCGCCTGCAGGCTGATCACTGTCTCGGAGGATGCTTCTGCAACTTCCGCTGCAACGTCCGTCGGTGCAACCCCAACATCCTCGCCGCCTTCGTAATATTCCCCCCGCAATCATGAAGAACCCGCTGAATATGCTCCCACTCCGCCCGCGCGAGCGACGGGGGGTCGTACGTCGGGTCTCGCTCGACCAAAGGGTTGTCTTCGAGGGCACGGGCGAACGCTTCGATGAGCTGGTCGACGTCGGCTGGCTTCTGAACGAAGTCGACGGCGCCGAGGCGCACGGCATCAATGGCGGTCGCGATGCTGCCATACCCGGACAAGATCACCACGAGAGCTTCGGGATGGGTGTCGAGAAGGTCTCGCAATACCAGGAGGCCAGATTCGCCAGGCATCCGCAGATCGATGACGGCCAAGTCGATGCGATGCTGCCGCACGACGACCAATGCGCTTTCGTAGTCACCGGCCTCCAACGCCTCAAAACCACGCCGCGAGAACGACCGGACGAGGCGCTCCCGCAAGATTTCATCGTCGTCCACGATGAGGATGCTCGAACCCTGCAGTCGGGCATCGACACCGTCCGTCATGCGTCCTCCTCAAGTCGAGTGGGTAAGGTCATGATCGCGGTAGTTCCCTCACCAGGAACCGAAGCGAGGTCCAACGAACCGCCCACCTGCTCGGCAATCGATCGTACGAAGTGGAGCCCCAAGCCCGTGCCTTGCCCGACCGGCTTGGTGGTAAAGAAGGGCTCGGTGGCGCGAGCGAGCACGTCTGGCGCCATGCCTGATCCGGCGTCGTGCACGGTGACTTGAAGATGCCCACCCACGACCGCGACATTGACCTCGACTTGGCCATCGGTTGCGTCAAGGCCGTTGGCCACGAGCTGACGAATTGCCTGGGCGACGCGGTCGGCGGGGACCCAAGAAGGATGATGGGCGGCCTGTGCGTTGACGGTGACCTCCAGCCGCGCTTGGTCGGTGCCCTCGAGCACGCGCTCCAAAAGCGCTCGCCCGGTGACCAATTCGGGCCGCTGGCCCACGCCTTGGCCGCTATCGGCAGCAAGCTGATTCAGCACGGCACGGCAGCGCTCGACCTGTTGGCGAATGGTCGCGCCATCGTCCGCGGTTTCGGGGTGGTCTGACCGGGAAAGGTCACCGGCGATCACGGCAATGCTCGCCAAAGGCGTGGCGAGTTCGTGGGCGGCACCGGCCGCCAACGTGCCCAAGGCGGTGAGGCGCTCGGTCCGCTCCTTCAAACGCTGGGCCTGCTCGACTTGAGCGGTGGCATCGGCGAGCGCCTGCCGCACGCGGGTGACCACGAAGGCCGCGAAAGGGGCGGTCACCCCAAACGCGACCCACATCCCGACATAATGGTCGAACATTCCCCCGGAACCATGCATGGCATGGCCGGCGTGGGGGTCGGGTGAAAGCCAGGCGGGAACAAAGAGACTGCCATAGCCAAGGGCAGCGAGCAGCACGAGACCCCACACCCAGCGCGACTCGAGGACCATCGCCGCCACGACGACCTGGAACAGGTACAAAAAGGTGAAGGGATGGGCTGAACTTCCGCTACCCAGCAACAACAGGGTGAGAAGACCCAGATCGAGCGCCAGCAAGGCGGCGGCGGCGACGGGAGATCCCACGTTCTGATTGGCCCATACGACATAGTTCGAGACCACGCTGACGAGCAGGGTGATGAGGACCAACGGCCAATCGATGGTCAAGCCAGCCACGAGGCTCCAAGCCACGACGATGCCGTGGGTGAGGGCGACGAGCCAGCGGGACCGCCACACCCAAGCCACCTCCACCACAGGCTCCAGCCTGCTCACGAGGATGCCTGCGACCACTCCCGGGCGAGGGCACACGAGGCCGTCACCGTGAAGGACTCGGCGAGTTGCACGCCCTGGACCCACTGGGCGAGTGGAACATGGGCCCGGGTGCCGCAGCTTAGGCCTCCGGTAAGGCGAATGCCTAGGCTCGTGACGATGCCAAGCGATCGGCGGCGGCTGGTTCGAAGCACCTCGGCAGTGCGTTCGGGCTCCGGCTCGGCCTGGATGCGGTCAGCGGCATGGATACGCCCGAGGAGACCGGTGCCAAGCTGAATCTGGTCACCGGCGAGCCGCGCTGAGGCTGCGGCAAGCAACGTGACGTCACGACCCCAACGGATGCCGTCGACGGTTTCGTTGAGGGGCTGGATGAGCGTGGTGCGGAGCTGTCCTCCGAACCGGCCCAAGCGCCCTTCCAAGCTTGCTACCGTGCCGACTTGCCAGGTGCCTGAACCAAGGCTGGCTCGCGCATCGTAGGTCGTCAGCCTTGGGGTGCCCGAATCATCGGCTGTCACATCGACCACAGAACTCACCGCATCCATGGTGTAGCGGCCCGTGGGAGCGGTGCCAAGGAGCCCCACACGCACAGGGCCGAAGGCCTGGGACAGCCCGGCCGAGACATCCCCCAGGCCCATGGCGCCGGCCCGCTCGCCTCGAATTCGTCCCGCCGGCAACGCCAGATCGATTCGTGTGCGCGAGGCCATGCGATACGACATCGACAGCGTGTACCGTTCGACGGCGACGGCGGGCTTGGCGTCGTCGAACCGATCGCCGCCCGATTGCAGGCGGCCGAAGCTCTGCCAGGTGAATCCGGCTCGGGCCTCGAAGCGAGGGCCGTCCCCTTCGAAATCGGTGGAACCCACGTCGGTGGTGGTGCTCCCGACCTGTTGCACAGCGGTATCGTGATGCGCCCAGGCGTGGGTTGGGAAAACCGAACCGCAAGCTGCCAAGAACCAAAATGTCGGTTTGCGCACGGCTCCTCCTGGATCCCGACCGTATCGGCAGAAGAGGCACGTTGGACCGTGGTCGATTGTCGCAGGCGCAGCTCAAAACGCAGTCTGGATATGAGGAGACGGTGATTGCCTTTCATCAAGCCATGCTGCGCACGCCCCCCCGCACCCGCGGGCTGCACGATCTCACGGCCGATGTGGCACGGATCGTGTCTGAATCGCCGATTCAAACTGGGCTGTGCCACGTCTTTCTTCAGCACACTTCGGCGTCGTTGGTGATTCAGGAGAATGCCGACCCCGACGTTCATCACGACCTCGACGGATGGTTCACGTCGCGGGTTCCGGATGGTGACCCTGTTTATCGCCACACCGAGGAGGGTCCTGACGACATGAGCGCGCACATTCGCGCCGCGCTGACGCAGACATCACTGCACGTGCCGGTCCGCGAGGGGCGGCTCGCATTGGGTACGTGGCAGGGGCTCTACCTGTTTGAGCACCGCACGCGACCGCACGCACGAAACGTCGTCGTCACGGTTCACGGCGACGACGGCCACCTCAGTCGGCCTGAAGTTCGATGATCTCGCAGCCGAGTGCGGTGTAGTAGCTCGGGTCGTGCCCGCCTACCCAACAGGCGCCCGCGTCGGCGGATTCGATGAAGTACGTGACGGTGCTGGAGAGTTCAGGGGCGCCAAACACCGTTGTCGACCCTTCCTCAACGTCGGATGGGGCTGCCCCATACCGCAAGGTCCCCCCGGTTCCCGACATGGGGTGGCAATACCCATAGTCGCCAAACCCGTTGAGGCAGTCCTCCCCCGTCCAGCAGGTCCCTGCGTCGTTGCAGGGGCCGTCAGTCTCGGCAAGACCGAAAAAGTAGCCTTCCTCGGAACCGTTTTCGATCTGCAGCGTGATCCCTTCAAGGGTCCAGCCAATGCGGAAGCGGAGCGGCGGAGCCTCGGAGGTGGCTTCGATGTCTCCCGAGTCAGGGCCCGACGCTTCGATGCGGGCTCCATCGTCACAGGCGAGGGCCGAAAGCATCGCAAGTACCGTGCGCATGGCATCTCCCGTCGGGGTTCAGCCGTACCGTAGCGCCCCCATGGGCAAGCGATGTTCGGACGTTTGCTTCCCATTCGAATCGGGCGATGTTCCATGATCGTTCGGCGTCGGATCTGGATTTCCAACCGCCGTGGGGAAGCTGTCGCGGGGCCGTCACGCGAACGCGCGGACGTGTTCTGACGAGGTTGGACCCTTGGTGGCCCGTCGATGCGGTTAAGTCGCGTGGTCGACTGGGGGGGGGCATGACCAAATGGGATCCGACAATCCTGGCTTTAGCCTTATGGTTTTTTCCATTGCCGGCGTGGGCCGCAGATGACCCTCCGGAAGAAGTGGTCGTGGTACCGCCGGTAGTGAGTGCGATGGACCTCTCCATCAATCCAAAGGATCTTCACCGGGCCCTCATCGCCGAACTCATGCGAGGCCCCGAGTTCGACCTCGTGACGCCAACCGCGGGGTCGCAGAGCTGGAACCCAGCATGCCTGGAAGACGTTCGATGCCTCGAGGAACTGGCGATCACGGGCGGAGCCCCTCACCTCGTGGCCGCAGCGGTCGCCCCGTCTCCGGACGGTCCGATATTCGACATCGTGCATGTGTACCGAGGGCTCGTTCAGGAACGCGTGGCGGTTCCCGTGCCCGAGCGCCCTGCCGACATCGAAGAGCGGGTCTTTCTTGCTGTCGAATCGCTGCTGACGGGCATTCCGATCCCGCCTGAGCTGTTGGGGCTCGAGCCTCCGACGGCCGAGCCAGAACCTCCGGCGGTCGAGCGAGGCCTGAAACCTGAAAAGACCAAGAAGGATCCACCCAAAGCGGCACCGGAACCGGAGGCTCCAGCGGTCGCCAAGGCGGAAAAACCAGAGAAACCGAAAAAGACGGTGAAGGCGGACAAGCCAGAGAAGGCCAACCAGCCGGAGAAGACGGCCAAGGCCTCGAAGGCAAACAAGCCAGAGAAGACGGCCAAATCCTCCCGGACGGTACAAGCGAAGGAAGCGAAGGAACGGCCCACCGATCGCGTGGGCTGGAGGCTCGTGGGGCGCGGTGGCTGGGCTCGCTACGACAAGTTCGACTTCGCATCGGGCGGTATCGAGGGAGCCCGTCGCCTGGTGGGTCCGCTCTTTTTGGTGGCGGGCATTGAACTATACGCGGTCAATCGAGAACTTCCGCCCAATCTCCAGCTGGCTGACGGGGGCACCCGGGTGTGGAACGCGATGGCCCCCTTGAGCGCTGGACTACAGTTTCAAACGCTCAAGGGCGTGATTCGTCCATACGTCGGGGGAGAAGCGGTGGTGGCGCAATACCACCGCGACGAGGACGGGATGTACTGGGCGACCGGTGGTCGCGGGCGCATTGGAGTGGACCTGCAGGCCAGCCCCACCGTGGGGTGGAACCTTCACGGGGGGCTTGGTTTTTGGTCGGACGAGGAGTGGGTCCGAGTCGAGCCCGACATCGCGACGTCGGGCCTCGTCTTTCAGCTCGGCACCGGACTCGTCATCACGCGATAGCGGGCACGATCACCTTGCCGCCATCGATGCGGCGTTCGACGGTTTCGGCATCGATCCCCACCGCCGTGGCGAGCGTCTTTGCCGCGGCTTCGAGGGTCTCTTCCTCGGGGATGTCCGCGCCGTCGTAGCCTTCACCGGTCTGCGAATCGATGGCGGTGGCTCCGAAGTCGTTGCCTGATGGACCCACCTTGCCGTGCAGGCCCCCTCGTACCCCTGCACCACTGATCATCATGACGTGGTGGTTGAGGTTGTGGTCCCGGCCCCCGTTGTTGTTGCGTTCGAGGGTGCGGCCGAACACATCGAGGTTCGCCACGGTCACCTTGTCGCGCAGGGGGGTCTGCTCGAGGTCGAGGAAGAAGTCGCGGAGCAGTTCGAAGGTCTCGACGTGCTGCTCTCGCTCGTCGTCGAGATTGTTGTCGTTGTGGTTGTCGCCGCCAAACCGCAGTTGCACCGTCGCTACGGGCGTCAGGTTCATGAGGAACAGCGTGATGGCTGCCTGCAACTGGTTGCGAGCGTCATCGCCATCGATGAGGGCAAGTCGGCCAAGCAGGGTCTCGTCCAGGCTCTTGACCTGTTCGCGCGACGTGGCGAAGCGGTCGATGAGCAGCCGCTGGCTCGGAGTGCCGCGTTCCTTGGCGAGCGCGTTGATGTCGTCGAGGGCGCGCTGCCGAATCTCGGCCAATGCGATGGCATTGTCGTTGTCGGGAACGGAGAACACCTCGGCCAGGGTCGAGGGGCGAATCCGCTGCACAGGGCGCCCTTCAAAGCCGAGTTCCTCGTTATCGCCAGCCATCCGAATGGGGGCGGCCTGAATCGTCCGCAACGCTTGGTGCATCTCGGAGGCCACGACCGAAGGCAAGTACTCGGTGCCTCCGCCATCGGCTTCACGTGCGCTCCCCACCAGGCGCATGACCTTGGCGTACTGGGGGTGGGCATTTTGGTAGGTCCGGTGGTGAATGACCGACGTGCGATCGAGCACCCACTGCGGCAATGTGGCCCACGGCGCCGAGGCCGTGGTTGCGACCTCGCCCAACGTCACGGCCGTCTCGGCCATGGCCCCTTGGGGGTTCGTATCGATGCCCGCCACTCCGTAGACGCCGGGGGCGTTGCAGTTGAACGGCTCACCCCGGGACGAGGTGAACATCAGCAAATACTGGGGTTCGCGGCCTTCGGCAGCGTAGGCGTCGAGGGCGCCAAGGCCCATCGGACCGAACACGGCCGAGGGAAGGCCTGTGGCCAGGGACTGCAATCCGACGAGGCCGGTACCGAACAATGCGGTTCGAAGCGCCTGCCGTCGGCTCATCGCGATGGGATTCCGGGACGTTTTCATCGGATCCTCACAGGTCGACGGTGGTGACGAAAGGAGAGCTGCACGCGACTTGGAACGCCGCCCGCAAACGGTCACGGGCGTTGTTGACTCCGGCCTTCTCGGCATCGGAGATCACGGCCTGGAGGCGTTCGAGGACGGGCGCATGGAGCGGATCGGAAGGCGGCAGGGCCATCAGGTTGCTGACCATGAACTCGAGCGAGCCTTCCACGTCGCTCGTGGTAATTGGCGATTCGCCGCGATTGACGACGTTGTTGCTCACCGCGTTGCACAGCGCATCGACGGTGGCCGCGTAAACCAACGACGGCTCGGTCGGCTGCTCGGGCGTCTCGCGCCCACGGGGCCACACGTCTTCGGGAATGGAGTCCGCAAGGTCGCGGGCTCGCGAACCTCGGTTTTCACAAACGCCCGGAATCTGGAGCCGCTCCGACAGGGCCGCACAGAGGTGGTCGCGGCGGGCCATCGAAGTCGGGGCGAACTGGCGCTCATAGCCGTCGGCGCACGAGGCACGGGTCACGAGGGGCGATGCGAAGAGCTCGCGGACCAGCGTCGCGAAGTCGTAACCTGAGGCCGAAAAGGCCTTCACCACCCTGGCAAATTCAGGGTCGTCTTCGTCGCATTTCATGCTGTTGGCGAAGAAGCAGAGCTTCTGGGTCCAGCCGGCTGCGAATTCGGGGTGCACCGCGAGGTGATGCCCAAAGTCGTCGAGGGTCTCTCCGCCCGCATCCGACCCCGAGTGCCCTTGGAAGCTGAATGAAGCCTCTTCGTAGACGTAGTCGTCGTCGAGATCGTCCGGATCGACGACCGAGTAAAACGGCGATGTGAGGTCGTTTTTGAAGTAGTTCCGCATGGGGTCGAGGTTCTTGTGGCAGCCGTAGCAGGCGGTGCCAGGGGCTGCGTGCGCGTCGGCCAGACCATCATCGCCCAGCGGCGTCGTGACATCCTCAGAGTCGAACTGAATCCCCAAACCGGCGATCAGGGCCTGGTTGGTGGTCACGCGGAAGCTGTTGTCGTCGTTCGTCTCCCACATGGCGAGAAACGCGGGCGCCATGAAGAAGCCCGTACGAGGCAGCCGCAAGCTAAGCGTGTTGCTGGTGCGCAGCGTGTCGACCTCAAAGAAGTCGAGGGGCCGATCCGAGCCCAGCGGCTGCATCGTCACCGCGCGCCAATCGTCGTAGTCGCCCTGGTTGAAGAGCCCCACGACAAGATCGCACTCGTCGTCATCCAGTTCATCTGTCGGGTCCAACATCTCGCGAACCGTGAGGTTCAACAGGCGGCGGCCTCGGATGTTGTCGTCGGCGTCCTGGAAGCCGAACGGCTGGGCACAGCCTGCCTCGAGACCCGCCACATGGAACGTGAGGTTCTCGAACTGCACACCTAGCGGCGTGTTGGCGTCGAAGTCGATGCCGTTGCGGGTGACCGGCTCGGTGTAGAACTTGTAGTCTTCGAGCTGATCGGGATTGCGGTCCACCGCGAGGAACCAACTCATCAACGCGGTGTTGAGTTCCCAGGTGCGCGTCGTGGCGATGTTCGTGAACGGCTCGTCGTTGGTCGCGATGCGCACCGCGGTCCGGACGAAGGCGTTTTCGAGGGCCGTTTCGAGCTCGTTCGGGATGTTGTTGTCATTGTCATTGCCGTGCAGCTGGCGGCCGAGGTTGTCATCGGCGGGTTGCTGCTGCAAGGATTTGCGGAAGAACTCGGTGAGTTTCGAGCGAAAGGCATCCGTCTGTTGCCATTGGCTGATGTAATTTGCCAATACCGACGGGTCCTTGAGAATCCCTTGGACTTCTGCGTCGGTTGGCGCATCGCCAGTGAGGAGATTCTTCACCCGACGCAAATAAGCGTCAGCGGAGACTTCCTCGTCCGGTAGACACGGAGCCGTTTCGCCCTTTGGTTCGGACTCAACTTCTTGCTCAGCCGACGGATCTTCGGTGGTTGGTTGCTCGTCGACCCGTACCAATGTTGGGTTGCAAGCTGCGAGACCTAGCACAAACGTGGCGAACCAGTTTCGCCTAAGTTTGGGCCATCGATGTGAGTTTCGATGCACGTCGTTCCCCCAGGTCGGCGGCGAGTGTACCCTTGGACTCTCGTTGCTGCCAAGGCGGTTGTGACCGTTCATGATGGAACGAGAACTCGTAAATTCGTTAAGACGCGCGCCATCGCCAAAAAGGATCCGTATGTCATCGTTCATCTGGGTACTCTTCGCGGGATGCGGGCTGACGAGCTTCATTGTGCCCGCCGAACTCCAACCCGTCGACCTGGCATCCGTCCCCACCGTCGAGACCACTGAACAGTGTGTTTCTCTGGGTTCTGGCGAGCGAATTGGCGCGATCTCCCCTGAGGGCCACGCGTGGTTGGTCACGGAGGGGGAAGGCAATCCACAATTCCGTATTATTGATCCATTCGGCGACGGTACGTCGGTGACGCGAACCCTCGAACTTCCGCCAATTCAGCAAATGCGGGCGTGGTCCGATGACGATGCCACGTTTGTGGCGGGTGGAACGGTATGGCGCCTGCCCGACGGTGGTCCTCGCGTTCGGTTGTCAGAACCCCCCATTTCGATCGATGAGCGCATTCCGTGGTGTGGCGAACTTGAAACAAATGGAATCCTTGTTTCTGACGGCCAATGGGTCGAACAGCAAGACGACGCATGGTACCTCTGGGAGCCCACCGGGGATGCACCGCTCGCGCAGCTTCTCGATCGGGACGGGCAGTGTCAGGGGGCCGACGGAATCACCTGGGGCCTGTCGGACGATGGCCTGCTGTGGCGCGTTGATGCAGACCGGGCCGAGTTCTTCGAAGGCTTCGCAGGCTGGGTCGATGGGGCGGCGGCCGATGAAGATCTGGGGATTTTGCTGACGGGCGGTACGTTATGGGTGGGTGCGCCAGAGCGCTGGACCGGCTACGCACTGCAGGGTCCCGAGAGCCTTGAGCGCGTTGAGGGCGGCGGTGACACGCTCTACGTGGCCGGTTCCTCGAGCGTGCTTCGCGTTCGCGACGGTGCGTTCGCACGCCTTGCGGTGGATCCGAAGCGGCCGGTGGTCGATGTGGTGGCCCACGCCCATGGCGTTTGGGTTGTCGAAGAAGGCCAGCTTTGCCACCACGCCGATGGGCCTGCGATCCGTGTCGATGGGCTTCGTCCCAATCAGGCCACCCGAGACGAGTTGTACACCTTCACGGCCGAGGTGGTGAGTCCCGAGTTGGGCAAGGAGACGGGGTGGTCCTTGGCTGTCTCGGCCAATGGCGCTGTCGTTCCGCTCGTCGAGACACCCGAGGGTGGATGGTCGGCGAGTGGCGCCTTCCCGACCGATCCGACGACCCGCTTCACGTTGGAGGCCACCCGTGGCGAGAGCACCGTGACGCGCACCCTGTCCGTCCACAAGCTACGCCTCCCCGGAGAACGCAGCTGGGCCGTCGATGTGAAGCCCATCTTCGATCGGCATTGCGCCGGATGTCACGGGGTGGACGGCATCAGTACCGATTTGACGACCCTTGAGGCGTGGCAGGACCGACTCGCGAACATCGAGGCACGTGTGGTGGACCTGCAAGACATGCCGCCGCAAGACCCCAACTTCGGTGAGCCCGAACGCACGGTGATCGAGGAATGGCTCGAACGGCCTCTGCCGTAGCCTGCAGTGCCGTTGGCGAAGCTCCGCAGCTCGCCGAGCGGCACCCGGACACGTTACGGAAGACGTTGAACGGGTGTAGCCGTAACCACGCGAAGTGAAGAACCCTGCGAGCGCAAGCTGATGGAACCGACGGGTCGACATCTCACGGACGAAAGCGCACTGCGGCGCCTCCTCGAAGAAGCCGGAGTTCGGGCCACGACGCAACGAATGGGACTGGCCAGGTTGTTGTTTGGTGGTCATGACCGTCATGTGGTCGCCAGCGAACTCTACCTCGAGGCCGTGCAAGCGGGGCTCGGCGTTTCGCTCGCCACGGTCTACAACACGCTCGGCCAGTTCGTCCAAGCCGGCTTGCTGCATGAGGTCCGGGTCGACGCGGACAAGACCTACTTCGACACGCACGTCCGGCCCCACGGCCACATCTACGATGAGACGACGGGCGACCTTACCGACGTCGTGATGCCCAACTTCCCGCTTCCCGATGGCGTAGATGCCGACCAGGTCGTTGCGACCGAGGTCATCTTCCGGATTCGCACCCCCACTAGATAGCGCCTCCGTCAGATCCTGTGCGGCTCGCGGCATCACGGTCGTTACGACCCGGTGGTGCTGGCGCCTTCGTACGGCTACCTCCCGGGTTCGTCGGAGGAAATGATGCGCAGCCTCGTGTGGTGGTCTTTAGTCGCATGCGGAGGGGGGACCGATGAGATGGACGTCACAGGCGACCCATCGGACCCCTCGGCGCCGCCGGTTGACACCGGGACCAGCGTGGTGACGAAGGGACCAAAGCCCTGTGAGTCTGAGGCCGGACTCGTCGTCGAGAGTGCGATGGTCGAACAGCCGTGGTCCGAGCACGAGGCTCGCTTCACCGTCTCATTGTCGTCGTCGGCCGCTCTTGCCGTCGCCTGCGCGCTTGACGGTGATGACACCGAGGTTCACTTGGTGGAAGGCGTCGAGGCGCAACTGGACCACACCCTGAGGCTTGCGGGACTGCTCGCGTCGTCCACCTACACCTGCACGGTGGCCCCCGTTTGCCCCACGACGACGGAGGTGCCGACGGTTCTAACTCTACAAACCGGTGATGAATCGAATTCGGACCTACCACAGATGAACCTCGAGGTTCACCAAGCGTCGGCCGGCCGCGACTATGTGCTCACAAATCATCAGCGCAATGATGGTTGGAACGGACAGCGTCGATTGGTGGTGGACCGGGATGCCCAGGTTCGGTGGCGGGCCGCAGCCAACGCAGGGGGTGGTGTCGGAGGTTCGGCGGTCAACTGGTCTCCCACGAGCCAAGCGTTCACCATCGGGGGAGGTTGGCCTCCCAATCACAACGGACGCCCCCAGCAGATCGAGCTGTTTGGCTCCGATGTTCGCTACGATTCGGCCGTGGCCCTAGGCGATCTCAACGCCACGTGGTTTCACCACGATGCAAGGGAGTTGTCCGACGGTCAGTTCCTCACGTTGGAAGAACCGGTGATCCAGCGTCCGGGAGGCGGGACGTTCCGCGGATTTGGCGTGCGCATCGTCGATCCCGAAACCGACGAGGTGACGTTCGATTGGTCGAGTCAGCGTCCTTTTGACGAGGGGAACCTGCCCGGCGGGGGCGGCGATGCGTACCACGCCAACTGGGTCGACATCGTGGACGTGGACGGCCAGGACGTCATGTACGTCAGCCTGTGCACGCAAGGATGGACCGTGGCGGTGGACGTGCCCAGCGGCGATTGGCGTTGGACATTTGGCCGAAACGGTGACTTTGACCTGGTTGATACCGACGGCAACGCATTGCCGGACTCCGAATATCCCCAGTGTCAGCATGGATTGCAACGGCGCGATGACCGTCTGTTGGTCTACGACAACGGCAACCAACGAGGCTTCAGCCGCGCGGTGGAGTACCGCCTGGATGAGTCCACCATGACGGCCACGAAACTGTGGGATTGGACGGAGCCCCAATGGTACGAGACGAGCCTTGGCGGCGTGGACTACACCTCCGGTGAACGCGTGCTCATCGCCATGGGCCACATCGAGGCAGCAACCCCCACGCCTGGCGATCGGACGTCATTTGTCGAAGTCGATCCGACGACGGGCGAAAAACTCTGGGAAGTCCAATACGACAGCGTCCATGACATGGCATTCCGGGCGGAAGCGATCAGCCCGTGCGCCATCTTCGCGAATGCGAAGTACTGCCCTGTGGTCGCGGAGCGGCTCGAGACGCTCGCTCCCGTGCTCGATCCGTCGTGATCAATTGATGGTGACCGGGAAGGCACGCGTCATTCCGGCCCCCTGACACTCGGCGAGCATCGCCCATTCGGCCTCGTTAGAGCCGTCCGCGAAGGCGAGCACTCGGCCGGTATTGGCACAGGTCGCAAGTACCCCGCCAGGGAGGGGCATCGCGCCGCCCTGGTTGTTGCAACGCCGGTTCATCGACCAACTGTCGATCTCGGTGAGCTTGCCGTTGACGTGGTCCATCGCCATGCGCAGCGCACGAGAATCGCCCTGGCTTCGGTTGTCGAACACCCACAGTTCATCGCCGTGTCGACTCGCATTATGCTGGCCGTCGAACAGGATGCCGGAGACCGGCTCATAGTCGGGGTCGGGCAGGTTCGAACCGGTGCCCCCCGAAGCGTGCCACAGCCGTTTGAGGAATGTGGGCGATGCGGGGTCTCCGTCGACCGCGACGATGGTGTCGGAGGTCAGGTCGGAAATCACCACCTCGCCCGTAGTGCTCACGGTGAGCCCGTTCACGTGGGAGTTTCCCGTCACGAAGTCGTCCAACAGCGACCATTGTCCCAAGAACGTCGGGCCATCGTAGACCAGGAATCCGCCTCCCCGGGACTGATCTTCGGCGAGGAGGTAGGTGTACCCTTGCCAACGGCCTATGTCGTGGGTGAGTCGAGCGTCGAAGTCGACGCCCTCGTTCAGCTCGAGCAGGGTCTGACCGAGGAGGTCGATCTCTTCGTACTTGCTGGGCTCGTTGAACGACATCGTGCTGTCGCGCAACGCGAGGACCGTGCGGGTCTCTTGCGACCACATCATTCCGTCGGCGAGGAAGTCGTAGACGTCGGTCTCCCCGAACCACACCACATCGCCATCGCTCTCGATCATCAAGAAGTACCCGCACCCCACGTAGACCAGCACCGCATCGGTGCCGAACAACGTCCCCTGCACATCCACGGTGAGGGGGTTGAGTTCGGTGGGAAGCAATCCCGTGGTCAGCGAACCTGTCGCGTTCGACACGGTCCAGGTGTAGGTGGTGTCGGCTTCAAGTCCCCATGCAAGCAGCTCGTGCGTCACGGCGGCCGGGCGCTCGAAGGTTCGCTCCGTCGCGGTTGGCGAGGTCACGGTCAGCCGGAGGGGGGCCTTTTCCGACATCTCGAAACGGCATCGGAACACCAACGGATGGTCCGTGGCTTCACAGTCTCCGGTGGCCGTCGGAGCGTTGGGCTTGGGATCGGGGTCCGGATCGGCCTTGGGGAGAGGCGACAGAGTGGTCTCGGTCGGTAGGGTGGGGGTCGGTTTCGAGAGGTCGTCGACCACATCTTCGGGGGGCGTACACGCGATGCCCAGCAACCACAGACAACTTGCACGCAGCACCATGACCTCCAAACGCAGCGACGTCACCGACGGAGACCATAGCTGTCGGCACGTCTGGTTGTGCAAATCAGGTGTGACGAAGGGCATCGATGGGTTCGAGTCGTGCGGCGCGCCGGGCGGGCCACCATCCGAACACCACCCCAAGGACCGCCGAGACCGTGAGCGACAGGGCGACGATGGCCGGATCGACCACGATGGGCACCGCCAAGGCCGTCGCCAACGCCGCGGTCGCCACAATCCCCAGGCCCACCCCCAGGCCCCCGCCGAACAGCGAGAGCACCACTGCCTCGACCAAGAACTGCATCATCACGTCGCCCTCGAGGGCGCCGATCGACATGCGAATGCCGATTTCGCGGGTTCGCTCCGTCACTGAGACCAGCATGATGTTCATGATGCCGATGCCGCCCACCAGCAGGCTCACACTGGCAATCGCAGCCAGAAAGGCGGTGAGTGTGTTCGTCACTCCCCGCACCATCGAGGCCATTCGCCGCGTGTCGCGGATCTGGAAGTTGACGGTCTCGTCGCTCGTGACGTGTCGCCGACTGCGAAGCAACTGATCCATCGAGCCGCGCGCAACGTCGACATGGGCCACATCGTCGATCGATACCAGAATCGAAGCCAGGTCGGTGGTTCCAATCAACCGGCGTTGGACCAGGCTTAGCGGCACGAAGATCAAGTCATCTTGGTCCATGCCCATCGTGTTCGTTCCTTTGGCATCGAGCACGCCGATGACGTCGCAGCTCACTGCGCCAAACCGCACCTGGGCACCCAGCGGGTCGAGGCCTTCGAACAACGCCTGGTGGACCGTGGCTCCAAGCACGCAAACCGCCGCGCCGGTCCGCTCTTCACCGTCCGTAAAGCCGCGGCCCACGGCCACATCCCAGTCGCGGGCCACCAAGAAGCCTCGGGTGGAGCCCTGGACCTTGGTGTTCCACTCGATTCCTCCGCTTTGCGCCGTGGCGCGGCTCGAAACCATCGGGGCAACCGCGCGGATGTAGGGCACCTGGCGCTCGAGTGCCCGGATGTCGTTGAGGTCGAACGGGGGGGCCGGGGAGCGCGCTTGGGGGCCTCCGCCGGTTCCCGACTCGATCATGAGCAAGTTGGTGCCCATGTCCGAGAGGTCGTCTTCGATGGATGCCCTAGCGCCCTGTCCCAGCCCCACCATTGCGATGACCGCAGCCACGCCAATGAGCACCCCAAGCGACGTGAGCAACGAGCGCGTCCAGTTTCGGCGGAGTTGGGTAAGCGCCAGCCCGACGGCGTTCGCGAGCCGCGCCATCAGGCCGTCCTCGCGAGGTTTTCGTCGTTAACGATGTTCCCATCGCGAAAGTGGAGGATGCGTTCCGCATAGGCGGCCATCTCGGGCTCATGGGTCACCAGCAGGATGGTCTGGCCGGATCGATGCAGTTCGGCGAGCAGATCCATCACCTCGTGGCTGCGCTGGGTATCGAGATTCCCGGTGGGTTCATCGGCGAACAGCACTTCGGGGCGGGTCACCAACGCGCGGGCGATGGCGACCCGCTGCTGTTGCCCCCCTGACAACTCGCTTGGAAGGTGGCTTTGGCGGTCGGCGAGGCCCACTTGGTCCAGCGCCATGAGGGCGCGCCGCCGGCGTTCGGCAATGCCCACCCCTCGATAGAGCAACGGAAGCTCTACGTTCTCGAGTGCAGTGCTTCGATCCAGAAGGTTGAAGCCTTGGAACACGAATCCGATCCAGGCGCGCCGAAGCCGAGCCCTGCGGTGGCGGTCGAGGGTGGTGGTTTCGATCCCTTTGAATCGGTACGAGCCGTGGGTGGGGACGTCGAGGCAGCCCAGCACGTTGAGGGCGGTGGATTTGCCCGATCCGCTGGGCCCCATCAACGCGACCAGCTCCCCATGGTCGACATTCACGTCGATGCCGTCCAAGGCTCGTACCGCACCTTCATCGCGTCCGTACACGCGGGACACCTCGCGAAGTTCGATGAGGCTCATCGTGTGCCTCCGATGACGACGGAGAGGCCTTCGACGAGGTCGTCCCCATAGACCGCCGTGAGCGAGCCGTCCGAGCCCCCGACTTGGACGGGCACCGGAGTGAGCTGCCCGTCGTTGAGCGTCCACAGGTGGTCGCCGGTTGGCGTGTCGCGTCGGTCAGGCCGGAACCGCAGGGCTTGCGTGGGCACGAGCAGGGCATCGTCGATCTGACCAACCTGGATCTGGGCGGTGGCGGTCATGCCGGGACGGAGTCGGCCATCCACGTTGGCCACCCGCAATTCGGTCCCGTAGACCACGACCGTGGCACGGTCGTCGGCGGCAAGGTCCACCGATCGGACCGTGGCGTTGAACGTTTCGCCGGGCCATGCCGTCACCGTGAACTCGGCGGTCTGTCCCGCGTTTACCCGTCCGACATCGGCCTCATCGACTTCGACGACCACCTTGAGGGCGTTGAGATCGGAAGCGACCTCGAAGAGAGGGGTGGCCGCCATAGCAGACACGACGGTCTGCCCTTCCTCGACGTGACGGCGCACTACCACCCCATCGATCGGTGAGGCGATCACGGTGTCCCGAAGATCTTGTTCCGCCTGGGCGAGCGACGCGCGAGCCTGATCGCGGGAGGCTTGGGCGACGCGGACCAACGCTTGTGCGACCTCGACATCGAGCCTAGCATTGTCGTGCTCCACCTCAGTTGCCGCGCCACGACCCTGCAGGCGCTCGGTCCGACCGAGGGCCGTTTCGGCGCGTTTCAGGTCGATCTCGGCCTTCTCAAGGCTGGCCGCGCTCGACTGGGCCTGGGCGCGCCGCTGGGCGGTAGCATTTTCGAAGGGTTCGGGATCGAGTCGGGCCAGCATTTGCCCGGAGGTGACTGGGTGGTTGACCTCGACCCCAATCTCCAACACCTCGCCGTTGAGGTCCGACCCCACCTCGACGTGGTGTACGGGTTCGAGCTGGCCAACGGCGGTGACGCGTTGAGTCAACGACCCCGTGGTGAGCGACACGGTGTCGTACCCGTGCTCGCGATCGCCGTTCGACCAGACCACCGCCGCCACCATGAAGGCGAGCAGGAACAGTCCTCCGCCGATCCACCAGCCCACCTGGAGATGAGGGGGCTCGAGGACCGCGAGATCCTCGGTTGAGGGCTCGGGGGAGACGTCGAACGCGATCGCCATGGCTTCCTCCTGCCTTTTTTCTAGGTCCCAGATGTTGAGGAAGCGTGCAAAGACGGGGGCGAGCGCTGCTTCAACACTTTCTCGAAATCTACGGGTGACGTTCGGTACGTGGAGGGACGGTGTTCGGACTGGTTGCGCTTCTTCTGCCGTCGACTGCCCGCCTGCTTGCGGAGGTTCTCCATGTACCGTGAGGCGAAGCCTCGGATTCTTGTCGTCGAAGACGACCTCAACGTGGTCCAGGGATTGATCTCGGGCCTCAAACGGGCGGGCTTCGACGTCAGCGTGGCGATGGATGGGGCGACGGCGACAGGTCGCGTTCTCGACGAGAAGTTCGACTTGGTGGTGCTCGACCTGATGCTGCCTGAACAATCGGGGTTCAGCGTGCTGGAAGCGACCCGCGGTCGGGTCTCCACTCCGGTGGTGGTGTTGTCAGCCCGCACGGAACTGAAGGCTCGCCTCGACTCCTTTGCCGCGGGGGCGGTGGACTACGTGGCCAAGCCGTTCTTTATGGAGGAGCTGGTCGCCCGCATCCAGACCCGCCTTGCCCTGATGGAGGATGGTCCTCATCGCACGGTCCGTGTTGGGTCCACCATCGTCGATCTCGATGCTCGGACCGTGTTCCGGGGCAAGGCCGACCTGCACCTGACGGCCCACGAGTTCAACGTGCTCGCGTGGTTGGTCGAGCGCCCCAACCGCGCGGTGACGCGCGAACAGCTCTCCGAGAAGGTGCTAGGGACCCACGGTGAACGTGTCGATCGGACGGTTGATAGCCATCTTTCACGGGTGCGCAAGAAGCTGGGGCCCGATGCGGCGCACATCCGAACCGTATGGGGCATCGGGTACCGGTTCGAGCCGGAGCACCCGTGAAACTCTCGGCGTTTCGCACGCGCATCTTGGTGGGGGCCGTGTTTGTCGCAACGATGGCGTTCTTTGTCGTTGTGGCGACGGTACGCATCATCACGACGCCGGTAGATTGGCAGCCACGCACCTTCAGCGCCCAGGCCCATGCTGCATGCCGGGCCGCTCCCGAAGTGTGGCGGGAACTGCATGTGGGGCGGACCCGGGTCCAAGCGGTGGAGCGTCTCCATGACATTGCCCCCGGTCTGCAACTCCAGGTGGGCGAGTCGCGTAGTTTGGATGACCTATCTGGTCGATTTTTGATCACTCGCTATGCCGAAGCGGGCCCTTGCGCCTACGTAGCCCTACGGCTGCAGCCTCCCAACCGATTGGTCACGCTGGTCCCCTTGGGATTGGCGGTGGGAGCGTTCATCGCGGTCCTTGCCGTGGCGCTGGCCACCAATGCCTTCACGGTGACGCCGCTCCTTCGGCGAATCGATCGCATTCGGAGCGCGGCGGTCGGCGTGGGAGGAAGCGGGTACCGCTCGGAGAACGACCGAGTGGGGGATGCGCTCTCCGACATCGCCGAAGTGCTCGACGCCTCGCATGATCGCATCCTGTCGGACCGCGCGGAGCTGGTCCGGCGCCACGAAGCGTTGGAGCGCTACATGGCGGAACTCGCCCACGACCTTCGTGTTCCGTTGTCTTCGTTGCTCCTGGCGCTTCAGGAGGTCGAGGTGGCGGCGCCAACCGCGCACACGCCCATTCGTCGAGCGTTTCAGGACGCGACGTACGTAAGTGGACTCGTCGAAAACCTACACAACGCTACGCGTTTGCGCCACGGGCTCGACCCGCTCGAAGGTCGTACCGACCTCTGCGAGGTGGTGTCCCGGCTTGAGGTCCGTTTTGCGGCCATCGGTCGCGTGGAGGATGTGGAGGTTGGCGCCGCCCGTCCGGAGTCGCCGGTCCTCGTCCAATGTTCGCCTGACCTTGTGGAGCGTGCCATCGGCAATCTCGTGCAGAACGCCGTGGTCCACGGAGGCAGGCACGTCGCAGTGTTGCTCAAGGCCGATGCTGAACGCTTTACGCTTCAGGTCATCGACGATGGTGAAGGCCTGAGTCCCGTGGCGTGCGCCGACCTTGCCAAACGCACGTTCGCCGATGATGAGGCCCGCCCTCGCAGTGCAGGCCTGGGGATTGCGATCACCAATGAGGTCGCCCGTCGGGCCGGCTGGTCCATCACCTACGAGCGCGCGCTCCAGGGAGGCCTGCAGGTGTGCATCGAAGGTCCCGTCAGCAAATCGTGTCGATCACCCGTTGGGCCACCCGCCGAAGCTTCTGCGGATTGCGCTCCAACCGAGCCGACACCTGAAGGCCCACGTTCGCGTTGAAGATAAACCAGGCCAGTTCGGCAGGATCGGCATCGTCGCGGAGCTGACCTTCGGCCTTGGCTCGGGAGAACCGTTCCTCGAAGACCCCTCGAAGCGCGCGCTGGCCGTCCCGTAGAATGCGGCTGCCCTCCTCGCTGCGCTCGCTGTCGGGCACTTCCAGGGCGGTCGTGCACATGAGGCAGCTCCGGTAGTCAGCCGTCGTCGTCAGGTGCGTGATCATGCCGTCGTACATGCGCTCGAGGCCCTCCCGTAGGGTGCCCTCGGCAAGCGCTTTGCGGGTTCGGCGTACGCTACTCTGAAGGTAGCGGTCGAGCGCGGCACGGAACAGACCCTCCTTGCTTTCAAACGTCGCATACAAGCTGCTGCGCGACAGCCCGGTGGCTTCGAGGAGACGCTGCGGAGAGGTCGCTCGGAATCCGCTGGCCCAAAAAGCCTCCATCGCTCGGTCGATGACCTCGTCTTCATCGAATTCACGGCGTCGTGCCAATGCTGCCTCCGCGGGTGCCTGCCCTGCTTCTGGAACTTCGGGTCCAGAAATCCGCTCGGGTCATGACATTTCGTGACCAATGCACCAAGTAGCGCGTCGGTGTGACATCGTCGCTGCTTCCGATAGGCGGTGGTTTGGAGGGCGAGGATTGAGCGACCGTCCAACACGGGATCGCTATCACCACGGCGACCTCAAGCGTGCGCTGGTGGAGGAGGCCTTTGCGATGGTGCGCTCCGCAGGCCATGCGAAGTTCAGCCTGCGGGCTGCGGCTCGAGCCGTGGGGGTTGATGCAGCGGCCGCGTATCGGCACTTCGCCAACAAGGACGCCCTGCTCGCGGCGGTGGCGTCGAGCGCGTTTGCTGAACTTGCACGACGTATGGAAACGGGAATGGCGGAGTCGGACGACCCTGTTGAACGCTTCGTGGCGACCGGACGTGCGTATGTGCAATTCGCGATCGATGAGCCGGCGCTGTTTCGCACGGCGTTCGGACCGCGGGCGGCGGAGCGCATCAAGACTGAGGGAGTAGGCGCGCAGGGCCGAAATCCGTACGAACTTCTGCTCGACTCGCTTTCCGACATTCGCGATCGACTTGGCGTCGACCTCGAACCTGAGACGGCCGCTCTTCCCGCCTGGGCGGCCATGCACGGCCTCGCACACCTCATTGTCGACGGCAACTTAGCGAGCGACCCCAAGGACGTGACGGACGGCGTCGTCCACACGATCTTGCGGGGGTTGGGGGTCCACCGCGCCTCAGAATGAGCCCCAGCGGCGCTTCTTACGCACGGGCCCGGGTTGGGTCTCATCGCCGTCGGTGAGATCGCGGTGACGAACCAGGCGGTCCGCTCCGTACACGCCAAAGTCCTCGAGCGCGCTTCGCAAGGCGCCCACATCGTCGTAGCGGCTCACGTGGCGCTCGTTGAAGGGAAGCGGGACATCTTCGACGACCGCACCCGGACCCAGGAGGCCGATCAGCTTGGGCCCGGCCAGGTTTGCTTCCGCGCACACAAACTCACTGGCTCCGGAGCGCGACCACAGCACGATGACCGCCTTGGCCATGCGAATGCGTTTGCCAATCACATTTCGGTAGAAGTGGTGGGCGCGCAGCTGCTGATCCCACCACACGCTGATTCCAGCCAGTTCAAGAGCCGTGGCCAGTTCCGCGGCGTGGGGTCGGTCGGTGCCCGAATAGGACAAGAACACGTCGGTAGGACGAACCTGCGTGAGGGATGGGGCCACCTGCAGCGCACGGTTGACCGAGTAGATGTGGTCGCCGTGGATGATCGTCTTGGCCCCTTTCCGCTTTGCCGTACGAAGACCGTCGTAGACCACCCAGACGGGCTCACGAGGCGGTGTTTCTCCAGGGTCCAACATGGCGACATCGGGGCCCAGGCGCAGTTCCTGGCGAACGGGCAGGTCGGGCATGCCTTCGAGGACCCGTCGAACGTCATCGCGAAGAATCCCGAGGTACGTCGAAGCATCTTGCCCACCTACCGATACTTCAAGCCGGGACAGGCGCGAATCGGCCTCGACAAAGGCTTGGGCATCGAGCCCACCCCGGGGGGCGAGGATGACGCCATTTCGCCAGACTGCAGTACCCAATGCTGCAATCTCTCGATGGCGATTCACGATGAGGCTCGGCAAGAGTTGCGGTGGAAGTAGGCCTTCAAACTGGAAACGAAACGCCAGAACATTGCGGAAATCAAAGGGATGACGTGGTTGCTCCAACGGGAGCAGGCTTGGAATCACGATCGAGCGGTCCGAGAGCCGGTACGCCGTTTGGAAGGCTTCCATCGCATCGATGACATGGTGGGCTCGTTCGGGCGGATAGCGAAGGCGTCGCCCGCGGTCTTCGATCTCGGCCCGGAGCAGTAGTTCCGCGGCTTGGATTTCCGTAAGCCGGCCACCTCGTTGTTTGGTGGCTTCATCGTACAGGATCGTGTAGACCCCGTAGGTTAGCCAGCGCGGGTTGAGCACGTAGTCCCGCAGAAACGGCATCTGCGGAAAGGTGAGGGCGACCCCGAGTTGGTCGAGTAGGGCGAGAAGGGGGCCCCGTTCGTCGACGTGGACGCCACGTTGCTCACAGATCTTCTGATAGGCCCGGTCGGTGATGAAGTCCGCGGATCGCGCGGCTCGCTGAACATCCAACAACGTCTCGAAATGGGCTCGAGGCAAGGTGACCCGGGACGCGAGCCGCTCGACCTGTTCGAGAAACACGGAGCGGAACAGCTCAAGTGCTTGTCCCCAACGTCCCTCGGGATGGGCATGGGCCTCGCGGCACGACAATGCCACGTAGTCGACCACGTTGGGATATCGACGTTGCAGACTGGCTAGATCGATCGAGACATGCTGAATGTCGGATTTGTTGCCGACCACGATGACCGGCGTTGTCTCGGAGGCAAAGGCCCGCACGTAGTCGAGCCAGTAAGCGGCTTCGGAGTTGGCCCGATCCGCATGCCGTCCATCCAGCACGATCACATAGACGCACGAGGCACGCAGAAAGAACCGGTGCGTGCCGTGAGCCATCACCTGGCCACCGAAGTCCCAGAAGTGAATGCCGATGCCTGTCCGGGGGTCGTCGTAGACTCGCGCTACGGCATCTGCTTCGTCGTGAATGCGCGAGAGCTGGCCGCTCACATAGGAAAAGTCCTGTTGCTCGACGCCTCGCGTCACGAGGTGTTCCGGCAACGGCGCTTCACCATTCAGCACATTGATGAGCGAGGTCTTGCCGGCCCCTCCATGCCCGAGGAAGATGGCTCGGGCGCGGCGGAACGAGCGCACCGGTGACACCATGCGCGGCGGGTGGCCCGTCTGGTAGCCCTCCCGGATGCTCATCAAGGTGTGGTTTAGCGTGGGCGGATTCTGGTGCCACTGTTCGACCGATAGGCTTGCCCACTCCTCTTCCCATGGCTTGAGTCGGGGCCAGCCATGAATGCGAGACTCGAACCATTCCACCCACACCCGCCGGCTCGCGTCTTCGAGGTAGCGTTGCCGCACGATGGGCCAAAAGTAGGCCGTCTCGCTGCGTGCGCGCCCCAGCCACACGGCAGAGCTCGCTAAGATCTTGCGATTCGACGGGTCGAAGGCCGGACTGTTGAGGGCGAGGACGCGCTCACGTTCCGCCATCGGGTCTCGACGGAGAAACGGTTCGAGCTGCGTCAGCGACGGTGCATCGCGACTTGCGAGGTCGGCGATGAGGGCGAGGTCGCGGATGCGTTGCGCATGGCGTCCCGTCACGTTGGGCGGCTTGAGCGCACGAACCCGCGACGCGAGCATCTTGATGACGAGGGTGGTGTCGGCACGCTCGGGGTAGAACGTCGCGATTCCCACGTGAAATGCCACGTACATCGACAGGTTCAGCAGGTAGTCGTGCTCAGGGTCGCGGGCCACGAAGTGACGCGCGATCGAGCGCATCACATGCCGGTAAAGGAGGGCTCGACAGAGGTGGGCTTCGGTATCCGGTCGCATCGGCACTGCCCTGGGATGCAGGTCCCAACTGGATAGCGCATGCTTCGTGGAGCGCGGTTTTCACTCCGTGAACGGAGTCCTCAGGCGGGGGGAGCGACAAAGCCTCCCAGCACTCTTTCGACTTCCGCGGCAAACGCAAGGCAGGTGTGATCCCCAAAGCGCGGCCCGATGACCTGAACGCTGACGGGCAGTCCGTCGTCGGTGCGGCCGACGGGCACGGAGGTGGCGGGAAGGCCAAGGGCGGTCGCCAGTCCGATCCAGTAGAGGTGGTCCACGTAGGGGCGTTGCCCGCTTGGCACTTGAATGGTGCGCGTGATCACGTTGCCGTCGTGCGCGTGGGGAAAGGCCGCCCACGGCGCCACCGGCGTCAACAGGACGTCGTACGTTTCGAACCAGCGAGCCATTCGAGCCTGCAGCTTGGCTCGAAACTCCTTGAGGCGGAGCCACGAGCGGTGCGGTTGGATGGCCCCTTCGAGGTAGATCGGCAGCAACGGGGAGGGGGGAGCACGGAAGAGGGAGGTGACCTTTAAGACCTGACGCATCGTGCCCAAGCGATTGAACACCCGGTCGGGGAGTCCCGTGGCCATGAGCGGGGCCAGCTGCTTGACGTAGAGCTTGCTGATGGTGGCAAGGTCCAACTCCGCGGGCGCACCTCGCTTCCCTTGCATCCCCGCATCGGTCAGTTGGTCCAACGCGGGCTCGAGCACGCTCAATACGTCGCTTTCGAGCGGACAGGCAGGGTCTGACGTCCAGAGGCCCACCCGGAATTCACCCAATGCGCGGGCTTTGGGAGCCGGTAGATCGAGGTGCCAGGCGGTTTCGGTCGTCGCCGGTCCGACCAGGATGTCGAGCATCAGCGCGAGATCGCGAGCGGATCGGGCGAGGGGGCCGGCCACCGCGAGGTCCGGTTCGGACAACGACCCGGGAGGCCCCGGAATGTGACCCCGGAGGGGAATGAGCCCGTGTGTCGGCTTGTGCCCGAAGACGCCGCAGAAGTGGGCGGGAATGCGAATCGACCCCCCGACGTCACTTCCCAGTTCGAGGGGTGAAAAGTCGGCGGCGACGCTCGCAGCTCCGCCGCCCGAGGACCCACCGGGCGTTCGGGAGATGTCCCATGGGTTGGAGGTGACCCCATAGACTGGGTTGAAACTTTGCCATTCCCCAGCGTAGACCGGGAGATTGGTCTTGCCATAGACGATGGCCCCGGCGCGGATGAGGCGCTCCACGGCGTCTGCGTTCTGATCCGGCACATGGTGGGCCAGCGCCTTGGCGCCGGAGGTGGCCGGCATTCCGACGACCTCGAAGCTGTCCTTGATGGTCATGGGCAAGCCGTGGAGGGGCCCCCACAATGTTCCCTCCGCGCGAGCCGCATCCGCCTCCGCGGCGCGGGCACGGGCGGCTTCGAGGTTGGTCGCGACGATCGCGTTGAGACTTGTGTTTCGAGCCTCCATTCGGGCGATGTGCTCGTCGAGCAACCGAGCACTGGTTGTGGTTCCTTGCGCCAATCCTTCGAGCAGCGACGTCGCGTCCATCGAGATCTCCTCTGGATGACGGCGTCATTCTATCCATGAGGTCACTACGGGCCTGGCTGCGGGAGGTGCGGATGTCGCTGGGACGACAGGTACCGCTTGAAGAGGCGAACGAGCCGAGCACGCACAGCGAGGTGTGCTGCCTCATCTACGCGACCCAGAACGGTTGGAAGTTGCCCATTGTGTTTGAGGAGATGGGCGTTCCTTATGACTGGGCCCTCGTGGACTTTGCCAAGAACGAACAGCGCAGCAAGCCGTTTTTGGCCATCAATCCGAATGGTCGCATTCCCGCCTTGCTCGACCGGGCACGGGGAGTGGCGGTTGCCGAGAGTGGCGCGATTCTCGAGTACGCGGCCACGCGCTACCAAAGCTCGCTGCTGCCTCGTGCCGAGGACGACCTGGCCGCCCACCTGAACGTCAAGCAGTGGCTGTATTGGCAGGTGAGTGGACTGGGACCCGCCATGGGTCAGGCGATGTACTTCCAACGCATCGCGAAAGTTCGCGGCCACGACGACCCGTTCGCGATCGGGCGCTTCATTGCGGAAGCCGAGCGTCTCCTCGGGGTGCTGGACGATCAATTGGCCGTTTCGGGTGGCCCCTTCGTGCTCGGACCGGCCATCACCCTGGTTGACGTGGCGTGTTTCGCCTATTGTGCGAGTGCGTATTGGGCGAATGCCGACATTTCCCAGATGTCGCATCTTCGGGCGTGGATCGATCGACTGCATCAGCGCCCCTCGTTTGCCAAGGGGCTCACCGTGCCGTTCGCGCGGCCTGCGTTCTTTGGGCCGCCGTGGGCCAGCGAGGCAGAGATCGAGCTGGAGATCGCTCGCAACGCAGGCCAGTTCAACGTGGTGACGAAGCCCGCATCCTGATGATCACAGCATGTGGTGGGTGCGAGCGTTGGCATACAGCACGGCAACGGGCGACGGCACGGAGTACCGCACCATCGCGCCAACCGGGACCGTGCCTCGAAGGGTCTTGTTGTCCGGGGCCGTGAACTCGTAGACGTAGTTGCGAGACCCCTTGGGCCCTGGAATCTCGAGCACGAGTTGGCCGGGCAGCACGTGGGTGGCGTGTTCTCCGAGGCGCTGCATCCGTTGGGAGTCTCGAATCAACGCCCAGCCGGCGTAGGTCAAGATGCCCAGAAATCCGACGATGCCAACGAACGTGAACCAGTCGGTTTTTTCGAAGTTGAGCTCGAGCAACGTCCATGATGGCGATGCATTGAGGTAGCGAATGTCGATGGTTTTGCCAGGGCTACCGTAGACAGGCTTGAACCAGCCACCCTGGGTCGCGGTCACCGTCGCGCCGTCGACGTCGAACGTGTAGGTGACGTCGTCGCCCTCGCGGTGTTGGACCGTCGCCTGGGTCGCAGTCGCGAGCGAGGAGTCCCACACCGTCATCATGGTGGTAAAGCCCAAGATCAGAAGCAAGAGCGCGCCGAAGAGCGCCATCATGGCGCGGCCCACCCAGGTGAGCACGACGCCCGACCCGCCGAGTTGCGGTTCCCCAGCACCCTGAAGGAACGCCTGATTCTTTGGGTTCAACAGCTGAATGTCCCCATCGGGCAGCCGGACATCGAGATCGTGCAGCGTCATTGCATCCTCTCCTGACGCTGGGCTACCGCTCGTCGTTCCAGGGTGCCATCACACGGGCGTGATCAACTGGTGATGCCCGGCTCCTTGCCGACATAGGCGTCACTGTCGATCTGGGCGACGATGAAGGCGGCGACGTCGGCTCGCGGCACCTTCATCGATCGTCCCTTCGGCACGTTGACAAAGCCATGCGCGTAGTCACCGGACGCCGGGTCATCCGTGAGGTTCGTCGGCTTTACGAGCGTCCAGTCCAGATCACTCTGCCGAACCAGGGCCTCCTGGGCCTCATGGTCAGCGAAGGCGCGTCGCAAGATGAAGGGCACAATGAAGAGCTTCATGAACCACGGCAGGTCGTTGCGGCTCTCTCCCACGCCGTGGGTCGAAAGACTAATGAGCCGCCGCACCTTCTGCGCCTGCATGGCCTCGATTTGCGCTCGGGTGCACGACTCCCGCACGCCAGCCCGGGAGCTGGGAGGAGCCCCAACCGTGGAGATCACAACGTCGTGCCCGGGCAACACCTCGGCGATACGCTGGGCGTCGGTCCCATCGCCTTCCAAGACGGTGAGGTGAGGGTGCTGTAGCGGCAGCCGCGCAGCGTCCCGCACCATCGCGGTGACGCGGTGACCGGCGGCGAGTGCTTGATCCAGCACGGCACGACCCGTGCCCCCAGTGGCCCCAAAAAGCAGTAGCGACTTCATGATTCGACCTCCGTTCGATGAAGGAGACGTACGCTGCGGATCGCCATGAGTCAGATGGTTCAGTACCATGTAACCATGAAGGACGTTCATGAACTAGGCGACATCGATCTCAACTTATTGACCGCCTTGGATGCGCTCATCGACGAGGTCAGCGTGACACGGGCGGCAAAACGGGTGGGGGTCTCGCAATCGGCCATGAGCCACACCCTCCGGCGCTTGCGCCAGGTGTTTGACGACCCGCTGCTCGTTCGCGCTGGCGGAGCCATGGTCCTTACGCCACGGGCTGAAGCGCTGGCCCCGACCCTCCAAAGTGGGCTGCGCACGCTGGCCCAGGTGCTGGCACCGGTCCACTTCGACCCCTCCACAGCAGAGCGCACGTTTCGCATCGCGGCGCCCGATCTCTTTCTCGTCGCCGCGTTGCCCAAGCTGGCGGCTCGGCTGCGGAGGGATGCGCCGGGGATCGGGCTCTCGATTCGTCCATTTGCGGGGCCTGGAATCGTCGAGGGACTAACGACCGGCGAACTCGATCTTGCCATTCTGGCTCGAGAACAGGTCGAAGCCCCGCCCGGCATCGTCGCGCGGACGCTGTTGCGCGACACCTTTTCGTGTTTTGTCGGCCGGGACGGCCCCGCTGCGGAGGACTGGACGCTCGAGGCCTACGTGGCTGCAACGCATGCCATGGTTTCGCCCCAGGGCGATGGACGCAGCATCGTCGATGTGCGGCTGGCCGAGCGTGGTCTGAAACGCCGCATTGGCTTACGCCTGCCCGATTTCGTCAATGCACCTAAGCTCATCGAGGACACCGATCTCGTGCTCACGGCGCCGACCACGCTGGTGCGTACCTTGCCGGTCGATGGAGCCATCGAAGTGCGCGAGCTGCCCCTGCCAGTCCCCGCCCACTCGGTGGCGAGCTTTTGGCACGAGCGATTCAATGCGGACCCCGGACACCGGTGGTTTCGGGAGCGGTTGGCGACCCAGGTTTCCCTGACTTCGGTCAGGGCGTGACCTCGATGTCGACAGCGGAGTGAGCGTTGTGGCGATTTCGGCAAAGTATCGACGGGCCGCCGGCGCCGTGATGTCCAAACCCCATGTCCGGACCGGAGAACGCGTACACAACGTCGGCGGCCGGCCTGACTGTGGCCGTGCAAGGGTGTTTGTTAAGGCGCGACTCTCGAACAACCCTTCCAGAACCGGCCGAACCGAAGTGAGCACTCGCGGAGGTTGTGCACCATCAGCCTTCGGGGAGGGTTCTCGTGACACGCCTCATCAAGCTTGCTCTGGGGGCTGGGGTCGCCCTGTTGCTTGGCTCCGAGGGAGGGCGGACCACATTGGCTTCCCTGGCCGAAGTGACGCCGGCCGATCTCGAAGCCGCAGGGGGCGCGCTCGTCGAAGGGATGGAGGATGCCAATCTCGAGGCGGTCGTGAAGGCGGATTGGGACGAAAACCAAGTCGGCGTGTCGGCCTCGCTCACCCTCGATGCGGATGGGGAGCGTCCCACGACGCTCACCACCACGGTCACCCTGGACCCCGCGCCGAAGACCCCCGCTTCACCCTGACGGGGCGACGAACGCGACACCTTCGAGCAACAGGGCGCGCCAAACCTCCTCGTCGACATCAGGAATCCCCGCCCACTCCTTGAACACCCGCCCGTTCGGCGCGAACGGCTCCGCGACGCCTTGTTCGATGAGTTGCGCCACCCGGGGCTTGGGCAGCTTCACCACCATGCCGGACCCTTTGAAATCGGGCAGTGCGAGGAACTCTCCGCTCACCCGAAGGCAGCGTCCGTTCATGATGGTGCCTTCGACGATGCGCGAGTCCTCGGCGGCCAGCTCATCGGCGAGCCGCCAAAATAGGTCTTGTCCATTCATTGTGGACCTCCTGCTTGATCGACGTTCGAGCCCCGGTGAGATCGACATCGTCGGAGCCATGCCCTACTCGAGGTACCCCAAGGCTTTGAGTTGAGCGCGTTCCTCCGGTGAAAGCTCCACCGAGGCAGGCTGCACGTGAACGAGGGGCGGAAGCTTCCGTCGCAGCTCGGTCACCCGCCTGGGCTCGAGCAAGGCTCGGTTGTGGCGTTCTTCCGGATCGTTTGCAAGGTCGTACAGCTCCACCACGTCCGTCTTGTCCGAGCGCTCGCTCACGATGAGTTTGTCGGGCCATTCGATCCAGGCGCGACGTACGCGGGTCATGCGGGCCGCGAGATCGGGACGCGTCAGGTAGTGGGCGTGGTCGTAATACAGCTCTGCGAGCGGCCAACGGCCCGGCGGAAAGGGTTGGGGAAGACCGGCGGCCCTTTGGATCAACGCAGGCAGATCGTGGGAAAAGGTCACGTCGTCGACGGAGCCTCCACCGACCTTGGGTTCCCGGATGAACAAAGGCACGGCGATGCCGGGCCCATAGACGTCCCGCGGGTGCTCGGCCCAGCGGTGCTCGCCCAAGAACTCGCCATGGTCCGAGGTGATGACCACCACCGTGTTGGATTCAGCGGCGAGTCGATCGAGCAGCGGACCCAGTCCGGCATCGAGGTTGGCCAGTGCGGTGTCGTATTGGTCTTCCGTCGTCGACACGAGGGACGGTTGCGCGTCGCGCTTGCCTGGTAGAACCTCGGCTTTTAATGCATCGAGTGGGCCCATTGTGTCAGGAACTGCATAGCCCACGACATCGGGTCTTGGAACCTCGGTATGGTAGGGTCGGTGGGCGTCGAGGTAGTTCAAGAAGAGGAATTGGGGGGCGTCGGACGGGGCGTTGAGCCAGTCCAGGGCGTGCTCTGTGATCTCGGAGGCCCGGCTTTCGATCACCTCGTAGCGATCGAACCCTCGCGAAAGTCCCCACCGAGGCGCCAGAAAACCGATGTTGGCGACGAACGCCCCGGTTCGGTACCCGGCGTCCTTCAGCTCTTCGGCCAAGGTCGGAAAGCGGCCGTCGTACGCTTGAGCTTGCCCGTCGGGCCCCAGGTGGGCTCCGTGCTCAAAGGGGGGGGCGTCCTGTGAACAGCGAAGCATGCGAAGGCAGGGTCCAAGGGGCGCTGCTGAAGGCCCGTGGGTACTGCGTTGCGTTGGCGACGAAGCGCGTCAGATTCGGGGTGGTCTCGCGGGCATAGCCATAGGTCGACAGGTGGTCTGCGCGAACGGTGTCGAGCACTACAACCACAATGTTGGCGGGCTTTGGACGACTCGGCTGACAGGCGACAAACGCAACCGCAAGAGGAACCATGGTGGACTCCCACACTACCCGCCAGCTAGCAGGGGCCCATGCCCTTCGCTGCTCTACGATGGCTTGGGCCCGGTGGGGTCGTTTGCGGGCTCGCGTTTGTCGCCCTGGCTCTGCCAACCCTTGGCTCCGCCGTCGATGACGCGTGGATTTCTGGTCGCTACGCAGCGCACCTCGTGGCCGGGCATGGGCTTGTGTTCAACGTCGACGGTCCGTCCGTAGAGGGGTTTTCGAACCCGTTGTGGACGATGTGGCTCGCCCTAGGCTTGGTCCTGACCGGTGAGGTGCACCCGTTTATGACCTGGACCGGCCTTGGCTTTGGGCTGCTGTTGCTGCCGTGTGCCACTGGACTTGCGGCGACCCTCGCCGGCCGCTGGCATCCCGCCACGCTTCTTGCGCCGGCGACCTTGGCGCTGTCTCCCCACGTCGTCGTGGCGTGCACCAACGGGCTTGAGACTGCCCAGTGGTTGTGCTTGTTGGTGGCTTCCGCATGGGCGACATTTGCCGCGGAAGGCCCGTGGCGGGTGCTTACCGCGGTCCTCTGCGTAGCCCTCGCCCTCTGTCGGCCGGAGGGCATGGCGGTGGGGGCGTGGTTCGTGGCGTTCGATGCCCTGCGCCACCGCCGCCGGGAGGTGGCCGTCGGGTTCGTGGGGGCGTTGGTCGTCCTGGAGGCCTGGCGCCTGGCGTTCTACGGCGCCTGGGTTCCTCATCCGGTACTCGCCAAGACCACCGACGTCTCCTTCGTTGAAAACCTTCGCTACGTCGGACGCGATGGGGTCCTGTGGCCATGGGTAGGGTGGAGTCTGCTCGGGGCTGCCCTGGTCCTTCCTCGGCGCATGGAGGGGCTCGGGCTGGTCCTCGTGGCGGTCGGGCTGGTGGGGGTGGCGTTTCAGGTCGAACTATGGATGCCCGCCAGCCGTCTGCTCCTGCCCGCAGGGGTGTTTTCCGCTTGTGCGATGGCCGGCGTTGCGGCGAGCCCCGGAAGGGGAGCCGTACCCGCCGGTCTGAGCCTCGTCGTCGGACTTGGGCTCCTTCATCTTTCGCCGCTGCCGTCCACCGTTCGCGAGGACGACCACAAGCACAGCGTCGATGCACCGTGGGCCTCGCTTCAGGCGGCCGCGTTCTTGGCTGAGCGATTGCCACCCGGTTCGACGGTCGCGATCCGGGACGCGGGTGCCTTCGCCTATGGCATAGGCCCTTTGCACCGGGTGATCGAGACGCATCCTTTGGGCCTGACGGGACCGCCCGAGGCGTGGCCCGATCCCGAACTCATCGTCACCACGGTTCGACAACCCAACACGACGTGGCTGCTATACCCCGAGGATCGGGTGTGGCTTGAGGGAACCTCGGTTCCTTACGTCCACCTGGGCAAGATCAAGCAGCACCATCGGCGGTACTACGACGTGTGGGCGCATCCCGACCTTGGATTGCCGCCGCTCCCGCCGCACCTCGTCGTGCCCGACACTCGGCCGGTGACGCCCTCGGGTCGCGTCCGATAGAGTGCGCCGCCAGGGAGGGCCACATGCTCACGATCATCGCGCTGGGAGGGTGTGCGCCGCCACCTTCGAGCGAGCCGGTGGAGAGCCCGGAGCCGGATGAGGTCAGGCAGCGGTGTCCTGTTCCGGACCCTGCGGCGGCACCCATCGTCGATGGCGGGCCGCCGCCCGAGTCGCCCGCGCGAGGACTGTGGTGGTACCTTGAGGACGGTGCGGCCAACGATGCGGTGTCGGCCGAGCTGATGGCGCTGGCGAACCTGGGGTACGTCGCTGGTCTTGAAGTTCCCAAGCTCGTCGATGGGGTGTTGGTGAACGAGGCGGACGCACGGGACGGGCTGGCGTTCTACACCTCGGGACATGGGGCCGTGGCGGTCCTCATGGACCTCGAAGGCGAGGAGCGGCATCGTTGGGGCATGCCGTTTGAGGCTCTATGGCCCGAACGCATCGTCGATGATCGGAGGTCAGACCATCAATATTGGCGTCGCGCGGCCTTGCGACCCAACGGCGATGTGCTGGCCATCATCGAGGGCCAGGGACTGATCCGGCTTGACTGGAACTCTGAGGTTGTGTGGTCGTGGGGCGGAGGAGCCCATCACGATCTTGAGGTGCTGCCCGACGAACGGGTTTGGGTGCTCTCCCGTCAGGCGCGCATGCGGTGGGACGTCAACCATCGGCCTTTGCTCGAGGACTTCGTGACTCGCCTCGATGCTGAAGGGTGCCCTGAGGTTCAGATCAGCTTGCTCGATGCGGTACTCGCGTCGAGTGCTGGAGAGGCGTTTCTGGCGGGGTACCCCGACGGCGACGTGTTCCACACGAACAGCCTGCGGGTACTCGATGACGCGATGGCGGACGCCCACCCTGCCTTTCAGCCGGGTCACCTGTTGCTGTCGATGCGGACGCCTTCGGGGCTCGTCGTTCTCGATCCTGACACGGCAGAGGTGGTGTGGTGGTGGCAGGGTCCGTTCCGGGAACAACACGACCCCGAAATCACACGCGACGGGCACCTCATGGTCTTCGACAACATTGGTCTGGGTGAGAACCAAAGCGCCGTTCGGGCCTTCGGATTGGAGGATGGTGAAGAGGCGTGGCGGATCGACCAGATCGATGGGACGCCGTTACGTTCTCGTTACCTCGGAGCCGTCCAGGAACTGGATGCGGGGCACTTGCTCATCACCGAAAGCAACCAAGGCCACGCCTTTGAGTTGAACGCTCGCCGGGAGGTCGTGTGGTCGTTCCGCAATCCCGAACGCGCCGGTCCGCGGCGCAACTTCGTGGCCGTCATTCCGGAGATGTTGCGGATTCCCCACGATTACCTGACCCGGGCGCTGGACTGAAACGGTATTCGTCGCGGATCGAGGCCAACCACCCGGTGGCGAGGACCACGCCGATCGCGGCTACGATCAGCGTGGGTCGCATGCCGAAGGTGGCTCCTGCGTAGCCTCCCACCAAGGCGCCAAGCGGGGTGAATCCCCACATCAGAAAGCCAAACGAAGCGGTGACCCGTCCCTGCAGGTGGTCGGGCACCGCCCGCCCTCTCAGGCTCAGCTGGATGACGTTGAAGACCGGTCGCGCGACGCCCAACAGCCCTGAACTGGTGCACAAAATGGGGAGCGCCAGCCCTGGAAAACTGGCCGCGACCGGGATGAGGCCTCGCGCAAACCCGGTCAGCGACTGGGATCCCACCAAGGCCGTGCGGGTGCCAAAGCGGCGCTGCAGCCACGGCGCCAGCGATCCGCCCACGATCGAACCGACGCCTCCGCACGCAAACACCAGCCCGACGGCTTCGGGGCCCAGGCCGAGTTCGTCGCTCATGTAGAGGATGAAGAGCGCGCGAATGGCGGTGGAGCAGATGTTGTGGGTGGCGCCACAGAGCATGATCGCACGCAGGTCGCGGTGCCCCCAGAGGGTGGAGAGGCCCTCGGCCACGCGCCGGAGGAGCCCTGCGTCACGGGCCGGGGGATTCGGCGCGGGCTCGTGGTCGGGGATGCTCGCGTACATTCCGGCGGCGGCGAAGTAGGTCATGGCATCGATGAAGATGGCGTACGGCGCCGAGAAGAACTGAATGAGGTAGCCGGCGACGCCCGGCCCTACCGCATCCGCGACGGACCCGCTGATCGACAGCTTGCTGTTGGCGTCGAC
>JBCCQY010000100.1:0-33932 GCA_039208735.1 Myxococcota bacterium | reverse complement strand
GTCATGAGCTCGGCGAGCTACCGTCAATATCGAATTCTCGATGTCGTCGGGCGCGGCGGTTTTGGGACGGTCTATCGGGCCGAACTGACGGCATCCGGCGGCTTTTCTCGCCAGGTCGCCATCAAGGTTCTCAATCGCGACACCCAAGACAATCAAGACCTCGCGAAGCGGCTCCGGGATGAAGCACGCATGCTCGGCCTGGTGCGACACCGCGCCATCGTGCAGGTCGATGGGCTTGTGATGCTCGACAATCGCTGGGCGGTCGTGATGGAGTACGTCCAGGGATCGGATCTGTTTTGGTTGATGGACGAGGCGGTTCCGGTCGGTCCTGCGCTTGAGGTGGTGGCCGAGGTTGCGAGCGCGCTGCATGTCGCGTGGACGGCGGCCACCCCCGAGGGAGAACCCCTAAAGATCCTCCATCGGGATCTGAAGCCGAGCAACATCCTCGTCACGCCTCATGGAGAGGTCAAGATCGTCGACTTTGGTGGAGCGAGGGGGAACTTTCAGCAACGCGAAGCTCAGACGATCGACGTCGCCTACGGCTCGCCAGGCTACGTCGCCCCGGAACGACTCGAAGCCATCGAAAGCCCCGCTGGCGACATCTTTTCGCTTGGCTGTGTGTTTCTCGAACTCCTCGCGGCCCACCATGTCGATGCCGGGGAACTGCGGCGCAAGCAACACGATCGAAGGATTGCGAAGCTCGAAGAACGAGCGAGTGAGCGTGCGCCGGCCGCCGCCATCGAGCTGGCCAAGGCGATGGTGGCGTGGGAGCCCGACCAGCGGCCAACGGCACGCGAAGTGGAACGTGAGGCTCGAAACATTCGTTCGCAAGTCCAGGACCCGTGGTTGTCCGAGTGGGCTGAAGGGGCCATTTCCCGGATCCCGGAGCGGGACGTCGAAGAGGACCACGACTTTTCGGATTCGGTGCTCTACGAACACGTTCCCGACCGTCCGAAGCCCCCTTCGGGAGAGGTCCGGCGTTCCGCCGCGTCGACGCTGTACCCGAGTGAGCCCATCCCGAGATTATCGAAAGAGCCTACACTTCCACCAGAATTAGCCCCGCCGCCTCTGCCGGAACTGGGGCCGACGGCGGCCCCTCGAGTGGATTCGCGGCCTGTTCCCTTGGCCTCGCGGCCGCGCAAGGTCGACCCACGGGCCAAGACGATCATGACCGGTGAAACCCCTCGCTTGACGCCTTCGGACGAAGCGAGCGGGTGGCCGATGGCGGTCTGGTTCTTCTTGGGATTGGCGGTCGTGGTGTTTGGCGGTGGCGTCATCGCCCTAGGCTTTGCGATTTTCTTGGCGGTGGCCGGATGATGGCGTGGTTGTGGCTCGCCTGTTCGAAGACGGGAACCGTGGCCCCGCCGCCGCCGGCGGTCCGTGCCGGACCCCGTGCGGTGCTGGAAACCCCCGCGGAATCCGACGACGGAGAAGGGTTGTCCATCGGGCGCAATGAGGCTGTGGCGTACGTTCAAGAGGTTCGGACGGTGGTGATGCCGGCGTTCCGAGCCTGTGTGGACAAGGAAGGGGTCACCGCCGAAGACCCGGCGCTCGTCGAAGCGCGTGTCGATCCCAAGGGCAACACCAAAGAGGTTCTGATCAGCCGTTCTTCGGGCGATCGTGCGGTTGACGATTGCGCCCGGAGCGCAATGGCGAACATCGTGCTGCCTCCGCCGCCGCCGCGGCAGATCGACGACAGCGGTACCTTCGAGCTTCCCACGTTCGCGTTCGGCACGCCGTAGGCGGTTACAGCCTCCCGCGAATCGGGTGGAGGTCGGCGTGCGAGTGATCCACGGAAGCGAGACCCTGTCGCATCCGCCAGGGGCCGTGGTCACCATCGGCAACTTCGACGGCGTGCACTTAGGGCACCGCGCCCTTATTGAGCGCACCCAAGCGATGGCCGAACGGCTGGGGGCACCTTCGGGGGTGTTGACCTTCGATCCTGCGCCCCAGCAGGTGTTGCGTCCCGAAAAGGCCGCACCCCGCATCCAGTCGCTGGCCCAGCGCCTCGAGTCGTTGGAGATGACGGGCGTAGACCTCGTGATCGTCGAGCCGTTCACCAAGGCGTTAGCGGCGTTCAGTGCCGAGCAGTTTGCCGAGCAAATCTTGCTGCAGCGCATCGGGGTGCGTGGGTTGGCCCTGGGGCATGACTTTCGATTTGGGAAGTCTCGCCAAGGGTCGATCGAGACGCTGCAAGCTTGTCTTTCTGTTCCTCTCGAACACCAAGGTGCCATCGAACTCGACGGAGCGCCGATCAGCTCCTCGCGAATCCGCCGGGCCCTCGTTGAAGGGCATGTGGTGCCAGCTGCGGCGTGCCTCGGGCGGCTGCACGCGGTCAGGGGGACGGTCATCGCTGGCGACCAACGCGGACGCACGCTTGGGTTTCCCACGGCGAACGTGCGTGAGGTGGAAGGATTGCTTCCCGCCCAAGGCGTATATGCCACGTGGGCGCAGCATCGAGGCCAGCGCCATCCTGCGGTTGCGAACCTTGGAACGCGCCCTACGGTGGACGGCCCTCATCACGTCGTGCTCGAGGTTCACCTGCTGGACTTTTCCGGCGACCTTTACGGGGAAGTCCTCACGATCGAGTTCGTCGACTTCCTGCGTGGCGAAAAGGCCTTCGCCGACCTCGATGCGCTGAAGGCTCAGATCGCCCAAGATGCTCAGGCGGCCCGGGACCGGTTGTGATTCGTGGAAGTACCGCGGTCTACGGCTTGCTGGGGCACCCGGTGAAGGCCAGTCACTCTCCGCAGCTCCACAACGCTTGGTTCCAGCACTTTGGGATCGATGCAGTGTACGTGACGTTTGACGTTCCGGCGCCCGGCGAGGGGCTCATCGACGCGGTTAGGACCCTCGGGCTCGCGGGGGCCAACGTCACCGTGCCCCACAAGACGCACATCATCGCCCAGCTCGATGGATTGGGCCCGACGGCCCGGGCCCTCGGTGCGGTGAACACGCTGGTTTGGGAGGGCGACCGTCTGGTGGGCCGGAACACGGATGCGCCCGGATGGCTCGCGGATCTTCGTCATCGAGGAATGGCCATCGCGGGTCGGAAGACCGTGATCGTGGGCACCGGGGGAGCGGGCCGAGCGATTGCCGGTGCGGTGCTGGGAGCAGGGGTTCGAGAACTGCGGCTTGTCAATCGCACGCCCTCCCGAGCCCACACGCTGGTTGAGGAATTGCGACCCCGCTTTGCCGATGCGACGATCGAGCCTGCGGCCTGGTCGTCGGACTCGCTGGCGGATGCGGACTTGGTTGTCGTGGCCACCGCGGGCCGGCCCGGGTCCCTTGATGAGCTTGACCCCTCACGGTGTGCGTCGGGCGCGGTGTGGTGCGATCTCGATTACCGAAGCCCCGAGCCTCCATCCTCGACTCGAGCTCGGGCCGCAGGTTGCCACGTGGTCGATGGCATGGGGATGTTGTGGTGGCAGGCGGCGCTCGCCTTTGAGGCGTGGACGGGGTTCGTGCCGGATCCCCAAGCTGACCCCTCGACGCACGGAAGATAGGATGGCCACCGGAGGCAGCTCGATGGCGGACGTCCCGGTACTCGTTTGTACGTCTGGTGCGCTTGTAGGCCAGGCGGTACGGGTGCCCGAAGGGGGTCTGGGCATTGGACGGGCCGACGAAAATCGGGTCGTTCTGCCCGACGACGGGGTCTCGCGCTACCACGCTCGACTCCTCTATGACAACGGGTCGTTGTGGCTGCAAGATGCCGGCTCCCGAAACGGCGTGTTCGTCAATGGCAAGCGGGTGACAGGTCACAAGGCGCTCAAGGTCGGCGACGTGATCACGATTGCCCAGCACACCTTCGAACTCAAATGGGAAGACGATCTAGAGTCCACGGAACCCGAGCGAGATACACAACGCGCAGATGGCGACACGCGTCGCCGACGATGGTTCTGGCCGTTCTCGTAGGAAGATTGGGGTGAGGCACACGTGATCGAGTCCGTCGAGCTGGTCATCAAGCAGCCGGGCCAAGCAGACCGCATCGTGCGCCTCCACGAGGGTGCCACGCGGATTGGGCGCGCCGAGGACAACGAGGTGGTGCTCTCGGACGTGGGTGTGTCCCGTCGGCACGCGCAGGTCTACGTGAGCCGCGGCGAAGTCACCGTCGAAGATCTCGGTAGTGGCAACGGCACCTACTACAACGGCTACCGTGTCCAATCCCAACCCGTTTCCGACAACGACGAGATCGTGATCGACCCGTTCGTCCTGCAATTTCGGATTCGCGGGCAGGAGCGAGCGCGACCGGGAGGGGACGGTGCGGGGGCCAACGCGGGCGCTCGTCTCGAAGTGGTCGTCGGAACCGGAATGGCTGGGTCTTCGTACCCCGTGACGAGCCGCGGACTTTCGATCGGACGCAGCGAAGATCGCGATGTGGTGATTCCAGATCCCGCGGCTTCCCGCCACCACTGCCAGCTGTCGCAGCAGGGCAATGACTACATGCTCCGCGACATGGGAAGTGCCAACGGTATCTTCGTCAATGGCGTGCGGGTTCGTGAATGCACGCTGGCCGACAACGACGTGATTCGTATCGGCAACACCGAAATGCGATTCATTCGGTCCGACCAATCCACGATGGCCGCCAGTCCGCCGCCCATGCCCTCCATGTCTGCTGCGCCATCGTCGCGGCTGCCGAGGGACTGGGCCGACGCGCCGGTTGGGCTGTCGAACGTGCGCCCCACCGCGGTGGGCAGTCGACGTCCGGCCGAAAGCGGGGGCGGCGTAAACTTTGGGCGAGTGGCCGCTCTGCTGTTTGCGGGCAGCACCGTGTTCCTCATGTTCATGACGGTGGTGCTCGTCGGGAGCTTCATGGTCTACGCCTACATGAACCCGTCCACGGAGGCGGACTTCGAGGCCACGCCACCACGTTGGCGCCTCGATCTACCGCCCAATTTGCAGAAGGTGTCCATTCCGGCCTTGTTCAAGGAAGGCCGTGAGAAGATGAAGGAGCGCGATCACAAGCAGGCCCTGCAGGCCTTCTGGCGCGTGCTCAACGTCGATCCGGGGCGTCCGGGGGTGGGCAAGTTCGCGTATGCGGCCGGGGAAGCGTTGGTGCTCGAGACGTTGCGCGAGGACTTTACGCGTCGCGAGGAACTCAAGGCCCGAAGCGTTGAGCTGCGCAAAAAGTACCTTGGCTGGACAAAATCGAAGTCAGCTGCAACCCGCCGCAAGGGTGAGTTCCGACTTAAGCAGAAGTTCAACGATGATCCCGTGGTCATCGAAGCCATGGGCTGGCAGCCTCCGGAAGAGATGGTGAAGCGCCAGCAGAAGGCCCGTGACGCTAACGAGAAAATCAAGCTCGGCTCACTCGATGAAGCGGCGCTCATGCTCGAAGACCTCCTGCGCGAGGCCAAGACCCCCGAGCTACGTCAGCAGGTGATCGACAGTTGGCTCGAGGCACAGCAGGCGTTGGCTGCGCAGACCCAAGAGCAGTGGGCCGAGGCCGTCCTGCTCGAAGCCCGGGGTGAGAAAGGGGCGGCAAAACGCGAGTTCAAGACGCTGGCCCGAGAACACGCGCAGTTGCCTTCCGCTCGCGCTCACCTCGAACGCTATTGAGCCGCGCGGGCCTCGTTGCGGTCCTCTTGATGGGCTGCGCCAAGACCGTCGCGCCGGAAGCCGCTCCGGTCGATGCGGTGGACGAGTCGAAGGTTGCGGCCTCTGGCGAGCCGCGCGAAATCCTGGAGGCGTTTGCCGACCACGAGCGACCGGGGCTTAGGGCGCGGGCTGTGGAATGGCTCGTGCGGGCGGGCGCCGAAGGTCGGCCAGATGATCCGTCGGCCTGGGTGCAGCGGGCGGAAGTGGTGGCGTTGGGCCGACGTGCAGATGCCGCCGCGACCGCGCGTCGTCAGGCCATGGCCGCTCGCGACGACATCGACCCCTGGGTCCGGTGCCTCGCGGCACTGCTTGCGCCTGATCCTTCCTTTGCCGTAGCGCTTTCGGATTACGCGACAGAGCCCCAACCGTGGCGTCGGTTGCCCTTGGCGTTGGGGGCTTGGGCGAGTGGCGATGCGCAGGCTCGCGAGGTGGTGGAAGCCGCTTTGCGCAGTGGGCTGTTGGACTGGAACCTCGAACTCATGCTGGCGCTGGGCGATCGGGGCGATGCAGCCCTCGCTGTCGCCTTGGCCGAGGCGCAGCGACAAGCGGAACCCGAATTGCAGCTCGCCATCGCGGCGGCGCGCCTCCTGGCGGGAGATGACGAAGCCGCCCAGGCCTTCGAAGTCGTGCTTCGAAACGGAGAGATCGAGGCGCGTCTTGAGGCGATCGACCTGCTGCAACATGTGCCCACCGAACCCGCCTCGCGCCTGCTCGATGCAGCGGCTGCCAAAGGGCCCGAGATCGTCACGTCGTATGTCGAGATCATTGGTGTGGATCGAGGGGATACCCGGGCCGCGAGGCTTCGCAAAGCGATGGCGTCCGACGACCCTGAGCTGCGCACGCTGGTCGTTCGACACGTGGTTCCTGGGGCCATGGCCTTGCCTTGGCGCCCCCAGCCGCTCGTCGATGACAAACGGGGTGCGCTTGCGACGCCCATCGTGACCGAAGCGCTCACCGATGCCGACCCCGGAGTGCGTCGGCAAGCCGTGGAGAGCGCGGCCGCCCTGGGGCTTGACGTCACCCCGGTCGTGCAGGCGCTACTCCTGGACGATGACCCCACGGTGCGCATCGCGGCTGCGGGGTACCTGCTCGTCCAGGGCAGTCGGTAGCCCTACATCGCGCGACGGCCAAGCTGACCCCGAAGCTCGTCGAGGTTGGACTGCACATCCTCGGTCGACAGCTCCTGGAAGCGGTCGGGGAGCATGCGCTTGGCCGAGCACTCGAACACCGCGAGCATCTCCATGTACTCGAGCATGCGGGTGTCGCGGCTGGGAATGATGTCGCGGGCGGCCTGATCGAGGTGCTTCTGCTGAATCACGTCCGTTTCGTCGTCGCCTGCGTTTGAAGCCGCAGCCAGCAGCACCGCTTCGATCTCGGCCCCCGAGAACCCTTCCGTTTCTTCGATGGCCACCTCGTAATCGATGCCATCCGCAATCTTCAGCTTGTTCTTCCGCAACAGGGCTTCGAAAATCAGCTGTCGTTCGTCACCGGTTTCGGGGAAGAAGAACGGGATCTTCATGTCGAAGCGACCCGGTCGCTTGAGATCGGTGTCGAGCTTGTCGGGACGGTTGGTCATCATCAGCATGACGACCCGGCCTCGGTGCGACGTGTCGGACATGAACTCCTTGAGGCGGGCAATCACCCGTGAATTCACGCCGCCGTCGGAGCCTTGATCGGCCGAAAGTCCGCGATCTGCCTCATCGAGCACGAGCAGCACGTACCCGAGCGCTTCCACCAGATCGAGCACCTTCTCGAGGTTGGCCTCGGTCGAGCCTACCCACTTGTCGCGGAAGTTCTTGAGTTTGAGGCAGGTGAGTCCGGACTCCGTCGCGAACGACTCGGCCACGAACGTCTTCCCGGTGCCCATCGGACCCACGAAGATCATGCCCATGGGCACGCGTGTACGGTTGCCCGCCTTCACTGCGTCCGCGATTTTGTTGAGATCGCGCTTGATTCGTTCCATCCCGCCGACGTGCGAAAAGTCGTGGCGAGGCGGGATGAACTCGACGAGCCCGTGGCACTCTTGTTCGATGATCGCCTTCTTCCGAAGCGAGACCTCGCCAAAGGTGATCGGTTCTTTGGTGAGGGCGGCGGCACGAAGGATGTTGCGGATTTGCACCAACGAAAGGCCGGCGGTCATCTTCGCGAGGACTTCCGGCTCCATCTCAAGCTGCACCTCGGACAAATCTTGATCCGCAATGAACTCGGTGCGGACTTCTACCTCAGGGAAGGTGAGGTGGATCGTCGCGAGTTGGGTGCTCGAAGTGATGCGTCGCGACACGTCAGACAGGTGTTCGCAGACCAAGATGACCAAGTTGTCGGTCTGCATGAACGCCGGGTCGGAGGACCAACGCTGCAACGACACCAGGTTGGCCTTGTCTTCGTGGACCATAAACGCGACGTCGGCGTTGGGCGCGATCATTTCGAAGTAATCGACGATGACGGCCGAGCTGTGAGCCGGATCTGAGACGAGGTCCTCGATCACAGGAATCGTGTCGGTCGCCGCGGTGGGCAGCCGGGTCAGCCGCTCCTCTCCCCGCGCCTGTCGCCTTGCATCCACGATGCTGCGAAACAAATGGCGATGGGACGCCTCACTGAATTGGAGGCCCTGGCTCACGTTGTAGTACGCAATCACGTCACGGGTTCGGGCGAGGAATCGCTCAAGGAACGTCCGCAGATCGACCCATTCGACCTTGCCCTCCTCGCGCCAGGCCACGAGGTCGCGCACGTTGCCGTGCAACATGAACATGCTGGCTTCGCCAGCCAGGTATCGGTTGCGAAGCTCGTCCGCCCAGGCGGGCAACTCCACGCTCATCCAGCCTCCGGAGGAGCCCCGAATTGTTAAGGGCTCTCCCATGCTGGTATCGTGGTGGATTTCGGTTGGGTGGGGCTGTGAGCCCGTTGAGATGGACGCACTAACCGTCGAGCCTGGTGCGGTGATGGTGCTTGGGGAGCGGCACGGGCGAGTGGAAGATCTCGATCGTGCGGCTACCCTTGTCGAGGCGGCGGCCCAGCGTGGTCCCGTGACGGTGGCCCTCGAAGCGGTGTCTGCGGATCATCAAGATGTGCTCGACCAGCTCACGAAAGGTCGCATTCGGGCTCGAAAAGTCCGACGCCTCGCCAATTGGGCCGAGACGTGGGGCTACGCCTTTAAACCCTACAAGGCCCTCTTGGGCGTCCGCGGTGTGCGCTACGTGGCGGCCGGTCCGAAGCTTGGGCCGAAGCCACCCGAAGCGGATGTAGAGGTGCCCGACGTCTACGAAGAGCGCCTGGCCAGCGTGGCTGCCCACCACGCGCATGGGTCGGGCGACCCCGCCGAGGTGCGTAAATTCGCCGAAGCCATGGCCTGGCGCGATTACCGAATCGCCGAGCTGGCCTTGGCGGGTTGGGATGGCGAGAGTGCGCTCATTGTCGTGGCTGGTCGGGGCCACGTCCAAGGTGGCCTAGGCATTACATGGCAGTTCGACACCGGGCTCACCGATGCCGAGCACCAACGGGTCCTGCTCGCGCCGAGTGGCGAATGCGAAGACGGAGACCTGGTCCTCGGCGGATGATCCCCGGGTTACCCGTCGGCCATGGCTGAAGATGTTGACGCCGCGACGATGCTCGATCGTCTGCAAAGCCAATACCGCACTCAATTCGCGGGACGCGCCAGAGTGTCGCGCGACCCCGATGTCATGGAGCGGATGATCGAACAGCTGGCCTCGGTGGCCCCCCAGGTGGCCGGTAAGCCCGACCTCCAGGCGCGGTGGGACGAGAGCAACGAGCTGTTTCGCAAGGAGCATGAGGCCATCTTGACGGCTCGTGCGGTTCCGGGGGCGCTTCAGGCGCACCGGTTGCGGCAGTGGGCCGAAATGAACATGGCGCGCTACCGACGCTCGTTCGCAGGGCGTAACCGGAACACGCGTGATCTCGGATTGCTTGCCGACATTCGCAAGAGTCTCGAGGCACAACGTGCCCGCATCGCGGCCCTTCACGAAGAGTCGGCGGCTTTGGGCCTCGAAGCCGATCTTCAGCGGATCGACGAGACGTTAGGCCTCTGCCGAACCGAGGAAGGCCGCATCCGAGAGGCCCGTACCGCGGGTGAGCAGGCCGAGCAGGGCACTCGGTACGCCAACCTCGCAAACACCCAATTCGGGCTCTACCAGAATGGGTTTGCCGGAAAGTCGCGGCTTTCTCGCGACCCCGGCCGCTTGCTGCGCATCGTTTCCGAACTTGAAGGCATCGCGGCGGGAATGGCCCGGTTGCAGGCGGCAGGGTTTCAGTCCGAGCCCAACGACCGAAACTTCAAGGTTGTGACCGAGCGGGTGCACGCCTACAAGGCGGAAGTGCAGACCATCGTCGAGGCGCACCAAACCTCGCAAACGAGCGAGCGCGTCGGGGCGCTGGCCAATGCCGCCAACGCGATTTTCGGCGAATACCGCGAGGCTTTCGCCGGCCAAGATCGCCAAACCCGCGACGAAGATCTGCTCGATGGCCTCATCGAACGACTGTGGCCCATCGCGTTGCACATGGACCAGATCGATCGAGATGAGGACGATGAGATCAACGAGCGGAACCTTCGCCTCGTGACCGACAACCTTGTTCTCTATGCGCGAGAGTGGGAGGCGATTCGCACGGCGAAGGCAGACGCCTAAACTTAGGAGCCGTACTTGACGCTGCAGCCGTAGGCCTTGGTGTTCGGCGTCTTCACCGTCTTCCCGGCACGAAGATCCGTCAGCGCCGCATCGACGTAGTTGACGGGTTCGCCGTTGGCCCGGCCCATGGGGGCGTTGTCGATCGCGCCCTGGTAGCGAAGGGTGAAGCTCGGGTCGATCACGTACATGTGCGGCGTGGTGATGGCCCCGTACGACTTGCCGACGGTTCCTGACTCGTCGACGAGGATGGGATGGTCAAGCTTCCAGTCGGCCTTGGCTTGCTGATTCAGGGCCGTCCCGTGGCCCTGCTTGCCCGGGGCTCCGCTGTTGACCGCGATCCACACGGTGTTGTCGTCCATCGTGCGTTGGGCCTGGTCCGCGAGCGGACCCTCTCCGTGGGCGTACTTCACGTAGGGACAACCGGGGTTGAACCACTCGAGCACGATCGTCTTGCCCTTGTAGTCGGACAACTTGTGGGTCTTGCCGGACAGATCGGTCAATGTAAAGTCCGGAGCCGCTTTGCCAACTCGGGCGGACGACGCGGCTTCGACCTCACTGGTCGTTGCAACGGGGGTGGAGCAGGCCGTGCCGAACACAACCATGGCCATCAGCGCGTTCCTCATGCGAACCTCCTGCGGGCTTGTCCAGCCGTCGTAATGTCTTCGACGTTCGCAGGCGTCACCCGGTAGACTGCTGGGCCGGTGGCTCTGTCGATGGAGGAAGACATGTCACGTTGGATCGGGTGGTGGGTGACCATGAGTGCGATGGCGGTCGTGGGTTGCACGGGCGACGACAAGAACGACGACGACATTGTGCCGCGCGACACCGACGCCGATGCCGATGCCGACGCCGACGCCGATGCCGACACCGATGCGGACACGGACGCCGATACCGACACCGATGTGCCGGTCACAGGCCTGTGTGTGCCGCTACAGACTGCGCCGGGCACCGCGGTGGGCCCGTCGGATGATCTGGCCGCGGCCATCTCGGCCGCAGACGGCGGCGATGTGCTCGAGCTGGCCAAGGGCGTCTACACCCTCAAGGCTCCCTTGCAGATCGACCGACCGCTCACCATCGTGTCGGCCTCGGGGATCGCGAGCGATGTGACCCTCGACATGAACTACGCCGCTGGCGACCTGCTGGTCGTAGGGTCGTCCGATGTCACGATCGGCCACCTCACCCTCACGAGGTCAGGCCGGGATCTCGTGTTCGTCCAGCCGCCGGCCGAAACCGCGTTGACGGGGCTGCGCATCCACGACGTGCAGTTCCGCGATCCAGGACGCAATGCGATGACCCTCAACGGGGCGTCGATCGCCGATGATGGCACGTTCCCAGGCGTTGACGACAGCGAGATCAGCTGCAACGACTTCTTGTTGTCCGACACGGGACGGGACAACACGGCGGCGATTTGCGACACCGGTGCCATCAGCGCAGATGCGATTCGAAACGTCATCATTCGCGACAACCGGTCGGAAGGGTTCTGGTGCGTCAGTGGCGTCAATGGCCTGCCCAACGTTCGCGTGAGTACCGGATCGCGCGATGTGCTGATCACCCGGAACAACATCGTCGACACCCGGTTTGGCATCCAGGTGGGCGATACGCCTGCGGTCGAAATCCGCGACTACGAAGATGGCAACGTCGAGTGTGGCGAGGAGGCGGTCCAAGCCTCGGGTGTGACCGTCACGAACAATATTGTCGGGGCGTTCGATGAAGCGATGACGGCCAACAACTTCGTTCGCGCAGGGATCCTGCTCAACGACGCGTGCAACTCGACCGTGCTCCACAACTCGACCTACTCGGTGGTCGTGCCGACGAGTGGCATCGAGTACATCGGTGAGCGCACGAGCGGAATCGTGGCCAATAACCTTCTCAGTCACAGCCTACGCCGCATTGCAGATGCGGTGATCATGGTGGATGGCAACGTCGAGGACGTCGACCCATCGACGTGGTTCTACCCGGCGATGCGGGACTTCCACACCTCTCCAGGCGCTGTCGGGGTGATCAACGAAGGCCTGGAAACGTACCTCGACATCGTCGACATCGACATTGACGGTGAGAAGCGCGACAGCCGGCCTGACGTGGGCGCGGACGAACTCTAAACGACGACGGACCCGGCTTGTGGCCGGGCCCGTTGGGCGTTGAAGCGCAGGCGATGCCTTAGAGTTCGGGCGGCCGCAGGGTATCGAGGGAGGCCCCCGCTCGCTCCGCCGCATCGATCAGATGGTGCGCCTGTTCAACGGGCAAGCCCACCTGCTCCGTGACCCACTGGTCCCAGGCCCGAGGCTCGAGGTGCGCACGCACCTGCATGAGGGTGGCGCCGGCTTGCGCTTGATGATCGTTGCGGTGGACGGTCTCTTTGAGATGAGCCGCCATAAGAGCGAGGTAATCGGCCATTGTAGACCCCTTGGTTGACAGTAGATCACTGTAGCAAAAGGCGGCACCCCGGTCGAACAATCGATGAATCCCTGTGATTTCGACCGCCGGGAGGGCGCGGATCACTCCTCGGCGACGTCGAGGACTTCGAGCTGTGGGGGCTCGACCGGTGTGATCGCGTCGTCGATCACCACGAAGGGCTTCTCCGGGACGCCGCCGAGTTGCTCGATGGCCAGCCTTCCGTAGGCATCAAGCGTTCGCAGCGCGAGATCGAACCGCTCGGCCATGGTCGTGGGCATGTCCTGCGTGTAGCGGCAGTACATCCGAAAGTCGTCGAGTTCCCGGTAGAACGCTTCGCACGCTGTCAAAGCTTCGCTGTCGATCAGCGCGAGGTCCGTCATGCCGATCGTCGTCCAGCGGCTGAACATGGTGTCGATGAAGGGGCCCCGATCCCGGTGTCGGCTCCAGGCATCGAGCAGCAGCTCTTGGCGGACCGCCAGGTCTTCGACGATCCGATCGATTTCACTGGCCACGAGCTGGCGCAGTCGGTCGGGAAGCTCGGCTTCATCGTAGACGGGCGGAACCATGGCTCACTCCTCTTCGAGGCGGTGCTGGTGATGAAGTACCCGCTGGTAGACGTCGCGGCGGGGGAGGTCGAACACCTTGGCCACCACATCGCGAACGGATCCGGCAGAAAGCCCCGTCGCAACCAACTCCGCAATGAGTTGGTCGGTCGTCGAGTCCAGCTCCGCATTGGACGATCGCCTTGAAGCGCCTTCGACCACGACCGTCAGCTCTCCCTTGAGTTCGTGGTCGGCAAGTTGCTGGGCGACCGTGGCCACCGAACCTCGCCACCAGCGTTCGTAGGTCTTGGTCAGATCGTTGGCGACGGCGATGCGCCGCTGTGGGCCAAGCACATTCGACAGGTCTTCCAGCAAGGCTAGGAAGCGATGGGGGGCCGCGTAGAGCACCAGGCTCGCCGCGGTGCTCGCGTGCTCGGTGAGGACGGCTCGGCGACCGCCCCCGTCCCGAGGCAGGAAGCCGAGGACCAAGAACCGGTCCGAGGGAAGGCCTGATACCGCAAGGGCCGCGATGGCTGCGCAGGGGCCGGGGATCGACCTTACCTCGATGCCCGCGGCAATCGCAGCCACCACGAGCCGGTAGCCAGGGTCCGCGATGAGAGGGGTTCCTGCGTCGCTGACGAGGGCCACGTCATCGCCGCCTTGCAGGGCCGCCACGAGACCGGGAACCCGCTGTTGCTCGTTGTGGTCGTGGTAGCTGACCAGCGAGGGGATGGGAATCCCTTGTCTTTGTAGGACTCGGCGTGTGACTCGGGTATCTTCGCACGCAATGCGAGACACCTGGCCTAGGATCTCGCGTGCATGCGGCGAGAGGTCATCAGGATGCCCAATGGGCAAAGCAATGACGAAGAGGCGCCCCTGGTGCGCATCGTCGGACTTTCTTCGCGTCATGGCGCCAGCTAACCAGGTCGTCGGTCGACCGATGCGCCATCCGATCCACTTCTGGATCGGATGGATCTGCGTCGAGACGAGAGATCCCTTGGGAGCTCCCGAGGCACGGGGTCTCTCGTGTTTTGCCGTTCCAACCAATCGAATGACGATGCGCTGGTGGTGCGGCTCGAGCTGTTTCCGCCGGGCAATCGCAGGAAAATCGCAGGTCGGGGGAGACGCATTCAGAATCACGTCTTATGCTCTCCACGCTTCACCCCACGATTGACGGAGGTTTTCCATGAACAAGGGTGAGATGGCCGCGAAGCTGGCCGCGAAGACGGGTCTTTCGAAGGCGAAGAGCCTCGAAGTCATCAATGCCATCTTCTCGGCCGAGTCGGGCGAGGGCATCATCGCGGTCGAGCTTGACGCCGGTCGTAAGGTGGTCATCCCCGGTTTCGGTACCTTCGGCACCCGCCGTCGCGCCGCTCGTAAGGGCACCAACCCCGCCACGGGCGCCAAGATCGATATCCCGGCGAAGAACTACGCGTACTTCAAGCCGGGCAAGACGCTTCGCGAGCGCGTCGAGCGCTGATTCGTCTAGCCGCCAGCTTCGGCTGGTGAGGCGGCGGGGACTGCTGCATGCAGTCTCCGCCTTTTTTCTTCCTTGAAGAACGTCAGCCGACGAAGCGTCCAGCGTCGGCGACGGCCTGCCCTTCTTCCTTAGAGCGAGTTCACGACCAACTGGAACGAGAGGTCGGTGAACGACTGCGCCTGCAGGTAGCTCTGGGGCAGGGCAATGGTAGAGGCGGGCAGCGGCGTGAGGTCGCCTGCATTGACGGTGACTTCTTCGCAAACGCTCTCGTACGAAATGGCCCAGCCCTGCTCGATGGCACTTTCGCGATCCAGCGAAAGGTAGAAGCCCATCACATACGGTTCGACATCGAGATCGTAGTCGGCCACGGGGTGGTCGAACTCGATGAGGTTGTTGTCGACCCGGCTCTCGAGCGCGTCGGCATTGGTTACCAGCGGCCCGAAGCCAATGCCCCAATTCACGGACGCAAGCAGGTCGTGCAGATTCGTGAAGCCACCGGCGAACGCACCGTCGATCGGCGCGCAGGTGCTCACGCCGTTCGCGAGGTCGAGTTCGTAGGTATTGAAGAGCACGTTGCCGCCACTCCCTACCCAAACTTCGTCGGCTGTCGTGGCATCATCGATGTCGAATTCGACCGTGCAGAGGGACCCGAAGGCGGCTGACTTCACGGAGAAGATGATGCGGGCCGAGCGGTCATTGGTGAGGAAACGGTAGTCCTCGAACGACCCACCGTTCGTAATGCCGACCACTTCGATGCCCAGCCACACCGGTGCAATCTCGTCGCCCGAGGTGCCGTCGTTGGGCGCTCGGTCGTTGGTGGGGAAGGAGCAGGCGATGTCGTCGCCGCTCACGTTGGGATCGAGCGACGAGCCGACTTCTGCACCGTCGTTCATGCCGCCCGCATCGGTGTCGGGGTCGGTCGGCGACGTGTTGAACGTGTTGATCTCGTCACCGTCGGTGAGCGAGTCGTTGTCGGAGTCGCGGTCTTCGGGGTCGCTGCCCGCAGCGATTTCCTGCCCATCATCCGCCCCGTCGTCATCCATGTCGGGATCGAGGGGGTTGGTGTTGGTGTTGAAGAGCTCTTCGCCGTCGTCCAGGTTGTCGCCATCGGTATCGGCGAGCGAGGGCTGCGTATCGAAGTTTTCGACCTCGTCCCCATCGTCGATGCCGTCGCCATCCGTGTCGCGCAGGCCGGGGTCCGACAAGTAGATCAGCACCTCTTCACCGTCGGTGAGGCGATCGTTGTCGCCATCGGGGTCGAGCGGGTCGGTCTGGTACTGGGTGATTTCGGGCCCGTCGAGCAGTCCGTCGTTGTCGGAGTCGGGGTCGAGCGGGTCGGTGTTGGTCTTGTTCAATTCCTCGCCATCCGAAAGCGAGTCGCCATCGCTGTCGTCAAGGGCGGGATCGGTGAACGTATCGAACAGTTCTGTGGGGTCGTCGAGGCCGTCGCCATCGGTATCGGCCCGCGTGGGCGAGGTGCCCGCAAAGAACTCTTCGCGGTCTGTGAGGCCATCGCCATCGGTGTCGCGGATGAGCGGGTCGGAACCAAAGCCCACTTCCTGACCATCGACGAGACCGTCCTCGTCGGTGTCGGAGATGCGTGGGTTGGTTCCGCGCTTCAGTTCTTCACCGTCGCGCAGACCGTCCTGGTCGGTGTCGGGCTCGAGGGGCTCGGTGTCGTAGATCAGCAGTTCATCACCGTCGGTGATGCCATCCTGATCGGTGTCGGGCTCGGTCGGGGTGGTGCCGTGAATCCGAACCTCTTCGAAGTCCGACAGCCCGTCATCGTCCGTATCGATGTCGAGCGGGTCGGTGCCGCGGCCCGGGTCGGCCTCCTGCCCATCGAGCAGCCCGTCGCCGTCGGTGTCGCGGTTGTTCGGATCGGTATTGAAGATGTCGACTTCTTCACGGTCGTCGAGGCCGTCGCCGTCGGTGTCGCGCAAGCGGGGGTCGGTGCCAAACGACGTCAGTTCGTCCAGGTCGAAGAACCCATCGTTGTCGGTGTCGATGAGGTTGGGATCGGTGAAGTAGATGAAGATTTCTTCGAAGTCCGTCAACCCATCGGAATCGGTGTCCGGGAAGACCGGGTTGGTCCCATAGACGTTGACTTCGTCGCCGTCGGTGAGGCCGTCATCGTCCGAATCGGCATCGAACGCCGACGTTTCGACTTCCGCCTGCAACTCGATGACATCGGGAAGGCCGTCTCCATCTGAGTCAACGCGGCGTCCGATCTGGTCGCCCTCGAAAGCGGGCGGAGTGTCGTCGCATGCAGTCAACGAGATCAGAGCGAGCGTGACGACAAGATGTCTCATGAGGTCCTCACCGGCGGGCCTGGGTCGAGCGTCCGCCAAGGTAGCACGTTGCCCAAAGAGGTGGCGGGGCGATCGGAAAGAACTCGCCCTGCGCTCCCGTGCCCCATGCCCGGCCGGGGGGACTGTCGTCAGCTCACATGCCCATTCCGTCACCCATGCCATCGCCCATGCCGGCTGGGCCACAGTGCGGGGTGCCCATGTCGGCGTGACACTCAAGCCCATCCGTTTCACAGTTCTGCTGCTCGACCGCCTGTCCGTCGACGCAGTCTTGCAGGATCAAGCCGGTGCTGTCGCAGGACAGCTCACCGTCGACACAGGATTCGCCTGTGGCGTCACAGGCGGCGAGGAACGCGATCATCCATACGAAACGAACCACTTCGACCTCCAACGGCCTCTCGGCCAAGGACACGTCATCACACAAGACGAACGCCGTTGGCTTGGGCAAATTGTCGCAGGTCATCACCTACGAAGCCCTGATGAACCCAGCCATCCAGATGAGGTGCGCGACAAGCACCAGATCGAGCCACCGTGGCGACAAGACGCAGATCATGCGCTCCATGAGGGCACCAAGGGACAGGGCGAGGACTCCGATCGCGGCGGGCATGGCCAGCATCTGTCCACAGACCGGTCCCGGACCGAGATCCTGGAGCCGCAGCCCCGATCCAACCAACAGTGCAATGCCGATCGCGAATGCGGCGCGTTGGTCGGGCGTCGTCCGTCGACCACCGTGGATCCAAGCGCCGAAAAGCCCTGCGCCGATCGACCATAGGGCGATGGCGGATGGTAGGTTGTAGAGCGGTGGTCGCGGTGGATGGTAGGTGCCGAGCCACCCGAGCCCGAGCCCCGCGACGAGCGGGCCCACTCGAGTAAGGATCGCGCTCATTCCCGTGTCGTCATGAGGACGGTGGCGGACCGCAGCGGCCATGCCGGTAAGCCCGAGAGCGGCCCACGACAGCGGCAACGCGGTGCCGAGGCGGCGTGGCGCACATGTCCAAGGCCACAGTCCCTTGACCGCGGGCCTATCCGCGCCCACGAAGCCCAAACCGGCGATGCCGAGGAAGCGCCATCGGTCTTGCCCTCCGAAGCGAAGCCCCACGCCAAGGGCTGCGACACCCACCCGTAGATCGCTTCCGAGTGCCAGAGCTGCTCCCAGGCCGGCGATCCAGGGCGTCTGCCGAAACCGCCAGGCCAAGGCCAGTCCAAGAGCCGCGAGGCCGTCGGATGTCGACATTGCCATGTGCGGGTGCGCGAGGGCGAAGGCGACGCCCATGGCCAGGGCCCATCGCACCCGGACCCCCTGGTGCAGCGCAACCGCCGTCACGACGAGCGACCCCAGCACGAAGATGGCCATGAGGCGCCGTAACGGGGATTTGAGCCTTGGCTGCGAGATGCGAGTTAACGACCAGGCTTTGGTCCGCTACGTCGTCACATGGACTCGGAGCGAACCCTGCGCCAAGCCACGGTGGTCGCGTGCGCATTGCTCATGCTGGCTCATGCGCTGTGGCGATCGACGTGGTTCATCGACGATGCCGCGATTGGCTTTGCCTACGCCCGCAACGTCGCCGAAGGCTTCGGTCTGGTGGCCTGGCCGGGGGCAGAACCGGTGGAGGCGTACTCCCATCCCAGCTGGATTGCCGTCTTGGCGCTTGCGCATGGGGCCGGGCTCGATGGGTTTGCCTTCGCCAAACCCTTTTCGGCCCTGTGTGCGGTGGCGCAGCTCCCCCTCGTGGTGGATCTCGCGCGGCGTGCCCTCCCTGACCACCGCGGCCCCGGACCGCTCATTGCGGCGGTGCTCCTCGCAGCATCGGGGCCGTTTGCCATCGGTACGGCAAGCGGGCTCGAGAATGCGTGGTTTGCATGGTGGCTCACCTTGGCCGCGCATCGGCTGGTCGTCGAGGGGACTGACGGCGGCCACCCCTGGTCTGCCCTCGCCTTTCTGCTCGTGACATGGACCCGACCCGAGGGGTTCCTCTATGCGATGGTCGGTGGAGCCATGGGGACCTGGCGGGCGGCGCGCGAACGCCGGTGGGACTGGATCACCTTGTTCTGGGGGGCGTGGCTGGGGCCCTCCTTGGTACTCGAAGGGGCCCGGTTCGCGTATTTTGGGAGCCCACTTCCCAACAGCTATTACGCCAAGCGGGTGGCCCTCGACGCGTGGCTCAATCCAGACGGGAGAGGCTGGACCCAACTGTGTGCTTATGCCTCTCGCAGTTGGCATGGTTTTTTGCTGCCGTTGTACGCGCTCGGCGTGATGGGGTGGCGACGTGTCCGCGGGGTCAGTGTGGGCAGTGGGCTGGTTTTCCTGGTCATGGCCTGGCCTGGCCCGCACCGTTTGGCGCGCGCTGCCTGGTGGCCGAGCCTCCCTGAGCCGCCGGAGTTCTGGCCCACCTTGCAGCTTCTCGTGGTTGGGCTCGCCATTGCGATGCTGCCGTTCTTTGCGTCGCGTCATCCGGCATCGGTCGCACGGGGGTCGATGGCGGGTCTCGTGGCCACGGGTCTTGGGTTTTGGCTCGCCGCCAACGGAGACTGGATGGGAGGATTTCGTTTCGCCTCCTATGCGGCCCCCTTGGCCAGCGTGGTGTTGGCGGTGGGCATTGTGGATCTGGCGGATGCGTGGCAGGCCCAGAGGGGCGGGTCTCGCTGGGGCGTTGAGGCCACCTGGTTGGCGGCCGGTCTCACGGGACTGGCGGTCATTCCCGGCCTCAATCTCGCTCGAGATCACGCCACCGCGAACTTCGATGTCACCACCGCGATGATGGAACGTCGTGTGGCGCACATTCGGGACGTCCAGCGTCGCTTGGGATGGCGAGGCTCCCTCACCGTCGCCGACATGGACATCGGCGGGTACTTGTGGTTTGCGCCCGATCTGCGAGTCCTGGATCTGGTTGGACTGGTGGAGCCCGAGGTGGCTCGTCGCAAGCGTGAAGGTCCTTCGTTCCTCCATCCCTATGTGTTCGAACGACGTCGCCCGGACCTGATTCATCTGCATGGTCCCGACTGGTGGTGGTCCAAGCGCACCCAGCTCATGGACCATCCTGCATGGTCCAAGACCTACGTTCAGCTTCGGGATTACCAAGATGTCCCCGGGGTGCCTCATGATCCTCATCCCGGCCTGTGGATTCGCCGGGACCGTGTCTTTGGAGAGGATCCCGACCCCGACGTCGCGTGGTCGTTGGCACCAGGCTGGACCTTGGAAGCCACGCCAAGGCTTACCGAACGGGCGGCGGTTCTTTCGCTCCGACGGACGGCCGAGGCAGGTCCGATTCGGCTTGTCGTGTGGGTGGACGGACGGGAGGTTGGAACCTGGGCGAGCGATGCCGCGTTGGTCGACCCTGCGTCCTGGCCTGACGCGGGGGTGCTGCAGACTCACGTCGACGTGTCCACGGCCCTCGAAGCCCCGAAAAGGTGGGGGGTTGCGGTGGGGTCGGGGCCGCCGTTGTACTTCGACACCAAACAGGCACCGCATTTCCACACAACGCTGCCTACCGCGCATTCGTGGGCCGAGTAGGGCGCCTCCTTGGTTCCAGCTCAGGTGCGAAAGACGTTACGCACCTGCGCGACGAAGGCAGCAGCATGCTGTCATCCGAACCTGACACTGGAGATCCCATGCTCGTCACTCTCATGACCCTGTTCGCCTGCGTCGAGGACGTGTCCAAGGACAAGGTTGAAGCCAAGGTCGAAGATGTGAAGCCCGAGGCGGCCGCGAAGGCCGAGCAACCCGAAGCCGCGAAGGCGGCGGTGGCGACGCCGAAGGGTGTGGCTTGGGCGGTCGATGCAGAGACTTCGACGATCAAGGCCCTTGGTGCCAAGATCACCGCGACCCACCCCATCGACTTCCCCAAGTTCACCGGCCAGGTGTACGTGGATGAAGGCGCGGTGAGCGGCGTGGCGTTCGAGGTCGACATGGCTTCGCTCGTCTCCGATGACGATCGCCTTACCGGCCACCTCAAGAACGAAGACTTCTTCGATGTGACGAAGTTCCCCACCTCGAAGTTCACGTCCACCACGGTGAAGGCGGGCTCCGACATCGACGGCATGACCCACACGATCGTGGGTGAGTTCACCATCCACGGCCAGACCAAGAAGGTCACGTTCCCCGCCAAGGTCGCCATGGAAGACAACAAGGTCTCGGCCGAGACCGAGTTCGCGCTCGACCGCAAGGACTTCGGCGTCGTCTACCCCGGACGCCCCGACGACCTCGTCCAGGACAAGGTTGTGCTTACCGTGAACCTCGCTGCGGCGAAGCCCGAGGCGTAGGTTCGGCATCGGGGAATCCGAATCCGCACAGTGAGATTCGGTTCCTCGACTGTCACCCCAGATTTCCGCCTTGGGTCACGCGGCTTGACAAAAGCTCGGTTAAACTACGGCCCATTCGGAATATGGGGAGGTCCGCGTGATGCGCACTCTGGCAATCTCGGCCCTTGCGTTGTTGGCCGTGGGGTGTCCACCCGCTGAACTTCCCGGCTTTGACCCGAGCAATCTTGCTCCCAGCGCGGCGATTCAGGCACCGGCCGATGGTTCGACCGCGACGTCCACGCAGGCTGTCGAGCTGGTAGGGGTTGTGGTCGATCCCAACGGCTTGCAAGACATTGCCGGCGTGTTTTGGCGGAGCAGTGTCGATGGCGAACTCGCCGACCTCGACTCCGCCATGGTCGACGTTGACGGCATCACTCGGTTGTCCACCAACCTGACGGTCGGCACCCACGTGGTCACGCTTTCGGTGATCGACGCGGTCGGCAGTCGGGCGGAAGACAGCATCGGCATCGAGATCATTCCGCCCGATCCGATTCCTCGCGCCGTCATCTCGCAGCCCGAAAACCTCCAGCGCATCGATCCGGCAGAGCCCGTGACTCTGGTGGGCACGGTGAGCGATGGGCAACAGTCTCCCGAGACCCTGTCCGTCCGGTGGGAGGTGGTCGCCGAGGGCGACAATGTCCTCCAGACCATCGGGTCCAGCGCGACCCCGGAAGGGGTGACCGTCGAGTCGTTCGACGCGCCGGCCGCGGTAGCCACCGCGACCTACGACATCAGGCTCATCGTGGTGGACGAAGACGGCAATGAGGGCCGAGATGTTGTCCCAATCGTGGTGAGCGACCCCAACATTGTCGATGAAGACAACGACCAGTCGCCCGCGGCACTCGATTGTGATGACAACGATCCCACGGTGTACCCGGGGGCTCCCGAAATCTGTGGCGACGCGCGTGACAATGATTGCAACAACGTCATCGACGACAAAGATGTCGATCAGGACCTTCACATCGACGAGGCCTGCGTCAACTACACCGGTCAACTCCCCGTCGATGACTGTCTCGACAACAACGATGACGTCTACACGGGCGCGTTCGAAGATCCGTACGATGGGGTCGACAACGATTGCGACGGCATCGTCGACAACGGTGGTCCCGAGTATGACTCCGATGGCGACTGCTACTGCACCAACGGCAATCCGTGCACCGGTTCGAGCAACCCCAACTGCAGCACCGTCAACACGGGCGACTGCGACGACACCGACCCGCTCATCAGCCCCGATGCGATCGATTTGCCGGGCCCCGACTATGCCGATGAGAACTGCGATGGCATCGATGGCGATCGTGCCGATTCGGTCTTCGTGGACCCCGTGGTGGGCAACGACGGAAACTCCGGCCTGACCGAGGGGTCCCCCCTTCGCACCTTGCAGGCGGGCCTCGATACGGCCGATTTCCAGGGCCGTGGCTGGGTGTTGTTGGCCGAGGGCAACTACACGTTCAGCACGACGTCAGACCGCTTCATCGAGGGCATTTCGATTGCGGGCGGCTACGACACGTCGAACGCGTGGGAACGGACGATCCAGCCCTCGGTGGTCGAAGTCGCTTCGCGGGGCCAGTTCATCCAGAATTGGTCAGTGGCTACCGAGTTCCATCAGATTTGGCTGCGTGGGGGTGATGCGTCGTTCCCCGGTGCGGCCGCAGTGGCCTTGTGGGTTGACGACACCACGAACTTGTTCCTCGTCGATACGGTCCTCGAATCCGGCAATGGGGCGAGCGGTGACGATGGCGTCAACGGGGCCGACGGGTGCACCGGTTCCGATGGTGGGGAGGGCATTGACGGCTGTGTCTTCGGCGGGGGCACCTGTGGAAACTGCAATGGCGTAGGTCAGAGCATCCCGGTGCCGGGACCGGGCGGCGCCACGTGTAGCGGAGGTGGCGACGGCGGAGATGGCGGCATGAGTGGCATCGCGGGCCTGGATGGTGACGATGGGCTGCAAGGGAGCCTCGCGGGGGGAGGCCTGGGCGGTGACGGTGGCATGGGCAGCGGTGCTGACGCCACGGACGGGCAAAACGGAGTCGCCGGGGGCGATGGATCCAACGGGGTCGGAGGCGTAGGCCTTGGCACCTGGAACGATGTGACCGGCTACGTCGCAGCCGACGGCGCGAATGGAACGAACGGTACCAATGGCAGCGGCGGCGGCGGCGGCGGCGGCGGGGCCGGAGCGGGTTCAGGAGCGGCTTGTGACATGTACGGCGGGTCCGGTGGTGGCGGTGGTGAAGGGGGGGCTCGAGGCACCGCAGGCACCGCGGGCGACGGTGGTGGAGCCAGTGTTTCGCTCGTGCTCACCGGCACCAGCACCGTGACCATCCGCGGCGGTGAAATGCGTACCGGCGTCGGCGGCCGTGGGGGCACGGGAGGTACCGGCGGTACCGGAGGCCTCGGCGGAGACGGAGGCAATGGCGGAACCGGCGACCAGGGCGCGGTGTTTGGCTCCCCGTCGGGGGCCGGTGGGTCCGGTGGCGTTGGCGGAGACGGGGGCAACGGAGGCCACGGCGGCGGCGGCGGCGGTGGCCCGGTCATCGGCATTTGGTGTGCGAGCCCGACCAGCGCCATCAGCGTGCCCCAGGGCAATCCGCAGTTTTCACTTGGAGCGCAGGGGCCTGGAGGGTCCAGCTCGGGTGCGAACGGGTCCAACGGCAACACGTTGACCATCGAAGGTTGCTGATGGCACTCCTTTTCGCTTAGGCATCGCCCTCCTCGGACCGATGCTCCATCCGCGAGCCGTCACTGGCGGGAGGAGCACCGATCATGAAGTTCTATGCGCTTTTCTTCGCACTGGCCTTTGGGTCGGTGGCCTGTTCCGGTGATGGAAGCGATGATGGCAACCCCGGTACGGGCGATGCCGATACCGACGCCGACGCGGACGCCGACTCCGACGCGGATACGGACGCGGACTCCGACGCGGATACGGACGCCGACTCTGATGCGGACACGGACGCCGATACCGATGCAGACACGGACGCCGACACCGATGCGGACACGGACACGGACACCGCAGGCGACACGGGTCAGACCACGACGGCTTCGGGTAGCTGAACTACTTGAGGCGAGCCGGAACGGGAACGCGTAGCCCGTCCCGCGCGGCGACGACGTCGGCGAAGACCGGTTCGGCCTCGGCAACGAACGCCTCCACCCGTGGGTAACGGCGGGAGAAGTGGCTGAGCACGAGCTTGCGAGCCCCGGCACGCTTCGCGATGGTCGCGGCATCGAACGCCGTCATGTGGCCGCGTTCATGGGCCTCGCGGTGATGGTCCCGGAGATACGTCGACTCGCAGATCAGCAAGTCCACGCCCTGTGCCAGCTCTTCGGCCGCGGGACACGGGGCGGTGTCCATGACGAATGCGACGGCCTGGCCGCGCTTGGGCACACTGACCTCTTCGAGGCGCACGATGCCGTCTGGCGTCTCGAGCTGCCCCTCCCGCACGAGTTCACCAATGCGGGGGCCTTGAATGCCCCGTTCGCGCAGCTTGTCAGGCAGGATGCGTCGGCTGGGGGGCTCCTCGATTCGGTAGCCCCACGACTCCACGGTGTGGCGCAAAGGGCGGCTCGTGAGGATCAACACGTCGTCTTGATGCTGCTCGCCCGGCGTCGACAGAGGGCTTGGAGCAATGTCGGACTCATCCTTGAAAATCGAGGCTCGCCGTAGCCTGTCGAAGTAGACTTGACCGGATGCCGGGTAGTGGATGGGCACCTGGTGACGCACCCCATCAAGGCTGATGCGCTGGATGATGCCGGCGAGCCCGAGACAGTGGTCGCCGTGGAAGTGGGTGACGCAGATTCGGGTGATCATCGACGTCGAAACCGAGGCAATGGTCATCTGGCGCTGCGTGCCTTCGCCGGGGTCGAACAAGATGCCTCGTCCATCCCAAAGCAGCAGATAGCCATTGTGGTTGCGGTGCCGCGTGGGCACCTGACTGGCCGTTCCGAGGACGACCAACTCGCGCAGACTCACAGCTCCCCCATTCCTCACTCCCAGAGCCAGCACAGACCCGCACCGGCTGGGGTTGGAGGGCGATACGAGCTACGGGTATCGCGGGAGAACCGATGCGCGGAGCACCCCTCGCCGCCCACGTGGCGGCCGCCTCCCTCAATCAGACCGTAGGTGATTGGGAGGGTAACGCGGCGCGGATCCGTCGCGCCATCACCGAGGCGAAGGCTCGTGGAGCACGGCTCCTCGTCACGCCAGAAATGTGCATCCCGGGGTACTCCCTCGGCGATCGGCTGATGATGCGCGACACGCTGGAGCGAAGCTGGGCGCTGCTCGAGGCGGTAAAGTCGGACACGCAAGGCATCGTCGTGATGCTTGGGCTTCCGGTACGCCACCGAGACGTGCTCTACAACGTGGTTGCGGTCGTTGCGAACGGGCAGATCGTGGGCCTGGTGCCCAAGGAGAACTTGGCTACGGGCGATGTTCAATATGAAAATCGCTGGTTTTCGGGTTGGCCTCGAGGCCTTGTCGAGACCATCGATCTGCCGGATGGCCGAGCGATTCCTATCGGCACCCTGTTGTTTACGGCCGAGGGCATTGGCAAATTCGGGATCGAGGTCTGCGAAGACGGTTGGAAGGGCAGTCGGCCAGGCACCTTGTACGCGTTGGCGGGTGCCCACATCGTGTTCAACCCGTCGGCGAGCTGGTTTGTACTAGGGAAGCACCGCCGGCGTCGGGAACTCGTGCAACAGGTGTCCCGCGAGGACTATGTCGTCTACGTGTACACCTCGCTTTTGGGGTGTGACGCCACCCGCCTCATCTTCGATGGCAGCACGTTCATCGCGTTTGACGGGCGAACCCTCAAGGAGGGCCGCCGCTTCCTCTTTGCAGAGGACATGGAGATCATCGACGAGGTGGTCGACCTGGCGGCGCTTGAACGCCTTCGCATGGAAGAAGGGAGCTGGCGGCAACAGGTCGAGAACCTTCAGCGTGGGGACTACGGGGCCCTCCCGCAGCTCGTGAGCATCCCCGGCGCCTTCACGACTCCCGCCCCGCCTCCCGCGGTGGGGCTCTATTGGCTGGATCGAACCACGCCCGACCCCGTCGATCCGAGCCTCGATTGGCTCGCGGAACAAGGACTCATTGCGAGGGCCCCCCAGGCGTCCGACATTCCGCATCTGGAACTGGAACTGGCGTTGTCCATGGGCCTTCGCGAGTACCGCCGGAAGTGTGGCATCCAGGGGTTCACGGTGGCCCTTTCGGGAGGTCGCGACTCCGCGATGGTGGCTTTGCTTGCGGCACAGTCGCTGCGCTACGAACAGCCCCACCTGCAAGGAGAGGCGCTGCGCGATCACATCCGCGAGCGACTGGTGTGTGCCTACCTTGCGACCGACCACTCCGGCTCGGCGACCGAGAACGCTGCGCAAGGGCTCGCGGCTCAAATCGGTGCGACCTACCTTCGAACGGCCATCCAAGATGCTGTCGACACCCATGTGCGGTTGGCTCAAGATCTCACCGGCACCGCGCTGTCCTGGTCGGAGCCCAGCCATGACATCGCGCTGCAAAACGTGCAGGCGCGCCTGCGGGGGTCCCTCATCTGGATGGTCGCCAACCTGAATGGCTTTTTGCTGTTGTCCACCTCGAACAAAAGCGAGGCTGCAGTGGGCTACGCCACGATGGATGGCGATACGAGCGGCGGGCTGTCACCGATTGCCGATGTGCCTAAATCGCTGGTCGAACTTTGGCTTCGTTGGGCGATGAACTTTCACGGCCTCGAAGCGTTGCAAGCCGTCGTCGGCATCCCCGCCACCGCGGAGCTTCGGCCCCCCGAACGGGGACAGACCGACGAAGCCGACCTGATGCCGTTCTTCGTTCTCGATCAGCTCATCTACCACTTCGTGCAGCGCGGCCAGTCGCCCATCGAGATGTTCCGCACCCTGTGGCCCTCGATGACCGGGCGCTACCACGGCGTGCCCAGCCGGTTCGCGGCCGACATCCACAAGTTCGTGAAGCTCTTCTGTCGCGCTCAATGGAAGCGGGAGCGGTTTGCGATCAGCTTTCGGGTGGCCGCGTTCGACCTTGACCCGAAGACGGGCTTTCGGTTCCCGCCGGTCCAGGAACCCTTCACCGTGGAGCTACGGGAACTCGACGCCCATGTCGCCGCCCTGGAGAGCCAGTGACGGAGGCGGTTGCGGTTGCCCGAGGGGTCACGCGACGTTTCGCGACGCGAACGGTGATCGAAGATGTCGACCTGCACCTACGGCCTGGCGAGATCGTTGGCTTGATCGGGCCCAATGGTGGGGGGAAGTCGACCTTGCTTCTCTTGCTCGCGGGCCTGCTGCGGCCAAGTGCCGGTGAGGTTCGGGTGGCGGGCGAACCGGCCCACGTCATCGCGACCCAGCAGTCGGGTGCGGTCGGCCTCATCACCGCTGAGCCAGGGCTTTATCCGCTGCTTACTGGTCGGGAGAACCTTCGGTTCTTCGCGGGTCTGTACGGGGAACGTCGTACGGTCATCGACGCTCGCATCGAGGAGCTTGCGGGCGGGCTTGGGTTGGCCGAGGTCCTCGATCGGCAGGCGGCCACCTATTCGAGCGGCATGCGGCAAAAGGTGTCGCTCGTCCGTGCCTTGCTCTTGCGGCCTCGCCTCTTGCTTCTCGACGAGCCAACCAGCCATCTCGATCCGTTGTCGACGCGTCGCATCCACGAGGCGGTGCGAGGTCAGGCGGACCAGGGTGTGGCCGTGATGTTGGTCACCCACGATCTACACGCAGCCGAGCAGATCTGCGATCGGGTGTTGGCGGTGCACCGACGATTGCGCGGGGTCGAGGTGCTTGGCGAAGGGCGAGTGCCCACGCCATCCCGCTTGCATGACCTCTTCGAGGCAGCCGCCGATCCCGTTGAGGAAGCGTCGTGATGCGGGTGTTGCACGTGGCGCGGCGAGAGTGGTTGGAGCAACTCCGCCAGCCCGCCCTTTTGGGGGTGATGGCGACCTTGCACGGGGTGATCGCGGTACTCGTGCTGACCGCACTGGCGGCTATCGGCACGCTGATGGACCCTGAAGTGGGCGAAGTGATGACGATCTTCGTCGATGATCCCACGCGCATCCCCGAGTGGCTCGATTCGCTGGCGGGTTCGACGCTCACGCTGTTCTTCTTCCTCTCGTTCACCCAGTTTCTGGGTCTCACCAGTGTTCTCGCAGGCCACTCGATCCTGCATGACCGGCAGGTGGGGGCATTGACGTTTTTGCTGCTTGCGCCCATCCGACGCGTGGAGTTGCTCCTGGGCAAGGTGATGGGGGCGTTGGGGATTGCGCTGGTTCTGCACCTCGGCATTGATGGACTGACCGCCCTATTGACGACACAGTTCGCAGTGACGGCCCCGCATGCGGTGTGGCTGCCGGTTTCGGCTGCGTGGTGGTGGTCGTTTGCGGTGGCGGGTCCGGTGTGGGCGGCGTTCGTGGCCGCGCTGTGCGTGCTGATTTCGTCGCAAGCTCGAGATGTGCGGCTCGCCCAACAAGGGGTGTGGTTCGTGGTGTTCTTCGCCACTTTATTCGCGGGTCTGCTCATCACGTGGGCGTTGGCGGAAGGACTGGCCACGCTGTTGGTCGCGTCGGCGTTGGGCTTCGTAGGACTCGGATCCACCGTGCTCGTCGGGTCCCTCGCCTTCGAACGGGATGTCGCTTAGTCGAGCGTTAGGCGGCCGGGCGGGAGTCCGATGCGTCGCTGCCGGCGGCGAACCTCGACGATGCCCGCCGCACCGTCCACCCCCATCTGCGCGAGTTGCCCCCGGGCGCGGTAGATGGCGACATTCAGCGCGTTCGCGTCGAGCTGGAGCCACCGCAGCAGTTCATCGCGTTCCACCCAGCCTTGCTCGGGTTCGGGCAGTGCGGCGTCGGCGAGTCGTTGGCGAGCCAATAGGAGCAGCACGTAGCCGTGCTCCCGGGGTTCGAGGAAACGTGGTTGCCCCGGTCCTTCGACGGTGATTTGAACGTGTTCCTCGTCGCGTGAGACCGCGAAGGTGAGCCCAATGGTGGACAGCGGCAACACAGGGTCGACGTGACCGGTTGCCTCCACCCGTTCGGGGACGAGGATTCGCCACGATCGGCCTTCGATCACCGCCGTGTGGCCATCTCCGATTCGCGTACGTTGGTCGCCGACCTCGAGCCACCATCCATCCACTTCATCCGCGAACACGAAGGCTTGGGGGGTGGCGTCGTTGGGGAGCACCACCATGTCGGCCGTCGCGGCTCGGATGGTCCCGTCGTCGGCGATGGCCACCGCACCCGGCGGCGAGGCGTCCGCCAAGCAAAACGCGGGTTCAGCACGTCCAAAGCCAATCCGGTCGCCCTCCTCGAGTTCGCGGGTATGGCCTCGTGGCAGTCGTTCCCCATTGACGAAGGTGCCGTTGCGCGATGCCAGATCTCGGACTTGCCACGCATCGTCGTTCCACCAAATCGTCGCGTGCTCACCCGAGACATGCGATGCCTCGAGTTGCAGCGTGGCTGTGGACGCTCGACCGACCAACAGCCTTGCGGGCACCGGCAATGGCGGGCGGTCGGATCGCACAAGCAGGGCCATGGGTCGCCCACTAAGGCGCGTTGACCGTTTCGGCATCTGCTCGCACCGAAGTATTGCCCAATGCACACGCTGGACCGGCTGGATAGGCCCAACCCCATGAAGACCCCCGACAAGCGCCAGGTGTTCATCCACACCTTTGGCTGTCAGATGAATGTCTACGACTCGGGCAAGATGGCCGCCCAGCTCGCCGTCGACGGCTACGAACCCACCGATGATCCGGGTGCTGCCGATCTGGTGCTGCTCAACACGTGCTCCATCCGTGAAAAAGCGGTCGACAAGATGCACTCGGCTCTCGGCGAATACCGGCGGATGAAGAAGTCACGCGGCAAGAGCGACGCGCCATTGCTCATTGGCATCGCCGGATGTGTGTCGCAGGAGCGCGGCTCCGAGTTGTTCGAACGCTACCCCGATGTGGACTTGGTGTTTGGCCCAGATGGGGTACCCCAGATCCGGCAGCTCGTGGCGGCGGCCCGGGAAGGGCGTCGTGTCCTCGACACCGAGTTCCTCGACCTCGAACACTACCCCTTTGTCGCGGATGTCGATCCACGTGTGAGCGGCGTCTCGTCGTTCGTGACCATCCAAAAGGGCTGCGACAACAAGTGCACATTCTGCATTGTGCCGGCCACCCGCGGCGTCGAAGTGTCTCGGCCTCACCTTGAAATCCTCGATGAGGTCCGAGCGTTGGTCGACCGAGGAGTGCAAGAGATCGTGCTCATCGGGCAGAATGTGAACTCGTACGGACTGAAAGCGCCCGGCGAAATCACGTTTGCCGAGCTGCTCTACCGGGTGGCCGACGTTCCTGGGGTCACGCGAATCCGGTACACGACGAGCCACCCCCGCGACATGGGGGAAGATGTCATTCAAGCGCACCGCGACTTGCCCGCGGTCGCGGCCCATTTGCATTTGCCCGTCCAGTCAGGTTCCAATCGGGTGCTGCGGCGCATGAAGCGCTTCTACACCCGGGAACGGTACCTGCACACGGTCGCCGCACTCCGTGAAGCCCGCCCTGATACCGTACTTACAACCGATGTCATCGTGGGCTTTCCGGGCGAGACCGACGAAGACTTCGCCGAGACGATGTCCCTGCTCGACGAGGTCGGCTTTGTTGGCGCCTTTAGCTTCAAGTACAGCCCGCGTCCGGGAACGCCCGCCTTGAAGCTCGAATCCCGCGACCCCGTGCCGCCCGAAGTCGCTTCCGCGCGACTGACCGCCTATCAAGCTCGGCAGCGCGAGCTTTCGCAGGCGTTCCATCGTTCGCTTGAGGGCGTCGTGGTCGATGATGTGCTGGTCGAGGGACCAAGCAAGCACGACGAAGGCGTGGTCTGCGGTCGTACCAGCCAACACGTGATGGTGAACTTTCCGGGGGCTCCCGACTTGGTGGGACAGATCGTGTCCGTCCGCATTACCCGCGGGTTTGCCCATTCGGTGCGTGGGGAACGCGTCCCGACCTGACTAGAAAACGCGCCGGCGCCGTTCGACCTGCTCGGCTTCGGTCTTGCAATCGATGCAAAGCGTGGCCACGGGGCGGGCCATGAGCCGGCCAAAGGTGATCGGTTCGCCACAAGACTCGCAGGCGCCATATTCGCCGTTCTGGATGCGCTCGAGGGCGTACCGGATCTTGCCCAACAGACGGCGTTCACGGTCTGCCATGCGAAGCGTGAAATCCCGGTTCGACTCTGTGACCGCCAAGTCAATCGGGTCGGCATCGTTGTCGCGCACCTCGGTGAGCGTGGTCACCGCTTCGCGCGACTGCGAAATAAGGGTCTCGAGCTGCTCTTCCAGCGCTTGCTTGAGCGTCTGGAGTTCTTCTTTCGAGAGATATTCGTCTGAAGGAAGCATGGAAGGGGTCCTATGAACAGGGTCCGAAGCTTAAGCACGCAGCCGGATCTCGGCAACATCACACGGTGCGGTGCAGAAGCCCCAGACAAAGGTGGACGATGAACGTCGCCTCATTTCCGCCGACGGGACAGACTAGAGCTTTGTCGGTGCCGACGCGGTCGAGCAGCGTCACGAGTTGTCAGGGCCGGGAGGATGGATGCGTGCGATGGTTCTGGAGGCTTACGGTTCGCCCGACCAGCTGCGGCTGATGGAACGTCCGGAACCGGTGCTCCGCCGAGATGACGAAGTGCGAGTGGCCATCGAGGCCGCGGCCATCAATCCGGTGGATTGGAAGATCCGTAGCGGCCACCAGCGCGGACTCATTTGGCTTCGCTTGCCCGCCATCTTGGGCTTTGACTTTGCGGGCACGGTGGTCGAGGTGGGGCCCAAGGTGTCGTCGTGCGCGGTCGGCGATGCCGTGCTGGGAAACGCGGCGGTCTATGGGCCCGGCAGCTATGCCGAGCAAGTCGTGGTGGCCGCGCAAAACGTCGTCAAGCGTCCGCCTGCGCTCGATGTCGCTGCCGCCGCCGCGTTGCCCCTGGCTGGATTGACGGCCTACCAATGCCTGTTGCCGTGGCTCTCCTCGCGACAGGGAGCACGGGTGTTCGTGCAAGCGGGGGCCGGCGGGGTGGGCCACCTGGCGATTCAGATCGCCAAGCGCTTCGGCGCGCATGTCACCACCACGGCCTCAAAGCGGAACCACGACGTTCTGAAGGGCCTGGGTGCAGACGAGGTGATCGACTACCGCAACGAGGAGTGGTGGACCCGTACCTACGACCTTGTGCTCGAGTCGTTGGGAGGGCCCCATCGCGATCGTGCGCTTTCGGCGGTAGAGCGAGGGGGGCGCGTGGCCTCCATCAACAGTGACGTCAAGGTGCTGGCCGATCGATACGGGCCCTTCGGCGGGTTGCTTGCCACCGGCGTAAGGCTCGGCTCCTTCATAGTGCGAGGGCGCCTGCGGGGCATTGATGCGGCGACCGTGGTGCGTCGCATCGCTCCCGATCCGCTGGCGGAACTCGCCCTGTGGGCGGCCGAAGGTGACCTGACGGTGAACATCGACCGCACGTTTCCCCTCGAAGACCTGCCCGAGGCCCATCGCTATGGCGAGACGGGCCGCATTCGGGGCAAGGTCATCATTACGATGACCTAGCGCTCGAGGTACTCGGCGGTGAAGACCCGCGCCGGCAGCTCGCTGTCGGAGACTTCGATGCGCTGCTCGGTGACGGCCAACACCGTGTGGCGGCCTTTCTTGACGCTGCGCATCACCGTCTTCTGGGGCAATGTGACGTCGCCTTGAGTCGTGGTTTCGGTGACTTCGAGCACCTTGACCATCTCGCCGTCCTTGTTGAACAGCTCGATCTTGCGGGCCACCAGGTCGGATTTCGTGATGTGGGCGCGAATCTTGCCGTACTGCGCAGAGTTGTTGGGCTTGGTCTCGATCACCCAGGTTTCGGCTTCGTCCTCTGCGAGGGTGTGCGTGCCGTCGGCCAGGTCGCGGATGCCGAGATCCTCGTAGGTGAAGTCGCTGCCTAGGAAGGTGCCCTTCTTGTTGGATCCGCTGATGCGACGCACGCCCGAAATCGAAGGGAGCTTCATGATTTGCTCCTCCTTCCCATTCGGTGATTCCAAGGAAAGAAGCTTGGTGCCTGCCACATCGGCTGGCGCCTTCACCTCGATGTAGGAGGCGGTGGTCTTGGCGTCGCGCCGGGACTTCAGTTCGAGATCCCGGATTCGTTTGCTGCCGCTCTTCGACACGATCGTCATCGTGACGCTTTGGATCGAGCGGTCCACCTGGTTCGCCGCCCGGGCGCGTTCCACGATTTCATCGGCCGTCTGGCCGAATGCGGCCCCCGTGAGCCAGGCGAAGGCAACCGTCCACATCATCGTCGTCTCTCCTGCGGAGGATTTCGAAACGTTGGACACCCCGCGAGCGGGGCATCTTCCTCCGCCGCGCAGTCTAAAGCGCGTGGACAGTTTCGTCGCACGCTCCCCTCCTCGGGGACTCGGGCCTCCAAACGGGCCCTTCCCGGTTCGTCGAGGTCCGTTCCACCCCGTCGCCATCGGACGACGGGGCCAGCGCGGTGACCCCTCCCCGGGCATTTAGGGTCTCCCGGGGCTTCCGGGCGACGACAGTGCGGACCTGGCATAGCGCGCCAAGTTGACCGCCGCGTTGGTGTCGCGGTCGGCGGTGTAGCCACAGGTGCCGCAGGTGAAGGTGCGCTGGTGCAGCGCGAGCTTCGGGCCGCGCGCCAGGCAGTGGCTGCACTGCCGGGTGCTC
>JBCCQY010000099.1:0-34121 GCA_039208735.1 Myxococcota bacterium | reverse complement strand
GCCGACCAACCGGGTTGGATGACGCCCGCCTCGTTCACCATGAACAACGCCCCGGACGTGTTGTCGAGGACGAGCTGCATGGCCTCGCGCTGCTCGCGGATGACCGCGGAACTCCGTTGCAGCTCTTGCACCTGGTTCACAATGCTCTCGACCATGGGTCGGAAGATGAAGCCCGCCTCGAGCAGAATGAGTCCCAGGGCAAGAGCTGCAACGGAGTTCCGCGGTCATCCGCGAGCAGCGCGAGGCCATGCAGCTCGTCCTCGACAACACGTCCGGGGCGTTGTTCATGGTGAACGAGGCGGGCGTCATCCAACCCGGTTGGTCGGCCAAGGTCACAGAGTGGTTCGGTTCCGTTCATACCGACAAGCCCTACTGGATGATGCTCTTCGAGTCGTCCAACGAACAGGTCAAAACCGAGATGGCCTACGGGCAGCTGGTAGCCGATTGGCTGCCTCACGAGCTTGCGCTGGAACAGATGCCCAGTGCCCTCGAACGCGGGGGCCGGTACCTGAACGTTGCCTACTCCCGCATCCATCGGACCTCTGAAGAGGTCTCGGAGTCGCCCGGCTACCTCGTCACCATCGAGGATGTGACCGCGGAACGTGAAGCGGCGATGGCCCGGCGGCAGGCCCAGGAGCTGCCGAACATCTTGATGCGGCTATTCGAAGGGCGAGCGGTCTTCGAAGCGTTCTGCTACGACACTGAACGGCTCTTTACCGAGGCGAAAGCCTCGGTAAACCTGGATGACGATCTGAAGACGCTCGCGCGCGTTTTGCATACCCTGAAAGGAAACACGGCGATCTTCGGTTTTCGTAGCCTCTCCGAGGCGATTCACGAGGTCGAGACCAGGATGGAGGTGGCCGAGGACTTCGATCTTAAGGCGGAGATCGAGGACCTCCGGGCTCGTTGGTCGGAAGACCTGGAACGCATCCGACCCTACGCCGGCGAGCCGTCGGACAAGGGGATTCTGTTGACCCTCGACGAGTTTGAGGGCCACCTCGACCACATCGCTTCGGGCATTCCCACCGGTGAACTCGTGGCCGAGGTCCAGCGCTGGCGGGACGAACCGGTCACCGGACAGCTTCGTCAGCTCGCAGACGCGGCAGACCGCATTGCGGACCGTCTCGGTAAAGAGGTGACCGTGATTACGGAGTCCAACGGCGTGCGCATTCCCGACCCAGGGTGCCTGGCTGAATTCTGGTCGTCACTGGTTCACGTCGTGCGCAACGCTGTCGACCATGGAGTCGAAGACGCGGAGGTGCGCAAGGCGAGTGGAAAGCCCCCTGCGGCCACCATTCGACTGAGTTGTGATCGCAGGAGTGGCTGGCTGCAGGTGGTGGTGGCCGACGATGGGCCGGGCGTCCCTTGGGAACGACTGATCGCCAAAGCCAAAGCCAATGGGGTGGACTACGACGACCGCGATCTGTCGACGTTGCTGTTTGCCCAGGGTCTTTCGTCACGCGATGAGGTGACGCAAGTGTCGGGTCGCGGGGTGGGGATGGCGGCGGTGAGAGAGACCCTGACCGCATTGGGTGGACGGGTCGAGGTGACGTCGGAGCCTGGGGTGGGTACGCACTTCTCCTTCGAAGTGCCGTTGACCAACGGGGGGGTTCCCCAAGGCGCCCAGCGGGAGCCCGAGGTGACCGCCTGATCCCCCTCCTCCTTCGTCAGTCTTCGAGGTGAGCCAAGAGCTGACGGAGGGCTTCGGCGAGTTCATGCCGTCCGGCGTGATCGAGCACCTTGCTCAAGAACCGAATGAAGGAAAGCGTACTACGCCACTGGTCGTTGCTCGACACGAGGGGTCGGACGTCGTCGTACCGGCGGACCAAGTTCTTGTGCTGACTGCGCACATCGTTGTGGATCAACGCTTTGGTGAGCTTCGCATCGACGAAGGCAACGGTGCTCCAGTAGTCACGCGGGGCAAGTGAGGCCGAGGTGATGGCTGCCGTCAGTTGCTGGTTCCATTGCGTTCGTTGTTCCTCAGTGGGTTCGACGGTTCGTGCCACTTCGATGCCGAGCGCGGCGAGCAGGGGGTAGTACCGTTTGGTGGGGTCGCTGAGCTCGGCCGAGCGCCGGTACTGGGTCAACGCGTGATGCAGTTCCTGCTCGGCATCTTCGATGGCCTCGGGCTGCTCACTGCTCAATTGGCGTGCGGCCTGGTCTTTCGACGCGGAACCGAGGAGTGCCCTGGCGTCGATCGTCGGCCGAATCTCATCGAGGCGGCGGACGGCTTCGCGGGCCCGGACGGGACCTCGAGTGGAGCCGTTGGCATCGGACTTCCAAACGCCATGGTCCAACGTGGCGGAGTCGGCAGAGAACAGCACCATGGCTTCGGCGTCCGGCATGGTCCGAAGGACTTTGGTCCAGGCGTGGAGGAGCCACTCGGCGGCGCAGAACGGCCCATCTTCTGCGGATACCGCGTGATCAAACCACCCCACGGCGTCGTGCGGTTGATTGGCCGCCAGCCAAGCGTGCCCCATGGCCTGGCAGAGCGGTCCGCACGTTTGCCAGCGCTCAGGCATCCGTTGCAGCAGGGACTCCACCCGCTTCTTGAGGGCTTTGGGGTCTCCGCGCAGCAAGAACGTCAAGTCGTGGAGCATGTCGCGAAGGGCATTGGGTGAACCCGGAAACTCTGGCTCGGGGGACTCGAGACGCAACCCCGCATTCCCGTAGACCTGGTAGGCGGCCCACGTGTCGCTGTGCCGGAAGTTTGCCCATACGAAACGCCGGGCATCCACCACGGCCTCGCCGAGCGCCACACCGTCGAGCAAGCGTTCCCAGAATCGGACCGCGAACGCCCGAGCCGCTTGGTCATTGACCGGCCAGCCCGCCACGATGACCGCCTCGGTGCCGGCCTGAATGAGGGCCCTTGCCAACGACACGGCGAGCTGCGGACCTTCTTCCTCGGGATCTGCGTTGAGGTGGCCGCTGTGGCAGGTGTTGAGGAACGCCACCCGAGGGGCGGGGTCGAGGTTGGAGAGCCACGTCGAGTCGAGCCTCGGCAACCGGTCCTCGTCTTCGGGCAGCACGATGCCAGAGCGGTTGTCGACGACGCGACCGTGGGCCGCCAAGTGGACGAATTCGGGGGTGTGAGGCACCTGCAGCGCGGTCAGGAGTTGGGTGGCTTTCACCGCAGGTCCAATCAGGGGCTCCACGGCGTAGTCATGCTGCTCAAACCACGTCGCGAGATGCCGCAGCTCGCTGTCGGCTCCGGGCAGGGCATACCGGCCCGTCTCGAAGTTGCCGGCGAGCAGGACGGTCCGTTTGCCGCGAGAGGTGCGCGGCGATTGGGGCGGAGCCGTGCTCGAAAGCTGCCTTACCAAGGGGAACCGGACGGCTGGGGGCCCCGACTCGGCGTCATTGGCGTCGACCACGCGCTCCCAGGGAATCTGGGCCGTCTCGTCGTCCAAGACGATCATCAATGGAAGATCCTCGCGCATCGCGGCTTGCCACTGCGGGGGGATGAGCGTCCGATGCAGGCCCTCCCCTGCATCGCGGCCTAAGATACGCGGATTACCTGCGGAGCGCCGCACCTCCCGGACCATCTCCATCACGATGCTCCAAGTCGGCGGTTGGTAGTCCGTGCGCTCGGTCGCCGCGCGTTTGGTGAGGATCTCGAACCGAAGCGTGTCCTCGATTCGGTCACGCATGACCAAGGCGCGATGCGGCCAATCCAGGTGAAAAAGCTGGGTTGGACGTCGGGCGAGACGATCACCGAGGTCGTGCACGTAGGCAGCCGGCTCGACGTAGCGGGTGGGTCGATCGGCCAGCCCGATGCCGCGGGCCAACTCTTGCACGGCATGGTGGGCCTCGAGGGCCGCATCTTCGTACAACTCGACAAATTCGATCTGGGACAGGCGCGTCTGGGAGTCGACCCGCCGTTCATCGGCATCTAGACACCCCGCGACGATCGCACGCACACTGTCTCGAATCGACAAGCTGCCTTGCGACCCGATCAGCAAGAAGGAAAGTCCGGGGCGCGATTGTCCCTCATCTTCGCGGTCGAGGAGGTAGCGCAGCACGGCGGCCCGGACGGTCTCCCTTAGGCCTCGGGCGGTCAACTGCCCCACCTCGCCCAGACCGATCACCAAGGCTCCGGGCGGCCGACCCCGCGGCGGCTCCGCAAACCCGTGCATGGGCGGGCGTTCGGCGCGGACGCCCAAGGAGGACCCGAGGCGTCCCGGATAGGAGCCTGCCTCGAAGTTGCGGCGCAGTCGGCGGTCCATCAGCTCGTCGATGAGGTCCTCGGCGTGCATCAGGGGCTCGCCTTCGAAGTGGCCCACCACGATGGGCCATGTGGCCGCGATGAGGTTGCCAGACGACACGCCGATCATCAGAGGTTCGCGCGGTCGATCCGCGTCAGGATCGGCCTCGGGATCGGGCGCAAAAGCGGCGGCAAAGTCGGAAGGCCGTGGCAAGCTGCCGAGCGGCAGACCGCCCTCTTCGGCAAACCGCGAGTGGGTCACCACCTCGCGAAGCACATCGTCGTCGGATCGGGACGCCCACCATCGCGTATGGGGGGCCTCTCGACTCGGAACCAACTGCCGGGTGCGCCCGTAGTCCAAGAGATCCTCGATGCCCCGGAACGCGGCTTTGTGACCGAGGATCTGTTCATGGGAAGCCGGCACGTACCAGGCTTCTCCCGCGATGCTGCCCTGCCACGGTACGGAACCGTCGCCTCGGTCATGGCCGCGTTCGAACTGACCCGTCTCTTCCTTGAAGCCCGTCACGGTGATTCGAGCGTGACCGGCCAGGTAAATGGCGTCATCGGGGACATCGGCGAGCTGGGTTCGGGTCACCTCATCGGCCGCATCGAGGGCCGCTTGCGAGGGGAGAAGCTCTTCCTTGAGGGAAAAGGACCTCTCCCACCACCCCCGTCGAAACACGTCGTCCTGTTGGGGCAGCAGCTCGAGCACCCCGGGGAAGTCCTTGAGCAGGACCCGAAGGTCGGAGGCTGCATTTGAGCCAAAGACGGCTCGGGTTCGAACGAAGAAGTTGAGCAGGGAGACCAACGTGTGCTCGCCATGGCCCAGCATCTGGAGCACGTCGTAGGCGCCGCGGTTCGGCGTGCCGGCGAGGACGAGGCGACTCCCGCGTCTGCGCACTTCGTCCCAAACCTCGGCGTGACGCTTCATGAACGCCCGCATCACGAGTCCACCCATCGAGTGGGCGATCACATGGACGCGGTGGTGCCCTTCGCGCTGGAGTTCCGTCCGGAACAGCTCGAGCAGTCGGTCCGCGTGCGAGGTGACGGAAAGGCGCCAATCGTAGGGAAAGGTCCGCACCCGGTAGCGGCGCGAGAGGTGCTGGACGAGGTCGCCGTAGTAGGGCCTAAGGAGCCCTTCGGTCTGCAGCGGGTTGCCGATCGCAAGCTCGACGGTGCGGCCCTCGAACGCGGCCCCATAGTCGTACCAAATGCGTTCCCCGTTGGGTTTTGCGAGGTGCGACCCCATGATGCCGGGGAGAACCACGACGGTATCGCGCTGGACATCTTGGGGGAGGAGGCGACGGCGGTCGACCACCGCCGACTCCAACCGGGCGGCGAGTTTGACCACCCCGCGTTCCCCCGCCAGTGGGTCGTCGGGGGAGTCGACGACCACGAAGGCCGGAGGGTGAAGGTTCCGCAGCCAGCGTGCGATCGGGCGTCGGGTGGATTCGTTGTGGAAGTACCCGCCGTGTGTGGTTTGTGGCGTTCGCTCGTAGAGGGAGAGGACAGGGGTTTTTCGAGGAAATCCACCGTACATGCCCTTGACCTGCACCACGAAGTCGTTGCGTTCGCCAAAGAACGCCTTGGCTAGCAGCACCTTGATGGAATGCTGGAGGCTACCCCCCGTGGTGACGTCGCCAGCGACGACGGCGAGCTTGCCGTCTGCTTTGGGCTGCTGGGGGTGATTGAGGAAACGGACGAGGGGGGACTGGGGCCGTTGGGCGGCAATCCCGGGCACAAACTTTGGATGCCGCGCGTACTTGAGGACGATTCGGCTCACCGTTTTCACGAACGCCAGCACCTGTTGGGTGACGGGAGCGGCGGGCCCGGTCATCCAGCCGGCGGCCAGGTTCAACGCCGTCATCACAATGGATAGCGATCGGTCCAGCCGGCGGCCGAGCAACACGGTTCCCGCCATGGGGGCCGCAACGCGAGCAATGCGGTCGACCACGATCCGACGGTTTTCGAGAACGTCGTGCAGCGCGCGGAGTCGGCCAAGCAGCTCGGGCGGGGTCTCGTCGGTTGGCGGAGCGGCCGGCAAGCTCAAGAGTTCCGCGATCAGCCCTCCTCGGGAGTGGGCCAGAATCGTCAGCCGGGAGTCTTCGGGGAGCTGGTGGGCCAGGGTGAGCGCGTTGTCGATCGGGTCCTGGCTTAGGGTCCGGTGCTGAAACGCCATGACCCGGTCGTCGAAGTGACTCCGCAGGGTATCGAAGTCTCCTTTGGCTTTCGTCAGGCTCCTGAAAGCGTGTTCCGCTGCGCTCCATGTGCCGTGCAACAGCAGGAGCGAGCGGCCCGAGGGCGGCGACCCATCGACGAGTTCGCCCTCCTCATTCATGCGGTACAGCGTGCCCGGCCCTTCCCCTGGTGAGCGCACACTCAGCGCACGCGTCCGAAGGTCCTCCACCGCGGCGAAGAGGGGCTGGAAGAATTCGCCGACGGCGTCCGCGACCAGGTCCTCGGTGAGATCTCCCGCTTGATCGAGGCCAAGCTTCTGGATGCGTTCCTTCAGCTCCGACTTGTCGATGCCCAACAGCTCCGCGATGCGTCGCGAGGTCACCCGGAGTACGCGGAAGGCACGAATCCCCAGTTCCGCTCCACCGTCTCGGGTCATCGAACGGTCGAGCTTGTCGTAATGCTCGGCCCGCATCACCCGGTAGGCACCATCTCGATCCTCGATCTCGACGATGTCGTCGGGGCGCGCAAGATGACGCTGGAGAGGGCGTCCCCGTTCCGGAGGCCTCACGAGCATCCGGGGAACCACCTCGTCGAACCTCATCAGTTTGTCGGCCAGATTGGAGTCCGTCTCCTCGGAAGGGGCGGGGTCTCCGGGCGGAAGCTCCAGGTGGATTTCATCGCGCATTTCGGACTCCGGCGGAGGCCGGAGGAGTATGTCACGGGTGCAAAGGTGCCTTGTTCACGCGTTGTGAGCCTGTCGAAGGCCGATTCAGGTGCGAAGTGCGGCCCAGAGCGTTGCGGCTTCGTTCGCATCGGGAAGGCCAAGAACCCGACGCATGGGCTCGGGGACGGGGAGGCGAGCCTCTGTGGCAAGGCGCCGTCGAGATCGGCGGACCGTCCGATCCACCCGGGCACATTCGGCGGAGGTCAACCGTGTGCGCAGCCATGCATCCAGGGCAAAACTGAATTCTGCGTGTCGGACTTCATCTTGGGCCACCGAGCGCACGACCCGTCGGATCGCAGGGTCGTCGGCGCGGAGGCTCTGCCAATGGCCAACGAGCGCTCCCCATGCTTCGCGACCGCATCCTTCCTCCGCGTTGTCGAGGGCGATCGCGACCAATGTACGCACCGGAGTGGCCGTCACCACGGGCTCTGCCACGGTCGCTCCCCACGCCCGCGCGAGGTCTCCCATGAGCTTGGCGTGCCGGACCTCGTCCTCTCGACAGGCCAGGGCCGCTCGTTGCAGCGCTTTAGGAGCCTGGTGGAAGACGAGTTCAGCGTGGAGTTGATCGAAGGCCTGCACGCTCGCGGCTTCAAGATGCGCCGCGCGAGCCAACCACGACCCGACCGTCACTCCGGGTTCCGGGACCTCACCGAGGCCCGCAGGCAAGCGTCCGATGCAGATGCTGGTCGATGCCCCCTTGCGATGGGCTTTCACGGTCAGCTCGCCTGAGGGCGTAATGTCGAGGTCGTAGCTATCGACACGAACCGGGCAGTCCGAAACCCGACGGTTCACCGTCACCTTCCACACGCCCTTGGCGCCCTGTTTGGTGGGGCACGCGGTGGGGGAATAGCCCCCCACCCACGCCAAGAGATTCGCTTCGCCGCGACTGTCGATAGGGCCGAGGAATTCGAGCAGGGCCGTGCGATTTGTGGCGGCGCCGGGCACCCCTTCGCGCGACCACACCAGGGTGGATTCGATGCAGCCGATCTGCCCACATTGTTGATGGAGGGCTTCGGTGACGAGCGGGGCAACGCAGCCTGGCCCGTCCGCACAAACTTGCCCCGTGATGGGGCGGAGTTCGAGCGCCGCGCCCTTCATGGGATTCGCCACCGCAAAGGCCAAGGCGTCGACCGGTTCGACGGGCCGCAAGTTGGTGCCCACGGTCGGGCCTTGCTGCAGTTCGCAGGGCGTGGGCTTGGGGCCAGGGGCGGGCACGAGCGGGGGAGCCCCTCCCGGAACGCCCTCCGGAGCTGAGGTTGGAGCCGGTGCGCTCTTGGGAGCGCAGGCCGCCAGGGCCAAAGTGGCTGCAACGAGCGCACGAAAGTGAGGATTGGGCGGTACATGAGCCATGGAAGGCTTCTATCCGAGCCCATGAGGTTGCAATAGACTTCGGCGTTGTGTCGTAGAATCCCGTATGGGACTTTTCGATTGGTTGTTTGCTGACGATGATGACGTACCGGTGCGAAGCCTTCCCCTGGGTGATTTTGAGGTGCTCCTCGATCACGTTGGGCCTCGCAAGATCGCGGTCATCAAGGCGCTACGAGACCTCGCAGAAATGAGCCTTGCCGAGGCCAAACGGTGCGTCGATGCGGCTCCGACGGTCGTGACCCGTGTAGCGACGCCCGAAGCCGCTCAGGAAGCGGTGGCTCGGCACCAGGACGCAGGCGCGATGGCGCGTTCGGTCATCACCGGCACCTCGTCCGTGCAACGGGTTCGCCTCGTGGCGCCTGGACCTCGGGTCATCCACGTCATCAAGATCTTGCGCGAGACGCTGGGGATTGGGTTGCGCCAGGCCAAAGGCATGGTCGATGGGGCGCCCATGATGCTGGGTCCCTATCGGGAGGAAAAGGCGCTCCAGGTGCTCATGGCGCTCACCAAGGCGGGTGCGACCGTCGAACTTGAGGCTGTGCCGGCTCGCTAGCGAGTCGTTCGCGTACGCAACCTCTCAACCCCATGCCCGGGTGCGTCGAGAAGGAAGGGGAATCCGAGTCCTTTAGGAGTCGAGGTTGCCCTTTCCCATCACCATTTTGGCACTCGTGACCAACGTTCGAGCAGGGTCGTTTACCGAAGCCTCATCGGCGGCGGGAGTTCAGGCGAGCGCCTCGAAGGAAGGAGGGGTGGCCTTCGCGGACTTGACCAACGACGGTTGGCTCGACCTGATCGGAACCACCGGCAGCGCGTCAGACCCCGGCTACTACTTCGTCAACGGGCGCGACGGGACCTTCACGTACGGAAATGACGACATCGCGGGATTTGGGAGTTCCGGGGAACTTGACCGCTCCGTGGTCACTGCGGACTTCAATCGTGATGGGTGCTTGGACATCGCGAACGTTGGAAACCCCGCCATTTCCGTGTGGCTGTCGAATTGCGACAGCGAACTGCGACCTACTTTTGGATCAGGTTCGGCGCCCAACTACCACTGGGATTCGAACAGCGACTACGCCACGGGGGACCCCGGTACGAACTACGAAGGATCCCTTGTGTTCGACGTCGACAACGACGGGTGGACCGATTTGGTGGTCAACGAGCAGGATGGCGTCGTCATGCTCCAGAACCAGGGCAACGACGGGATGGGGGTTCACCAGGGCTTCGTGCTGTGGGATGAAACGACGGTGGGGGTCACCTGGAGTTCGGAGGGCTCTCGCGCCGACTACATGGTCGCGAACGATGTCGACCGCGACGGCTACATCGACTTCATCAACCGGATGGAGGGGGGCTACGATCTGTATTGGAACGACGGCGACGGGTCGTTCACCGCCGACACCACCATGGACTTTGGGGCGTCGAACGGCAACAAGGGCGGGGCCGTCTTCTGTGATTTCGACGATGACGGAGACCTCGATCTGGTCATCACCGATGATTCTGAAGTGGCGTCCGAGGGCGACAATGTGTTGTGGGAACACGATGGGTCCCGAGGCTTCACCGCATCCGGTGCGTTGTCGTCCATTTCAGGAGCCTCGAACGGGCTCGATGGCGTCTCTTGTGCGGACTTCGACAACGATGGAGACCTGGATCTGTTCTTCAGTGCATCGAGCACCGACTATGTGTTCCGCAATGACGGAAAGCTCTCGTTCACCGATGTGACGAGTTCGGTCGGAATCTCGGGCAGTGGTAACGGCGAAGGGGTGGTGGCGGCGGACTTCGATCAGGATGGGGACGTCGATATTTACGTCAACGAGAGTAGCACCAACAAGCTGTACCTCAATGACGAAAATGCATCGGGCGCAGATGACTATTTGGTGGTTCGTCCCATGATCACGCACGGCACCTGTCCTTCCGGCTCGGCGTATGCCCCGGCGATTGGGGCAACCGTCCAGCTGTACGACAGCTCCAACACCACCGCGTTGTCGGGGGCCCGGCAGCTCGATGGCGGCAAGGGTCACGGCAGTCAGGGACCGCCCGAGGTGTTCTTCGGCCTCAAGAATTCAGGCACGGACACCGCGACCTACACCGTCCGCGTCACCTATCCGTACCCCCTCAACACCACCGTCACGAAGCAGATTCAGCCCTCCACCATCTCGGGCTGGCAGATGATTCGGGTGGCGCCCAACGACAAAGACGGCGACACCATTCCAGACAGTGAGGAAGCGACCGATGCCGTTGCGTTGTACCCTTACCTTGGGGCGAGTTCGACGGACGTCGATGGGGATGGCATCGACAACGACGAGGACTGGGACACCGACGGAGACGGGCTACGGGACGAGTTTGAGGCCGGCGACGCGGACCCCTGCACTGCGGCCGTTGACACCGATGGGGACGGCCTGCCCGATTACGCAGACACCGACTCCGACAACGACGGCGTGACAGACGCGGATGAGTTTGCGGCAGGGTCGAGCACTCGGCTCATCGATACCGATGGCGACGGGCTTAGCGACGCTGACGAAATCAACGGGACGGGGAGTCTCGCTCCCTACGGACCTTCGGACCCCGCGAGCGTCGATACCGACAATGATGGGGTTTCGGATCCCGACGAAATCTCTGCGGGTACCGACCCGACGGTCAGCAACAGCAACGTGTTTTGTGGTGACACTCTCACGTCCAACACGACACTGACTGGCCACGTGGTCTGTGCTTCCTCGTTTGTAGGGAATGCGGTGACCATTGGCGCGGACAGCGTCACGTTGGACGGGGCCGGCTACCGCATCATCATGGAGGGCGACGGCGACGGCGTGCGGGTGACTGGCCGGAGTGATGTCACGATTCAGAACCTCGACATTTCGGCGTCGTCGGGCACGGGTACGGCGATCGATGCTGACAACACGGTTCGACTGACGATTCAGGATGTCAACGCATCCGGTCGGAAGATCGGCCTCGAGATTGAGGGGTCGAGCAACGAGGACCTGGTGATTCGAAGGGTTGACGTGAGCGATGCCACCGAGACCGGGGTCGACCTCGACTACCCCGACAGCGGCCTGGTTCTCGATACGATCACCTTCGACAACGCCGAGGCAGGTCTCGATATTCTCGGGCTAACGGGGCCGTGGACGTTCGGGTCCGGCGGGCATTCCTGGGTGGGGACCAGCACCGGAACGTCGGAGTTGGTCATTCACCTCGATCGGGTGAACAACGTCACCGTCGATGGGGTGGACCTGTCTGCGGCGGGCGTCGGTCGAGGGATTCGTCTAAGTGGCGTGAACGACGTGGCCATCCAGAACTGCACCCTAAGCGGGCTTGCGGATGGCATTTACAGCAGCAGCAGCGGTGGGGTAAGCGAAGGGGTCACCATCCACAACAATGATGTGTCGAACTCGACCTCCAGCGGCATGTACCTCGATGGCATGGCGCCCGATTTGACCCTGACGTCGAACACGTTTGACGGCAGCTCCGATGGGCTGAACCTGCGAGACATCCGGGGTCCCCTTTCCATTCCCAGCTCCAACACCTTTGTGGGGGTGACTTCCGAAGCCATCAAGCTGCTGGACACCGTGGACATCACGATTGACGGCCTGGATTTGTCGGGGTCGGGAGGCGTCGGAGTGTACCTCGAGGGCGCTCTGAGCACGACGATTCAGAACACCAACTTCGATGGGCGAAACAATGGGGTACAGACCTCGTCGTCAAGCGTGGTCCGAGACCTGACGATTACCGGCAACACGTTTACGAACACGACCAGCCGCGCGCTCGACCTCGAAGGCATCCGAGCGCCGATGACCATCTCCAACAACGACTTCGATGGAGCCACGGACGGGATTCACATCGAAGACAGTGTAGGGCCCTTTACCATCACGGCGGACAATGTCCTGACGGGCGCAGGGGGCAACAATCAGGATGCCATCGAGATCGACAGCAGTTCAAGCATTACGATTGATGGCCTTGATCTGTCCCGTGGGGGGAGTGCATCGACGAGTTCAAAGGGCATGAAGATCGACAACGGCAGCGTTGACATCACGGTTCAGAATACCAACGTGTCGGGTCGTCTCTACGGAATTCTGGTCGATGATTCCAGCAACATCACCCTGGATACGATCGATGCCAGCGACGCCGGCACGGTAGGCATCGAGATTGAAAACTCCGAGTCTGGGCTTACCATGCGGGCCTTGACGTTCGGGGGCGAACGGGGGCTGTACATCGACGACATCTCGACGGCGACCACCTTCTCGATGGATGGGTTCGACTTTGGGGATGCGAGCCAACCGGTCACCGTCGATGACTCCACCGGTCCCGTTACCCTAGATCTACGAGGCGGAGACTACGATTCCATCTCACCCGGCTCGAACGACTACCTGTTCACGATCGACAATTCTGACGACGTGGTGGTGTACGCGCCGATCCTAAGCCAGGACCTGGCGGGGCTCGGTAAGGTCTTTCACGTGACCTCGTCGAGCACCGGTACCACGATTCAGGATTTGTTGGTTTGTGGACCCAATGAGGGCATCGACGTGCATGGCAGCACGTCCCACACGACGCTCACGGACGTCTACATCGGCAGCGCCAATAAGGGCTTTGAGTTCGACTCGGGTTCGTCCTCGATTAGCTACACCGCCTTCTTTGGTGGCAACACGACCGACATTGACGACAACTCGAGCGGCGACAGTGGCACGGTCACGGCCCTCAACGACGAAGATGCAGATGGCACGCCAGACCTGTGCGACCCTTGCCCGAATGATGCCCTGATTGGAATTGGCGACAGCGGGGTATGCAGCCCGGCCGATCTATGCGTAGGCAGCGATGGGACCGGCGATGCGGATGGCGATGGGTGGTGTGCGGATGTGGACTGTGATGACAGCGACGCGAACACCTACCCAGGCGCCCCCGAGCTGTGCGATGGGGTCGACAACAACTGCCTGTTTGGTATCGATGAGGGGGTTCCGTTCGCGGATACCGATGCCGATGGCTGCAACGACTGCGTCAATGGGACCCTTGATGTCGCCAACGACGGTACAGATACCGATGGCGACGGGTTGTGCGACGTCGGCGACCTCGATGATGATGCAGACGGGGTGTTGGACGGCCTCGACAGCAGCCCGTTGCTTTCGACGGTGTGTCGCGATGCGGATGCGGACGGGTGCGACGATTGTGCGGTGGTCCAGCCGCCCGACCCCGACAACGATGGCACCGATACCGATGGCGATGGCACGTGCGATGCGACGGATGCCAATTCCGATGGAGCCTTGCTGACCGGCGGAGGGGTGAGCTGGACCTCGAATGGTGTGGGAGCGCCGAGCGTCATCTACGACCGAGCGAACGCGACGTTTTTGATGACCTTTGAGACGCAGACCGGCGCGGTGTCGGCGGACTGTCCGGCCGGAGAATGGTCCCTTGGCCTTGCGACGTCGACGGATGGCGTCACGTGGACCGATTCTGGCGCAGCCATCGTTTCGCCGACGGCCTCGACCTACTACCGATGCGTTGCGGCGCACCCCTCGATCGTCGAGCACGACGGCATCATCACGGTCTTCTTTAAAGCCGAACGCGAGAACGGCGTCTTTGCGGGTGTCGGCCGCGTGCTGCTCACGTGGAATGGCAGCGGTTACACGGCTTCCGCCCCCGACGCGAGCCCGGTGTTGGTCTTGGCGCAGGACTTTGGGTTTCCCCGGGTGGTCTACGACGGCGTGGGCGGGGTGTACCGGATGGCGCTGACCCAGCGTCCCGCGATGCACTTTGCTAGCGGATCCGGCACTTCGTTTTCGATGGACCCCTCATCTGCGGCGGATCCGGGCTTTCAGGCCTGGGCGAGGGACGAGATCTTTAGTCCTGCCCTAATGTGTCGCGACAATGGCCGTTACGACCTGCTCATGGGCGGTCGCCACCGGTCGGGCGGAGCCATCACCAAACAGGTGGTCAACGTCGTCACGACCACCGATCTCAGCATCTTCGTTCCCGAAAGGCCACTCTTCGATACCGATCTTGGCGACTCCGAACTTCGGCACTGGGATGCGTTGCCCCTCAAGAATGGCGGCACGCTGCTGTACTACAGCACCCTCGACGGGCCTGGGGGAACGCCCCAGATCGAAATGGGTTCGATCGGCTCGGCTTGGACCATCGACGACGTGCTTGACAAGCACTGCGAGCGTGAGGGCTGTGGCTTGATCACCGATGGGCTCGTGTTGCACCTCGATAGCGAACGCGAGGTGGATGCGACGGGAACGGCCGTGTCCTCGTGGACCGATCTCTCGGGGAACAAGAACGAGTACACCGCGATTGGCACACCGACCCTGGTGGCCGATAGTCTGAACGGCCTGGATTACCTTCAGTTTGGCGGAAGCAGCGGCCTTTCCACGGGCGGCCCTGCGACGGGGGTACCCCTTGGCGATGCCGATCGGACCGTGTTCATGGTCGCGCGCTACCACGACGACAATAGCCGCTGGATCGGTTTTCACTGGGGAACCAACAGTTCGAATCAGGCGTTCGGCCTTATTGTCGACAACAATGGGGATCTGTCGGTGCGCGCGCACAGTAACGACCAAGACAGCGCCTACCGCGGGATCAAGCAAGGCTGGCTCGTGCAGTCGGTGGTCTACGGGGCGGGCGCGGGGACGCACTACCTCGATGGCATCATCATCGATGAGTGGACGACGACCTACAACACCACGGCCGGTCGATCCGTATTGGCGGTTGAACTCGATGAGTCCGGACACAACACCATGGACGTAGCCGCGGTGTTGGTCTACGACCGAGCCCTGACAGACAGCGAGCGCCAACAGATCGAGAACTACCTGCAGAACCGCTACTTCGGAACGGCTTGCCCCTAGCCAAGGACCTGAAGATCGGGCATGTCTTCCAATCGATCTGCCAGGCTCTTGAAGCGAGATTCCGCCATAGTTGGATCAGCGGAGGTCGTGATGGATGTGCTCGTGATTGGCGGTGGACCTGCAGGGCTGACGGCGGCATTGATGTTGGGACGAGCCCGTAGGAGGGTTTGTGTCATCGATGCGGGGAATCCAAGGCATGCCGTATCTTCCGGTGTACACAACTTCCTTACCCGGGATGGCATGGCCCCGGCCGCGCTTCGTTCGGTGTCGTGGGAACAAATGGCGGCTTACCCATCGGTTCAACGGGTGGAGGGTCGGGTCCGCACCTTGGTTCAGCGCCCTGAAGGGTGGATTGCCATTGCCGAGGATGGCACCTCGTGGCAGGCACGCAGCGTACTGTTGGCGACAGGGATGGTTGACGAACATCCTGACATTCCGGGCTATACGGAGCGATGGGGCGAAGCCATCCACTTCTGTCCGTTCTGCCACGGTTGGGAGGTGAGGGACCGCCCGCTTGGCCTATTGGCGAATGGTCCATTCGCACTTCATATGGCGCCCATGCTGCGCAATTGGAGTGCCGACGTGGCGATCTTCACCCATGGCACGCCCGCGGCGCCAGCGTTGCGCGAATGGGCCGAGGCCCAGGCATTGCCCCTCTATGAAGCGCCGATCGCTCGGCTCGAAGGCCCCGGTCGCAGCTTGCAATCCGTGCACCTGGCGGATGGACAAGCCCTCTCCCGTGCGGCGTTGTTCGTGCATGCGCCGCAGCATCAGGTTCCCCTGGTGCAGGACCTCGGATTGGCCTGTACGGACGAGGGGTATGTAGTGGTCGACGAAATGCAGCGGACATCGCTCCCTGGACTGTGGGCGGCGGGTGACTTGACGACTCGATACCAACAGGTGGTCGAAGCCGCCGCGCAAGGCGGAAGGGCCGCTGGGGGCATCCAGATGGCACTGACTGCACATGCGTGATTTGCATGCTCCCCTTGCCGTGCTTGACTTTGAGGTTTCGGACTATACGACGGGCGATGCGTCACGGGTGGAGGCCGTTCACGCGCACGGCGTCCTTGGGCTGGTACTCGGGGGAGATGCGCAGTTCTGGATGGGTACGAGCTACCGGGTCAGGGCGGGCGACGTGTTGCTGGTGCCCGATGGCATGCCTCATTTTCTGGAAGCCGCTTCGGAGTACCACCTCCTGGGACTGGGATTCTGTGTGGGGTGTCTGGATCCCGAGACGCGCAGCGTGCTCACCGAACTCAATGACCGAGTTCGTCGCGGGGCGAGCGCCGTTCGCCATTTGCCCCCCCAGGGGGCGAGCGACTTGGAAGGCTGGCTGCGTCGGCTCGAGGCCGAGCTGGCCGCGTCAAGACCCCAGCGACCCCTGGCGGAAAAGGGCCTCCTGGCCATGATTGCGACCGAAGTAGCGCGCGCCGATTCCCCGTTGCCCGACAAGGCATCGGCGGGCAGTCCCGCCGTCGTGGCCGATGCATTGCGGTTCATCACCGAACACTCGGGTGAACCCATTTCGTTGGCCGACGTGGCACAAGCCGTGGGACGAGCGCCGGGGCACGTGGCCACCTTGGTGCGTCAGCACACGGGTCGCACCGTAGGGGGCTGGATTGTGGAGGGCCGCATGGCGGTGGCTCGCCAGCTGCTGCTGCACTCGGACGCAGGGCTCACTCAGGTGGCCGATCGCGTAGGGTACGCCAGCGTTTCTCATTTCCACCGAGCGTTCAAGCGCGAGCATGGGATGGCGCCAGGGGCTTGGCGGTCCGCCCATGCATTGGCGAACCGTCAACCGACGACCATAGAGGAGGAACGGAGGCCATCAATATGAAGATCATTGTCTTTGGGGCAAACGGCGGCTTGGGCCAATGGGTGTGGAAGATGGCCATTGACGGGGGCCATGAGGTGGTCGCGTTCGTTCGAACGCCCTCCAAGCTCGATCGTGCAGATCCCCGGTTTTCAAGTCTGCAGGTCGTCTCGGGTGATGTCATGGACGCCGAGGCGGTGCGGGCCGCTTCGGCCGGTTGTGAGGCCGCCATCAATTGCACGTCTCCGGCGGGAGGAACGTCCGCCCCCGACATGGCGCGGTCGATCGTGCCCAACGCAGCGCAAGCAGGGGTACAGGCGTTCTACATGGTCGGCGGAATCGGAGCGTTGTGGGCACCGGGCACCGACCGAACGATCCTCATTCAGGACTGGGACGATGAGGTCGCCATGAAGCAGTACGGGCTTTCTCCCACAATCCCCAGAGAGATGGTTCGTCGCATGACCAAGGGCCACCTCGAGTCCATGGCGTTCCTCGAAAGCACCGGCCTGCCCCATGCCTTTGTCTGCCCTGGGGCCATGGAAGAGGGGCCCGCGACCGATACTCGCGTCGTCACCCTCGATGAACTTGGAGGGAAGTCGGCAATCCGGGTTTCGTTTGGCAACATCGCCCACGTAATCGTCGAAGACCTTGGGCGCGGGGAGCTGCTCGGGCATCGCGTTTGTGTGTCGGCCACGTAGATGAGCGACTCCATCGCGGCTGAAGCCTGGTTTGCCGAACGCGACGAGTGGCGGGCGGAGGTCACCGCCTTGCGCCCCATCGTACTTGGTACGGGCTTGACGGAAACCGTGAAGTGGAAGCACCCGTGCTACACCGACCGAGGAAAGAACGTCGTCCTCATCGGCTGGCGTAAGGACTGCGCGTTGGTCAGCTTCCTGAAGGGCGCTCTCGTCGACGATTCCCGCAAGCGCCTGGTTCAGCCCGGTCAGGCCCGGTCGGGCCGCTACCTCCCGTTCACGAGTGTGAAGCAAATCGAGGAGGAGCGAGACTACCTGCTCGACTTGATCGCCAAAGCGATTGCCGTGGAGCGGACTGGTCTTCGTGTGGAACCGCTTCCTGACGAAATCGAGATGGTCGCCGAACTCCAGCAACGACTCGACGCCGATGTTTCGTTTCGAACCGCCTTCGAGGCGCTCACCTTGGGGCGGCGCCGGCAATACAACCTTCATTTCGCCAAGGCGAAGAAGGCGAGCACCCGGGAGTCCCGCATTACGCAGTGCACGGAGCGAATCATGATGGGCAAGGGCCTTACGGACTGCATCTGCGGACGAAGCCAACGCATGCCGCGCTGCGATGGATCGCACCGCAAACCGTGACTTAGGCAGGGTTCCCTCTCGCGATCGCGATGATTTGAGCGGGGGTGAAGTTGGCGTTCTCGAAGTCCTTGCTGACTTCTCCAGGCCAATAGATGAGGTCGGAAATCTGCGGATATTGGAGATTGACCTCCAACATCTTCAGAAAGTAGGTGATTTCGGCCTGATCGAGTTCGGCGGCCATGATTCTCCGCGCGACCTCCACCCAATCTTCGTCGGTCACGCCCTCTACGGTGCGGACCTGCTGGAGGTAGAGCAATCCTCGAACCCAGTCCTCATGCTCCATCCCTCCGTAAATCCCTTGGAAGTGGCTCATAGGGACGGCGAGGTTCGCCAAGGCATTGAACTCGGCGCGAAGCGCTTCATCGGGGTCGCCGTCCAGCTTCGCCGCGAGCTCTGAAAGACGCTCGACCAACGCTGGGTCGAGCCAAGGCATCGCGAGGACGGCTGGCAGATCGTGCATGCCGTCCTCTAACGAATCGCTATGGCAGCATCGAAGACTGCGTATAGACGTCGAGCACGTGGTCATCGGTGAGGGCTTCGTCGTAGAAGGCGAAGTCGTCGAAGCGGCCGCGTCCGTTCTTGCCGAAGGAGCCGTCCTCGGACTCGCGAGACGCGGCATTGAGCAGGAGCAACGGCTGAGTGGTGAAGTTGGCCGCTCGTGAGGTCGACGCCACTTCGGTGCCGTTGAAGTAGATGCGAACGGTATTGCCATCGATCACGACGGCAACATGGCCCCAGGTCTGGCCTTGACGCGACACCGAGTCGACGAACACCGGGTTGCCGGACTCGTAGTAGGCGAGCTGGTAATCATCGTCGCCCGGATCGATCTCCATGCGAATCGACAGCACATCTTCGGCGCCGGCGAGGTACCAGTCCTCGCTTTGGCCGTTGTCGAGGTAGACCCAGAACGCCATCGTGAAGGCATCATCGAAGTCGTAGTCTACGTCGGACTCGAGGCCCGCGTTCGTGCCCGAGCTGTCGCTGCTGCACTCGTCGTTGACGTCGATGTCGAGGGCGCTGTCGGCAAGATTGTTGCGGTCTGCTCCGAACACGCCGGTGTCGTACTCATCACAGCCCCCGATGAAGGTCAGCCGGTCGCCTCCCGCTGTGTCGTCGAAGTGGAAGTCAAACGGGAAGAAGGCCGTGGGGTCGGGCGTGGGGTCAGCCCCGATGGTGGGGTCGATGGGGTCGAGGTCGGCGAAGCCCGAGCAGCGGCCTGCGGTGCTCGGTCCGTCGCAATCTCCATCGTCGTCGGTGTCAGGGTTGTAGGGATCGGTGCCCGCGGCGCGCTCCTCAGCATCGGTCAGGCCGTCCTCGTCGATGTCGGCGACGGTGGGGTCGCTGAAGGTGTGGCCGGGGTAGGGCGGGACATTGGCGTTGATCGTCCAGCCCGTCTTGGTCTCTTCGAAGTCGGTCAGCCCATCATCGTCGGAGTCGGTGCGTTCATCCGACGTTCCGTACTGGTACTCCTCGTGGGAGAACAGCCCGTCGCCATCTTGATCGGTGACGTAGAAGAGGGTGACCGATTCGCCCGACCGCAGCACGATGTCGTCAAATGCCGTGGTGTCATCGATGGCGATGCCATCCGAACCGATGGCCACCCAAAACGATGATGTGGAATCGTCCACCGCGATTTCGCTGCCTTCGGGCTCCGTGACCCCGATGAGCACCGAGGGGCTGCCGTTGTCAGGGGTGGCGGTTCGGTACTCGAGGCCCAGCGCGTGCGTCATCACATCGGCCATGCGCACACCCACGATGTTGCCGTTTTCCCTTAGGACGTTCGTGGCCACGCGTTCGTCGATGACCGTGCCGTTGCCGAAGTCCACGATGATCTGGCCGGTGAGCGCGTTTGTCGTCTCAGCCAAGAACTGGAAGTTGCGGCCTTCTTCGTCCGTCAGCGCAAAGTCGGCCACCTCGAAGAATAGGTTTTCGGTGTTCGCCATCAAGTCGAGCGCGCGATTCGCGGGAACGGTGGCCGTGGCTAGCAGGTTTGGCTTCACGTCACCGGGTCCCAAGGTGGTGCTTCCCGAGTCGAAGCCGTCGGTATAGATGAGGTTGGTGACGTTGGTGAAGCGCGTCGGGTCGTTGCTGTCTTGCAGCAAGGCGGCCACCCGCAAGTCGGACATCTCGAAACTCACGTCGCCCACGTTCTGCAGCGTGAAGCCCATGGTGATTTCGCCGTCCGCAATCTCCCGATTGTTTTCCTGGCTCGTGGTCAGGCCGTTCTGGTAGGCGTTGCGGCTTGCTTGGGAGGACTCCCGCGTGACGCTATTCGTCGACGTGTGCGAGTACCCCGCCGATGCGGAAACCGTCGTGGAGGCTTTGACGCTCGCCCCTCCCGGGAACCCGGCTTCCGCTTCGACCGAAGCCTCGATTCCAGTTTCGGCCCACATTTCGCGGGTGCTCGAGCGAGTGTTCGACTGCGCCGACGACACTTCGCGCTCGAGACCCACCGTCTCGGATTCTTCCTGCTGGCTGCCGTCCGAGTAGGCGATGTTGAGGGTGATGCTCGAGTTGTCGTCGAAGTCCAGTTGCATGCGGGGGGTGTTGGCCACAAGCGGGTTGAAGACCCCGCCGAACTCGATGATCTCGACGTAGTCGTCGAATCCGTCCCCATCGGTGTCGGCGATGGTGGGCGACGTGTTGTGGAGTTCGAGTTCATTGCCATCAAACAGAGCGGCGTTGCCCTGGGAGTCCCCGTCGCTGTCGACATCGGTGGGTTTGCTGCCCCAGATGCGCAGCTCATCGGGGTCGGACAGGCCATCGGTGTCGGTGTCGGCTTCGGCCGGGTCGGTGCCGCTCTGGCGTTCCTCGCGGTCACAGAGCCCGTCACCGTCCGTATCGCCCGATGAAGGGCTCGAGACCACCTTACGCGAGGTCTGGTTGCCCAGACCATCGGTGACGGTGACCGTCCAGCCGGAGGCCTCATTGATGTCGGGAACGCCGTCGGCGTCCTGGTCATCGGCGGTGGCGTCGCCCACCGTACAGTCGGTCAAGTCACCTTCCAGCGGGCCCACGGGGTCGCCCGTCATCTCGATGAGGGCCGACTCGGTGGCGTCCCCCAGGGAGGCGACGGCGTAGCGGTAGGTGTAGCCCGCTTCGACTTGCAGATCGTCCCACTCCGTTCCATCGGCGCTTACACTGGCCACCAGGCTGCGGGCGACGGCCTCGGGCGTCACGGTCTCTCGGTACACCACGAAGCCGGTTTCATCGTCGCTATTGTCCTGCCACAGCACGCGGATGAACCCGTTGCCCGGCAAGGCCTGGACATCGGAGGGTGCTACAGGGGCTTCTCCGGCGTTGGGTCCGTCCGAGCAGGCGGTGAGTCCAAACACCAAGGCGGGTACGACGAATCTCATGGGTTCTCCCAGGTCGTGAAGCGTCGAACAACGTTCTGTCGTTCTCAGCCGGCCCTACGACGGCGGTTCCGCAACCCCGCCAATTTTTCGATGGCGTCGCTGGCTTCGGATCTGGGCATGAAAGATCCAATCGTCGCCTGAGGTCCCCGGTGCGCCGGTGTCCCGCAGGAAGTATGCGATACTCGCATGGTGAACGACATCATCGTTGCTGGGGATCTCGAGATGCGAGAAACGTCCATGGACGGCATCTGGGCAGCGGACTTGGCTTACCCCTCGTTCGTCGAATGAACTCACCCCACCATCGCCTCCAACGAATGTTGACTCACCTCGGCTTGAGAGGTGACTTCGCCATCGGTGCGAGTGAAGCCAACGAAGTCTGGGTTGGCGAAACGATCGTGATCCGGATCAACACGCGAGGGGACGGATCGTTGCTTCGCGAGGCGACCCTTGCGGCGCGGTTGGCGCCCGAGGTGCGGTACCCCGAGTTGCTGGATGCCGGGACCTTGGACGAGTTGACGTTTACCATCACCCGGCGGGTGCCAGGCATTTGTCTGGCCCACGCGTGGCCTACGATGGACGAGGCCGCTCGCCAAGCGGCCTTTGCGGCGTTGCTCGATGCGTTGACTGCCTTGCATGCCACAGACCCCACAGGCCTTCCGGGTGATGATGAGGTCTTTGGGCCTCACGTGCTTCCCCCGACGGCGCGGTTGCCGCTGGCCCGCTCTGGATTTCCCGACACCGACGCGTTGCTCGCTGAAGTGGAAGGCTTCCTGCGTACGCCTCTTCCGCGAGGCCCCCAGGTGGTGGCCCATGGCGACCCCCATCTCGAGAATGCGATGGTCGATCAGCGCTTTACGGCGTTGCTCGATCTCGAGTGGGCGCGCCCCACGTGGCGTGAGGTCGACGTTGAGATCTTGCTTTCGTTTGCCGCAGACCCGGCTTGGTTCGTGATCGAAGCTTACGAGGAGCGGTCGCATCCCGCGGATTACGCCGATGTACCCAGATGGATTGCGGAACGTACGGACTGGCTCGATGGGCCGGGTATCGTGGACCGGGTGGCGCAACTCCATTGCGTTCGCCACGCTCGGATGATGGATGTCTCTGTGCCGTGGGACCGTGACGATCCGCGCGATCGACGAAATGCACTGCATCATGCGCTTTTGCGAACCGGTCCGGTCTTCGACCCTCTGCTTCGAGTGCTCGGACATCGATAGGTTGCTCGTGTGAGAACGATGTCGGATACGCCCGTCACAGCACCTCGATCCCGCGACCCGAGCGAGGTCCAGATCACGAGCGACGGGTTCTGCATCCAGCTCGTCGCGAAGACGCGACCTTGGCAAGGCCCACCCTGGCTTCAGCCTGCGCTCGGGTTCGGGCTGCTGGTGTGTCTCGATGTGGTGGCCGTTGGCGGGGTGGGTCCCGGCCTGGCCGTGGCATCAGGGCTTGCGTTAACCACCGCCTTCATCGCACGCGTTCACCGCCGAGAGACGTCGACGCTGGTGTTCGACGGGGCACGCCTTCACGTCAAACGCCCCGGCACCTCCCCCACGACCTTTCGGCTCGGTGAACTCTACCAAGCCCGGCTCGAACGCGGCCAGCTTGTCCTTGCGTTCTTTACGGGTCGGGGGGTCGCCGTGCCGGTCCACGGGGTCCGCGCGGAAGTGCTGGACGAGGTCATGCAGCTCCTACGGCGCGTGGTGGCGGTTTCACGGTCGCGAAGCGTGACGCGAGAAGCCTGGGACCAACGAAAGGAACTCCTGACGACCACGCGAACCATCCAATCTGATGAGGACGGGACGTAGGTCTGGTCAGGGTTTTCGAGCCAACTTTAGTCGGAGTTGGCGCAGTCCGGCATCACGCTTCCAGGCCGCAGGCAGTTCGGATGCCTCTTCGACATCCACGATGTCGCCGAGGACCTTCCGCGCACTGTTCTCGGTGATCACCCATGGACTGGCCGCGTTCGCAAAAGCGGACAGGTACATGGGAGCATCCGGGTAGATGGTGTTCTCCAGCTCGAGGGTGACCTCGTCGCCGAACCTGCCGGCAAGGTCGTCGAGCTGTGCCCCGACCAAGTAGACGACGAACTGTTCGCCGGCCTTGCCGTTGATGGGGTGTTGGATGGGTCGGAACTCGACGTTCACCCTCTTGCCGTCGGCCTTCAGGACGAGGCCCTCAGACATCACCCGCCACTGGGACTCGGTGTACTCGCGCTCGTGTCGAGCCGAGACCTTGGCCACCATCCCCGCGGATTCGGTGATTCCCGTGAGCACCGTGCCCAACGGAATCTCCAGCCCAACGATGATCTGTAGCGAAGTATCGGAGGTGCGCACGAAGGTGCGCAAAGACCAGTAGGTTGGGTCGTTTGGATGGGCTGATGCCGTCTGCGCAAAGAGGCATGCGAGAACGAGGGCAATCGCGCGCACGAAAACCTCCACTCAGGGCGTCAAGATGTTGGGAGTGGCCCGGTCTGGGCGGGAAGGGTGCTTCGGTGAGGCGCTTATTGCAACTCACTTGCGATAGCAATGTTGACGCGCTATAGCTCGCCAGCCCTTACCGAGGCAGTATTGACGCTCCTATCGGCTTTTTTATCGCTGTCTTCCTGTGCTGACGGCACTGAGAACACGCTCAGTGAGTCTGCACTCGTGCAGGGCTTCGAGGAGATCCATCGAAAGGTGTACGACGTTTACGGACTGCCTCTCGATCGGGATGCCATCCATGCTCTGCTTGATGCGAGCTTCTCCGGAACGGCCCTTACCAACGAGTATGTGGAACACTTCACTACCCGCGTCCGGATGCGCCAAGAAGAGACCGCCATCCACATCGTGAGCGTGGACTACGACGATGTTCACTTGCTCGATGTGGAAGATGACCGGTACCGGGTCGCCGCTGCCTGGAGCGTCGGCGGGGTCGTCACTCACCAAGGCCACAAGCATACGCGGGTCAACCGCTACGAAGCGGTCTACACCCTGACGCAGACCTCAGAGGGCCTGCGCATCGTAGACACCCGCCTGCGCAATCTTCGCCGCGTGCGCAGCGCCTTGGGCACGGGCTTCGCCGGTTTCGCCGAGGGGAAAGGCCAAGGTGACAAGAGTTCCGGAGGCTACATGAGCCCGCTGGAGCTGCTCCGGAGCGGAGTGGCTGACGATGCCGTGTCGGCCGGTGGCGATGAAATCGAGGAAGGAGAGAAATCCCCGGACCTTCCACCATGACGGCCGCGATCCGCGCCGAGGGGCTTCGGTTTTCGTATCCAGGAAACGTCGATGAGGCGCCGTTTGGCCTGCACGTGCCATCGTGGGAAGTCCCCGTGGGAGCACGGGTTGTGCTCCACGGTCCGTCTGGCGGCGGCAAGTCCACGCTGCTCAATCTCGTCGCGGGAGTACTCGTGGCGGAGGCTGGCAAACTCGAGGTCCTTGGCGAGGACATGAGCGTACTTGGGGATCGAGGACGCCGCGCTCACCGCATCCGGAACATGGGGTTCATCTTCCAGGACTTCCCGCTGGTCGACTACCTCGACGTTCTGAACAACGTGCTCCTCCCCTACCGCATCAATCCCGCTCTCCGCCTGGATGACGCTGCACGACAGCGCGCGCTGGGGCTTCTCGAACAACTCGATATGGCACCCCTTCGATTGCGGCGGCCGGCCGCACTCTCCCAGGGCGAGCGCCAGAGGGTGGCCATCGCCAGGGCGCTCGTGACCGAGCCCCGCCTGTTGTTGGCGGATGAGCCCACCGCGGGTTTGGACACCCAGCGCACGGACGCCTTCATGGAACTCGTGGAGCGCCTGACAGGTGAGCGCGAACTCACGCTGTTGCTGGTGACCCACGACCCCAGCGTCATCGAGCGCTTCGCAACATCGTTGGACGTGTCCTCCCTTCGCACGGACGGTCGGGGAGAGGCTGCATGACAGGGATGGTCAACGCGCTGTTCCTGGCGGCCCACTACATGGCGTCGGCACCCCGTCGCACGGTCGTGCTGGTGCTCGGCACCACGGTGGCTCTGTTCCTGCCGGTGTTCACGTGGCTGGCCGCGGCGCAGCTCGAGGACACCATGTATGCGCGGGCGCAAAGCAGCCCGATTGTCGTCGGCCACGCGGGAAACGAGTTCGACTTGGTCATCAGCAGCCTGTACTTCAGAGGGCAGGTTCGGGACCCGATTACGGCAGGGGATTGGCGTCGAATCCGCCAGCGGCGGGACGTTGTGGCTGTGCCGCTGTACGCCCGCTACCGCGCAAGCGGTGCGGCGCTGGTGGGTACCAATCTCGATTACTTCGACCAGCGCGGCCTGCAGATCGAGGCGGGTCGTCTCCCTGGTGTGCTCGGCGAGGTTGTCGCGGGCTCGGACGTCGCAGCTGCGTTCGACCTCTCACCCGGGGACACCGTCCGCTCGGACTTGACCAACCTGTACAACATCGCTGGGAGCTACCCCATCATGCTTGAGGTCGTCGGTCTCCTCGCCCCGAGCGGGACCCCCGACGACCAGGCCTTCTTCGGAGACGTCAAGACGACTTGGGTCATCGATGGCCTGTTCCACGGCCACGACGAGGTCACCCGGGCAAGCTCGCTGAACCCCGACCGGGAGGAAGAGAACCTGGAGGCCACGGCGGCCCTCTTCATGTTCAGCGAGATCAACGCGCAAAACCGGTCCTCCTTCCATCTGCATGGTAGCCAGGACGAAGCCCCGATCACCTCCGTGATGGTGTTCCCGAAAGACCAGCGTGCCCATGATCAGTTCTTGGGCGACTTCGCGCTGGAAGAGACCCTCCAGGCGGTGCGCCCAGTCAAGGTCATCGAGACCATCTTCGGGATCGTGCTGCGCCTCCGCGATGCGATGGGCGTGTACTTCGCCGCTGTGGCCGTGACCACCGCGGCGTTCTACTGGCTCGCGGTCACCCTCTCTCTTCGGCTGCGTCACGAGGAACTCACCCTCATGCGTCGCCTCGGCAGTTCGCGCTGGGCCATCACCACCATCGTCGGCGCGGAAATCGGTCTGGTGCTGCTCGCGTCCGTGTGCTGCACGGCTCTCTTCGTCTGGGCCGGGCTCTCTTTGCTCTCAGCCGCGACCGTTGGCTGAAGGAGGACCACCATGCTCGGGATCTCTCTCATTTTGTCGCTTGTTATCGGTTGTGGAGGCCAGCCTGCCCCTTCGCCGGAACCGCTCGAAGAGCCGGAACCCGCGTCGCGCATTGAGATTCGCACCGCGTCTTTTCCTGCAGACTGGTTGGTGGATCGACTCGCCGGCGATCTGGCGCTTCGCGAGAATATTCTTCCCCCAGGCGAGGATGCGCCGTTCTGGCAGCCCTCCGGCGAGCAAGTTGCGGCGTTGGCGGCTGCCGATTTGATCGTGGTCAACGGGGCAGGTTTCGAGGGCTGGCTGAAGACCGCCACCCTGCCCGAAGCGAAGGTGATCGAAAGCGCATCCTTGACCGAACTCATCGAGCTGAAGGGCAAGACCCACAGCCATGGAAAGGCCGGTGAGCATAGCCATGCAAGCATCGATCCCCATACCTGGTCAGATCCACTCGGCTACGCGCAACAGGCTGGGGTGGTGCATGAAGCGCTCGTTCGCGTCATGCCGGAGCACGAGGCGGTTCTCGACACCAACCTGGGGCGAGTCACCGAAGACCTGCAGGCCCTCCATAACGAACTGGAGGCCGCCCTCGCCCCGAGCGCGGGAGTTCCGCTTTCGGCCAGTCACCCGGCCTTCAACTATTTAGCGCGCCGATACACCTTGGACCTGACCAGCTTCGACTTCGATCCCGAAGAAGTACCGAACGCGAAGGCCGTCGCCGCCTGGTCCTCCTGGGCCGATGGCAAGCCATCACCCATCCTGCTGTGGGAGGGACCTCCCACCGATGCGGTGAAGGGCGCTTTTCCTGCGAGCACGCGCCACATCTGGGTTGACCCTCTCGAACAACCCCGAGAGGGCCGGTACGACTACCTGGTCCAAGCACGCGGCAACGTCGACACCTTCAGGAAACTCTTCTCAGGACAACACTCCACTCAATGAACAGCCTGCAAGGGATTGGCTAGGCGACCTCAGGAGGAACGATGACGTCCTTACTTGCTCTGACTCTGCTGGGGGGCGGACCAACTGCCCAGGCGGGGGAGACCATCCAGGCACCGCAGGACATGCGTCCTCAGCTGCCGCAAGGGTTCACAATGGACTCCCGGAGTTTCCAGTTCCCGAGTGGGCTGCGGGTCATCATGCAACCCGACCACTCGGCTCCGATCGTTGCGATCACCACGTACATCGATCACGGTTCCACCAGCGACCCGCAGGGCAAGGAAGGGATTGCGCACTTCCTCGAGCATTTGTGGTTCAAGTCTCGGCACATCGATGACTCGCAGGTCAAGACGTGGGACGTACTCGAAGACCTCGGGTGCAACCTCAACGCTTCCACGTCGATGGATTGGACCAACTACATGTCGGTCTGTCCGAAGGCCGCGCTGCCCACACTCATGCGGTTTGCGTCACTTCGCCTCACCAATACGATCAACGGCGTCCGTCCTGAAGAGGTCGACTCCGAGCGCGAGGTCATTCGCAACGAGCTTCGGATGCGTGGCCAGATGGAGGGTCGCGCGATCTACCAGTACGCGCTTGAATCGCTGTTCACGGGCGACCACCCCTACGGACGTCTGGGTATCGGTAGCCACGACACGCTGGACAGCATCACACTCGAAGACATCCGTGACTTTGCCGCCAAGAGCTATCGACCCAATGAATCGACCATCGTGGTTGTTGGCGACTTCGAGCCGGAGGAGGCGGGCTCGCTCATCGTGGAGAACTTCGACCTGTCCTTGCTCCACCCTGACCTGACCGAGGACCACGTGAGATTTGCGCCGCGCCCTGGGGTGGCCATCGACGAAGTCGACCCACAGAACCCGGACCGCGACCAGGTCTACTTCGTTGCCATGGACCCGGCGAACCCGCGCCTGCCGCTCGACATTGAGGGCGATCCTGTGGTCCGCAGTGCCTCTTTCGGCCGGCCCCCCGGCGACCCGGTCACGCGTGAGGTTGCGACCTACGAAGCTGCGGTCAACAACCAGATCGCGGTTGTCGCCTGGTCGCTGCCCAGCGGCTTCCAGGGTCAGGACGTCGTCGGCAACGTGGCGGCGGGCCAGATTGCGGGTCAGCTGTTCCGTCAGTTCTATTCTGAGTTCGACGTGGTGAAGGACGAACTCAAGCGCCCCCAAGTCGGGTGCTGGTACCTGCCCTTCCAAGAGAACAGCATGATGCTGTGCTACACCGAGGTCAAGAGGGGGCGGCCCGCAGCGCGGTGGACCGAGAAGATGCTCGACCAGCTGGTGGAAGTCACAAACCCCGAGTCGTTCGGCAATCCGATCGTGCGCCAGGCCATCGAGCGCGACTTCGGAACGAGCCGCAATGGCGCCATTCGCGACACGCTCAATTCGATGGACCGGGTGTCGGGTCTGACCGCTGCCCGCGCAACGCAGCTCGGTGAGTATGCGCACCATACGGGCGACCACCAGTACTATTCGAGCGCCATGAATTCGTTTGGGCGCCTCGACATGGCTCCGGTGCTGGAGATGGTGCAGCAGTTCGCGACCCGCGAGCGCGCAGCCCGTTTCGTGCTCAAGCCGCTGCCGAAGGATGAACTGGTTCTCGACAGCTCCGAGTCCGAGTACCACGGTGCGAGCGCCGACGACGACCAGATCGTCTCCATGCTCACCGACGATCAGATCACGGCGGACCTCATCCGCGAGCAGGTCGTCACGCCGGATTTCGACAAGGTCATCGACCGGAAGCTGCCCAACGGCATGCGTGTGGTGGTCTATCCGCACGGTGAGGCCCCGCTGGCCTCCATCCGGCTCGTGTCCCAAGGCGGCCGGTCGAGCGACGTCCGCGGCACGGACAGCACCATCGATCTCCTGGCGAGCGAGGGCTTCGACGTGAACCTCGATCCTCTTCGCATTGCCGCGCGCTGGAGGGATGGCGGTCGGGGCACCTTCACCTGGCTTGGCATGGATGCTCCAGCCGGTAACACCGGAGATGCCCTGTGGTACCTCCGCAAGCGCCTCGAGGGAATTCGCCCTGACTTTGACGGTAAGGGCACCTACATCAAACGGCAGAAGTCTCGCATGCTTGGCCGTTGGCAGAGCGATGACTATTGGCAAAGCCGCTTGACCAGCGAGGCGCTGGGCCCCATCGACCATCCCGCGTTCGGCGTGTCGAGGTACGAAGACTTGGAGTGGGCGAAGCGGCTCAAGAAGCGCGATGTCCTGGACTACATCGCGCGCAAATACCACCCGCAGAACATGATGCTCGTCGCGGTCGGTTCCTTCGATGCCGACGAGGTCTACAGTGCGGCGGAGAAGTACTTTGGTAGCTGGTCGACGGAGGCCGAGTCCTTCGAGCCCATGCCGTCGCCGGGCAAGGCCGAGATCCCGAGTCACGAGCCGCTTTACCTGCTCGTCGACCAGGAGCGCCGCCCCCAAACCGAGGTGACCGCCTACTGCCGCCTTGCCGATAGCGGCCCGGAGGGCCGGGCGGACCGCCGGGTCTTGAGCACCATGCTCAACGGTACCGTGTTCCAGGAGCTCCGAGTCAAGGAGGGCGTTTCCTACTCGCCGGGGGGCTCGATCCAGTCGCGGGTGGGTGACACCAACGTCCTCACGATGCGCGGCCTGGTCCAAAACGACGCGGTAGCGCTTACGACCAATGTCTTCCACAAGATCGTCGAAGACGGCGCGAATGGTGTCTTCCCGATGAATCGGTTCCGGCCCTCTCAGCTCTCGCTCTCGCGCAAGCCGGTGCTCGGTCTGCAGGCGATTGCCGACGTCGCGAACAACTTCGCCTCTGCGCTTGGCGATGGCTGGACGTACGATCAGTGGCGAAGCTACGGTGACCTGCTGGCCGGCGTGACGCCCGAAGCCATGCAGGCGCTGATGGAGCCATGCCCTGACGCCCTCGTCATCCAGTACGACGGACCGCTCAAGGTGATCGGACCGATCCTCAAGGAGGCCGGTATCGAGTTCACGGTGATCGACGGTAAGGAACTCGCTCTTCCGCTCTACGACAAGTACAGCCCGAAGGACGCCAAGAAGCTTCGCAAGCGCATGGCCGAAGCCGCTGAGGCCGAAGCCAGCGCGGATAACGACGAGCTCGACTCCGAGTAGCGCTTGCGGCGACGTTCGACGCGCGCCGGCTCGAGTGGAGCCGGCGGCCTGTCGATCACTGCCAGTTTTCCGGCTCCAGTGCCTCTTCGGGCGACCACGACGGTGATGGCTGCTGCCAGGGATCTACTCGCCTATCCCTCGGGGTCTCGTCCAGTAGGGTGACCATCAGCAGCCAATCGCTTCCACTCTTGCCGCGTAGAAAAAACCGGTTGGCGACTGCTCGGTACTCGCCCTGTAGAGCCTTGTCCGCGTCGAGAGCCCGGAATTCCACCGTGCCTGCCCACAGGCCTTCGTCGCGAGCAAAGCGCAAATCGACCACCGCTTTCCCGTCCGCTCCCTGGGGCGTCCAGCTCGTAGTGCCGAGGCGATCGGCAGCGGTCACCACCGTCGATCTGTAGGCCCGCAGGTTCTTGCCCTCGTTCACAGACCGGAGCAGATCCCGGTACTGTTCCTCGGCAAGGACGCCGGATCGCTCACGTCCGTTGGTGATGCGTCCGGTGATGCTGTTGGCAAGGCGCTTGCCGCGGCCAGCCCGGACCTCGAGGACGTCGACCACCAAGACGATCTTGTCGGAGCCTGGAGAAGCACCATCTTCCATGAACTCAAGATCGCGCCACTGGGAGCCGAAGCCCATGTCGTGGGCGAACGCTGTGTTCCCAAAGAGCGGCAGCAACAGAGCGACACAAACAGTCCGACAACGCATCAAGACACGTAAGGCGCTACCCCTCGCGCTGCCGGCGCGCCCACATGACCAGACCCGCAATCGTGAGCCATTCGGGGCCAAGGAACATCACAAACGGCTGCCACAAATCGAACGGACCCATCAGGCCGACCTGCAGGCCCGCCACGACGTCGCCCAGATCCATCACGTGCCGCGCCACCATGGCGACGAGCAATGCCTCGGGCGTGCGCACGACGAGGATGGCAAGCCACAGCGCCGCCGCGATGCCCGCGTAGCGGGCCACGCTGTTGCCCATTGCAAAGGGGTCGCAAGACACGTCCAAACCGAACGCGTCGTACATCGCTGACGCATCGACGGCCGACCAAATGGTGAACGCCGTCGACCAGAGCGCGACGATCACGGGGTAGGCGAGCAGCCACCAGGGCAGGGAGTCGGACTTCATGGACACCTCCGCTGCACGACTACGCTCACCCTGCCATCCAGCCCAGTGCATAATGTGCAGGTACGATGCAAGATGTGCATCTGCGAGATCTAGATCTCAACCTATTGGTGGTGCTGGACGTGCTGCTCGAGGAGCGCAGCGTGACCCGCGCGGCCACCCGCCTTCACCGTAGCCAGTCTGCGGTGAGCCACGCCCTCGCGAGGCTGCGCTCTCAGCTCGACGATCCCTTGCTCGTGCGTGTGGGCGCGGAGATGCGGCCGAGCCCGCGGGCGGCTGCGATGATGCCGGAACTCAATCGCCTGCTTCGTTCACTTCAACAGGTCCTCGTCAGCGAGCCCCGCTTCGACCCGTCCTCCACCACCCGGCTTTTCACCTTGGTGGCGCCCGACTTTCTCTCTGGCGTGCTCACCGCCTTGATCGCTCGACTCGCGGCCGAGGCGCCGCGCGCCCGGCTTGAGATCGTCCCACCAGGTCGCGGGGTCTCCGATGATGTTCGTGACGGACGCGTCGATCTGGCGGTAGCCCCCGCCCGCGCGCCCTCTCGTGGCGACAGTCCGATTTGTGTTGAGCATCTAGGCACAATCCCGTGGGCCGTGTTCGGCCGTGCGGGTCATCCGGCCCTCGACACACTCGACCTGGACGCTTGGCTCGCCTACCCCCACATCATGGTGCGCACGGGTTCGGCAGGCCCGAGCCAGATCGACCGGCTTCTCGAGGAGCGGGGCCTCGCCCGCCAGATCACGGTACACCTCCCTGCTTTCACAATGGCGCCGCCCTTGCTCGCAACGACCGACTTGCTCCTCACGGTGCCTCAGACCGTTCTTGTGCCCTACGCTGAGGCCTTTGGCCTCCGCCGCGTGACGCCTCCCCTTCCCCTTTCTCCGCTGCCCCTGGGGGTGCACTGGAGTCGCCATCGCGGGCGCGAGCCAGCCGTCACCTGGTTTCGCGGCCAAGCGGTCTCCGTCCTCAGCGCGGTCCTTCACCGCGGTCATGACACATGACATGACGCACGACGGCGCGTCTTTGGAGCGAGGTCGAGCGCGTTTGAGTGGTGATGGCCGCGCCGGCCCTCACGGCTGCGGTATGGTCGCCGACTTGGAGGTTGCTCTGGTTACCCTCGCCTTCGCCCTCACGACCGTCGCTGCCGCCTCCGATCTCCACGGCGGGGTGGGACTTCACATCACCGGCTCCCCCCGCATCGCGTGGGACGGAGACCGGTTCACCGGCGGATACTTCGGCGGGATCGCCGAGATGTCGTGGAAGCGCTTCGTGGGGCGCGGGCAGCTCGATCTTGCGCTGCCGGGCACGTTCGGAGGCCCCGGGACGTTCCTGCTCGACAACGCGGGCGGCCTCGTTGGCTCGCTCGGGGTGCGGCTCGGGGTGCTCGAGCAGACGGGGGTCGGCGTCGATCTGATGGCGTCGGCTGGGGGAGCGTGGTTGTTCTACGATGCCGGGCCCGATCGCTTCGGCGATGGCAGCCCGCAACTCGGCTTCACGGTAGCGCCGCGCTGGGTCGTAGCGAAGCCGATCGCCGTCACGGCGTCGTTCCGGCACCTCGCGGGCGCAAACGTTGGTCGGGGCTCGGCGATCTCCCGAACGGATCTCGGTCTCGGGGTCATGATCCGCGTCTTTTGATCAGCGGCAAGCGAAGCTTGCGCGAAATCAGAACAGCAGCAAGCGGGCAGTTTACCCCCGAGGACGACCCTGGCCGAAGAAGCCGCTCAACCTTCTGCCAACGAGCGAACATGACGCCACACCGCACTGATCACAACCGATCCCTCACCTACGGCGGACGCCACCCGCTTGACCGAGCCAGAGCGCACATCTCCGACCGCGAACAACCCTGGTGTCGACGTTGCAAACGGTGAGCCTTCGCGGCCGGTGACGACAAAGCCCTTTTCGTCAAGCTCCACCAAGTCTTTGAGCCAGCCAGTATTGGGCGCTGCCCCCACCATGATGAACATCGCGGCCACCGAATGCTGGGTTTCTTCAAAGGTTTGGCTGTTTCTCGTCGTCACCGATTCCAAGCGTTCGTCGCCGTGCAGCGCGATGGCCT
>JBCCQY010000098.1:0-34206 GCA_039208735.1 Myxococcota bacterium | reverse complement strand
GATAGGACGCGGCGGTCTTGTCGGACCGGGTGCCCACCCGCCGCCAGCGCTTCCACCGTCCGAAGAACCGCTCGATGACGTTGCGCATCGCGTACATCGACCGGTCGAGCGGGCAGGGCACACGCCGATTCCGGCGGGCGGGGATCACCGCAGCGACATCGTGCACAGACCACCAAGCGAGGAGCGCATCCGCGTCGTCGGCGCGGTCGCCGAGCACCGCCAAGGGCGTCGGCACGGACCCCAGCAAGGGGATCGCCTGCGTGACGTCGCCGCGCTGGCCAGGCGTCAGCGCGAAGGTCAGCCCGCGACCGCTGGCCGAGACCACCGCATGTGCCTTGGTGGTGAAGCCGCCGCGGGACCGACCCGTGTGCAAGATCCAGAGAACGCCACCGAGGAACCGACCCAGGTCCCCCGCCGGCCCACGTCGAGACAGCGAGCGCGCGGCGACCACCAGACGGTGAATGAGAAGCTCAACTCGGGTCATGGGGCGAGCTTACTCAGAATCTGAACAGGCGTCACCCTTCCGGTCAACCGTTGACCGGATCCCCCAACTGTCCACGCGCCTTAGCGGCTCTGTGCCTGGGCTTCGCGAATCTGGCCGTTGTCACGGAGCACCCGCAACGCTTCCTTCTCAAGCTGACGCACGCGTTCGCGCGACAGCGACATCAGGCGGCCCACTTCCGCGAGGCTCTTCGGACGGTTGCCGTCGAGGCCGAAGCGCGACGTCACGACGAAGCGCTGGCGATCATCGAGACCCTGCACCGCTTCAAGGGCCCGGCCTGTTTCCTGCCGCTCGATGGCGTCACCCAGGGGGTCGATGGCCGAATCGTCGGCAAGAATCCCACCGAGCGCGCGAGACCGCGGGTTGTCATCTTCCAGCGGCTCGTCGAGCGAGACGGCATCGCCGCGGGACAGCAGGAATTCAGCCCGCTCCTTGTCGACTCCAGCCTCTTGCGCGAGTTCGGCGATCGTCCAGTCCGCGCCCTCTTGCTCATGGTCACGCTGCGCCTTGCGCAGGTTGCGGAGCTGCTCGACCGCTGCACCCGGCAGGCGCACGACTCGTCCGTGCTGATCGATGGCGCGGGTGATCTGCGCCCTCACCCACCACCGCGCGTAGGTCGAGAACCGGAGCTTGCGTTCCGGATCGAAGCGCTTCGCGGCGCGAAGCAGGCCGACATAGCCTTCCTGAACGAGGTCCGAGCGATCCATGAGGCGGTTCGCGAGCTTCCGAGCCTCGTGAAACGCGATGCGCTGTTGGCTCATCGCCAATCGCCAGCGAAGCTCATCCGCCTCGTTCCACGCGGCGATCGCCTTGCGGGCGGCGGTGCGGATCGACGTATCGGTCTTGGAGGCTTCCCACGCGGTGTGAACGGCTTCCTCGAGGTTCTCGACCGACCCCGCCCGGGTCTTGTAGCGACCCGAGGGCACCCGACCGAGGATCTCCTCCACGCATGCGAGCCCCTCAAGCGACTCCCGAGCCTGTTCTTCGGCTCGAAGAATGCGCCGACCGAGATCGATCTCCTGTTCGGCGGTCAACTCGCGGAACTCGTCGTAGGTCAATGGGGACGCTTGCATGTTGCCCTCCCGATCCCAATCTGGACTCTTGGGTCCAGTTTAAGCACGGCCCTGGAGCACCACAAGCAAGCGAGTTGTCACGATTTGAGACGCCGCGTTCCGTTTTGGACGGTCCATCCAAAATCAACGAATCAGACCTCTCTACCTGCATCCCACCAGCCTGTGCACCCTTCCACATCTCCAGACGCGGGTCGTCACGGTTCGTTACGCGGGCGACCATCGTGGTCCCGCAAAACTAGGGTTCGTGTGTGCGGTGCCTAGCGGCTCTGGAGCGTCTCGACGACCAGGTCACGGAGCCGGTCGATTCCGACGGGTTTGCGAGCCCAAGGAATGTTGCGTTCCTCGAGAAAAGCGAGGGCTTGGGGGCCGATCTCACCCGAAAGGAACAACACGCGAGGGGTCGTCTCGACCGGAAGGGCACGGTAGAGGTCCAGACCGCTGCCATCCGGCAGGTCGAGATCGACAATGAGCAGGTCGAAGGCCTGTTGGCGCACTTCATCCAGCGCCTCGGCCACCGTCGCGGCCGTGGTGACGTCGTGGTGCTGGCCCAGGGCGCGGCCAATCGAACGCCGCACGAGCAAGGTGTCGTCCACGACGAGAATCCGCGCATGCATCACGGCGGGGTCTGGAACCAAGGTCGGACGGGCCTTGCCCTTCGCCACCACCTTCAGCTCCACCGCGAAGGTGGTGCCCTGGTCGCTGGTCTCGACGAGCTTGAGGGTGGCCCCCATCTCGGTGAGGAAGCGCCGCGACACGGCGAGGCCGAGGCCGGTACCGCCTTCCTTGGTTGAAACCCAAGGGTTGAAGAGCGACTTGGCGATCTCGGCAGGAACGCCCGGGCCGTTGTCCTGGATCTTGACGACGACCACGTCGTGGCTCGGCGACTGCGCCGTCACTTCGATGCGGGGCTGGTCGGTGCCCTCGAGGGCCTGAGCTGCGTTCTTGAGCAGGTTGAGGAAGACCTGACACAGTCGGGTCTCGTTGGCACGTACGACCACGTTGGGTCCGTGTCGCATGACCAGCTCGAGGTGCTGCAAGGGCTTGCTGGCCAGGCGTCGCGTCGTGTCGAGCACCGCACGCAGGTCGACAGCACCGATGTGGCTTCGCCGTCGTGCGCTTCGCGACAAGTCTTCGGCGATGCGCGAGACATGGCACGCGCCCGAGTAGGTGTCGCGCAGCGCGTCGAGGACACCGTTGAGATCGAGAGGTGTCGTACCGTGCGCGGCTTGGGTGACCTGCGCTTGGACCCACTCGAGGTTGGTGAGCAACGTGGTCAGCGGATTGCTGATCTCATGAGAAACCTCGCTCACCACCCAGGTGAGATCCTCGAGGTGCTGCTCGTCGAGCCGGTGTTCGAGGCGCCGTCGAGTCGCCCGTTCGAGGGCGTAGCGAATCGACAGCCGCAGGGTCGCGGGGCCTAACTCTTCCGGATCGGCCGCCCAGTCCACCCGGGAGGGAACCGTCCGCTCCCGTCGGTGATTTCGAGCCCCCGGCAACACCACCATCACGGGCAAGAAGGGGTGCCGTCGGTCGAGCGCCGCCACGATCTGCCAGGCTTCCCGAGCGTCTCGTTTCGCCACGACGGCGAGCCGAGGAGTCGAGTGCGGGCGTTCCGAAAGGCGCATCGGAACCTGCGGACCGTCCCAGACACGCCGGAAAGCCTGATGCAACGGAGGCTGCAGGTCGGCCGGCACGTCCACGAAGGCCAGGGTGGCGCGGGGTCGAGGCACGTCTTGGGGTGTACCCCAACGTCAAGACTGTGCCTCAAATGGTTGGTGTCGTCTTGGTTATGTGAGGAAAAAGCAGACAGATGGATAGGAGTGTTCGAGGATCATCCCGCGCACCGAAAGCCTACCGTGTTGAGACGGACCGAAGCTGGGTGTCCTCCCCGCGTATAGGTGCGCAGTGACTTGGGATCGTCGAACATCCAGGCGCCGCCTCGCACGACGACGGGGTCGTCGGCCTCGGTGACCGGACGTCGCGGGTTCATCTTGGGGCCATTCGCATAGAACTCGGCATCATTGCGGTCTGCACACCACTCCCAGACGTTGCCCGCAAGGTCGTGGATCCCGAAGACGGAGGCTCCCTGGGGACGTCCCCCAATCGCCGCGGTGCCACTGCGCTGCCCGTACCAGGCTCGCTGCACGGTGGGGGTTTGGCGACCCCAAGGGTAGCGGCGACCGTCCGTTCCACGGGCCGCTTTCTCCCATTCGGCCTCTGTGGGCAATCGGAGGCCCATCCAGCCCGCGTAGGCCGTAGCGTCGGCCCAACTGACGAACACCACGGGATGGTTTCGTTGGTCCGCTCGAGGTCCATCGAGGCTCGGCCAATGGGCCACGAAGCGATGGAGGTCTTGCGGTCGGTACCCTGTTGCGGTCAGGAACGCGTGGAATTGCGCGTTGGTGACGGGATGTCGGTCGATACTGAACGCATCAAGGACGATGCCACGGCGGTCGGACCCCATCTGGAAGGCCCCACCATCGATGCGAACTAGCTCGTGGTGATTCCCCACCGCTCCGCTGGGAGGTTCGCGTGGCGGTCGGTCCACTCCGAGTTCGTGGTTGAGGCGCGCGATGAGCTGGTCTGCGTGGGGTGGCCGAGCGTTTGGGTCCTTAGCCAGACACTCGAGAATCGTCGTCTCGATGGCGGGGTGGAGCCCGGGTCGCACACTTCGTGGCGGGGCTGGATCGCGCGTCGTATGGGCCATCATCAGCGCGTAGGGTTGCGGATCGACAAACGGCGCTTGTCCCGTGGCAAGTTCGTACAGCACGATGCCGAACGTGTAGAGGTCCGATCGGTGGTCGACGACTTCACCACGCACCTGTTCGGGAGACATGTACCGGCACGTTCCCATCACCGCCCCGGTCAAGGTGTAGGTTGTGCCCTCGAGCACTCGGGCAATTCCAAAGTCGATGATCCGGGGCACCAATCCTGTCGCATGGTGCTCGATGAGCACGTTGCCCGGCTTCAAATCTCGATGCACGACGCCATGATCGTGTGCGGCTTGGAGGCCTGAGAGGATCCCCACCGCGATCTGACCGAGTTCCCGTGGAGGCAATCCGCCGTGCCACGATTCGAGGACCTCGCGCAACGTGGGGGCGGAGACCCGCTCCATCACAAGCGCGTAGATGTCCTGTGCGGTGACCGTATCGTACATCGCTACGACGTTGCGGTGAGACCACCCTCGCGTGATCAACCCCTCTCGTAAAAAGCGTCGCCGAATCCCTTCATCCCCGACCAGATTGGGATGGAGTACTTTCAACGCTACATCTCGCGACAAGCTCTCGTCGATCGCGGCGTACACGGCACTCATGCCACCTTCGCCAAGCAACTCTTCGACCACATAGGGTCCGAGTCGAGTTCCCGGGGCGAGCAGGCGGGAGGATCCGGGCGGCGTAGGCCCGCTGGAAGGCGCCATTTCCACGTCGTCCATGGCGAGGGTGGGTGCCGCCGCACCGCACTTCACACACCGGGCCCGACCCGTCATGTCGGCGCCACACCGAGGACAATCCACCACGAAAATGGTCATAGCGAGGTGCAACCGGTTAGCAACCGCCACCCAGGAGTCTGCCAGGTACTCTCTGGGACACGGAGAATCTCTGGTGAAGGGCTCGCGTTCCACGGTCCAGACGCCGCGCACGCTCGGCAATGGACGTTTCGTATATCAGCGGCACCTTCGCAACGGCGGAATGGCGAGCGTTCACCTGTATTGGGACAATCGCGCGGACCAGTCTGTGGCCATCAAGGTGTTCGACGCACTGGCCGAGGGCTCGCACGGCAACGCGCAGCGTTTCATCGCAGAGGCCAAGGCGCTTCAGGCGTTTCGCCATCCGCATGTGGTCCCGGTCTACGCCGCGGGCACGTCGGCTTCGACCGGTTTTCACTGGTATGCGATGCAGTACGCGGCGAACGGAACCCTGCGCGATGCGAGTCGGTCGGCTCGAGCGGTGCACCCCATTCAGGTTGCCCGATGGATTTTCGAGACCTTGCTTGCGCTTGATGCGGTGCATCGGCATGGGCTGGTTCATCGCGACATCAAACCCAGCAACTTGCTCGTCGGTGACGATGGCCGCATTCTCGTCGCAGACTTTGGATTGGCTCGACATCCTGTATCGGCGGTCCCATTCCGCACCATTCCGGGTGCTTCCATGGGGTCCTTCGGCTATTCGGCTCCGGAATTGTCGGCCGATGCCCGAGAAGCCGATGTGCGAGCAGATTTGTACTCGACCGCAGTGACGCTCTACCAGCTCATGAGCGGCAACCGACCCGAGATCTTGCTCCAACGTCGCGACAACGAAGACGTGATGCGCGCGATCCCCCCCGAGTTTCGCGAGTTCGTCGATGTGGGTGCGGCGCCTAAACGGACCGCGCGGTGGGCATCTGCGGAAGAGATGGCGCGAGCGCTCGTCGGGGCGTCTTGCGATTTCGCGTCACGCATTCGTTACAAACACGACGAGCCCTCGACCTGGTGGGACGAATGGCCAGGACCATCCTGGTCGAATCAGGTATTGCGCTGGGTTTGGCGCTGGGTCGGAGACCTGGGACAGCCTTCCGCTCACTGACGAGGGCATAGTGGCTGGTTTGAAGGTGTCCGAGTACCATGGGCCCGAGCGCCACGGAGGATGGATTGGAAGCCCTGGTCGACACCCTGGTGGCCTTGCCCCTCGAGGTTCAGGGAGCGGTGCTCCTGGGCACCGTCCTTGCGATGTTGATCACGGTTGTCGTGGTGAGTCGCCGACGCCGTGATCCGCGCAGCCGCGCCCCCGTGACGCAGATTGACCCAATCCTCGTGCCTAACGACGAGCGGAAGCGCATGCGCCTTGAGGCGATCGACTTCGATAGCCAAAACACGTTGATTCCAGCCGGAGTCGCCGGAGAGGGGCCCTTCGAGCAGATCGACCTGCTCTCTCCCGCTCGAGATCAGGCGGTGGCCCGTGCCGAAGCGCCCGACGCCGCTGCGATCGCCTCGGCCAAGGAGCGGCTGAAGGAGGCGGCTCTTCGGGGAGGGGCGCGTCGCCGTCGCGACAACCTGAGCGCGATCCGTGGGCTGTCACCCCTTCACGCGCGCAAGCTCCAGCGGGTCGGGCTCATCACGTTTTCGCAGCTTGCGCAGCTCACCGACGACGAGATCGCAGACTTGGCGATGGTGGTTGGATGCCCGCAAGATCGGATCGCGGCCGACGACTGGATCGGCCAGGCGCGCGCTGCCCTGCGACAAAACGCCTGATGCCTTAGTGGTCGGGAGCGCGGCCCTGTCGCCAACTCTCGAGCAACAAGTGCCCCGCGACGGTGATCTCGACGCGCCACTGGGGCAGATCTCCCTCGACCGACTCCGTGGAAATCGCACCGACCACGACGAGCCCTTGCACCTCGAGCAGTTGAGGGGTGGTGAGCACGATCGGCTGGCCAAGCGTCTCCAGGAACTGGAGAAACGTCAGGTGATCGAGGTCATACGCTGATTTCTTGGCGAGGAGGACACTCTTCCAGGCGCGGAACGCATGGGAAGGGATCTGGCCGCGATGATGGTTGCGGAAACAAGAGGGGCACAGGACGAGCAGGTTCGAAGGGGATTCGGGAGCATGCTCATCGATGGCCACGACGTATGAGGGGTCGGCGACCATCCATTTGTTGCAACTCGGATTGGGACAGCGAAAGCGCGATTCGTAGCACAGCTGCCACACTTGCTCGGGGATGGCCCCGATCTCGTCGTTCCGGGAATACAACGATCGCCCCATCAACGTCCCCCGACACCGATGATCTCGGCCTCTACGCTGGTGCGCGCCCAGTCTACTCCATGCGTGCGCACTGTGACACGTTGCCCGAGGGAAAGAGACAAGCCGGTGCCCTGGTCGGTCACGCGCACGGGCATGGCCACGCCCAGGGTCTTCTCATCCCGGTAGCGGACCGACACCGACAGGTCGGTCCGATCGAGTCGGATCGCGGCCCAGCCCCTCATGAGGCCCACGATGAGTCCGTCTTCGACGCGCGTGCCCCGATCGAACGCCTGCAGCTCAACGAGCCGATGACTTTCGAAACTTCCTGCATCAACCCGGATTTCCATCGAACCGACGTGCTCTTGAATGGTCAGCAGCCCTTCGGGTTCGTAGCTGCTCTGGCGGTCGCGTTCAGCCGCATACAGGGCATCTTCGAGCAGGCGGTGGACGATCAAGTCGGGGTAGCGCCGAATGGGCGAGGTGAAATGGGCGTAGTAGTCCTTGTGCAACGCCCCATGGCCCAGCTGCTCGAAGTGGTACGTGGCCTTCTGGAGCAGCTGACCGACGTGGTAGCGGAACACCCGGTAGGTTGGACCGAGCTGCCCATCGTCGGTCACATCGACCGCAGCGGCTTCTTCGAGGGCCCGCTGCATGGAGGCCTGGTCACTCACCCGGGTATCGAGATCGAGGTACTGCGCCACTTGCTGCAGGCTGCCCCAGTCGGTTTCACCCACATGCGGATGCACTCGGTACAGACACAGCGACTTCGGGTGATGCTCGACGAGGTAGCGGGCGACTTGTTCGTTTGCGAGGAGCATGAACTCCTCGATGAGCTGGTGGCTCCGCTTCTCGGGGTCGGGCTCAAGCGACAAGTCAAGGCTGCCCTGCTCTTTGCGACGGGACCGCAGGGCCTGGGCGAGTCGATCCAGGGTGCGAATGGCCCACGCGTATTCGTGGTCGTCGCCGTCGATGATGCCCTGCGCGGTTGAATAGTCGAAACGGCAGTAGTTGTGGATGGCAGACCGGACGACCTCGACATCGGTGACGTTGAGTGCCTCGTCCATCGTGAACAGCAGCGACAGGGCCGGTGAGTCCTGTCCTCCGTGCAGGCTGCACACCTGGTCGGCGAGGATCGGTGGCAGCACCGGGATCTCGCCTTCAGCCAGGTACGTCGTGAAGGAGCGCTTCAGGGCCTCGCGATCGATCGGCGTATCTTGAGGCACGAAGGGGGAAACATCGGCGATGTGCACCCCGATCGCATAGCGTCCATCCTCGAGCGCGTTGATGGACAACGCATCGTCGAGGTCCTTCGTTCGCGTGGGGTCGATGGACATCACGATGCGGTCTTGACGCAGATCGCGGCGTCGTCCCGAGGCGACTTCGGCGTCGAGATCAAAGGCGTTGACCAATTCGTCGGCTTGCGTTTGGATTTCGCTGGGCATCGACCGCGGACGGTTGTAGCGCAGTGCGATCGTGTCGGCGTCGGACCCCAGACGATCTGCATACCGAAGGTCCGGCGCGCGAAGTCGCGGATCTTCGATCAGGATCTGGACCCCCCACTCGGCCTCCATTTGGTCGGTCCACGCCAGCAGCACATCGTGGTCTTGGAGGGGCAACAGGGCTTCGGCCACATACGTCTTCCCTTCGACGTGCCGAAACCCAGTCACGATGCCTTCTTCCGGAAACGCCTTGAGCAGCCGCTCCACCATGACCTCGCCCTTGGAGTCGAGGACGAACACGACGGGGACCCCAAGCTGCTCCGAAAGTCGGTCGCAGAACCGTTGCAGGCCGTCCCGCTGGGCTTCAGGGGCGTCCACGGTGCAGGCTACGCCTTCGAGTCGAGGATCCCACTGCACCTGAACGCCTTCGACGGTGTCGAGTTCCTGGAACGCGGCGTAGACGACGTCCCGCGCCCGGTGTCCGGCGATGCGGTGCCGCAGCTTTACGTCGATGTCGGTGGCGTTGCGGATGGTTCGTCCAAGTCGACGCAGTTGCAGCGCCGGCGTGTCTTCGCTGTCGAGGAGGACCTCGAGGCGCTTGCGCTTGACGTCGACCTTGTGGTGGTGGACGGCCTCGGGTGCGATGCCCGCATCCTTCAGCCACGGCGTCAGGAAGGTGACGGTCTGCGGTTGGGTGGACAGCGTCTTCGGGTCGGTGCCATTGCCAAGTTCCCGAGGCACGATCGTCCAGGAATCCAGCTTCTTCTTTAATCCCGGCAGCCGGTTGCTCTTGGCAGACAAGTTGCGAGGCTGGTCGCGGACCAACACCGTGAGCGTTCCTGGCTCCGTTTCATGCACGTGGATGACGTCGGTGGGTCGGTCGGGGGTGTCGAGGATCGCATAGACCTCCACGCCCGGAATCTCCCGATCCACGACGGGCGCGTCCACAAAGACCGGCGCCTCGATCGCTTCGGCGGCGAGTTCTTCAATGAATGAAACGGCTTCGGCCGGATCGTCCACATCGGCCCGTATGCGGCCGGTCAGCGTGTACACGCCGTCTTCCGGACCGGCTAACGCCAGGTGTTCGACCTCGCCCTCTAGGGCCTCACTTAGGATCTCCGTCGGATTGTTTGCCAGGACGCCCTCACTGCTTGCACGAGCGTTATCCCGCCCTCGGTGGCGATGCGTTCTCGCGTCGCGGGGAGAACAGCATGATCACGTGGTGCGCAGCGGTCTTGATGACGACCTCGGCGATGGCGGGAAAGTGGGATGGAGCCGAGGCGGATGTTCGAATGACGAAACTCCTCGAGGCCCCGCCCAAGGAGATCCATCTTCAACTTGATGATCTGCGCGAGTGGGGAGCGTTGTGGCCCGAAGACTGTGCCACCCAATTTTCGTACAGCGCGATCACCACCGGAGAAGAGGCACTGGGTGCCGTGCGCTACACCTTTGGACCCCTTCGTCGCCGTCTCGACATGAAGATTTCGCGCGACGAGCCCGGTCACGTCTTTGAGATCGAACATCCGGGCAACCGGGGCTGGTTTACCCAGATCACGTACCGACCGGTTGACGACGGCACCGAAGTGGCCATCTTCACACCGCTCAATCCACCGCCATGGCCCTTCAAGTCCGTGTTCTTCAAGAAGGTCCGCCCGGCGATGCTCGACTGCCATGGACGCTGGCTCGATGCGCTGGCTGCGGCGGTGACCGCGGCCGACGCGTCACCCAGCGAGTAGCGTCTCAACCCCTGCGGGACCGCCTACGATCAGCGTGTCGAGGAGTCCTACGAACAAGCCTGTCTCCACGACGGCAGGGTGGGCCACGAGCTTGGCATGGAGGCCCGCCGGATCGACGATCGGCGTAGGTGCTTTGGCGTCGAGGATCCAGTTGCCCTCGTCCGTGACCCAGGTCGCTCCGTCGCGTTGCCGGAGCTGCGTCGTCATCCCGCGTTGCTCGAGGTGGTGTTTCACCGTTGCGGCCCCGAAGGGCACGACCTCGATGGGCAAGGGAAAGGCACCCAAGCGTTCCACCCGTTTGCCAGCGTCCACCACGATGATCACGTGCTTGGCTGCGTGGGCGACGATCTTCTCTCGCAGCAAGGCGCCTCCGCCACCCTTGATCATCGCGAAATTCGGATCGACCTCATCCGCGCCGTCGATGGCAAGGTCGAGTTCGGGAGAGGCATCGAGGGTGGTCAGCGGAATGCCGAGCTGCTGGGCTCGATCGGCGGTGGCTTGGGAGGTGGGCACCCCCTGAATGACAAGCCCCTCTGCGCGAATGCGTTCGGCCAGGGCGTCGAGGGCGAACGCCATCGTGGACCCCGTGCCCAACCCGATCGTAGTGTTCGTGACGATGTGGGCCACCGCAGCCTTCGCGGCAGCGGCCTTTTGGGCGTCTTTCGATGCGTCGGTCATGACGTCCTCCGGTGGGCCCGGTATCCGAACGCGGGGAAAGAGGCGGCGTGAGCGTTAGAGGGGCCGACACCGCTTTGGAGGGTCCATGGCCGGCGGGCCCGATGAGACCACTGCTCACGACCTCCTCGCAGCCATTGAGCCGCCTGACGTTTCGCCGCCACGTCGAATTGCGGAGCGACGCGTCGTGGGAGGGGCGACCGTGACGCGATTGCTGCAGCGCCGGGCGTTTCGGCCCGTCGGCAATTCGCGTCGGTTCTGGTCGCGACTTGAAGAGGATGACCCCTTTGTGCCTGCGCCGCCTCGAGCCGCGTTGGGGCCGCTCGCTTCGTTGCCTCCGGTGGGCCGTACGGCTTCCGAGGGAGCCGCCGAGGGTTCGCCAGTGCGAACGGGGGCGCCGGTGCGCAAACCAGAAGCCACACCGCCCGTCCAAGCCCGAGGGGCGCGTCCTCGGTCGTTGGAGGCCCCCTCTGCAACGTCAGGGGGCGCCCGGCCGCGTTCTCCCGACACCATTCCGCAGCCACGGACGGCGGCTCCGCGACCCGCCAAGGCGCCCCAAGCGGCTGAGGCCGTGGACCGTCGACCGCCCATCGTGCCCGTGCGGGGCCTTCCGGCCGGACCCACCACACCAGGGCGAGTGCGAATGCCCAAGGCCGACCCAAGCGCAGGCCGACAAGCTCCTAAACCCCGGTCGTCGGAACCTGCGGCCCCTCCCCGAGGGAACACGATCGATGACTACGTGGCCTACGTGAGTGAGCTGCAGCAAATCGAGCGGGAGTACCGGGAGCGGCAGGCTGAAGAAGAAACCGCCCCGTCAAAGCCGCGAAGCGTTCCGCGTCGACCGACCGGAGGCCTCGACGATCTGATGGACGACGCCGGAGAGGGACGCGTGCGCATCCCCCGTCCAACCCGCCGTCGCGAGGAAGGCTGAAAGGCCGTGTTCTCGATCCGATGCTGGAATCAGGAGCGGTTCATGACCAACATCAGCCGAGACACCATGCTGCGCGTGCTTCGTGAAGCGACCGACGGTGGCGCCGAGGAGGTCCACTTCAAGGTCCCGAATCGGCCGCTGATGCGGATGCCCAATGGCGTGCTGGTTCCGACCAACCTGCCTCCGCTTTCCCCCGCGGATGTCAAGGCTGCCGTGTTCGCGCTCTGCGCCTTGGGCCACATCGAGATTCCCGTGGCCGTCATCACCGACCACGAGTTTTCGTTCGGCATCAACCAACTCGGTCGGTTTCGCGCCTACATCTACAAGCAACGGGGCAGCCTTGGCGCGGTGGTTCATCGCGTGAATACCCGGGTCCCTTCCCTCGACGAACTCGGGCTCGATGCCAATGTGGAGCGGTTCGTGGGGCGGCCTGGCGTGTTGCTGGTGGCCGGACGTCAACGCATCGCGACCATGCATGCGCTGGTGCAGGGATTCAATGCACGTGAGCGGGCCAACGTGGTGATTCTTGAGAGTCCACTCACCTACCTGCATCGGGATGCGATGGCGGCGATCAGCCATCGTGAGGTGGGAACGGATGTGCCTGACTACCGAACGGGCATCATTCAAGCCATTCGTGTGGGTACCAACCTCGTGGCGCTCGGCGACATCGATGAAGCCCCAGCCGCCGAGGCGATGCTGTACGCAGGCGAGCGGCGAGTCCCCGTGATTGCCGTCGTGGGGTCCCCCAGTGCCGAGGAAGCTTCCTGGTTCGTGACGCGGCTGTTCTACGGCCAGCAACGCGAGGACATCCAGCGTCGGCTCGACCGGCAGTGGGTCGGCACGATCGCGGTGACCGACGGGGTTGCCGAGATCTACGATCCACAGTCTTCGGTCCCCCAGCTCGCCGACCATCAGGGGGCCCAGGAGATCGAAGGCGAGGCGCCTCCGCAGCTCGAGACCACAAGCGGCGGATAGCGCGCACGAGTCCGGCAAGGTTACCGTCGGGGCATTCAGGAGCCTGACGTGAAGCTGAACATCCGCCATGAGTACGACTGCACGCCCGCCCAGTTCTGGACGATGTACTGGGACGACGAGTTTGCCGCGATGCTCCAAGAGGGCTCGACGGTGCAGCGTGACATCGTCGATGAACGCACCGAGGGCGCGTTGTCGGTGCAGCGGATTCGGTTCACCCCCGACCAAGAGCTGCCCACCGCCGTGGCCTCGATCATCGGTTCAAAGAAGCTCGTCTATGAACAAGAGAACAAGTACGACGCCGAAAAGGGCATCCTGCATTGGGAAGTGGTGCCGAGCTTTCTGCCCGGCAAACTGACGGCGGCCGGCACGGTTCGCGTTGAAGATCTCGGCGATGGCCGTTGTGCCCAGATCATCGACGGCGACATCAAGGTCAATGTGTCGTTCATCGGAGGCCGGATCGAGAAAGCGGTCGTCGCCGAGGTCGAAAAGAGCTGGGCGAAGACCGCTGAGACGGGGCGGGAATACCTCCGTCAACGCACGGCATGACCTACTGCACGGTCTTGTCTTCTTCACATTCCGGCGTCTGAGCCGTGCGCTCGGCATCGAGCTTGATGGAAGCGGACCGTTTGATGCCATTCACGGTGAATTCGAGTTCCCAGATGTGGGGCTCGTCTGGGTTGAAGGGCAGGCGCCAGCCGACGGTCTGCAGGATCTCGAACGAACGCTGGGCGCGGGTGAAGAGCCGTTCGATGTCGTTGCCTTCGTACACCGTGCCACCACCGGCCTCGGCCAGGGCATCCAGCTCTTCGGAATCGATGCTGCTACCAAAGCCGAGCAGCGAGACCTGAAGCCACGGACGGTTGCGCATCAGCTCTTCGAGCTGGGCCCGATTGATCGCGTTCGTCGCAAAGGTCGTGAACGCAGCTCCATTCTTGGTGAGACCATCGACCACCGGCGGCTCTTCACTGTCGAGACCGCTGATGTTGTCCCGACCGTCGGTGAACACCGCGAGGAGGTGATTATCCCGGTCACCCGCAGCGATTCCGTTGGTCCGCGCTTCGCTGGCGTTGCGGACCGCGAACTCCATCGCCGAGTACAGCCGGGTGAAACCGTCGAATTCTTGAGGAGGAGCTGGGATGTCGGCGATGTCGTCGAACGTCCAATCGCCGTCGGCGCGGCTCACCCACTGGTTGAACCAGATGACCTGCCACGTGAAGTTGCCCGGCCGTTCGGCCCACTGTGTCTCGCCATCACGAAGAAGCTGCTCGGCCGACTCCTTCATCAGATCGAACAGTTTGGCTTCGACCACGGAATCACTCGCGTCGAGCAACAGCGTCACGTGGATGTCGCTCGACAGGTTCTCTTCGTCGAGCGACTGTCCGCCTTCCCAAAGGCCCGATCCAGGCGCTTCGCCATCGATCGTTTGCGTGATCGTGGTCTCGCTTGCCGGAACGGCACCGCCATCGATGGTTTTGACGACGAAGGAGGCGAAGCCCTCCGTCGCATCACGGTCCGTGCAAAACTCGGCGGTCCGCAGTTCAACGCCGGGGCGATTCTTGGTGGCTTGGACAACGGTGTCGCCGCTACAGGCCATTGCCATGATGGCCACGGCCGCGAGCGAGACAAGATGGCGCATGGTCTCTCCAGGTCGAGGAAGCATCCAGGTGGGGGGACGAACTTTTGGCAGAGCGGAAGTCGCGTAAGAAGGGTAGCTGGTCGGATCGACACCTGGGACAACCAATTCCAGCCCTCTGTCGGACGGTAGCACACACGATATCGATTGCGGCTTCATCCTGACGAGGATCCGATCGCGATCGTTTGAAGTCCCGGTCGGTCTTGGAGGGCACGGGCCATGTCTTTCGCGAGGGGGCCGAGCAACCGCTTGAGGCCGTCTCGACCTCGTTCCTCGTGGTGCGCACGGTCGGCCTTAGGGCCGCGACGGGCGAGCATCGCGTGGGCTTCCATGCTGACCAACGAAAAGCCATGGGTCTCGGCCAAGGCGACCGTCTGGCGGGCGTGAGCGATTCCGGCTTCGGCGTTGCCAAGGATGAACCTAGCGCGAGCCAGGGCTAGGCTCGTGTGGACCTTGGGGGCCACGGGCAGTCGATCAAGCCCTCGCTCCGCACGATCGGCAAGTTGGCGGGCGGCATCTTGGTGATCGGGGGCTTCGGCGATGGCCAAGAGGGCTTCGACGAGCGGCCGCGCCCGTCGTGGATCGTGGCTGGGCAGCACGGTCAACGCCTTGCGGCCATAGGTGCGGGCCTGCTCTGGATCGCCACGGTCGAGTTCGAGACGGACCAGCGCCGTCAACCCGGCGACTTGCTCGTCGTGTTGACCCATGGTGTCGGCGAGCGTTTCCACCTCGAACAAGGCCGGCCGGGCTTCTTCATGGAGGCCGAGATCGACCGCGGCTGAGCCCATGACCCGCATCGCCGGCAGCAAGCCTACGCGGTACTGCAACTCCCGCGAGAGTTCGAGGGCCACGTGCGCCCGTTGCCGAGCTTCCACGGGCTGGCCTTGCCACATCAGCAGTTCTGCGAGATTGGCAAGGGCAAGGCAACGCGACCGCTTGCGTTTGAGACGCTGGAAGATCCCCTCCGCTTCTGCAAGGCCCTGCGTTGCCGACGCGAGTTCTCCCCGCCAGGTTTGGGCCCGGGCAACCACGCGCAACAGCTCCGCCCGTCGACCCGCGAGGTGACGACCCTTTGCGATCTCGAGCGCTTCGGCAGCAAACGGTTCGCTGCGTTCGGGACGACCTTCAGCCCAGGCGAGTTCGGCGAGGCAGAGCAGTGCGTCGGCCATGCCCTCGCGAAAGTGGAGGTGGCGACTCGTATTGAGGGCGAGGTTAGCCAACTGCCGGCTCGCCTCGAGTTCGCCGCGATGCCTTAGCACCGTGGCCAATTGGAGCTGGGCCTCGCTGGTGGCACGGGGATCTTCGAGTTGGCCGGCCACATCGAGAACGGCCCGCCAGGCCACTTCTGCGTCGGTCCACTCCGCACGATCGGAGAGCACGGTGGCGCGTACCGTCAGATGATCGTGGCGGAACTCAGCGAACATCGCATCGTCGAGGTCGGTTCTGGCGGACTCGGCCAGGGTTCCCGCTCGTTCCGTAAGGTCCCAGGCTTCAGCCATGCGCAGGCGGTCGGCGAGGCGCTTGGCCGCGGCGACGAGATACCGGTAGGCGCGTCCTGCATCCCCGGCTTGCCGGTAGTGGTCTCCCACGATCTCAAGGGCGGCCGGCTGGTTGGCGTAGTGCAACTCCATGGCAGCCGCGAGACGGCGATGCAGATCGGCCCGGCGCTCCGCAGGGAGGTCGCGGTACACCACATCGGCGAGCTTGCGCTGCACCACGCTCGCAAAGGTGGTGGAGCCGACATCCCGCATACGCGCGATACCGGCCGTGATCAAGGCCTCAAGGCGCTCGATGACCACTTCTTCATCGCGGTCGACCACTTCGATGAGGACGTCGAGGTCGATCTCTCGACGTTCGACGGCGAGAACTTGCAGCACCGCGAGTTCTCCAGGCGCGACGCGCGTGAGTCGATCGCGCATCATCTGTCGTACAGAAGCGGGAATATCGAAGTGGCCGTCTGCGATTTCGTCGGTCTGCATGTGCAGCTCGTGGCCCCCTTCGAGCGTCGGGCGCACCAAACCGCGTTCGAGCAGTTGCTGGATGAAGGCGTCAAGCAGCGACGCGTTGCCTTCGGTCTCGAGAAAGAGTCGTTGGGCGAGGGTCCGCGCCGCCACCGTGTTGCCTACCAGGTGATGCACGAGCTGCGTGACGTCCTCGCGGGACAGCACTTCGACACTCATCTCCTTGGGCGCGAGACCCACCCCTTGTCCGGATGCGAGTGCATCGGCGGCGTGGTTGGCGTGGGATCGTACGGACGCCACGAGGAGCATCGGGAGTTCGAGTTCACCGAGAATACGGCGGGCGATCAGGGTGAGCGCACCGATGGCTCGAGGACTCGCCTCATGAACATCGTCGATGAGCACGAGCCGAGGTCCCTCATCGAGGACCGAAGCGAAGGCTTGCTGGCAGGCATCGACGACCGACCCCACCTGTTCGGCATGGATGGCCTCGAGGTTCAAGAGCCGTTGCAGCACCGTCTTCACGTGGGGAGAGCCTCGTCCCCCCAGATCATCGAGCGCGCGCATGGCGAGTCCGAGCAACGTGGCAAAGGGCAGCCCACCGGGATCGAACCGAGCTGCGATGACGGGAATGCCCAAGGCTCGTGCACGCTCCTCGGCCACTTCGAGCAAGCGCGTCTTACCGACGCCGTCGTCGCCTTCAAGCACGAGCATGCCGCCGCGGCTTGCCGTGAGGCCGGCGACGGCGTCCGTGATGGCTTCCCGTTCGAGGTCGCGGCCCACCAACGGTGCGCGCCAGCCATCGAAGGGTCGAGCGGGAGGCATCCGCTCTTCGGCTTCGAGCCGGTACAAGATTTCCTGCGCGGACTGGTACCGATCTCGAGGGGCCTTTTGGAGCAATCGACGACAGATCTCATCGAGGTGCTCGGGCACGTTCCGCGACACGTCGCGCGGCGCGGGGGCGGGTCGGTCACGGTGGAGGGCGAGGTAGCCCGCCATGTCATTTGCGACAAACGGACGTTTACCCGTCAACATCGCAAACAGAATTACGCCCAGACTGTACAGATCGGATCGGTGATCGAGCGGACTGCCCGTAATTTGCTCGGGGCTTGCGTAAGCCCAGGTGCCCACGAGGGTGGTCGACAGATGTGGATCGTGGCTGGGATCCAAATCTTTGACGATGCCAAAGTCGGTCAGTTTGCAGATGTCTTCGCGATTGACGAGGACGTTCGACGGCTTGAGGTCTCGGTGCACGAGCCCTCGGCGGTGAATCGCGGACAGGGCCCTGCACAGATCGATGAGGACCTGCTCGACCCTGCGCCAACGGCGTTCGGGATCCCAGGTGCGAAATTCGCGAATCTTGCTGTGTAAGTCGGGTCCGTCGACGTACTCCATGGCGATGAACGGATGGCCGTGGAGGTCGCCATAGGCTTCGACGCGAATCACATTGGGGTGGTGAATGCGCGACAGGGCTCGGAACTCCCGTCGGAACCGTGCAAGGCCGGTCTTGAAACGCGACTTGCGCAGTACTTTCAGCGCGACGAGCTGCCCCGCTGGGTCCTTGGCAAGGAGCACGCGTGCCATGCCGCCCGAGCCGATGGCGCGCAAAAAGACGTAGCTGCCGATCCGTGAGCCAGATTCGAGCAGCATTCCGCCCATTTCGATGGGTTCTTCGGGCGACGGTGGCATGGGACCGGTTTCGTGGGGGAGGAGGGTGGAGGCCCCTCAATATCCGTCTGGTGAGACCACCGTCACGATGCCTGGGCGTCCTCGGAAGTGTTCCGCGGCCTGAGGTGGCAGCTTGGGGAGCAGCCCTCGAGCGAGCTGACGCACACGGTCGGTGCTTTGGACCGGCGGAGCAGCGTCGGTGCGACCTGCCTCGATCTGCTGCCGCAGGAGCCACGTTTCAAGCTGGAGTCCATCGCAGGGCACGATCCTGCCCAACACGTCGAGCGCTCGCACCGCGAGCTCATCGGCAAGGTCGGCCTGCCGTGCCGTCCACAGCGCTTTGATGGCATCAAGTAGCAAGGTCGCCCGCATGATTTGGTCGAGCGGCGGGGTCTGTTCGATGGCCTGTTCGCAGGTGGCTCGGGTGCGCGCTGCATCGTCGGCGGCCGAGATGCGAGCTCGGAGCAGGGTCAGCTGAAGGGCGGGGGTGTCGATGGGACTTGCCGAGAGGTCCTCGACGGTCGGCAACGCCTGCCAGGCATCGGCGGGCTGGCCCAAATCGAGGAGGACCCGCGCTGCCCGCAGCCGAGCATCGGCGCACGGGGTGTTTGAGGCCCCCGCAAACACCATGCATTGGTGCACCGCGGCCAGTGCCTCGGCTTGCGCCCCCAGCACCTGATGAACTTCCGCAAGTTGGGCGTAGGCGATGGGCATACGGTCTGCCATGCCGTGGCGCTTCGACAACTCCACAAGCAGCTCGGCCCGGTACAACGACCGATCGTAGTGACCCGACGCCGCCGCGATGGCCGCCGCCCGTGCGAGGACACCCGCCCGCACGCGGTAATCGCCATCGTCTTGGAGGAGGTCGTCGGCGCGGTTGAGCAAGCGGCTCGCCTCTTCGAGCTGCCCTTCCAAAGCGCGAAGGTGGCCAAGGCCGCGCAGGGCCCGGGCTTCTGCGTCTGGGTTCCCGACCTCGATGGCCAGGTCGCGGGCTTCCGTCCAGAGTTGTTCAGCCTCTGGCATGCGTCCCTGTTGCAGTTGCACATCGGCGAGGGTTCGCAAGGTGCTCGCGCGATCCGGGGCGCCCTGCCCCAGGTGGGCCAAGGCTTCTCGCAAGCGCGGCTCCGCTTCGGCGTAGCGACCCAGCCGATGGTACGCCCGGCCGAGCGAGCCCAAGCACCGCGAAATGGAATCTTCATCTCCGTCTTCACGCGCCACCGCCACCGCTTCCGACAAGGGTGCAAGGGACTCGGCCCAGGCTCGGCGTGATGCCAGGGCCTCGCCCTTCAGCAGGTACAGCCAGCGGCGATTGCGAAGGGTCTCGGTGGGGTCTCCTTGGAGCACCGCCTCGGCCTCGATCTCCTCCGCGTGGCGGCAGATCTCAATGACCTCGGAGTACAGCCCCTCGCGAGCAGACCGGCGTGCGGCCTCGATGTAGCGGGGCCATGCCTCCCCGACCTGTCCAGCCGCCCGTAGGTGGTGGGCGACTTCGAGCGCGTTGGACCGTCGCCGTCGGGCCTGCAGCGCCTGCGCGAGGCGAAGGTGCAATCCAGGCTTCACCTCGGGTGAAATGAGCCTCCGGACGACGCGAGGTGCGCAGGGATCTGCCAGCGCGACGAGTTCTTGTTGCTCCTCCATGGTGCGACTAAGCACGCCGGTGCCGACCAGGTCATCCACCGATCGAGCAATGGTTCGATCGTTGGGAAAGCAGCGTTCCACCAACGCTGCGCTACCCGGCCGGTCGAGAAGGGCGAGCAGTTGAACGATCTCGCGCTCGACCGAAGTCAGTTCGGCAACTTGCGCTTCGATTCGTTGGGCCACCTTGCGGGGAACGGGGAGATCTGCTTTGCGAAGGTGATCGAGGGGGCGCGTGGCCTTCCACTGGTCGCCGTCGCGGATGAGCCAGCCCTCGGCCTGCAAAGCCTCCAGCTGCTCGGTCATGGGTCCTGGGAGCCCATCGTACATCGCGCACAGGCGGCGGCCGAGTGCCGGTGCAGCAGGACCCGAGACCCCTCGGTCACGCACCAACGCGATGCTCGACTTGTTGTCGAGCGGCCCCAGATCAAGGTTGGCGCTCGGCAGTCCGGTGGCGCTACCGCTTTGCAGCGCCTTCGGTTCTCCCTCCAGCTCGGTGGCTGTGAACACGACCAGCACCGGACGAGCTTCCACCCCGACTAGCGCCCGGACCAGGCGCGTGAGTTCGCGCACATCGACAGCCGGAGCGCGATCGAGATCATCGACGGCGAGCACGGTCGGTGTCTCAGGATTGCGCGTGAGCAACGCCTGGAGTTCTTCTGCGCTCGGCGTCGGCTCATCGGCCAGGGAGCGGCCAAGGTCCGCCATCACCGTGGTCGACCGGTGGTCGGCGCGGCCCAGCGCGAGGCCCTGCGAACGAACTTGATCCAGCATCACGTCGAGGAGGTGAGACTTGCCCGCGCCCCGTGGCCCGCGGATCGCCAACACGCCGCCGGCTCCGTCCCGCAGGGCCTGGAGGCGTCGAGCGAAGGCGTGCATGGGCTCATCGCGCCCCCGTAGCGGTGGCATGTCGTTGCTGTCCGCCCGATCGAGCGCTTGCAGCACCGAATGGGCGTTCGGATAACGGAACGTCCGGTCCTTCTGGAGGAGGCGCTGCGCGATCCGCTCAAAAATGAGCGGCGCCTGCGGCTCGATTTCTGTGATGGGCTTGGGGATCTCGGTGAGGTGTCGCGCGAGGTAGCCCGCGACGCTCTCGGCTTCGATGGGGCGGCGGAACGTGCACATCACGTACAACACCGCCCCAAGACCGTAGAGATCCGCGCGGCGGTCGACGTCTTCGTCGGTCGTGATGAGTTCGGGGGCCATGAAGGCCACGGTGCCCACGAGCCGCCCGGCCAACGTGAGCTGGGTACTGGCCGTCGAGTCCGCCTTCACCACGCCAAAATCGCTGATCTTGGGCCGGCCGTCCTTCGTCAGCAGCACGTTCGATGGCTTGAGATCGCGGTGAATGAGCCCCTGGTCGTGCACGTAGGCGAGGCCCTTGCAGAGCCCCCTGAGGATCGACTCGATGTGGGCGTAGCGATCGGGCACGTCGTGCTGTTGCCACTGGATGATCTGGGTCTCGAGGTCGATCCCGTCTACGAGTTCCATGGCGAGCCACGGATAGCCTTCGTCGACTCCGGCCTCGTGCACCTTCACGATGTTCTCGTGGTCCATGCTGGCGAGGGCGCGGTATTCGCGGGTGAACCGCCGCACGTCTTCGGGGAGAACGCGTGCCGGGTTGACGATCTTGAGCGCGACGAGTTGTTGGTCCGCGGTTCGCGCACGGTACACGGAGGCCATGCCACCCGACCCGATCAGGCTGTCGATCGTGTAGCCGGCGACGGTGTCGCCCGGACCGGGGGGAGGGCCCAGCGCCGTTCCCCAGTTCGCCTCTGTGTGGCTCAAGCTACGCACCTCGAAGGCTCGGGATCTCCTCACTCGGAAATCCTACTCCATGGTCGGGTCCACGACACACCCTCGACGCCGCGAAGCGAACGGCGGTAGCCCGAGCCATGCGTCGTCCAGGACAGGGTTTGCGCCTAGCCGACTCGATGGTGCACGAGGAAGCGATCGGCCTCTTCTCGCGGCAGGTTGGCGGCCAGCGATTTCGCAAGTCCAGCGGCGACTCGAAGGTGGCGCGCCTTGGCCCCTTCGTCATCCACCACATCGAGCAAGGCCCGGTGAGCCTGCAGCTGCAAGTAGCGGTACCCGTTGGCTTCCGCGTGGGTGAGCGCGCGAGCAAACGTGTCGCGAGCCGCCTTACGACGGCCCAGCACGTGCTGAGCGTCGCCGAGAGCAAGATCGGCCCGGATCGTGACTTGGGGCCACCCCGTGGCGGACTTCAGCGCATCAAGGCGAGGCTCGGCCTCTCCTCGCCGTCCCAGGCGTGACAGGGCTACGATCCGCCAGGCGCGTACCTCGACCAACCATCCCATCCGCTGCATCGCCGCAAAGAGCGTTTCCAATTCATCGAGCAGCCCCATCGTGGTCTCGGTGATCTCGGTGGCAAAGTGAATGCGCACCTGCACGCTGATCACGAAGGCTTTGTCTTCCCAGTTCGTCTGTGGACCAAGGTGGTCGCCTGCGGTGCGAATCGCATGGGCGGCATCCTGGATTCGACCCAGCACAAGCAGGATGCGGCCGCGCCAGGCCCATCCCAACGCGATGCCTTGCCCGTGGCTCACTTCTTCCGCCTGGGCCAACGTTCGGTCTGCCAGGGCCAACGCCTTTTTGAGAGCGCCCGAATTGAGGTACAGCTCGATCAGGTTCACCCGGGTGATCACCAACGGCGCGAGCATGCCGAGCCGCTCAAAGACCTCGGCGGACTTCTCGAGCCAGCGTCGTGCATCGAGGGATTGGCCGCGGCAGATGGCCAACACACCAAGGCCGTTGTAGCCCCGGGCCACGGCTCGCTCATCGCCCACAGACTCGGCGATATCGAGCGCTCGTCGCCACAATTCGTCAGCTCGGTTCAGATCGCCTCGTGTCCAGAGCACGGCTCCCAGCTGGTATAGGGGCCGCGACAAGAGGGAACGAACCCCCGATTCCTCGGCTCGCTGGATCGCGAGGCGGCTCTGTTCTTCGGCGGCCTCCATCTGACCCTGCTGGGCGAGCTGGGACCCGAGTTCGGCGGCGACCCTGGATTGAAGACCTGGATCCCGAAGGATGCGGGCCAGGGCCTGGGCGCGCTCCGTGTTTCGAACCGCCTCGGGAAGCTGACCCAAGGAATGTCGGGCCTGGGCCGCGGCGAGGTAGACCTCGGCTAGCCGATGGTCGGCGTCGTCGAGCAACATGAAGGGCCGCGCCCTCGCTTCGAGGTCCACGGCCCGGTTTAGGTATTCGAGAGCTTGAAAATCAAGGCTGCGCTGTTGGTGATGTTGGCCGGTCTTGACCAGGTATAGGTAGGCCTTGCACCACAGCTCAGCTTCCTCAAAGTGATGCGCGAGTTCCTCGAGCACGCTGGCGGTACGACCGCGGTGGTGCATTTCGATGGCCTCGCCAAGGGCGCGGTGAACGTCACGCTGGGTCATCGGGGGCACGCCGTCGACGAGCACTTCCCGAAACCGGCTGTGGGACAGTTCAACGTACTCGACATCCCCGCTGCGTTGTTCGCGCACGATGCCCGCATCCGTCAGCTCGTCGAGGGCCTGCATGACCCGTTCTTCTTCGAAGGGCGTCGCATCGACCAACACGTCGAGGAGCAATCGGTTGCGGGCGTGGCCAAGGACCCGGCCGACCACCATCGCGTCTTCGGACATCGGAGCCAGTCGCTCGAGCAACGATTGTCGGAGCGACGGCGGCATCGGCATGGGCGAGCGGGAGATTTGCCGCACGTCTGCGATGAGTTTGGGCGGACCTTCCTCACTCTTCGCGACGAGTCCGTCGTCGACCAGCCCGTGGAGCATGTCGACGATTTGCGCGGGCGCGCCCTGTGATTCGGCATGAAGGCGTTTGGCGAGCGCGATGGCGGCCGGGCTGCTGCCAAGCCAGCTCACCACGAGTTCTTCGACGTCCGAGGCTTCGAGGGGCTCGACCACCTGGACTTCGCACGACTCGAACGCTTCGAGCTGTTCGCGGAGGCGGGAGCGCGAGTCATCGTGAGTGACAAGGTAGAGCACGGGGTCTTCGCCGCGCTCGAGCGTGTTGCGCACGAGGTACAGCAGCAGCTCGGCGGTCGCGGGGTCGGCATGATGCGCATCGTCAATGCAAATGACGGCGGGTGCCGATTCGGTGACGAGGTCTTTGAACGCAGCGAGGATGGGGTAGCGCTCGGTCATCGTGGCTTCGTCGTCCGCATCGAAGAAGTCGCGGAGCACCTCGCGAGGCTCTGGCGGCTTGAGCGCATCGTAAACATGTTCGAATGCGGCGAAGGGACGGTCGTGGGGCCGGCACACCCCGCCGGCTACCGGGAGCCCCAACCGGCGCGCGAAGTGTTCGGCCAATCGGACGAGGCGGCTCTTGCCCTGACCTGACGGTCCGGCGAGCATCACGACCTGGCCCTTACGACTCTGCCCCACGACCTCGACCGCTTCTCGCAACCTCGAGGTGAGCACCACACGACCTACCGTGCGCTCCGGGAACTCATCGATGAGCACATCGGCGGGCTGTTCGTCCCCCAACACATGCAACAGGTGGGTCGCCGAGGCGAAGCGGTGCCGTGGGTCCTTCTCGAGCAACCGCAGACAGATGTGTTCGAGGTTTGGCGGAACCACCGGAACGTGGGAAGAGGGCGGGGCCGGTCGCACATGGAGGTGTTTTTCCATGTAGCCATGGATCGTGTGCGCTGAAAACGCTCGGCGACCCGTCAATAACAGGTAGAGGACGGCGCCCAGGGCATACAGATCGGCCCGTGCGTCGATGGGTTTGCCCGAAATCTGTTCGGGTGCCATGTAGGCAACCGTTCCGATGACCTCGCCCACCGCGGTCAACTCGACGCCAGAATCCTTGACGACGCCGAAATCCATGAGCTTGACGGGTCCTTGTGCCGTCACGAAGATGTTGGCCGGCGAAACATCGCGATGCACGAGACCGCGCTCGTGGATGTAGGCGAGCGCACGCGCAACTTGGACCACGATGTCTTTGGCTCTGGCGAACCGCTCGTCCGCCGGACACTCCTTGAGGCGTTCGACCTCTTGTCTGAGATCGTGCCCTGTGAGCCGCTCCATGGTGAACCAGGGGCGGTCGCCGTGCAGGCCCGATTCGTGAACTTGGAGCACGCACGGGTGATTCAAGCGGGACAGCGCGCGAAACTCTCGTCGAAATCGCCCGTGGGACTCGTCGGTGTGCGGAAGTGGCAGAAGCAGCTTGAGGGCCAGCGACTCATCGCTGTCTTCGTCGAGAACCTCCCAAACGGTCGCCATACCGCCGCGGGCGAGTCGACGAATCACCCGGAATCGTCCAATGTGGTCACCAGGTTCTGGCTCGCGAGCGGATAAGGAGTCAGGAGGAGCGTTGCTCACGGGGGCTCCCCGGAGCGCGAAGCCCCGGATGATCGTGGTCGAGTACCACGGTTACATGGCAACACTATCGTTTCGAGGGTGCTACGCACCCACGTGGTTCGCGAGGAAGGGATGGATCTCGAAGCCTATGCACGGTCGGAGACGGGGCCGGTTCGCGAGCACAACGAAGACGCCTGGATGATCGATCTGGACGCTGGGCTGTTCATTGTCGCCGACGGCATGGGGGGTCACGCAGCCGGCGAAGTCGCATCGCAAATGGCCACTGAGGTGGTGCACCAGACGCTCGTGGGGGCGGTCGACCCCGACGAGACCCGATTGGTGCGTGACCACGAGTCCGAAGACCCTGCCGACGTACTGCGGGAGCGTCTTCGCTACGCGATGAACCAGGCGAGCATTCGGATTCGGAAAGAGTCGGACAGTCGTCCCGAGACCCGGGGCATGGGCACCACGCTCGTGGTTTTGGTGGTCGATGGCGACCAAGCCCATCTGGCGCACGTGGGCGACTCACGGGCCTATCTGTTTCGTGACGGCAAACTGACCCGGTTGTCGCGCGACCATACCGTGGTGCAGCAAGAGATCGATGCGGGCCGGCTCACGCCCGAACTCGCACGGTTGCTGCCCCACAAGCATATTCTCACCCAGTCGGTGGGCTTTCATGGTCCGGTCGAGCCCGACACCACGACGCGGGTCGTGCAGCCGGGGGACGTGTTTGTGCTTTGCAGCGATGGCATGACCGACCCGCTCGACGACGAAGCGATCCAGAAGATCGTGGCCGATACCCCGGTCGACATGCTTGCCCACGTTCTCACGGAAGAGGCGTTGGCCGCGGGCAGCGAAGACAACGTCACGGTGCTCGTGGTTGGCGCTGCGCCATAGCGCTTACGGGGTGTTTTCGGCCGTTTCGGTGTTCTCGGGTTCGGGTTCAAGCGCCGGAGGGCCAGTCACCGTGTATTCCGAGTACAGTGAACCATAGGAGCGAAGTGCACCATCGCGCGCTTCGATTCGGTCGATGGTGGTGACGACGTCGTCTCCCTGCACGGCGGGCAGTGACGTTTCAAAGGCCTTCTCGATGACGTTCAAGATGAGGCCTCGAGCCAGTGCGACCAAGGGGTCCGCGGCGGCCGCCCCGGGCGACTTGTCGACCTGCTGCACGTCCGTGGCTTTCAGCTTGATCTCATCATTGTCGACCCGAACCGTGCCTTTGACCTCGTAATCGCGCCACCACCCTCGACCTTCGGTTCGCCAAAGCCGCAGCCCCAACGTGAACGAGTCGCTATCCATCGAAAACAAGTTGGGAACAGGAACGATGCCGCGAGTCAATGGCTCTGCTTTAAACGCTTCGGTGCGGGCAAGCGAGACGATGGATCGCTGAGAAATGTCCATGCGCCAACCTTTCTCGGGACGCGGACCGTCCACCGCTACCCCGCCACGTTCCGTGGCTCGGGTAAGCAGGTGAAATTGGACGCTTCCCTCGTCGGGAACGATGCGGAGGGCCTTGATCGGGAGGTCCTCGGGGGCGAGCGACATCATCTCCTGTGGCGGGACCGTGGCGATGAGGTTGCGGTCGATCCAGCCCTCAATGGTCTCGCCCAAACCGCCAACGCCGACGGCCACAGGACCGACGGAGACGTTGAGGAAGCGGAATCGGGTCGGCTGCACGGAGACGGTCCAGGTGCCGTCTTCGGACTGGTCGACGAGGAAGCGGACATCCATGCTTCCATCGGCTCCAAGGGTCGTACTCGTTTCGCCCACCAGGGTGTCAAGCCCGAGCAGTCCGTCGAGCTTGATCGCCACGCCAAGGCAGTCGTCACACCCTTCGCCTTTGCCCGGCGATACCGACATCTCGGTCAGCTCGAGGTTGGGCACCAAGGCAAACGCAGTGAGGTCAATGCGGGCTGAAAACGTGCCGTAATCCTGGATGGCATCCCGCACCATCGCATTGACGGCGCTGCCCGACATGTGGAGCACCGCGTCGGGCTGCCAGGTGGTGGGCGTGGGACCCGGAGCCGCCAGAGAGCGTGACTTGGCGGCCTCGAACTCCGGAATGACAGAGACGCAGGCGGATAGGGCGAGCAGCGCGACCATGGGTATCGACCCCCGGGGGTGGGGCCGCAGCTTACACCCGGTCCATCATCCGCCATAGGAACGTGAACGAAAGTGCGGTCAGAAACGCGACTTGCTCGTTGTTGGCTGCGCCCCCATGCCCGCCCTCGATGTTCTCGTAATACCAAACGTTGGGCCGTTTGAGTTCTGCAAGCTTGGCGCGGAACTTTCGTGCATGCCCCGGGTGCACCCGATCGTCGCGCGTGGACGTCGTCAGAAGGAGTGGCGGGTGCAGGTCATCGGTGGCGTGAAGCATATGGTAGGGCGAAAAGGTTTGGATGAATGACCACTGTTCGGGATCATCAGGATTGCCGTACTCGGCGGCCCAGGAGGCTCCCGCGAGCAGCTTGGTGTAGCGCTTCATGTCCAGGAGAGGCACCTGGCACACCACGGCTCCGGCGAACAGGGCGGGAGCGCGTAAATAGAGGTTACCCATGAGCAACCCGCCGTTGGAGCCTCCACGGATGGTGAGCTTCTTGGGCGTGGTGACCTGTCGAGCCACCAGGTCGTGGCCAATGGCCTCGAAGTCTTCATAGGCCCGTGGGCGCTCGGCTCGAAGTGCCGCTTGGTGCCAACGCGGACCGTATTCTCCCCCACCGCGAATGTTGGCCACGATGTAGACCCCACCTGCTTCGAGCCAGGCGGTGCCCGTTATCGCCTCGTAGCCCGGCAGAAGCGAAACCTCGAATCCCCCATATCCCCGGATCAAGGTCGGAGCCGGACCCTGTTCGAGGACCGACGTCTTGGCCACCTGAAAGTAGGGCACCCGAGTCCCGTCCTTCGACGTGGCAAAGTGCTGGCTGACCTGAACCTCGGTGGCATCGAACATGGCAGGGGACGCGCGAAGCGGTTGCTCAACGCCTCCAGGCAACTCGGCATGACCAAACGTGGCCGGGGTCGTGAAGCCCGACCGATGCGTCCAGATGGCGTCGCTGTCGTAGCGGTCCACGGCCACGACCTGGACCGTGTCCAAGGCGTGCCGATCGTCGGTGAAGAGCGGCTGGGTCGACCAGGTACCATTCGCATGACTCACGACGAACAACCGATTCTTTACGTCCTCGAGCGTGTTGAGCACGATGTGGTTCTTCGTGATGGCGAATTCAGCCAAGGAGCGGGTTGCCGTGGGAGCAAACAGGACCCGCCAGTTTGCGTTGCCCTCACAGGCCTCGTCGAAGGGAGCCGCCAGCAGACTACCTTGGGGAAAGGTGGTGTCTCCGGTTGTCCAATCTTCGCGAAGCTCGAACAGGACCCAGTCCTGAAAGACCTCGAAAATGGCCGAGGGGGGCTTGGGCAAAAGGACGTTGCCGTCTGGCGTGATTCGAAAGACGGTCTCCGAGAAGAAGTCAGGCCGCACCGTAATGAAGCTTCGGTTCCGGTCTGCCTGGTGCCAACCCGCAACTGAGACATCGGTAGCTTGTGCGTCAAAGATGATTTCCGCATCGTCGATGGAGGTCCCGCGGTGCCAACGCCGCACGGTGCGGGGGTAGCCTGAGTCCGTCATGCTGCCGGGCCCAAAGTCGGTGCCCACAAACAGCGTATCGGCGTCGATCCACGCGATTCGGACCTTCGCCTCCTTCAACACGAATCCATCCGTGACGAATGCTTTCGTGTTCAGATCGAACTCGCGCACGACGGTCGCATCGGCTCCGCCACGAGACAACATCACCAAGGCACGATCCGCGTTTGGCCGACAGAACGTGGCTCCGGCAAAGACCCAGTTCTCGCCTTCTTTCTCAGCAAGCGAATCGAGGTCAAGGAGCGTTTCCCATTGCGGATTCCCGCTCGCGTAATCCTCGAACGTGGTTCGTCGCCAGAGGCCCCTCGGGTGTTCGGCATCTCGCCAAAAGTTCGTGAGGAAGGACCCGTGTTGGGCGACATACGGGATCCGATCATCGGAGTCCAGAATGGCCCGGAGCCGGTCACGGAGTACCCCGAACGGTTCGGTGTGTGTGAAGGCCTCGATGGTAGCAGCGTTCTGCTCGCGAACCCAGGCAAGGGCTGCCTCGCCCTCGACCTCTTCGAGCCACTGGTGGGGATCCGTCGTCATGGTGTCCTCGTTCGGGGCGCCTGGATGATTGGAAGCTTGAAAGGCGGCTTCGCGCTTGAGTGGTCGCGAAAGTCTGGAAGGTTCGTGTACCCTGGTCCGCGACGCGGCGTGGGTGAGAGGAAGTACGTGGGCATCCTGCAACGAATCGAAGAAATCCGTGCGGTCGAGCACTCGCGACTGCGGATGGCGCTCGGTCGGGCGGACGCAGTGCTTCGCGAGCTGGAATTGGCTCGCCAAGAGGCGGCCGAGGAGGAGCCAAACCGTTCGATCGACATGTTTGGCCAACCGTCCGGACCGGCCACTCCGCCATTGGTCAACCTTCGACCTCTGCTGTCGGCATGGGAGGGATTCGAGGCAAAGATCATGCAACGCCTCGATGCTTGGGAAGAAAAGCTCTGGCCGCTGGTGCGACGATGGAACCTCGGCGAAGACGTGTCGCGCCACGTGCGGACGGTTGCCGCCGAATTGACAAAGAACGCAGAGCGCATCGACCAACTGCTCGACGTGGTCCGTGTGCAGGCCAGCTTCGTTGGTGAAACGCGGGCTACCATGTTGGTGGTATACCGGGCCGTCGATATGGCTCGAAAGGCCGAGGAACAGCTCATCCCCGCGTTACTCGCAGGGTCTCGGGAGGCGGCAGACCGAACGGCGGAGACGGCAATCCCTCGCATCCAGAGTGTGACGGACATCACGCAGAGTCTGCGGGCGCGGTCTCGAGACGGGTCGGCGGAAGACGACAATCCAGACGAAGGGTCCGTCGGGTTTATGCAGCAATTTTTCAAATGGTTGGTCCGCAAGTAGCTCGCTTAACCGCGCCTCTGTGCACGTTACAGCGACTTCTCCAGGAGACCACCATGGCGTATGCCGAGATCGAGGCGGCGGTCCATGCCGGCCGCCCCTTGCAACGGGACGAAGCAGGCTGGTTGTTTAACGAAGCCAGCGACGAGCAGTTGTCGACCTTGGCCACCTGGGCCCGCAATCAGCGGCACCCAGTGGGTGAGGCGACCTACCTTGTCATGGCCATCATCAACTACACCAACATCTGCGTTGCGCGCTGCGATTATTGCGCGTTCTATCGTCTTCCCAAGGCGCCCGATGGGTACCTGCTCACGTTGTCGCAGGTCTTCGAGAAGATCGACGCCCTCGAGGCCCTCGGGGGCTCGATGGTTGGCTTCAACGGTGGGTTCCATCCGAAGATGCGAATCCAGGACTATGCGGAGTTGTTCGCCGCCGTGCGGGAGCGCTACCCGCATCTTGAGTTCTACGAGATGACGGTGGCGGAGTTCATGTACTCCTGCAAAATCACCCAAATCACCTACGACGAGGGAGCTCGCCTCTTTGCTGACGCGGGTGTCAAGTGGGTCACCGGCGGCGGAGCCGAAGTCATGGACGACGCGTTCCGCAAGCGGCACAGCCCGCTAAAATATACGGTCGAAGATTACTATCGGGCCCAGGCTGCCATTTTGCGGGCGGGCCTCGGATCGACGGCCACGATGGTCATTGGTTTTGACGAGACGCTCGACGAACGGCTGAATCACCTTGAGCGACTCCGTCGCTTCCAAGATGAAAACGGTCGAGCCCTGCCGAGCTTCCTTTGCTGGACGTACAAGCCGTGGCACACCGACCTCGGGGGCACGGAAATCGAAACCCGTGAGTACCTCCGTTGGCTCGCGATCTGTCGATTGTACCTTCACAACTTCGACCACATCCGCACCAGCGTGCTGACCCAGAATGAAAATGCACTGCACGGATTGCGTTTTGGGGCCAACGACTTCGACATTCCCACCGAAGACGAAGTGACCCAGAAGGCTGGCGCCACCGTGCATCACGACTTTGAACGCATCAAGGAGGCGGCTCGAGCGGTGGGCTATGCGCCGGTGCATCGGCTTCCGTTCGCGTTGCGCAAGCTCGTAGCCTGATATGGCGCCTCCCGACGAGACGTCCCACGGCCCGTTACCCACCAGCATGGTTCGCGCCTCGGCGTTTGACGAAGCTGGGTGGGCCGTGCGAACCCTTGCGGGCAACGCGTCCACCGTTGGCCGCTGGCCCATTGCGCGCGCCATGGCGGGCATCGTCATGTTGCTCATCTTGCTGCCGCTCTTCGAGTTCGCGCAGACCGTGCTGGGGCAGATTCTGCCTCTGGTGCTCTTTGCCCTGCTCCTCGCGCTTGGTGTCGCTTTCGTGGCGCAAGTCAGCGCGGGAGCGGAACCCATCTTCCGCCGACTGCGGCTCGACCGACGTCGATTGGTCATCGACGAGATTCGAGGCGATTGGACTCTAGATGAAAGCGAGGTCCTAAGCGCCGAGGGCGCACAGATGCGTCACCTCGATTACGACGACATCACCGAGGTTGCCTACGCAGATGAACGCATCACGATCGGACGTCGCGAAGCCGATCCGTGGGTGGTCGATTGGCTTCCGCCGGCCATGAGCGAAGAGGTCGTGACGCACCTTCGACGAACGCTGTCGGACCGTGACGATGTAAGCACCGCGGCGGCTCGGAAAGCGGCGCTCCAGCGGCTCGTGGCGGAACGGCCGGCCGAGTAAGCTAGCGGACCGAACGCGACTCGGCGACTTCGAACGCCTCTTCTTCTTCGGGCCTTGAACCAACCCTTTCAAGCCCTGCGAGGAACTGTCGGATGGTTACCCCTTCTTCGAGGGGATGCCGTAAGTGCGCGGCGTAGTTGATGTCGTAGTGGTTGCGCCGGCCTTCCTTGCGGACGTGCAGGTACCCCTCTTCGACGAGGTCGTGCACAATGCGCTGGACCGCGCGCTCGGTAATCCTCACCCGCCCAGCAATGTCGCGCATGCGCAGGTCAGGTTCGCGGCACAGCAGTACGAGCACGTGAGCATGATTGGAGAGGAAGGTCCAGGTGGAAAACACAAGCGCCCCCGATCCTGCGGAGTCTAATCGGTTCGCGCATTCATAACAGGAAACTCGTGTCGCGTTTTACTGGTCGCGACTCATGCGTTACGAAACTCGGTACGGGAGCCGCCAGAGTCCGACTGGATGGCCATCACATCCGTGTCCCACGTCTTTTGGGAGAGGGCATGACCGCTCAGTCAGTGTTTCGAGAAGGGATGGCGTCGATCGTGGTGCTGCTGGTGGCGTTGCCCCTCTGCATGGGCGTGGCCATCGCATCCGGGGTTCCCCCCGCCATGGGGCTTATTTCCGGTATTGTAGGTGGCATTGTCGTGGGTGCGTTAGCGGGCTCGCCGCTGCAGGTGAGTGGTCCTGCGGCCGGCCTCGCGGTCATCGTCTACGAGATCGTGCAGACCCACGGCATCGAAATGCTCGGGCCCATCGTGCTCGTGGCGGGCGTTGTCCAGCTGGCGGCAGGTCGGCTCGGGGTTGCGCCGTGGTTCCGCGCGGTCGCGCCGGCAGTCATTTACGGCATGCTCGCCGGCATTGGCATCCTGATTTTCGCGTCACAGTTTCACGTGATGATCGATGACAAGCCGGTGAGTAGTGGTCTTGCGAACCTCATCGCGATTCCGGGCGCCATCGTGAAGGGGGTAAGCGGTTCAGAGCACCGGGCTGCCGCTGCCATCGGTGTCTTGACCCTGATTGTGCTCGTGGTGTGGAACGGGATTCGCAACCGGCTTCCGGGTGGCTTGTCGGCCCTGCCGGCCCCGCTGCTTGCGGTTGCTGCGGCGGTCGCGGCCGCGGCCGCGTTTGGCCTGAACATTGCCTACGTCACGATTCCCGACGGTTTCGCCAACCTGTTCTCCTTCCCGACCTTCGAGACGCTAGGCCGTCTGACGGAGCCGTCGGTCATCGGCTCCGCGTTGGCGCTCGCGGCCATCGCAAGTGCCGAAGCGCTGCTGTGTGCCGTGGCGGTCGACAAGCTGCACACCGGTGTGCGAACCGACCTGGACCGCGAACTGTTCGCGCAAGGGGTGGGGAACGCAGTGGTCGGCTTCCTCGGCGGACTGCCGGTCACCGGCGTCATCGTGCGAAGCAGCGCGAACGTGGCGTCGGGGGCGCAGACTCGATGGTCGGCGGTCATGCACGGCATCTGGCTTTTGATTGCCGTGGCGATGGTGCCGTTTGCCCTGACGTGGATTCCCGTCGCTTCGCTCGCGGCGGTGCTCGTCTATATTGGCTGGAAGCTTGTGAATCCCGAAATCGTGCGGGGATTCCTCGCCCGCGGCAAAGCGGAACTCGGAATCTATGTGGCGACGGTGGGGGCCATCGTGGCCACCGACCTGCTGACGGGCTTGCTCGTGGGCATTGGGCTTTCGTTTCTCAAGTTGGCGTGGAGCTTCTCGCACCTCGACATTGACGTGCGCAGTCCTGAAGTGCCGGAAGGCCGCATCGATGTGCACATGGCGGGTTCGGGCACCTTCGTGGTGCTACCGAAGCTCGCTCGCACCTTGCAGGAGCTGCCGGCCGAGCGTGAAGTCCACATTCACCTTGAAGATGTGGACTACGTGGACCACGCCTGCTTCGAATTGCTGTCGGATTGGCGTAAGCAGTACGAGAGCCGAGGCGGCGAAGTGGTGGTCGAGTGGGACACATTGGCGGCGCGGGGCATTTACCGCGGTCGCGAGACGGAAGCCGCGTAGCGACTACGGCTCGCCCAATTCCGCGGTCGCGGCTTCGCGAGCCAGTCGAGCAATCTGAAGGTCGAACCGCGCGTCTACAGCGTCCTTACGAGCTTTCGCGAGGTTTGCTTCGCGCCCCAGCAGTTCGAACACGTCGCCGCCGCCGATGGAGAAGCGGCGGCGTTCGAGTTCGACGACCTCGGATGCCAGATCTTGCGCTTCGTTGG
>JBCCQY010000097.1:0-34839 GCA_039208735.1 Myxococcota bacterium | reverse complement strand
CGCCCGACGACATCGAGAATTCGAAATTGACGGTAGCTCGCCGAGCTCATGACACAGCTCCCCGGGTCAGGGTCATGAATACGTCTTCGAGCGAGGGATCCCGACGCTCGAGATGACGAATGTGGATTCCTCGGTCCGCCAGGAGGGCCGTGATCGCGGCAAGGTCGAGGTCGTGGGCCACCGTAAGCGCTACGGCATCGTCATCTGCTTCGTGGTTCGACGTCAACACTCCCGGCACCTCTTGGACCACCACCGCCGCTCGCGGATCATCGGTGGTCCGCAGCTGAACGTCCGCGTGGGCTTGCGTTTGGGCGACCACCTCGGCCACGGTGCCCTGCGCCACCAGTTCCCCCTGTTCAAGAATGCCGATGCGCGTGCAGATCGACTGCAACTCGGACAGGATGTGACTCGAGAGCAGAATCGTCTTGCCCATTCGCTGCAACTCTCGGAGAATCTCTCGAATCTCGATTCGAGCCCGCGGGTCAAGCCCGCTCGCCGGCTCATCGAGAATCAACACCTTGGGGTCATGGACGAGGGTGCGAGCGAGCCCAAGCCGCTGCTGCATGCCCCGTGAAAGCGCATCGATGAGCGAATCCGCCTTGACCGAGAGGTCCACCAATTCGAGCAGGCCCCCGACCAAGCTGTCGCGACCGCTGCGGTCGATGCCATAGGCCGCCGCGAAGAAGTGAAGGTACTCGGTCACGGTCATGTCTTGGTACACGCCGAAATCATCCGGCATATACCCAATCATTCCTCGAATTCGACTCGGATCATCGGTGACGGACAACCCATCGATCGTCGCGGATCCTTCCGTGGGTTGAAGCAGGGTGGTCAAGATGCGGATCGTGGTGGTCTTTCCCGCTCCGTTCGGACCGATAAAGCCGTACACGTCGCCCGACTCGACTTGGAGATCGATTCCTTTGAGGGCTTCGTGGCTACCGTAGGCCTTCTTCAACTGTTGGGTCTCGATCATGGCGCGGCCTCACACGTGACGTCGCGGGCGGTCACCGTACACCGGTTGGGCCCCTCGATCGACACCTCGACCCCGGAGAACCATTTCCCGTCCGACCGCCCCACCTCGAGGAGACAGGGCGACGACCGCGGATCGATCCCGCTCGGAACTGGAATTCGGGCCTGACCCCCGCGCACTTTTGCGAGACTTGATTGGTCGCGACACACCAAGCGGGCCCGGTCGGCGGCTCCCTCGAAGAGGGCCGAAAACATGGCGCGGTCCCCGACCACATTGCGGTCGTCACGGATGACTTGACGCACGACGGTCAGGGCCTCCACTCGTGGCCATAGACCATCGATGGTGACTGGCTCGACTCCTTCATCGGCCATCCCGAAAAACCACCACGTGTCGAACGTCGCGAGCGCGCCTCGATCGGCGACCAGATCAAAGGCCATGGTCTCCGCTGAATCCGGAACGTCCGGGGCCGGAATGTTCATGCTCGGGTTCAGCACCCGCGAAGAATGCCGGTCCAACAACTCGATTGGAAAGCGTTCCTGGTCTGGACTCACCAGAACCGCCGACTTGAAGTCGAGATCAAGGCCATTGGAGACGGTGAGGGTTCCGTCATCGTTCCATACGACGTCGATCTGCCCGGCCTGCTCCGTCATCCACCGGCTTCGTGAGTACCCGAGGGTCCAGGTTTCGGCGTTGTACTCCAGCGCTACGGGGCCACCGTCGGTCAAGAAGCGCAGGTCGTTCATGAAGCCGCGCTCACGCAAGGGAAGGACCGCGGCATCGGCGTAGGTACTTTGGACCTTCACCGCCGTCTTTCGGGTTGAGAAGAGCCCAAACCAGGTGTCGCCTCGAAAGCGCCCCGCATCCGGCAGCACATCGATGCGTTCCACTCGAAGCAAGACCGCTTGGCTGCCCTTGAGGCGCGCCGCGCCCACCAAGGCCGCAGTGCCGAAGAGAACAATGACGAGAGGGAATGTCACCCAAGTCCAGGTTTGACGTCCCAAAGCACGCAGGATGAAGTAGTCGAAGGGGCCGATCCACAACAGGTAGAACACCCCCAACGCCAAGAGCCACTCGACGGGCAGGGGGGCGAGGTTTGGGATGTCGGACAAACGGTCGCGTAGCCACCGTTCATGCTCCGCGACAACGCCTGGCTCAGCAAAACCGTCGTAGTCCGACGATGTCGATTCGTGGCCGGCGTGGTCGAGCGTAAGGTGCATCGCCGACCGCATCCCTGGCCATTGCTCGGAAAGTGGACCCAAATCGAGCTGGCGGCTCCGAGGAGCGGGCAAGTGCAACAACGTGCGCCACAGCTTGCGCCGGTTGACCTTCGCCAACGGCGCGACGTTGGGATCGGCGAGCAGGACGTGGACCGAGCCAACGCCGTAGGCACCGATGGCCCATTGCGGACGTCCGGACTTATCAAAGGACCGTCCATACGCCCGACCTGTCCAAAGCTCACCCACCGCGGTGGGGGCCCGGCCGGTGGCGCGCCCCCCCAGATTGGCGACGAGCGGTCCCAACTCGGACTCTTCGAGCCCCCCCAGGTGCACGGGCAACGCGTCCGCAAGCTTGGACTGGGCCACCGAACGCCACGTTTCAGTGACGGTGATGAGCAGGTGGCCCCCGTCGGCCACCCAGTCGAGCAATGCGTCGAGCTGCTCGGCGGTCAATTGGTTGGGATCCGCGGCGGGCCAGACCACCCAATCGAGAACGTCGTAGCCGAGTGCCGTAGACGGCAACGTGGCCACCTGCATCAGTCCGGTACGCACGATCCGGTCGTCCGGATCCTCATCGTCGGGCATCCACGACCGACGGGGCACCGCTCCACGCCAGGCGTCCGGAACGGCGGCCGGCAACCCAAGCGGATCGAGACCCACCACCCCAATCGCGACGGTTCTCGCATCGATAGGCTCAAACTTGACCACCGCCGCGGTCCGACGCGCTCCACCCCCGTTGAGCCACAACGCGCGCGGCAGGGGGTTGGGCCCGCTCAACACGGGGAAGTCGACGAGCTTTCGTCCCCCTTCCGCCACTTCGATCGGACGCGAGAATCGCCGTTGCCCGTCGACCGTGGGTTCTTCGAACGTCAGGGTGCCGCGCACGGCCGGCCCCACGTTTTCGACCTGAACGCGGATATTGGTGAACCGCCCCTCGCGGGTCAATCCATCGGCGATCGGCACCGCCGTCACTCTCAGCCCTGACGCGGCCTCCATCGCCTTGATTTCGCGGGCGGAAGGTTGGGCCCATGCGGGCGTGGTGGCCCCGAGTCCCAAGCACAGCAGCGCCGCGATCACAGCGCCGATCCAGCCCCGAAGATTCCTCGACAAACGGACGTAGAGCACAAGCCCCACGATCGTCCACAGCCCCATCGAGAGCAACAGGGTACTGGTGGTCGCACCACCAGCGAGCGGAGGCGCCACCAACCGAGCCAACGGCGCCAACCCAGGGAGATCCGGGAATAGGCGCCCCACGAGAGGCGGCCATCCGAGCATGCCGGCCAAGCCCGCCATGGTGAAGCCAAACGCGGACCGGGGCTGAGCCAATCGAGCCGCGGCGGTCATCGCCGCCACACTCACGCATCCCCATACCGGCACCGCCCAGGCCCACATCAGGGCGCCTTGCTGGATGGGGTCCCACGAAAACGTCTTTCCATCGTATCGGATCACCGTCTCGAGGTACGCAAAGCCAAACGCGATCATGGGCAGCCCCACCACCATCAAGGGCAAGGTCGGCAACATGGCCCCCGCCGCCTTGCCGAACACCACGGCAGGGGTGCGAATCGTGGTCACGAGCAGGACTTCAAGGGTCCCCCGGCGGCGTTCCTCGGCAATCGTTCGGCTCGCGAGCCACCCGGTCAGCACGAACACCGCCGCGGTGTTGCCAATGCCGATGGCAAGAAGCACCCCCGGGGCGAGCCAGGCGCCGGTCTGAAAAATCGCGAGGAGCACCAGTCCCCACGTCACCAAGATGGGGGCCGCCGAACTGCCCCACGCCTGCATGCGCGCCTCACGCCACCACACCGGATGACGTCCCAGCGAGCCCGCTCGACCAAGACGGTCGCCCGTCACCGGTCGCGTGAAGATGCCATCGATGCCATCCACCACATCCACCGCGACCCGAAGGTAGGCCCAGGTGCCGAGCGCCATCAACGCGGAGAACATCACGAAGAGCCAGACGTGAGCAGTGCCGTACAGGACGACCGAGGTCATGTCGGACCAACTCACCACGCTGGGCTGTGCCGCATACCAGGCCAGGGAACCTGCGAAGGGGAACGTGAAGATGGCCAGGAGCACCCACACGACAAACCCCACCACCCCGCGCCGCACCTGCCACACCTCATCCGAAAGCGACGCTTCGAAATCCGCCCCCGAAACCTGTAGTTGGAACAAGGGAGCGGCCAGGCGACCGATGACCACGATGGCGGGAATCAACCCCACCATGGGCAGCAGCGACCAAAGGTCGGTGGCCACCCAGGCCGAAAGCGTGCTGAGGTGCGTTGCGCGCTCGGGTCCTCCCGACACCAGCGCATAGCCAAGGGGAAGCAGCACCAAAAAGGGAATCGAGTAGGCGGTGCTCGCCATCATCGCCAACAGAGGCGAGCGGGTGAACAGTCCGAAGAACGCACCCAAAAGGCCCATCAACACCACGTTGACGAGCGTGTGGGCGGTCAGTGCAACCACCTCCGTCGTGCTGACGCCACCGAAATTCACCACCAACGCCAGCACCGGCATCGCCCCCAACACCACCGTCAACAAAACGAGAATGCGGGATAGAACCTTGCCGCCAAAAATTTGGCCGGGCTGCAGTCGCGTGAGAACAAGCAGGTCAAAGGTTTGGTCGGTTCGCTCCTCCACGATGGCAGCGGAGGTGGTGAGCGGTGCGAGCACCATCGCAAGACCCAACTGAACGACACAAAACACGACGAAGAGCGTGCGCCCAACGGTGCCGAGATCTGCCGCGTCCATGCCCGCGCTGCGAGAGGCTCCTGTCGCGACCTCAAGGCCCAGAAGGACCACTGCGATCAAAACGCCCGAAAAGAGGGTCCGAGCGCCATAAGTCTGCCAGCGACGCGACGTTCGGGCCGCTTCGCGAAAGAGGATCGCTCCCGAGACGGAGCGGGTGAGAAGGTCGATCATTCGGGGCCCTCGCCCTGCCGTCATGCCGATGCCCCCACGTGTCGGAACCAGAGGTAATCCGATCGCTGACCTCCGCCCTCGGCTACGTTCGGGAAGGAGGCGTTTCGGTGCCGGAATTCCCGCTACGACCGATCATGCAACGACGTCGCCTAAGGCGCGCGGGTTGGCTGCTCACCCTCGGCGTGACCCTTGCCTTGTTCGCTTGGGCGCCGAAGCCCACCGGGCCAACGACAGCGCTGGTGGCCGCCATGGCGACGTTGACCACCCTGGCCGTCATCGCGAGCCGACAAGATCCGCTCCCGCGAATCAGTCCGTTCCTCACTTCATTCGCGACCATTGTCGTGGGTCTCGGCCTGGTGCTCATCAGTCCGCCGGGCCAGAGTCGACTCGTTACGGTCACGCTGTTTTCAGCCGCCTTGCCCACGTTTGGAGGCTTAGGCGTGACGTGGGGGGGAGCCCTTGCCGCCTGGTTGTTGATCGGTGGAGCGTCTCCCGAGTCCCTTTCGATCGATCAGACCGCCCCGCTCCTTGCCGTTCTCGTTGCAAGCGTGGCGGCCGGCCGTCACTTCGAACAGGTGGAGCAAACCGATTTGGAGGCTCGCCATGAGCAGGCGCAGGTGTCTTGGGCGCTCGCCCGGCGCGCCCAAACCGACGCTCTGACGCGTCTTCCCAATCGACCGAGCGTGCAGGCTTGGCTCGATGAGGCCTTTACGGCAAGCCAACAGTCGAACACCTGGCTGGCGCTTCTCGTGGTCGACATCGATCACTTCAAGCGGGTCAACGACACTTGGGGCCACCCCACGGGAGACCGCAGCCTCGAGCAGGTGGCGCGAGCCATTCAAGGGGTCTTGCGACCTGGCGATGTGGCCGGTCGATGGGGCGGCGAGGAGTTCCTTGTGGTGCTGGCCCCGTGTTCACCCGACGCCCTGGCCCACGTGGCGGAACGGCTGCGCGCCGCGGTGCAGGCCATCGAACTGGTCGCGCCAGACGGGGCGCCCGTGCCCCTTACGGTGAGCGTGGGCGGGGCGGCCACGCGCGGCGCGACCGAGGCGACCGCGTACACGCTCCTCGGAGCTGCCGACCAGGCCTTGTACGAGGCCAAAGAAGGCGGTCGCAACCGGGTGTGCCTCTGCGAACGTTCGTTTGTGGGCGAATCAGTCCACGTCTAGCTTGTCGCGCGCCTTCTTGCGCGCTGCGAGCAGCCGCCCCGCATAGCTATCGACGGGTACCGGTGGGGGCTCGGGTGCTGTGGGCACCTCCTCGGGGCCCTCCTCCGTCATCGACACCGCGGACCGAGCGGCAGGGGTCCGTCGACCGGTCAGGCGAGCGGGCCACCGTGGGGGGCCCCCCGACGTCACGGCGGCGAGCGTCTCACCCATCGCCTTAGCCAATTGCAAGCGGCGAACCGCGACGTCGGCCAACAGCAACACGCCCGCGAGCCCCACCAACCAGGGCCACAGTGGCCAGGGGACGGTTCGCAACACCTCGGGCGGTTCAAACACCCGCGCGGGGTCCGTCAGGAACCCACCTTGGCCAAGGCCTGCAAGCTCACGCAGCACGGCGGGTCCACTGCCGCTGCGGCGGAACTCGGGCGAGTAGGGTTGGACTGCCTCGGTCACCGCCTGGCCGACCACTTGGTCGCCCTTTGATAGCTGGACGCCCACCAACCAAGACCCGTCCTGGTCGACAGGCCAACGCGCTTGGTAGCGGCCCGGCCCCACCTGGCGAAGATCGAGGTTGTGCACCGAGAGGTCGGGGGCGACAACCCGCGCCTGGCCGGTCAGAAAGTTGGCGAACCCTCCAGCGGGGGTGAACGCATCGGCGCTGACCACGAGATGGCCCTCCTCGATGGTCGCGGAGAGCTGAACCCCCTTATCCCCAGCCCCACTCACCAGCCAGCGGCCCACCTGGGTCCAAAACTGGGTGTAGGACTCGGTGCCCACCCAACCCTGGCTCCAGCGGGGCCCCGCGTCCGAGGTGAACGCTACGGCTCGGCCAAGCCCGTAGCGCCAGTGCGCCAGCAGAGGTGCGGGAGGGTCGCTTTGCGTGGTCATGGCCACGACAGACCGGGGCTTCGCTTCGGTCGTCACGTACCCTTGGAGGACGGGTACATCGCCAGGTTCCACCCCCTGAAGCAGATCGGAGACCCCTGCGATCTGTGGGGTGAAGGGTTCCTCGACGAGGAAGGACCGCCGAGCGAGCAACGTCTCCCGCGTAAAGATGGCGGGAATCGAGGACTTGTCGACGGCCAGATAGGACTGCCCCCCACCCCACTGGGCCAGGTCTCGCATCGTGCCTTGGTCGGCATCCGAACCGATCGTGACCGCGGTGAGCGTGATGTCATGGTCGCGGTGGGCGGGCGAGATGAGGCCTTGGTAGTCGCCTGGGGTCGTCATGCCGTCCGAGATGACGATGATGTGCTTGAGCGCAGCAGGGCTTGCTTTCAGCGCACCGATAGCCGTTTTCACCGCCGGATAGATGTCGGTGCCCCCCCCTGCCCGCAAGCTCCCCACGTCGTTTTCGAAGGCCCCCCGGCGGCCCGCCATCGGCTCGAGGGGACTGATCCAACTCGATGCGGCGTCGAACGACAAGAGGCCCAGCATGTCACGGTCTGACAGCAGGGCGGCGGTCTGTAGCGCCGCTTCCTTCGCCAGATCGATCTTGCTGCTGCCGCTGTACCCACCCATTGAGCACGATTTGTCGAGCGCGATGATCATCGCAAGCTGCGGGAGCTGGGCCTTGTCGCTGATGTCCATGCGGACCGGCAACGTTCGTTCCACGGGGCTCGCGAACCAGCCGCCCACGCCAAACGAGGTGTCTCCTCCGATCATCAACAGGCCGCGCCCCAGGTCGCGTACGTAGCTCTCGAGGGCTTGCTGGGTCGGACGGGCCACCGCGTAGCTCGGCACGTTCACGAGCACGACGCCCGCGTACGACCGCAGATCGGACAAGGTTGGCGGAAGATTGGTCGTGTCAACCGAATCAACCTCGAGCCCTTGCGCGCGCAACACCCGCACGAGGGGAGCCGAGGCCGCGAGATCGGTCGCCACGACCAACAACGTGGGCTTGCCCGCGATGCGAACCGTCGTCACGCCCTGGTTGTTTTGGGGGCGAGCATCCACCCCTTCCGGCACCTCCACCACGGCGCGAAACCGCTGCAGTCCCGGTTCGCCCGCCGGCCGGGAAACCGTCATCGACGTGGCTCCGCCTCCTTTCAAGCTCAGCGCGCGCTGACCCAAGTACCGTTCGTTGTTGTAGAGGCGGACGACCCCTTCCGTGTCGACGTCGGACCGCACCACCACGCGCAGGTCAAAGGGCCCGCCTTCATCGACCTCGGCCGGTGCCAGCACATCGTCGAGCCACACGTCCGCGCCCATCTGGGCCGCGAGTGAGACCACGTACAGTTCGGTGTCGTCCGCGATCAAGGCCTGGGTCGCGGCATCTCCGCGTGTCTGTTCCCCATCCGTGATGAGCACTACCCGCCGTGTCCGATCCGCGGGCAGCACAGCGGTGCCCAACCGAAGCCCGCCTGCAATGTCGGTTTGGTTGGGGTTGGGTCGACTCTCGAACGTGGGAACGGTCAGCTCTTCCCCAAGATCCCGATCCACCTGGGCGTCTGCCCCAAACACCACGACCGCGGCTTCATCGCGCTCCGACATGGTCGAGACGGCGGATTGGACGAACGACAACGCCTGCGCTTGCCCGGTGGGCCCCACCGACGCGGACCGGTCGACCACAAAGCTCACAGCTAGATCGTCGACCGGACGGCGCAACGTGAGTTCCGCGAGCGCCAGGACGACCGCCCCCACCAAGAGGCTTCGCACCACCGTGAGAAGAAGTAGACGCCCTCGCGCAAGCCGTCGCCGGGATTGAAACGCAAATCCCCAGAACGCGGGCAAGGCGAGAAGCAGCCAGAGCAAATCAGGGCGTTCGAAGCCGAAGGTCATGCGGTCCTCCGACGATGGTAGAGCGCCCACTCGAGGGACAAAACGAGGAGTCCAAGCCACAGCAAGGGCCGCCAGAACTCTCGCCGGGCGGTGGCGAGGGACGAGGAGGCGGCGACCGGTGCGGAGCCCAGCCCCAGGGCTTTACGCGGTGCAATGCGAGACTCCGCTTCGGACAACAGATTTGCTGCGATCTGCCAGGAGCGACCACCCCCTCGCGCGTCGTAGCGCCCAAGGTGGTGCAATCCCGTGAACCGCGCCGTTCCCCCGACCACCGGGACCGTCGCGCGCCCTTTGGGACCGACCACCACGATTTCATCGAGGTCGTCACCGCCTACCGGAACCACCCAGGGTTGGCCGGTTCGGATCATGGCCCCGGGAGCGCCGCGACCCGGGTCGTCGGTCAGCCAACCCACCATGTTGAGCAGGAGCACGGGCCAGGCCACCCGCAGTGGAAGGTCGCTTTGCAACGGATCGAAGGCCATCTGAACGACGCGCCCTCCCTTGTGGCGACCCGCAAGCAGCAGTGGCCCTCCCTCCCCTTCGACCAGCGGCACCAACCCAGCGGTGTCCTGAATGGCGCGTGCTTTCCCGACGAAGACGTTGTCCCACCGCGTAAACCGGAGCAGGGGGTCGTCCCGACGCCAGCTGATGATGTCGGGAGCCACCACCTCCTCTCCGAAACGGAGGGGTCCCCCAGGATAGGGCCCCAGCACCGCGTACGACAATCCGTCAACGCCGTCCGGCACTGGTCCCGCGAACAATACGCAATCGGCCTGCCGAATTCGGTCGAGGTCGAGCAGCCCAGGGCTCATGACCTGCCCGTCCACGCGGGGATCCGAAGCGAGAATGCGGGCGATGAGGGCGTCTCCCCCGACGACGACCACATTCCGGCGTCCCAGCGGGTCGAGGATGGCGTGAGCCACATCGTCCGCGGCCAATGGGTCGTCCGGCACATCGAGCCGGACCACCAACTCGCCGGATTGCTCGGCCGGAAGATCGAACACCAAGCCCACCGGCACGTCACTCGGTAGGGGTTCGGACCGAACGCCCAGCAAGCGACCGTCCAGCGTGACCTCAACCGCTCCTTGCACAGGCTCAGGGCCAAAATGCTGGACGGTCACATAGAGCTGACGCTCGAGGTCTGAAACGACGGAACGTCGAATGTCGAGAGCCAGAATGCCCGCGTTGTGGGCGGTGGTTCCCGCCACCACGAAGCGCACCGGGACCGCAGCGGCATCCAACGTGGAAAGATCCTGGCGCCCTCCGTCGGAAAACACCACGACTTCGACGTCGGAGCGAGACCGGGCCAGCGACTGAGCCAACAGCAGGGCCTCCCGCAGGGAGCCCTCGGCTTCCGATGCGTCGAGCCGCCCCAACGCCCGCCGGATTTCACCGTGGTCCCGCGTGAACGGCACGCGGACTTCGGTGGTGGGCCCTGCGACCACGAGCAACGCCTCATCTTCGGGTCCCAGGCGCTCCACAAGGTCCTGGGCAAACCCGACCGCGGTGTCGAGCCGCGTGGGATCGCCGTCGCGAGCCGCCATGGAGGCCGAGGTGTCGATCACCAAGATTCGGCTGGCAAATGGGGCTTCAGCGGTCATCATGAAGGGTCGAACCAACGCGAGGACCAAGGCGGCCAAGATGAGAAGCTGCAGCCACAACAACCAGTGGTTTCGAAACCGTTGGAACGGCGACGCCAGCTGCTCGGTGCGCCGCAAGTTGTGCCACGGAAGCAACGACGAGACGGGAACCCGGCGTCGGCGAATCCGCAGGAAGTACATCGCCACGAGCGGAAGCCCGATCAGCGCGAGCAGGAAGCCAGTCGGCGCAAGGACGTTCATGCGAATCGGAACGTAGCGCGCGACGGAACCGGACTCATCCAAACCTCGCGATTGCCTGGCCCATGCGAACCGGCGCACCAACCCGAACCTTCCATTCCGTGGGTACCGAAGGAAGACCCAGAATCACCGTCGATCCGAGGTGAAACACCCCCATCTCCTCGCCTTTGGCCACCCGAGCGTCGAGATCGCCACTGCGCGCTTGCGAAGGCGGTTCGTCGAGCAACGGGGATTCGATGCGCCCCACCCCGAAGGCTCCGACCAGTGCGACGAGCATCGGCCCCCGGTCGGTGTCGACCTCGAAAACGAGCCGTTCGTTGCGAGCGAACAGCCGTGGAATTCGACGAACCGCAGCGAGAAACACAGGCCACCGACTCCCCGGAAGGTAGCGGTAGGCCTGAACGCGGCCATCGAGCGGCGCGTGGACCCGATGGTAGTCCCGCGGCGACAGGTACAACACGATGGCGGCGGAGACTCGGGGGGCCGCGTTCGACACGTCAGCGAGCGAAAAAGGCACCGGCCCCAACGGAATGCGACCATCCGTGGGGCCACAAAAGGCGACCGTCCCGTCGACCGGGCTCACCATGGCATGAGGATCGGCATCGATCGGGCGCGTCCCTGCCCGGAGACGGCGAACGAACAAGGCATCCAACGAATCGAACTCGGTGGCCTGGGCTTCACTGAGATCGACCTCGTAGGCCCACACGAAGGCTTGGGTAAGCCAGCGGGAGGGTCGTCGAGCGAGGCGCCCCAAAGCGGACGAGGCCCACCGACGCGGGACCATCGACAACAACGAAACCAGCAGGGCATCTCTCACGGTCCGGTGGCGTAACCGACAGCGGCCGAACGGCCGGGTACGCCACCCCGGGAGTTGCCGTGTTGATCTGGATGCTGCTGGCTTGTCGAGGAGGTCTGGACGCGGACCTCGATGGGTACTCGGTCCGTGTGGACTGTGACGACAATGACGCGTCGCTCAATCTCGACGATGCCGATGGCGATGGGTTCGACACCTGTGCCGGTGACTGCGACGACAACGACCCCCTGCGCTGGGACCAGACGGGAACGTTCGCTGGAAACCTGGATGCGGCTGGCGTAGGCGCCTTCTGCCAGGGGTTCTGTGTTCGGAACGTGGTGGGGGATGCCGATCTTCGAGACCTTGACCGCGTCGCCCCGCTCGACTGCCTCTCGAGCGTCGAAGGCACCCTGACCCTGACAGGATCGATGCCCGGATTGGCCGGCCTCGAGCAACTCGGGCAAGTGGCCGGCGATGTGGTTCTTGCGGATCTACCCGCCGTCGCCACGCTCGCGCCCCTCGCCTCCCTGACGATGGTGGGCGGCTCCGTCACCGTGGCTCGACTGCCTGGATTGTCCGACCTCGAAGGACTGGGCTCGATCGTCACCGTTCCCGGCGACCTGGTGCTGGAGTCGCTGCCCTTCGAAGATCCATGGGTCGGACTCACCGCACTCGAATCGGTGCAAGGCCGCCTTGAACTGCGGGCCATGCCGAACCTAAAGGCGCTTCCTGCGCGAGCGCTGGCCGTCGGCGGTCTCGTGATCGCGGACCATCCCGGGCTCGTCGACGTCAGCGGAGCAAGTACGCTCACCCTCGAAGGCGATCTGGAGCTGACGCGCAACGACGCGCTTCGCAATCTCGATGGCGCTTTGGGCCAGGGCCGGGTCGAGGGTGCGCTGCTCCTTCGAGGCAACGGGCTCACCTCGCTTGGCGGCCTGGCCGACCTCACGACGGTAGGCGGCGACTTCATCATCGAGGACGAAGGCGGCTTGCTCACCCTCGATGGGCTTGCCAACCTCTCGTTTGTCGAAGGGTCCGTGCGGATCGCCGGCAATGGTGCTCTGGGCTCGTTGGCCGGCCTTGAAGGATTAGGCGCCATCGGGGCTGACTTCTTCTTACTCGACAACTTCGCGCTCCAGAGCGTCGCTGCCCTCTCGGGGCTCCGCTCCGTCGACGGCATCCTTCAGCTTGAAGGCAACGGTGCCCTGACCGCCTCCACCGGGTTTGAGGGGCTCCAATCGGTCGGCGCACTTCACATCGGGCCGAACGGAGGCCTGCCCGAACTGGAAGCCTTTAGGAGCCTGGAGCAGGTGTTCTCGGGAGACCTCGACATTCAAGCCGGAGGGGCCTTGGGTGCGTTGAGCACCTTTCCCCGGCTGCAGACGATCGCCGGCACCTTCCGCGTGGAGAACAACGACAGCCTCGCCCGCATCGAAGGCTTCGACGCCCTCACCTTCGTAGGGGGCGACATCGTGCTGGCCAACAACGCGAGCCTCGAAGCGATCACGGGGTTCGATGAGGTCGGCTCGGTCAGCGGAGCGTTGCGGATCGGTGGCAATGCCAGCCTCGAGGCCGTCACCGGGTGGTCTGCCTTGAGTTTCGTGGCCAACACCTTCGCGATCGAGGACCATTCCTCGCTCATGACCTTGGGGCCGTTCGCCCAGCTCCAAAGCGTAGGGGCGCTAAACATTGCCCGCAACACCGGGCTTGGCTCTCTCGAAGGCCTCAACGCCTTGCAGAGTGTCCTCGGCGACGTCGTCATCACCGACAACCCTTGCATTCCCGCCGCTGAGGCCGACTCGTTGGTCCAAGGCTTGGGAACCACAGGAGGTTCGGTGACCCTCGAAGGCAACGACGGGCCATGCTGATCCCGCTTGATACGCCCTCGGCATGGGCAGTCGGTTTGGTCAAGCGTTCACGGTCACCACGTACGGAGAGAGCCACGGCGGAGGCATTGGCGCCATCGTCGAGGGCTGTCCACCACAGGTTCATCTCGATCTCGAGGCCATCCAAGCGGAGCTGGACCGGCGGCGGCCTGGCCAGTCCGCCCTGACAACCCAGCGCCGTGAAACCGATGAAGTAAGCATTTTATCTGGACTTGCGGAGGACGGCCGCACGCTCGGGAGCCCGATTGCATTGGCCCTCCCCAACCGCGACGCCCGCCCCGACGCGTACCGCGAGATGCAGCACCGCTACCGCCCATCGCACGCGGATTACACCACCGACGCCCGCTACGGCATTCGGGCCTGGGCCGGCGGCGGTCGAGCGTCCGCCCGCGAAACCGCGGCGCGCGTGGCGGCTGGCGCGATCGCCCGCCAGGTCCTTCACACGCTCGGTCCCGTCGAAATCGTGGCCTGGGTGCAGCAAGTCGCAGGTGACGATGCCACTGTGGACCCCGGCCGCGTCGATCACGCGGCGGTCGATGCCAACGAAGTGCGGTGCCCGGATCCCGACGCGGCCGGCCGCTTCCGCGATCGCATTGTCGAAGCGCGAAACGCGGGCGATACCGTTGGCGGCATCGTCCGGGCCGTCGCTCGAGGGGTTCCTGCGGGACTCGGCGATCCCGTTTTCGACAAACTTGACGCCGATCTGGCCAAAGCCATGCTGTCGCTTCCCGCCGCCAAGGGATTCGAGGTTGGATCTGGATTTGCGGGAACCCGGCTCACCGGGAAGCAACACAACGACCCCTTTGTGCCTGGCCCCGAAGGCACGATCCGCACCACATCGAATCGATCGGGCGGCATCCAAGGCGGCATCAGCAACGGCATGCCGATTGAGCTAAACGTCGCCTTCAAACCGGTCAGTACAGTATTCCTGACCCAGGACACGGTCACCGACGAAGGCGCCGCAACGACGCTGAAGCCCCGGGGGCGTCACGATCCCTGCGTGCTGCCCCGAGCCGTCCCCATCGTGGAGGCCATGATGGCGATCGTCCTGCTCGATCACTGGCTTCGCTGGCGAGGCCAGGTGGGACCCCCTCCGCAACGAGACTGATCGGCAGATTCACAGCAGCTTGCGCAGGGTCTAAGCCCGCTGTAGATGGCAACCTCGTGACGGATACCCCACGATTGGGCCTGTTTGCCCTCGACGAACCTCTTGGCGTCGGGGGGATGGGCGAAGTCTGGGCCGCAGTTCACCTCTCGACCGGCCGCGAGTTCGCCGTCAAGGTCATTCGAGGTGCACTGTCGGAGGGCTATCGCCTTCGACGGGCCTTCTACCAAGAGATTCGGGCCGCGGCGTCGCTGGACCATCCCGGTGTGCTGCGGGTGGTCGATGCCGGCGAGATTCCGGCGTCGGTCAATGAGGCCACCGAGGGCCGGCTCACGCTCGGCAGTCCCTACCTGGTGACGGAGCGACTCCCGGGCGAGTCGTTGCAATCCTGGGTGGCCAAGCCCCGCGCCTGGTCGGACGTCGAGCCCATCGCGCGAGGCCTGCTCGCCGCCTTGGGGCACGCCCATGCGCGAGGCGTCGTCCACCGGGACGTAAAGCCCTCGAACGTCCTCCTCGACGACGAGGATGAGCCCCGACTCACCGACTTCGGGCTTGCCCACCTGGCCGATTCTGATGGCCCATTGCGCGAATTGGGCTCCCCGGCGTACATGGCACCCGAACAGTTCGAACCAAGTTGGGGAGCGTCCTCGCCGGCGACCGATCTGTACGCCTGGGCTTGCACCGTCTGGGCGTTGGTGACCGGAGCCCCGCCGTTCACTGGCCGAGGCGGACGCGTGCTGCGGGAACAGCAACTGTCGGCCGATCCTGGCGACTTCCGCACCGCCCGGCCTTGTCCCCTAGGGCTCGAGGAGCTGCTCCGCCGACTCCTTGCCAAAGCTCCGTGGTCCCGGCCTCAGCGCGCCGCCGAGGTGCGGGTGCTTCTCGACGATCTCCAGATGCCGTCGATCACGTTCCTCACCGGCGATCCCTCCATCACGCTCACCGACGACGTGCCATTGTCGGCTGAGATCACCCGGCCGATGATCGTGTCGGGGCCCCACGTGCCTCGCCCCAACGCCCCCGTCGGACAACGCATCGAGGTTCCGGTCCCCGAATGGACGGCCCAGCTCGCCGACGTGCCCCCCAAAGCCCCCGCCGAACTCGGTCTTGGCCTCATCGGATGGCGGAGCATTCGCCTCGTTGGCCGCTTCGAGGAACGCAAGGCGCTGTGGAAGGTCCTGCACGACGTCGTCAATGGCGATGGGCCACGTGCGGTGGTGCTGCGCGGCGCGACTGGCACCGGCAAGTCGGCCCTCGCCGAATGGGTGAGCGAGCAAGCCCATGAACACGCCGGGGCCGAGATCCTCGCTACGTCGATGGGAGCCGCCACCGCGGCCACGGGGCTGGGAACCCTCGTTGCCAAATGGCTCGGCGTTGCCTCCGATGCGACCGTCGATCAGATGGTCGAACGGGCTGAAGACAAGCTGTCCACCTTGGCTGGCGACCGCCAGGCCCCGGCTGCCGACGCGGTGGTCGAACTGATCCGCACGACCGGCAAGATCCAGTTGGCATCTGCCGCCCAGCGCTTTGGGGTGCTCACCGCATTGGTTCGCCGCATGGCCAGCCGCCGGCCCGTCGTGCTGCGCATCGCCGATGCCCACCGAGGGCCCGAGGTGTTCGCCGCCGCAGCGCACTTGCTCAAGCATGGTCCGACGAACCTCCTCGTGGTGCTAACCATGCGCCCCGACACCCCTGATGCCCCCTTGAGCCAGCGGGTGATGGCGGCCATCGATCCCTTCGTCCAACGCGATGAGGTTGCGGTCTACGACATTGGCCCCCTCCCTCGTGACGAACGGGCGGCCATGGTGCGAGCCATGCTCCCGTTGGCCCCCTCGCTGGTGCATGAGGTGGTCCAGCGCAGCGAGGGCAACCCGCTGTTTGCCATGCAACTCGTCGGCGACTGGGTGAGCCGAGGGCAGCTCAAGGCCACCGCCGAGGGCTACATCGCGGATCCCGAGGCCCTAAAGGAAGGCTTGCCGGGCAGTCTCGATGATGTGTGGAGCCGGCGTCTGGAAACCTTCTTGAACGGGGCGCACCCCTCGGTGCGTCACGCGCTCGAAATCGCGGCGATCTTGGGCATTGACATTTGGACCGATGAATGGCTTCACGCCTGTGCCGCCGAGAACATCCGAGTCCCGAGGGGCCTCGTCGATCGGCTCTGGCAAAATGGCGTTTTGGTGGAAGAGGGCGATCCGGAAGTCCGGTTCTCGTTCTTGCACCCCATGCTGCGGGATCTCCTCGTGAGCCTCGCGAGCCGCGAGGGTCGCGCCCAAGCCCACCATGAGGCGTGTGCGCGCACGCTCGAGGGCCGCGAAGGGCGGGGCATCGCGGAGCGCTGTGGCCGTCACTGGCTCAAAGCGGGACGCGCGGCGCAAGCCATCGATCCGTTGCTTCAGGGCGCCGAATCCCGGCTCGAACGCGGCGACCTCACCACGACGGCGGCGATTCTCGCGGATGTGCACCTTGCGACCGCCGCATCGGACTTCCCCGATTCGGATCGGCGTCATATCCAGTTGCTCCGCCTGGAACAGCAGTTGGCCCTCCATCGGGGCGACCTCACCGAGGCTGACCAGCACGCAGTGGCCCTTCACAACCACGCCAAGGAACAACGGTGGGCCGATGTGGCCGTTCAGGCCCTGATCGATCGCGCCGAGATCGCGCATACGGCAGGCCATCCCAACAAGGCGGCCGCCCACCTCGACGCCGCCCGTCGACTGGCCGCTCGGTCCATGCCGCGTCCGCCTCCCAGTGTGGCCTTGTGGCTCGGCATCCTAAGTGAAGACCCCGATGCATCCGTCGATGCTCTCGAACGCGCACTCGAACTCTACATCGCCCAGGATGAGCCTCTGCGGGCTGCCCAAGCGGCGCTTTCGCTGTCCGAGCGCGAGCTGTCGCGCAACGACCCCCGGTCGGCCATGGCCGCGGCCACACGGGCCGCGGTGCTTTTCGAAGGGCAGGGTCATCGCGGGGGCGTAGCGGAAGCCCAGATCGTCTCTGGACTGGCGTGTCGGCAGCTCGACCAGCCTCGACAGGCCGCGCATCACATGCAGCGGGCCCTCACCCTCTACCGGTCGCTGGGCCTCACGCGCGCGACCGTCGCGGCCGCGCATCTCGCGCAAGTCTGGATTGAGGCCCGACGCCCGGCCGATGCGTTGATCTTGCTCGATAGCCAGCTCAAGGGTTCGCCTCCCGACGACGTCCTGCCCCGCCTTTACGCGCTGAAGTGTTGGGCGTTTGCAAGCCAAGGCCGTCTCAAGTCCTTCGACCACGTGGTCCACCAACTCGAACCGGGATCCACCGACGCTTGGGTCAACGAAGCGCTCCGCGAAGCCGAGCGGGCATGGTTGGTGCAGGGGGACCCGGAACGGGCCGCGCAGGTCGCCGCTTTACGACGGTGAGATAGAAGCGCGCGGACCCCGGAGGTGGACCGTGTTCGCAACCCTGTGGATGATCTTCACTGTCTGCGTCGGGGCTCCCGCGCTGGCTCAGGTACCGATCGACGCACGCCAAATCCCGGCGGAACTCAAGCCGTGGGTTCCCTGGGTCAAGTCCCAGAACCCAGACCTCGACTGCGCGTTGGCCCCGGCCGGCCGTGAATGTGTTTGGCCGGGAAGCCTGACGGTCGAGGCCGGGGCCACGTCGGGGCGTTGGCGGCTCTTGCTCCGCAACGATCGGACGATCGAGGTTCCGGTTCCGGGCGGTGCAGGCACTTGGCCTGCGGATCTTCGGGTCGATGGTCGATCCGCTCCCGTCGTCGAACGAGCGGGCGTGCCAATGGTTCGGGTGCCGCCTGGAAACCACACGGTAACCGCACGCCTGGCCTACACGAAACGGCCCGCCAGCCTGCCCGTACCCAGCGCCGTAGGCCAGGTCACGCTCACCGTGGATGGCGCGGTCGTGCCCTTTCCCCAGATCGATTCCGATGGCCTGCGACTTGGCGCCGTCGACGATGCCAACCGCGAGAGCGAACACCTCGGCATCGAAGTGAGTCGCCGCATTGTGGACGGCGTTCCAGTGGTGGTCCACACCGCCATCGACCTTCGAGCGTCGGGCCGGGGCCGTGAGGTGGATCTAGGCGAGGTGTTGCTCCCGGGCACCCGGGCGGTGGCCTTGGTTGCGAACCTCCCGGCTCGCTTCACCGCGGAAGGGACCCTGCGCATCCAGGTGCGACCAGGAACCTATCGGGTCCTGTTCAGAGCCGTGCACGACGGTACCGTCGATGCCCTCACCCGACCCTCCAGCGTCGATCCGTGGCCCGATACCGAAACCTGGGCGGTCGAGACCAACGATCCGGTGCGCGCCGTCAACCTCGATGGCGTGCCGGGCATCGACCCCTCCCGCACTACGCTGCCTGATGATTGGCGGGGACTGCCGACCTTCGCGGTGCCGCAGGGAGGCACCTTACGCTTCGAGACGCTCCGGCGGGGTGACCCCGATCCAGCCCCCAACCAACTCACCCTGTTTCGTGACCTCTGGCTCGACCTCGACGGGCGTGGGCTCACGGTTCGCGACCGGTTCTCGGGAGAGATGCACCGGGGCTGGCGCCTCGACATGACCGAGCCTTACGCGCTTGGGCACGTGGCGGCATCGGGCGAGGATCTCGTGGTCACCGCATCCGAACAGGGTGCAGTGGGCGTCGAACTTCGTTCCGAAACCGTCGAACTGGTGGCCGAGTCTCGGGTGGAGAACCGCCCCGCGACCCTGCCCGCAGTGGGCTGGGCCGCCGACGTGGTGGAACTCAACGCCACCCTTCACCTCCCACCCGGATTCCGCCTCTTGGCCGGCACCGGAGTCGACCACATCGATGGGTCGATGGTCGATGACTGGAGCCTCTTCGACCTGTTCTTCGTATTGGTGTTGGCCATGGCGACCGCACGCCTCATGGGCTGGCCTTGGGGCGTCGTGGCCCTGTTCGCACTCGCCTTCGCGCGTCACGAAAGCGGAGCCCCCCAGTGGACCTGGGCCATCGTGCTCGCCCTTATCGCCCTCCAACGCGTTGCGAACGAGGGCCTGCCTAAGCAGAGCGTGCGGCTACTTCGCATCGGCGCCTTGCTGGTGCTGGTCATCCAGCTCATTCCGTTCTCGGTCCGCCATCTTGAACGAGGACTCTTCCCGTCCCTCGAAAACCAGGGAACGTTCTCGCTTCTTTATCTCGACGACTCCTTTGCCGATATCTCCTTCCAAGAACGAGCCGTCGATGTGGAGAGAGCTCGGCCCAAGGAGCAGCCGGTCTCCAAGAAAAAGAAGTACCTCTCCCTTCAGGTCGATCCCAAGGCCGTCGTACAGACGGGACCCGGGGTGCCGGAGTGGACGTTCAACCAGGCGTCGCTCTCCTGGTCAGGCCCCGTGAGTCAAGCGCAGTCTCTGCGCCTCGTCGTGCTCTCTCCCTTTACAAATCTGCTTCTGGCCATTCTGCGCATCACGCTGCTCGGCGCCCTGGCCCTCAAGCTCGCCGAACTCACGCGAGAGCAACTGATCCATCGCGGGGCTCCGCTCGCTCGCATCGCCGTGGTGTTGCTCGCCGTGCTGCCGTGGTTGTCCTCTCCCGCCGCCGCCGCACCCAGTCCCGAACTGCTCGACGCCCTAAAGACGCGCTTGTCGGTGCCCAACTGCGAAAAGGACTGCGTGACCGTCGCCGACGCGAAGCTCTCGATGTCGGGCGACGTCCTGACGCTGCGGGCCGAAGTGCACGCCGCGACCGCCACAAGTTGGCCCGTGCCCGGGCCCACCAAGGTGTTTGTGCCCAAACGGGTGACCGTCGATGGCCGGACCGCCGTAGCGATGGCCCGCCTACGCGACGGGTTTCTTCACGTGCGTCTCGATGAAGGCGTACACAAGGTGGTCGTGACCGGCCCGGTGCCCCCCGTCGACGCGCTGCCCCTCGCGTTTGCCATCGCTCCAAAGCGGCTGGCGTGGTCTGGACAGGGTTGGGCCCTCGACGGGTTGAAGGCCGACGGCACGGTGGAAGCTTCGGTGCAGTTGGCACGCATGCTCGGGGAGGCCTCGACCGCCCAATCCACCGAGAACCTCACCCCTTGGCTCGAAGTGCATCGCCACCTTGATCTCGGGCTTCCGTGGCGGGTGCGCACCACCGTACGCCGCGTCGGCCCCACCGACTACCCCGTGTCCATCAAAGTCCCGTTGCTCGCTGGGGAGGCGGTGACCGAGGGGGGCTTCGAATCCACCAACGGGATTGTCTCGGTGAGCTTGGACCGGGATCAGGTCGACGCCGAGTGGCTCTCGACCATTCCCACGACCGCTCGCCTCGATCTGACGGCTCCCTCCGGCGTGCCATGGACCGAGGTCTGGACGCTGTCGTGCAGCCCGTTGTTTGCGTGTTCCACCCAAGGCCCTGCCCCTTTGGCCCACGTCGATTCGGGGACGTGGAATCCCCGCTGGCGGGTGTGGCCAGGCGAAGCCCTGCGCATCGACGTAAGCCGACCGGCGGGGGTCGAAGGGCAAACCACGACCATCGACGAAGCCGTGCTCGACCTAAGGCCGGGCCGTCGCAACTTGGTCGCCTCGTTGACCCTGCGCATTCGTTCCAGCCAGGGCGGCCGTCAAACGGTTCGGCTTCCCGAAGGCGCCGAGTTGCAATCCGTGACCCTCGACAACGTGGCCCGGCCCCTGCAGCTTCGCGACGGTCGCGAGCTACCCGTGCCGCTCACGCCAGGCACCCAGTCGGTGGTCATCCGGTGGCAACAGGCCAAGGCGGCCTCGATCGTCGACCGCATGCCCGAAGTGGACCTGGGCGGTCCCGCGGTCAACGTTCGAACGATCGTTCATCCGTCGCGCGACCGCTGGATCGTGTGGCTCGCAAATCCCGGAACCCAGTGGGGACCGGTGCCGCTGATGTGGACCTACGTGATCGCGGTGTTCATCCTTGCCCCGATTCTCGCCCGCCTGCGGTTCTCTCCGCTGGGGGTCGTCTCGTGGCTCCTGCTGGGCTTGGGCATGACCCAGGTGTCGATTCTCGCCCCGCTCACCGTCGCGGTGTGGTTCTTCGCCTTAGCGTGGCGAAAGGAGCGGCCGGTCGCCGATGCGGTGTGGTTCAACCTGCTGCAACTCGGGCTCGCGGGGCTCACTGTGGTCGCGATGATCTGCCTGTACTCGGCCATCCACACCGGGCTGCTCTGGCAACCCGACAGCCAAGTGGCGGGCGCCGGCTCGTCCGATGATATGCTGTTCTGGTTCGTCGATCGCGTGGATTCCACCGTACCTTCGCCGACCCTCATGACCTTGCCCCTCTGGGCGTGGCGAATCGTCATGTTGGCCTGGTCCCTATGGCTCGCGGCAAGCCTGGTACGCTGGGTGCCGTGGGCGTGGCAGGCGTGGTCCGACGGAGGCGTGATGCGGCGACGCACCCCCGCCGAAGACGAAACGCCATAGTCCCTCACGGTACGAGGAAGGTGCGGAGGTATCGATGCTCTTCTGGTCCTTGCTCTCCCTCGTTGCCGTGGCCGGTCCGAAGAAGAAACGACGCGCGGAGCCCGAACCTCCCCCGGTGGAGGCGCCCGCCCCGGTGCGGATGGACAACGCGGGCATCGATGCGTTCTTGACGCGGGTGTTCGGGGATGCCGCGACGGACATGCGCCAATCCCCGAATCAATGGTCGTTCAACATCGAGCGGTTCCCGGTGATGATCGTGACCGACGAAGGTGCAGATCGCATGCGGATCATCATTCCCATCACCGACACCGAGAGCCTGCCCCAAGGCTTCGCCGAGCGGATGCTTCAGGCCAACTTCGACGCCGTGCTCGACGCCCGCTACGCGATTGGCCAGGGGACGGTGTGGGCCACGTTCATCCACCCGTTGTCGCCGCTGACCGAAGCGCAGCTCGCGAGCGGTCTCGCCCAGACGGTGACGGCAGCCGCCACGTTCGGTACGACGTTTACAAGCGGCGCCCTGGTGTTTGGGGGCGGCGATTCGAGCGGCATCTACGAGGAACTGCTGGAGAAATTCAAGGATCCTGTGGATCGTCAAGGCATCTGACTTATCGGTCGTCCAACACAATGCGCCCTTCCGAAAGCCGCACGCGCCGGTCCGCCACCGCAGCGATGTCCTCGTCGTGGGTCACTAGCACCAACGTCCGGCCCTCGCGATGGAGTTCACGGAGCAACTCGAGAATCGCTTCGCCAGAAGCTCGGTCGAGGTTCCCGGTAGGCTCGTCCGCCAACACCAAATCGGGCTCGCCCACCAACGCCCGCGCCACGGCCACCCGCTGACGCTGCCCCCCCGACAGCTCCATCGGTCGGTGTCCCACGCGTTCGCCCAGTCCCACACGGTCGAGCATCGCTTGCGCCCGAGCCAGCCGCTCGGGGCGGGTCAACCCCCGGTAGCGAAGGGGTAAGGCAACGTTTTCGGCGGCGGTGAGCCCGTCGATCAGATTGAACGACTGAAACACAAACCCGATGCGAGCGTTGCGCACCACCGCTAGTTCGTCCACCGACAGCTGCCCCACCTCCCGACCCGCGAGTTGGTAGGAGCCCGCGGTCGGCTGATCCAGACAGCCCAACAATGACAACAAGGTGGTCTTACCCGATCCGCTGGTTCCAACCAGAGCAACCAGCTCTCCGGTGTCGATCTCGAGGTCGACGGCGTCGAGGGCTCGAACGTGCGATTGCCCCATCGGATAATCGCGGGTGAGCGCACGGGTTCGGATCAACGGTTCCAACACCAAGCCTGATTATCCGCCCCCGCAGGGAGGGAGCCATGATGTGGGCCGCGAGTCTCGTTTGGTGGGGGCTTGGCACGGCACTTGCGGCAGAGGAGGTCGAATCTGAGCCGATCTCACTGCCGCAGGCGATCGAGGAAGCCTTGCAGACCAACCTCGAACTTCGGCAACGCGCCATCGACGTGGGATTGGCGGAGACCGGACTGACCCGGGCTCGAAGCCGCTGGGATCCCACGCTCGGGTTGTCGGCGTCGACGTCGACGTCAAACCAGCCCAACAACAACCTGTTCGTGGGCGAAGAGGTGCTGTCGATCTCGTCGGGTCGTTGGTCCGCCTCGCTAAGCCAGAGCCTTCCCACCGGAGGCCAACTTTCAGCCGCATGGTTTGAAAGCCGGACCACCTCCACCGATGAGACGCTCATCAATCCCACCACGGTCAGCAACGGGGCCAACCTGTCGCTCGCTCAACCGTTGTTGCGAGGGGGGGGGCCCGCCGCACTTTGGGACCTTCGACGCACGCGACTGGGGCTTACGCGCGCCCAAATCGGATGGCGCGCATCGGTGGAACAAGCGATCCTCGATGTGAGTGCCGCCTACTGGCGGCTCGTCGCGGCCGACCAACGACAGGCCCTCGCCGTACAATCCCGCGCCATTGCGGCGGAGTCCGTCTCCGACATGGAAGACCGCTACGACGCCGGATTCGTCGGTTCAGGCGATGTGCTTCAAATGCGGCGTGCGTTTGGCGCGGCTCGACTCAGTGAGGTCGGAGCCGAAGCTGCCCGTCAACAGGCGAACAATGCCCTATGTCGACTCCTGGGTCGCGATGTGCGAACGCCGCCGCACCTCACCCCAAGCGACGCACCTTTGGTACCGGAATCCCTGCCTGACGAGGCGGCGATCCTTACCTCCGCGATGGCGAACAATGCCGGCTACTTGCAGGCGACCCTCGATCGCTCGACGGCCGAGTTGGCCGTGAAGGGCTTGCGGAACCAAGCGTTGCCGGACCTCGCCCTCAACGGCGACGTTGGCCTGTCAGGGCTCGGCAACACCGCCGCGGAGGCCCGACGCACCACCACCTCCGGCGAATTCAACGCGTGGAGTGTGGGCGCAAGCGTGTCGGTGCCCCTCTTGGGTCGAGCCGCCCGCGCCAACGTGCGTCAGGCTCGCATGGACGCCGAGACCGCCCGCCTCGCGTTTGAGGCCGCGGAGCAGGACCTTGTCTTGCGTGTGCAAGACGCCGTTCGTGCGGTGCAACGCGACCGCTTGCAGGTTGAACTTGCCACCGAGACCGAACGGGTGGCTGCGTTGGCCCTCGAGGCCGACCGCGAACTGCTCACCGAAGGAAGGGGCTCTTCCCGCAACGTGGCCCAGTCGCTCGAACTCCTGCAGCAGGCGGGGGTCGCCCTCCTTGAATCTCAGATCGGATTGCAACGCAGCTTGCTCGAACTCAAGCGTGTGGCGGGCACCCTCATTGCTCCGGCCGACCTTCCCGAGCCAGACCAGGTCAGATCTGCCGCACTGCAATGACGGGAGGCAGCTGAGAGGCGCGCCGGGCCGGCAGATAGCCGAACACGACCCCTTCGACCATCGACAGCAGCAACACCCCGAGCACGGAGGTAGGACTCACCGCGGTCGCCCACCCCGTCGCCGCCGCCACCAGCGAAGCGATCACCAAGCCTGCAAGAACGCCCGCGACCCCACCAACGACGCTGATCATCGCCGCTTCGACCAAGAACAAGCCGGCGATGTCGCGAGGACGTGCCCCCAGCGCCAGACGAATTCCAACTTCGCGTGTTCGTTCCAAGACACTCGCAAGCATGATGTTCATGATGCCAATGCCCCCAACCAGGAGCGAAATTCCTGCGATCAGGCCCATGACGAGCGAAAACAAGCGTTGCTGGGCTCGCGACTGCTCGAGGAGCCTCAAGGGGACCTCAATCTCGACGTCGGCTTGTTCCCGATGGGTCCGATTCAGCACTCGCGTGGCCAGCGCCACGTGCGAAGGCACATCCTCGATCGAGGCCACGGTCACTTGGATCTCGCTAAGCGGGGGCGCTTCTTCTTCTGGCGGAAACCGCGCGATCGCACTTTGCAGCGGCATGACGATCGCTCCTCTGCGATCGTCGACCTCGACCCCCACGCCCCCTGATGGCCCTGGCCCCGAGGGCGCAGAACCGGTTTCGCCCGCGTCGCGGAACACGCCTACGACCGTGAGCCAGACGCGCCCGACCCGGATGCGTTGACCCAGTGGATCTTCAGGACCGAACAGCGCTCGGGCCGCACCTTCTCCCATGACGCAAACCGAGGCTTTGGTGCGCTCGTCGGTCGCGTCGAGGGGCCGTCCCCGCGTCCGCACGAGGCTCGATCCGGCAAGCCAGCCTGGGGAGGCGCCCAGCAGCGTAATGGAGGCCGGATCGGTAGGCCGCGGAACGACCTCCTGGCGCTTGATGTCGAGTGCGGCTCCGACGTGGGTGGCCGCGGGCAGAGCCTCGCGTAAAGCCACCACATCGCGTGCCGACAATCCTGGCGAAACCCTCCGAATCTCGGTACGGCGCTCGTCATCGTCCGCCAGATCGACGTTGCGGATCTGGAAGTTGAGGATGCCCAGTCGAGCGATCAACGCCTCCTGTTCGCGTCGCGCTCCCTCACCAATGGAAAGGATGCCGAGGATCGCAGCGACCCCAAACAGGATGCCCAGGCTCGACAGCAGGGACCGCACGCGGTGAATGCGCACCCCCGCAAAGCCCTCGCGCAGCAGCTCCAACAGTTCGAGGCGTGTCACGAGCCCGAACTCGGCTCCGCCGGGGCTCCGGGCGACGGGGCTTCACCGGCCGCCGCTTGGTCGGGGTCGACCAGGGCGACCACAGAGCCTGCTTCGAGGCCAGAGGTGACGACGACCCGGGCATCGTTACGAATGCCCAGTTCCACGTCGACCGGCTCGAAACCTCCGAAGCTTCCCTTCACGTAGACCACGGAGCCCTCGTCGCGCGAAAACACAGCTTCCAACGGCACCGAAAGTACATCGTCGCGATGACCGACCTGCACTTCGGCGCGTACCGTCATGCCGGGCTTCATCACGTCCGTCGTCTGATCGATCGTCACGTCCACCTTGAGGTACTTGGCTTGTTTGCCGTCTCGACGGACCGCGAGATCGGCCACTTTGCCGACCCTGGCCGCATGGGCAGGTTCAGGGTGGGCGTCGATGACCACGCTGGCCGTTTGCTCCACCGCAACCTTGGCCGCGTCGACCTCATGGACCCAGGCCTCGACCGACATCGTGCTGAGGTCCGGCAACTCGATCACGCCCTTGCCCGGGTAGACCTGATCACCCACGGCAACGGGGCCCCAACTGCTGCCTTTCCACACCCCAGGCAGAATCACGAGCCCCGGAGTCTCGGCCTTCACCACGGCCTGCTCAAGGGCGCGATTCGCCTTGTCAACATTGGCTTGGGCCTGGGCGGCTTCGAGCCGCAGCAGTTCGATCGTGGCTTCGCCCTCGAGCTTCGCCGAGCGAGACTTCGACCGAGCCTGTTCGAGCGAAAGCATCGACTCTTGGACGTCGATGCGGGCCGACTCGCGCTCCACCTTGGGGACACTGTCGGAGTCTGTGATGCGCATCTCGGCACGCTGAAGCGCCAGTTCCGAACGTGTGATTCCGTTGCGCTGGTCCGCGAGCGTGACCTCGAGCTGCGCCTGCTTTTGCTGGATCTTCGTCATTGCGACGTCGAGCTTGTTCTGGGCTTCCTCGAGTCGACGATTAAGTTCGGTGTTGTCGAACTTCAACAGGATGTCGCCCACCCCAACCCGCGACCCCTCATCCGCCACGAAGATGACCTTCGCAGGGCCTCCAAGATCGGGAGCAGAGACGGTGACCGACCGAACCGCTTCGAGTTCGCCGGGAATCGTCAGGACGACGTCGAACGGACCTTGTTCAGCCGTCGCGGTGGGGATTCCCTGCGTCGAAGGCCCACACGCCGAGAGGAGGAGCATCCACATGCGACGCCTCGTATCGCTCCCGGCAAATCGGGGCGAGGCTCATTGAACAGCGAAGGTCGTCCGGAGTACCTCGTCGTCCTCCAGTCGAATCACCAGCTCCTGCGTCCCAAATGCGTCGTCAAACACGTCGATCTCGACGAACACCCGTTCATCGTTGCTGCTCCAATCCCGAACCACGAAGTCGCCAAAATCCTCGACGTCCACCACCTCTCGGAAATCCTGTCGCCGATCGTCATCGGTGACCTCGAGGTTGGAAATCCCCACCGGCACGACCGCCGGCTCCACGCGCAACGACACCGAGGGTGCAAACAGATCGAACTCGCATCCGGTCAACGACAACACCGCCAAAACGGCCATCGAATGTTTCATGATCTCCTCCGGTGGATTTGGACACGAAGACGATGACGTCGCGTGACCACGTTCCTCAATTATGCCTTTGCCGCAAAGTTCAACAGGCGTTCAACAAGGCGTTCCGTGATCACGGGCTGGCCCCGGGGGTTGTGCCGAGCCCCCACCAGCCACTCGGAGTCGGCGTGGTCGGGAAGCGCCGCCCGCCACTGCGCAAACTGACTCGGGAAGACCAGGTGATCGGCGGAAAAGCCAATGTTGAGCACCGGCCTTCGCAGGTAAGGAGCCAGCCGAAGCCCATCGGCCGGTGTGGTTGGAACAAACCACTGTTCAAAGAACGCACGGGCGGTGCTGCGCCCCCCAAAGAAGTTGGGACGCGCATTGACCTCGGCGGGCTCCCCAAACGGAAATGCTTCGGGATCCCGGTCATTTGCGTCCAAAGCAGGGTCGACGAACCTCGGGTCGGCACAGAGGTTGGAAAACGCAATGATGGAGGAAGGCGCTCCCTTCGCCATTGCATCCGCCGCCTGGGAGGCGAGCTGCCGCACCCGACGGTCCTGTGCAGCCCGGTACGCCGCCACAAATTCGGGCTGGAACGGCGGCGTCCGAGCAAAGAGGTCAAGCGCCGGATCGCGGCTCCCATCGGAGCGCACCGCGGGATCGATCCAGTCCCGAAAGATGTGACCGCGGCTCGGGTGGGCCGCGAGCAGCACAATCGCGTGGCCAAGCCCGAACTGGACCTGCGCCATTGTCATGAGGGGGCCCCCACCACTGTGGCCCACCAGCACGATGCGTTTCGCCCGGGAAGCGCAGGTCCGAACCCCCTCTGCGACATCCGCCACCGCCGTGTTCATGGACAGGTCGATCGCGTCGCCGACATAGCGGTTGTCGATGTTGAGGACCCCGACACCGGAGGCCGTAAGGCCCTCCACGAGGAAGTGATCGAGGTACGACGTGGCGGGATGGCCAAACACGAACACCACGTCGGCGTCTGGGTTGTGATGAGCAACCGTCGCCGCGCCAACCCGTTGGTTCATGGACGCTCCACGTGCACGCGGAAGGGGGCATTTGCCGTACCGGCGTGGCCGGCGGAATCACGAAACACCACAAACAGTGGGTAGTCAACTGGTTCTTGAGGCACGAAAACGCGTACCGATCCCTCAGGACCTTTCGACAGGGAAACCTCCACCGTGGGCGCTGCCGACTCCCGATCGCCTCCCCCTTTGCGATCGTTGGATTCCCAGACCGCGACCCCATCGGGAGGCGGTGAGGGCGCTGAAGGGCTCGGACCCGTATGGGCACAGCCCGCAAGCAACATCATCAAGCCGAAGGCGACAGGAAGAGGCATGCGGCCGCATGTAGCACCGCCGCCCGGCCACGGATAGGTGCGCGCGAATGGAGCGCCATGACGGACCGCGTGCCATTTTGGCCGGAACTCGCGAGCGAGGCCCAAGTGTCCATCGGTCGATGGCTCGCGGGAATCCTACGCTACACCGACGAATTCATCGGTATCCTCGATGCTGATGGGGGAATTGCCTACCTCAACCGTACGGCATCGGGTCGAAAGCCCGGTGAGGTCTACGGCCAACCCATTTGGCAGTGTTTCGACGACGAATGGGAGCCCACCATCCGGGACGCCGTCCTATCCGCGGTGGCAGGAGAGGCGCAGTGCATCGTGGTCACCCAGGGACCCCAGCGCCACCAGCTCCGACTGTCTCGACTCGAGCGAACCGATGGCGCCAAGGCGCTTTTGCTAATTGGGACCGACGTCACAGAGTCCCACCGTACCGCCAAAGCACTGACGGTCCGCGACGAGCAGCTTCATCTGGCGCTCGAAGCCTCTGGCATGGGGCAATGGCGCTGGCGCCTCGACACCAATGAAGTGATGGGTGACGCCCGCGCACGGGCCATCGTGGATTGGACGGAGGAGGGTCCCGCCCAGTTGCAAGACGTCATGGAGCGGATTCATCCCGACGATCGGCCGCACGCCGACGCCCATCTCGAGCGAATCCTCGAGACCGGGACCGTCTTGCCCCTCGAAGCTCGCATCGTCGTCGATGGCCGCATCCGTTGGGTGCTGGGGACGGGTCGGGTACTTCGAAACGACCAGGGCAGTGTGACCGACCTTCTGGGAGGCATGCTCGACATCACCGAGCAACGCGCCCGTCAGGCTCAAGATGCCCAGCTTGCGCGACTGCAGGCCCTGGGGCGACTTGCGGGCGGCATCGCACACGATTTCAACAATCTGCTGATGGCGATGCGGGGCAACTTCGACTTCATCGGCGAAGCCCCCACGGATGTCGAAGCCATTCGAGAGTCGGTTGCCGATGGCGTTGAAGCCATTCAACGCGCGACGGCCCTCACCGACCGGTTGCTAGCCTTTGCCCAGCGGTCGCATGTGCCTCGTGAAGACCAAGACCTGCGTGAGGTGGTGACCCGAACGCATGCATTGTTGACACGGGTCCTCCCCCCACGGCTCGAACTCACGCTGCACCTCGATCCCAATCCGGTGCCCGTCCACATCGAAGCGGCCGCCATCGAGCAAGTGTTGACCAACCTCGTGCTCAATGCTCGCGATGCGATGCCGGACGGGGGGCAGATCGGCATTCGGGTCCGACGAACGTTCTCGGGGCCCAGCGATGCTGGGCGTCCTACCGCGGTTCCCCCTGGGCCCTTTGCATGGATAGAGGTCGTGGATCAAGGCCCCGGGATTCCCACTGATGCCGTTGATCACATCTTTGAGCCTTTCTTTTCGACCAAGCGAGATGCCGCCGGGCTCGGGCTTGCTTCGGTGCATGGAACGGTACGTCAGCACAATGGGTTTGTTGCGTTCGAAAATGTGCTCGAAGGACCAACCTCAGGCACTCGGTTCAACGTTTTCTTGCCCCTTCGGCCCGATGACGCGACACCGGACCCCGCCCCCACCGCGCCTCGCCAGCTTCCTCAGCCCCCCACCGGACGACCGTGGCGCGTCCTCGTGGCCGAAGACCGCCCGGAGGTCTTGCGGGTTGTGGTGCGCTACCTTGAGCGTGCAGGATTTGCCTTGGTGCAAGCGGCCGATGGGGCGGTAGCACTCGAAGCTCACCAGACCGCCATACGGGCTCGTGAACCGTTCGATGTCGCGATTCTCGACGTGCGGATGCCCCACCGCGATGGCCCTGAAGTCGCCCGGCTGTTGCGCCAAGACACGCCCACAATCGGCATTGTCCTCATGAGTGGCTACGCGCCGAGCGGCAAGCCTGGAATGGCGTCTCAACTCGAAGACCTTCAACCCTTCTCTTTTCTGGCCAAGCCCTTCGACGAAACCGCTCTCCTCGTGGCGATCACCTCATCGCTTACCGACGTGGGGTGAACGTCCAGGCAACCTGGGCATGAACGCCGCGATGGGCATGGACCGACACCTGAAGCGGTGGCTTGCGGAACTCGGTGGCTGCACCCCACAGTGCCAACACCCCTCCGGCAGACACCAAACCAACACCGGTCCAATAGGTCGCAAGCAAGCCCGTTGGGCACTCGCCGAGCCCATCATCGTCTGAGTCGGGCAACGTGCAGCGTTGGCTGGATTGCACGACCGGCACCGCCATCGCAACGCCGCCGACAAGGGCAACCCCCAAACCGGTCACGAACTTCTTGGGAAACCCGGGTGTCGCCGTCGGTAGTTTGGCAGGGACGTCAGGGGACGGCGGCGGCTCGATGACCGGCGGCCGATCGGTGATCGAGGACTCGGCCACCGTGCCGTCGGGCCGCACCAGTTGCAGCACTACCGGCAAGCCTTGCGGCATGGCGTTGGTGGCACGTCCGTTGACGAGCCACACCCCACCCGGAGCGGGTGGCAACGCGACAGTCCGGCCATCCCACTGCGCCTCCGCCCACACCCGGGCCAGCGGATGGGCAGGGTGGGGGGCCAATTGGGGGGACAAGCTCAGGTCGGGCACCGCATGGCGGGCGCTGGCAAGGTAGGCCTGCGCATCGACCGTCTCACCTGCGAAAAATGCCGTAAAGCCCCGGATCTGCAACACGCTAGCCGCGCCTTGCGGCGAAAGGGGCTCCGCGACACACCCAAGTTCCTCCACCAGTTGGGTCTCGGTTGCGCGCGCGCGGTACACCGCACCGTTGTCGTCGACAAGAAGCCGCTGAACGGCCTCCGCAAGCGCCACCACCTCAACCGCGGGAACGTGCAGCTCACAGTCCGCCGACTGGGCAACGGCCATTCCGAGCCAAACGGTGATCATGGTGCATCCCCGCTGCGCAAGTAGCTGCAGAGCTGGGTTCCTGGATTGCAACGCACCTCGTGGCGCACGCCTTCTTCAACGAGCAGGCGACCCGGGTACACGAAGCTTGGTTGGGCGCCAAACACCACGACGACGTCGTACTCCCCAACGGGCACCGTTCCAGGGAGCGTGAACCGCTCATCGCCATTCCACAACAAGACGGAAGCGCCCACGGCCACGACTTCACCTACCCGGGCCTGCACCGGGGGAGGCTTAGGGGCCACAATCGCGTCAACCACGGGCTCGATCGCTTCAGGCAACTGGGGGTTCACCAGGGCCCTCGGCGACTCTGAACCGACTTCGGCATCGGCCGAGCCTTTTCGGGGCACCTGTCCCACCATGAGGGGCGTCGCCTCGGCCGCCAGGGAGGGCGCTTTGCTGGTCGACGTCCGCGCGAACAACCCCAATGCAAGAACGCCCAGCACGACCGCCACCCCGGTGGCAATACCGAACATGCCGACCACCCCCAACCCCAACGCAAGGCTCGTACTGACGGCGCTTGAGTGCCAGGTCACTCGGGAATCGGGCGGCGGAAGGTCGATGAACGAGCCAACATCCAGGTCGACGATGACCGCGTCGTTTGAGAGCCGGGCCTCGGGCGTGTCGTCCCACGACGCAAGCATTGCCCGACAGCTTCCAAACCGCTCATCGGGGTCACGCTTTAAGGCTCGTTCGAGGGTTCGAAGCACGCGCGGCGGAAGCGTCGGCTCCAACGACTCGAGGGGCACCGGCTCGGCTCGGTCGATGGCGTTCCACACCTCGAGCACGTCGGCCCCTTCAAAAGCCAGTCGTCCCGACAACAGTTCGTACAGAATGGCCCCGATGGCCCAGATGTCCGCGCGGTGATCGATGGTCCGGCCGTCGCGCACCTGCTCGGGCGACATGTAGAACGGTGTGCCTAGCGCCGCGCCAGTGGGTGTCTGGCGATTCGCCGAACGCAGCTGCAGGGCAAGCCCAAAGTCCGAGACCTTAGGAACGACGCCATTTGCACCTCGATCGAGAAGGATGTTTTCGGGCTTCAGGTCTCGATGGACCAGTCCATGGTCATGGGCCACCGCCATCGCAGAAAGCACGGCTCGCGCGACCACATCGACCTGCTGTAGCCCCAGCTTGCGGGTTCGCACCACCCGGGCCAGGTCAGGGCCATCCACCAGCTCCATGATGAGCCCGAGCGCGGCCTCCACCTCGACCACATCCGTGACGCGCACAATGTGAGCGTGCTTGAGCGTGGCCTGCATCTGCCCTTCTTGCAGGATGCGGGCTCGGGCCGCGGGATGCGCTTCGACCACCTTCATCGCGTGCCGCGACCCAAGCGAGGTGTGGCGAACCACGTAGACCGAGGCCTGACCGCCTCTTCCCAAGAGCCGTTCCACTTCGTAGCGACCGTCCACCACGGTCCCCGCCGTGAGTTCCATGGCCGTCACCGCTCCCAAGGCGGATTCGCGCGACTCGCGCCAAGCCGCCGGAATTGGAGGTCCAACGTTCCCTCACCGTAAAGCGGAATCGAACACGTGAGCAGATCGTCACTCCGAACGCACAGCCCATTGCGATAGTTCGGGAACCGAACATCAAACGTGGTTTGGCTAACGGCGGTGTACCGCTCTCGTAGGCCAAGGCCTGTGGCGTAGCTATAGGTGCCGTCTTCACAAACCCCAGTAAGGAACGAAAAGACAAACGAAAAGCCGTCACCGTCGAACGCAACCCGATGGTCGGTCCGAAGCAAGCAGCCGTCTTCGGTCTCGCGCTCATTGGTGTTGTAGCGACTGGCGTACTCGTCTTCGCCAACATCGACAAACGCCCACACCCCCTCGAGGGGTCCCGGCGGATCTCCACATCCGGCGCTAAACGTGAGGGACAACGGAACCACCGGGATCAGCCGGACCTTCATGCGCCCTCCCGCTTGCGGTAGCGAAGCGTAATGGGCCGACCGTTCCCCGGATCGATGCACCGAAGATCCTTGCCGGATCGGTCACACTCTAACGGAGTGGCGTAGACATCGAGACCGTAGGGAGTGATGGTGAAGCCCCCCAACCCTCGGTCGACGAACACGTAGCGAGCGTACGACGGCGCGTCGCCCTCGGATCGACAGCCACCGATTTGGCGCCATTGAAAACCGGCATTCCAATCGAACAACGTCAGGCCCGCCGTAGCTTCGCCATCACACGTCGTCGGAATGCCTTGAAGGTAGGTCTCCGTCCAATCCGTCCCGTCCCGTTCGGCGGACACGAAGTCCCACGTACCCGGCACGCTGCCCGCACAGCCGACAAAGGTAAGCGACAAGGCGCCAACCGGAATCATACGAAGCGCACGCATGGTCCCCCCCGAGGGCGGTAGCGTAGCGCGGGGGCTTGATCTCGGCGAGGGCTGCCCCACGGAGGTTGACGGTGATCATCGTCACGGGAACCAAGCGCTCAGGCACGTCGATGTGGATGCAGGTGCTCCGCGCAGCCGGCTACGACGTCATTGGAGAGGATTTTCCTGGCACTTGGGGGAAATCGATACGCAGCTGTAATCCTCGGGGCTTTTTCGAATCCCGATTTCGGCAAGGAATCTTCTACGCGACCAACCCCGACCCTCGAACCGGACGGTTCCTACGGCCCGAGCCCATGGAGCGCTACGTCGTGAAGGTGTTCGTACCGGGTCTCCTGCGGAGTGATTGGGCCTTTCTTGGCCCGGTGCTCGCCACGATGCGCCCCTGGCGCGAATACACCGCCTCGCTCGAGCGGCTCTATCAAACCGAGGCCACGTGGCAGGAAGCCAGCGATGAGCTTGGGGAGCGAGACTCTGCGTCGGAACGGAGGGTCCGGGCCGGCCGTCTGCCCGCGGCTCTCGAGTGGTGGTTCGAGAACTACGAACTGATTCGCGACGTTGCGGT
>JBCCQY010000096.1:0-35429 GCA_039208735.1 Myxococcota bacterium | reverse complement strand
CAACAGTCACGCGGCTTCCTTCAGTCGTCCGAGGACGAAGCAGTTCGCTACAACCGCGCAAGCCGTAGTGTGGAACTGGTTCTTCTCGACGCCGCGGTAGCGAGCGTATCGCCCTTGGATGGCACCCAAGCGCGCCAAGGCGATACGCTCGCTACCGCGGCGTCGAGAAGAACCAGTTCCACACTACGGCTTGCGCGGTTGTAGCGAACTGCTTCGTCCTCGGACGACTGAAGGAAGCCGCGTGACTGTTGGTCAGGTCTCTAGCCCACGAGCACGTAGCCCACGCCGCGCACCGTCTTGAGCCGGTGGGGGTTCCGCGCATCGTCCCCAAGCTTGGCCCGGAGCCGCGAAATGTGCCCATCGACCGTGCGATCGGAAACGTGGGTGTCACGGCCGGCCGCTTCCCACAGCACGTCACGCGGCAACACCCGCCCCGCCCGCTCGGTCAGGGCCACCAACAGGTCGAGTTCGAGCGCGGTCAACACGAGCGGCTGACCACCAAGAAAGGCGACCCGTCCCGCCGTATCGATTTCGAGGTCACCGACCACAAGCCGTGCCCCAGGAGCGGGGGCCGCTCGTCGCAACACGGCTCGAATGCGGGCGAGCAACTCGCGTGGGTACACCGGCTTCGGCAAGTAGTCGTCCGCCCCCAATTCGAGGCCCACGACGCGATCGGTCTCATCGCCACGCGCGGTCAGCATGACCACGGGAATCTGGCGGTCGGCCCGTATCCGGCGTAATACCTCGAGTCCGTCCAGTCCCGGCATCATGATGTCGAGCAACACGATGTCAAAGCTCCCCTCACGGAGGCTCGTGAGCCCCTCTTCTCCCGACGGCGAGTGGTGTACGCGCACATCGTGGGGCTCGAGGTAGGTCGCAAGGAGCTTCGCGAGCTTGGGATCATCGTCGATGAGCAGAGCACGGACGGTCACACCGCCCGCTATCGCGCTGGCTCCGCCGGCGGCGCCCGATGGTGGTGAGGCGCGTGGCAGGGGTGGCCCGAAGAAGCGAGCGAGGCGAACCCGTTCGCGAACCCGACGAATGCTCCCCAGAGCAACAAGATCGACAAAACACGACGTGCCATCAGACCCTCCGAGCGTCGCGATTGCCGCCGAGCAACGAAGCCATGCGATCGCGCTGGTCTTCGTCGAGCGTGGCGTGGATCTGCTTGATCGCCGAGACCACCTCGCGTCGGGTGCGACGAAGATCATCATCGATTCGATCAAAGATCACCTCGAGCTGCGCATCGTCGACGGCCTCGCCACGAACGAGATCCGCGAGTTCAACCCGCGCATCCGAAAACGACCCGTACATCTCCTTCACGCTGCGCTGCGCATCCGCGATCGCGTGGTCCGCGAGATCGCCCTGATCTTCATCGAGATCGAGGCGACGTTTGATGTGCTCTGCCGTGGCGAACGCGACCATGCCTCGTCCACGGCCCCGGCCCCGCCGTCGCCCGCCGGGGCCGTGGCGAAACCGGCGGTAGCGATGGAATGCACTGGCTTTAAGAGCGAACAAAGCCATGAGGCACACCGTGCCGAATACGAATCCAAACATCCTTTCCCTCCGAGTGGATGTTCGATTCGTAGGCTCTGCGTGTTCGCCAATGTGCGCGGTGTATGTGCAGTAGTGTGCAGATGAAACCCGAGGCCCTTTCATGAACGACTGGACCCCAAACCTGTTCCGAGATCTGCGCATCGCGCTCTCGGAAGCCCTCGAACTCACGGTGGAGGCGCGTCCCCTGTCGGGACAGTCCCGCATCGAAGTGGGACAAGCGTTCGATGCGGTGTTTCGCGTACGTCATCGGGGAAATGATGCGGGACTTCGGGCCCGTTTCACCTCGGTGACGATCCGCGTCTCGCCCACGCCGTTCGCCAAGCTCCCCGAAGGCACGGACGCCACGCTGGCCCTTGGTCCGCTCGAGCCGGGCCACGTTGTTCAGGACGTGCTGCGCATGGAAGCCCTCGATGCAATCGCCGGTGACGAGATTTTCGCGGTCGCCGACATCGAAGCTCCCATCGACATTGAGGCCTTGTTCGTGCATCGCAGCCAGCACGATCTGACGGCCGCCATCGAAGGGGGCGAGCCCCTCGACCCCGATGCCGACGCCTTTGCCAACGCGATGTACGCCGACGTGCTACTGTCGAACTTTCTTTTGCGGGCCTGGACGGTGAAGGTCGACGACCTCTCGGCGGTGCTCGGCGATGAATCCGCGTTTCGGAAGGTCGTCAGCGACCTGCTGACCCGAGCCGCTCGCCAACGCGGAGCCGATGCGGATCGCCTCAACCGGGCCATCGAGGAAGCCTGCAGCGGCTACATCGAGCGCCACGAAGGCTCCTACACCGGCTCCCACGCCTGGGCGCTCTGGTTCGCTACGATCGACGAAGACAATTGGTATGGCTTCGACGACGTACGCGAGCGCTGTGCCGACTACTTAGGCAGCGGCAACATCGAACTCCGCCTCATCAAAGGCTTCGACAACGACGGCATCTTGGCCCGAGCGTCCACCCCGGTTGATCTGCCGGTGGTCGCAAACCCGCGGCACGAGACGATCACCATCTGGAGCGCCCAGCTCAACGACTGAGCAAAACGGGCCCTACCTGGCCGAACCAGGAGAGCCCGTCGATGCAGGAGGCTAGCGCTCCTGCAAGCTGCAGACGGATCAAAGGTTCTCGAGCAAGAAGTCGAGGATCTCACCGGTGCCGCCGGCCACGACGACCTCCATGTTCTCGTCAACGATCACGTAGGTCGGCCACGCCAGGCCGCCGCCACCGCTCTGGTTGATGGCGAACAGCATGTCGCCCGCGTTGTTGTCGCGCATGACAACGACGTTTTCGTTCGGGAAGTCCTCATCCCACTGGATGACTTCGGCGATCGGCGCGGGAGCGAGTTCCTGGGCGCTGGGGCCGCCATCGGTCATGACGGTGAGCCATTGGAACTGACCACGGTTCAGCTTACGGCGAACCGACGCGTAGTCAGTCTCGAGGTTAAACGGGTCGGCGTCGCCAGCGATCCACGAAGCCACGGCCTGACAGGGCGGACACCAAGTCGCCGAACCGTCGATCACCGTGTACTTGCCCTGGTTGGCGAAGTCGTAGGTATCGACCGTGTCACGGAACTGGTCCTTGCCGGTGTGGCGGGGAAAGATGTCGCCAACCTGCATACCTTCGCCCGAGAAACCGGGGTCGTCAATGCTGTCCTTATCGGCGTTGTAGGGCCAAAGGCCCGTGTAGATGAGGTCATCTGCGTCGAGGGGGTCGGACCCAAAGTCCAACTCGTCGCCATCGACGTAGGTGTCACCATCGGTGTCTGCTACGAGCGGATCGGTTCCGACCTCGTCAACCTCGGCGCCGTCGATGATGCCATCGCCGTCGGTGTCGGGGATGTCGGGGTTGGTGCCGAGATTCTTCTCCTTCGCGTTGGAGAGGCCATCTTCGTCCGAGTCGGGCGAGAAGATGCAACCCACAGCCAGAAGCGGGAGAAGCGACAGAGTCCTGATCACGAAACCTCCGAGTTCCCGCCCGATTCGGCGGGCTCTTGCCAGTCACACGTCTCCGAAGCAGAACGATACAGGATCTACGCGCGAACGTAAAGACGTGACCGTCCGTCTCGGAACGACAACCTTGGTGACAATCGCTCGTGTACCGTCCCATCCCGGTGACGTCCAAGGATCGTCAACTCGTTGCTCAACGCAAGAAGTCGAGCACCGCATCGGCAAACGGCTGTGGGTCGGGCCAAGTCGGGTAGTGTCCCCCGGACTCGATTTCGATGCTCTGTGCATCTTCGATGCGTTCCGCTGCGTCGATGGCAATCTCGGTGGGCACGATGTCGTCGTACTCACCCGAGACGAACAAGGTGGGCACGGAAACGTTGGCCAGCTCCGAAAGCAGGTCCATCTCACGGGTCTCTTCGCTGAGCCGGGACGACAGTTCGTTTGCGGTCAGCAGCACGTCCGTGACGTTGTAGGACGAGCCAAACACGGCCCCGAGCAAGGGACCCGCACGCAAAGGGGGATCTCCGACCCGCTCATAGATGGCGTCGAGGTAGCCCGACAACGTTCGACGCGCGGGCTGTTCCCAATCCTCTGGATCAACCTTCGGATCGGTTTGGCACCAGGTGTCGATCTCGGTCCACAGTGGATCGGCATCCGACGCGGCAAGGCGATCCGCCGACAACCGACAAACGAACGCCAACCGATAGGGAACGTAGGCCGCATCGCCGCCCGTGACGACCGCACCCGCCGAGCTGACCCAAGCGTCGATATCTGCCTCGGGACGGCTCGCGAGGTAGCGGCCGGTCGCAAACCCACCGAAGGAATGGCCCATAAGCACCAGACGGGCTGGGTCGTAGCGCTCTCGCAGCACCGTGAGCACGTCGTCCATGTCGGAGACGAGATTGTCGACGCTGATGTCATCGGGGCGATAACGACCGTTCTTGTTTCCGTATCCTCGGCGATCATAGTAGGCGATTGCAAGATGGGGCTCGAGGGTGTCGGAGAACCACTGATAGTCGACAAGCCGCTCCTCGATGCCTCCCCCGTAGGGCCCCCCGGTCTCGTACAACACCAGGGTCTCGGAGGATTCAAGGTCCCCTCGAACCATCACGGGCAGAAGCACTCCGTCTGCGGTCTGGACGTTGAATTGGTCATTGATAGGACCCCGACAGGCCAGCAGACCCACGGCCACAAGTGCGATGCGCATCACTTGGCACCTCCGAGGAGCGCCCCGACTTGAACGGCGACGTCGCTGGCGAGGCCGTGAAAATGCGGTCCGCGCAATGAGAGTTGGGGTCGAACAAACCAGGATTTGCGGCCGAGGGTGACCCCTGCCGTGCCGGTAAGCCACCACTGTCCCGAGAGGGGGCGCCGAGACACGTCGCCGTCGCCGACGGCAAAGGTCGGCACGGTCCAGGTGGAACGTTGGGGACCCACATGGGCGAAAAGGCCATGCCGTCCGCCGCGTCGTCCGTGGTGTGAAAGCGCGATGCCACCGCGCACGAACAGGGCCAGTTGGTGCCTTGGATGCACCCACCCGCCGCCCTCGACCTCGGGTTGGAAGGCCACCCTTCGGTCGGATGGGCGCCAGGCCAGACGGACCGTGGCGCCAGGGTGGGTGAGGCCATGGCCGTGGTAGGCCAGCGCAAGGTTGGGCCCCGCCTTAGCGCCAAGGGCGGCAACCCCAGCAAGTAACAGGATCATGACGTCTCCAGGTTGTGTCGGTGCTGCGACACCCCCGAAGACAAGACCCGTCACCCCAACGCGACAATGTACGCGGATAAGCCGGCCAACACCGTCCACGTCGAAAGTGCGCCGAAGCCGCGACCTACCTTCTCGGGAAAAGTCAGCTCAGACCGGCCTCGATAGGCGACTGCGTGCACCACGCGGGACACCACAAGGCCCGCTCCGCTCGCATGCAACACCGCGTTGGACCCGCCCGAAAGCTCCGCCAACGCCATCAACACAAGCACCATGGGCACGTACTCGGTGAAATTGCCAAAGGCTCGAATGCGAGTGGCCAATCGCTCATCTCCGCCATCGCCGAAGGGCACATCGAGCTGCCCCCGCCGCAGGGGAACCCGAATCGACAATCCGGCCATCAGCAAGCCCAATACGCCTGCATACATCAGCGTGATCGACACCATCACGACCTCCGTTACGCCCTCCATCGTCCGGCTCTTGCGATCATGCTACGCATGCCATGCATGACGGATGCGCATGGCCAACGCCTCGACCTGAATCTCCTGGTCGTCTTCGACGCGCTATACACCGAAGGTTCGGTCACGGAGGCGGGCGCGCGATTGGGCCTCACCCAAAGTGGGACCAGCCGGGCGCTGGCGCGTCTTCGGGAGGCCCTCGATGACCCATTGTTCGTGACCGGCCGCCGTGGACTTCAGCCCACCCCGCGCGCGGAAGCGCTTCGAGAGCCCGTGCGCGACGCCTTGAGCCGGTTGAGGGAGGCCATTCCTCGTCCTCGGTTCGATCCCCAAGCCTCCGCCACACCGTTTCGGTTGGGGTGCCCCGACCATCTGGCTTGGCTGTTGGCGGGTCCCTTGTCGGCGATGCTCGCCCAACGGGCCCCCGCCATGCCGTTGGTGATGACTTCGTTTTCAGCCCACTGGCTCGAAGACCTGCACGATGGGCGGGTGGATCTCGCGTTTGGGGTCCTTGCAGGCACCGAAGCCCATCTGCGCTGTCGAACCCTCTTCGAGGACGATTGGGCCGTGGTCATGCGCCCGGATCATCCCGACCTTGCCGATCCATGGACCCTCGAGACCTTTGCCCGCGGCACGCATGGCGTCATGACGGTGGCCGGGACCGGCCTGAGCCACGTGGACCGCGGATTGGCGCTGCACGGACAGACGAGGCGAATCACCGTGCGTGCGAGTTCCCCGGTGGTCATCGCAGCGGTGGCGGCAGAGTCCGATGTGAAGGTCACGACTTCGCGATGGTTCGCCCATCATCTGGCGCACCGCATGGGTTTGGCGGTGCGCGACGTGCCGCTCGACGTGCCTCCCCTGCCCTTGCCGCTCGCGTGGCACGAGCGCTTTCACCACGATCCACGTCATCAGTTCCTGCGGGCGCTGCTCGCCGAGGTGGTGACGGACGCCCAAGGATGTACACGAACGCCCGGACGCCGTCAGGCCTCCCGATAGAAGCTGCGAACGCACGCCCTTCGCATGGCCACGATCAGAGCCACCTGGGTCAGAAGGCCCCCCACGACATAGGCAGGCCACCACGGGCTGCCGTCCACGGCAAGCCAGTAGGCCTTGCTCGGCCACCACGGAGGGAAGAGGCCGAACAGATGCTGCAGCGGGCCTTCGACGAACCAGCTCACCAGGATCAGCAGGCCTCCGAGCGACTGGAACTTCCCGATGTTGACGCCCTGAAGCTTGCTACCCGCCAGGAGCACCAGGAACAACATCAGGATGGGACCGGTCAGCGCCGCCGTGGCGGTGATGGCAAGCGCAGGGACCACCGGCACGAGTGCCGCATTGATGACGCGGAACAGGAACCCCGCGATGGCGAACGAGAACACCGTCGACATGGCAATTCGGTGGTCGATGTAGCGCGCCGGGGACACCGGCGTGACCATCATCGCCTTCAGGGTGCCGTCGTCCTTCTCGGCGAGGATCAGGAAGCTGTAGATGGCGCCACCCAGCACGGGGCCTGTGTACCAGACCATGTACGAAATGACGAGCGGGTCGTAGTGGCTGAGCGGGTGAGGCAGGGACTCGCTAGGCAAAAGCCCCTCGGCCGCCAGATAGCCATTCGCCCAGGGAAGCAGAAAACGGAGCACCACCCCGAGGTACACCACGAATCCGAGAAGCGTCAACAAAAGCAGATCGCGGCGGATCAGCTTTGCGTCGTTGCGGAGGAACGAGAGCGTGAGGTTCATGTCAGCTCATCCGTTGCACGATGAAGGTGTCGTACGAGCGGGTCGCCCACACGGCGAGCGCGCTCAGCCACAGAGGGGTGGCAACCGCTCCGAAGGCCCATTGCCACGAAGCGATCGGCTCGAAGGCACCCTTGATCAGCATGACAGGGGCACTCGACGGAATCAACAGGAACCCCGGGTGCTCCCACAACCCAAGGAAGTAGATCGCTGGGAGCTGAAGGGCGATCATCACCGCAATGACTGGAATTAGGTAGTCGGTGATCGAACGGAACCGAACCGTGATGCCCAGGCCCAGCAGCGTGTAGAGGAGGTTGATCGCCACGATGCCGACGAACAGAACCGGCATGTGGGGTACTGAGGCGCTCTCGCTCCACGCAAACCAGGCGATCGGGATCCCCAGCAAGATTCCAACCTCCACGGTGGCAAGAGCGGTCAACGTGATCACCTTGGATGCCAGATATTCGATGGTTCGAAGAGGGGAATAGATCAGCGCTTGTAGGATTCCCTTCTCTTTTTCGTCGAGGATGAGGCCCCCCACGAAGACGAACGTGGTGCCGCCGACGAGGAAGAGGATGGCGGCAGAGGCTGCCCCATGGACGTGCTCAGCCGTCAGCGTGATGCAGAACACGACCGCCACCAGCGCCGCAAGCCCCAACGCGATCGTGTAGAAGTGGTACCGAACCTGCAGAAGCGCATCCTTGCGGATCGTGGAGAAGAGACGGTTCATGCGGGAAGCTCCTCGCCCGTCACCTCGATGAAGATCCGATCCAGCGTGGTCTCCTGGGAATGGATCGTTTCGATGCGTACGTCGTCGTCGAGCAGCTGACGGAACGCGGGCTGTGCGCCGAGGTGGTCGAGCGGGAACTCGTGGCGTGTCGAGGCGCCATCGACCAGCGTGGTGATCACGCAGGACCGCTTACCGTACTGCTTCTTGAGCACTTCTGGAGCGTCGAGGGCGCGGATCTGGCCGCCGGTGAGAAATGCGACCTCATCACACAGCTCGTCGGCCACCATCATGTCGTGCGTGGTCACGAACACCGTGGCGCCTTCATCGCGAAGGCGAAGCACCAGATCCTTGATGCGTCGCGCGTTCACAGGGTCGAGCCCGCCCGTCGGTTCGTCGAGGAAGAGCAGCCGGGGCTTGTGGAGGATGCTCCGAGCAACGTTGAGGCGCACCTTCATGCCCTTGCTGAGGGTCAACACCCGCTGCTCCGACGCGTCCGTTAGGTCGACCCATTCGAGCACCGTGTCGACCGGGTGAGTATCCGTGGCATACAGGGTCGCGAAGTACTCGAGGTTCTCCCGCACCGTGAGCGAAGAGTAGTGGTTGGGGAGTTCGAAGCAGATGCCGATCTGCTCGTAGATCTGGGCGTCCCACTCGCGGATGTCTCGGCCGAGCACGCGGACCGTGCCCTCGAACGTGCGCAGAAGCCCGTACAGAATCTTCTGCGTGGTGCTCTTGCCGGAACCAGACGGTCCCAAGAAGCCAAAGATCCGGCCCTCCGGGATCTCGAAGTCGAGCCCGCGGAGGGTGGCTCGCTTCGCGCCATCGTAGGTGAAGTTCAGGTTCTCGACCTCAATCACGGCTCCTCCATGGCGATGAGGGCATCGCGCTGGTCACGCCAGCGTTCGGCCAGCGCGGCGAATTCCCTTTCCAAGAAGCGATACATGGCGCGCTGCACCCGCATGCGGTGCGTGCGGGTGGCGTCGGCACCGAGGTCCGCCAACAGTGCGAGTCCCTCGTCGGCCAACGGCGCGAAGCCCACGTACTCCGACATGCGCGTCTGGATGAGCGTGTCGAAGTTGTTGGCCCGGAATCGATAGAAGGTGGTTCGCGAGCCCGCCTTGCCGACCCGCTCGACCACCTGCGCCGTCATGAGAAGGCGCAGCATCGTCGATACCGACCCCTTGGAGGCTGCTAGCTCGTCGCCCAACTCCTTGGCGGACCGTTCGGGCGGATCGCACACCAGCAACATGCCGAGGATCCGGCCAGCGATTCTGGGAAGGCCGTGAGCTTCGTAGAACACGGCGACGCGCTCGATGTAATCGAGCAGGGCGGCAGGCATTGGGGCAGTTCGACGCTCTGACATGAGGCGTGTTCTTAACTGGCTACATAGTTCAGTCAACACTGAACTTGAATGAATCTACTAAACCCACTGAAGGCCCGGCGAAAGCGTCGTGCTCATTTGGCGTACCCGTGAAGCGGGGCCCACGCGACCTACCTGTGGCCGGCCGGCAGGAACGGTGCGAGACAGTGACCGGAAATCGGTCGGGCGGTGTCTATCTGGCCGAGACGTGGAGGAGAGACATGCGGATGCTTGGGCTGCTGGGCCTCGTGGCCTGCACAGGTGACATCACGACCCGATGGGAAAACTGCGGCTGCACAGGCGAGCAGGTGTGCTTCGACGAGCCGGACTCGCAGGTCTGCGGCGATCGTCCCGCCCAGTGCGAAGGGGTGACGACCTGCGGTGACGACGCCTGCACCACCGCGCTCGGGGCCGAGTGCGACGACGAAAACGTCATGGTCGAGTGCGAGGAGCGCGACGACCAAGATGCGGTCTTCATCCTGACCTGCGGCTGAGCGTCCCGAACCGGAACCCTCAGTCGAAGCGCTGAAGAATCGTCAACTCCACCGCTACGCCCGTCGGTCCAATGTCACCGTGGGCCATCGCAATGGGCAGCTTGAAGCGACGGGGACCGATGCTTCCGGGATTGAGGTAGGTCACGCCTCGCTTGGTGGTCAAGGAGGGCTTGTGGGAGTGGCCGGACACCACCACGTCGATGCCCGCGACTTCCGGGTCCAGATCGAGCGCATCGAGGTCGTGCAACACGTAGAAGATGCGGCCGCCCACCTCGACCCACGCGGTCTCGGGCAGGCCTTCAGCCCACGCCCCTCGGTCGACGTTGCCGCGCACCGCGTGAACGGGCGCAATCTCCGTCAGGGCTTCGAGGACCGACCGTCGCCCCACATCCCCGGCATGAAGGATGCACGAAACCCCTTGGAGCTGTGCGAGAACCTCGGGACGAACCAGCCCGTGGGTGTCAGAAACGATGCCGATGCGCATGGCGCCCTCGTAACGACTCTTCCGCGCGAGGCCTCCTCAACAACAGGTATGCTGCGGCCGGGAGGCGTTGATGGGCATGCGGATGGGATTTGGAATCACGCTACTCGTGTTGGCCACCGGTTGCGACGAACTCGAAGGGCTAATCGGCGACAGCAACGTGTTCGCACCAACCGGTGACCTCACCTCGGTCGAACTGCGAAAGGCGCCCACGGTCAACCAAGTGTTGGCTTGGCAGTGCGATGAACTCAATCTGGGCCCGGTGTTGTGTTCCACCGTCGGACCCCGACCGACGTCGCCCGAACTGGCGTTCGAGTTCGATCTCAACTTCGACCTCGACAACCCCAACATCACGGTTCCCATCCCCATGGTCGAAGCCTTGCTTGGGGTGACGCTCTTCGACTCCGCCAATCTGGGATCGGTCTGTGTGTCGTTTTGCGACCCCAACGACGACGACTGCCAGGCCGAGGCCGATCGGCCAGGCGCCTGCGAAGCGGACGCCAACGACATCCAAGGCCCCGGCGACCTGATTCCCTCCGTACCCGAGCTGCTGAGCCTGGCCATCGACTCGGACGATGGCACGTACGAAAACGACGATTGGCGCCTGTTGCGAGAGGGCGGCACGACGCGGATCACGATGGGCTTTGCGATCGACCCGCTCGAGTTGCTCCGACTGGGCGACAACCTGCTCGAAAGTTCCCTCAACGACTTGCTCGCCGGTCGGGAACCGTCCTTCGATGTGCCCTACACCACCGAAGGGACGCTTTTCTTCAACGTGCCCGAGCTGGGGCGCCAGGCGATTGGCTTTGGCCCCTTCGAAGACAGCTGGCCGTTGGAATTCAACCCGTAGGGACCGCGCCCGGTAGCGGCTATGCTGGGGCCCAAGGAGGCCTCATGGCAGACGCCGGCTTGCTCATCGGTTGGAACCGGGTCGTCCCCGGTGGAGACGATTCCGCGGTGGACCTATGGAATGAGATGTTGACGTTCTTCCGGCGACTACACGCCGAGGGACGCCTGGAGCGTTTCGAACCCATCCTCTTGGGGGCGCACGGGGGACAGCTCAATGGCTTCGTGCTGTTGCGAGGGACCCAGGATCACCTCGACCAGATTCGGAATTCAGAGGAGTTCCTGGTGCTCAATGTGCGCGCGCAACGGGCACTCGAAGGATTCACCGTGGTTCGGGCCCACTTCGGCGACGAAGCACAACGGATCCTGAGGATCTACGGCTCGCGTTGACGCCTCTCCCACTTCAACCGCCCCCGGATTGCGTCGATGAAAGATGTGCCGGAGGTTGTCGCCATGAGGAACGGGGAGAATCGGTCGAAAGGAAAGGATGCACCCGAAGAAGAAGCGCCAGAAGCGGTGGATGAGGTGCGTCCATTGCTGCGCAAGTGCGTGGGAAAGAAGGTCGAAGCGCTGATTACCGACCCCCTGACCCAGCGCGCTTTCGTGGGCACGTTTAAGCAGGTCTCGTCCACCCACGTGACCTTCACGATGTCGGAGTCCATGGACCCAGCTCCCCTCGACGGAGCGGTTCTCACGGCAAGCTTCTTCTTCGACGGCAGTTGCTCGGCGTTTAGCAGCCACACCTTTCGGTACCAAAGCGAAGGGCGCCCGACGCCTTTGCTGACGATGGACGTGCCCGAGGCCGTCAGTTCTGTGGTCGCGCGACGGCTGTTCCGGATTCCCGCGGATGTCGAAGTCCCGGTCACCGTGACGGTGACGTTTCGGGGCGCCAAGATGGTTGGGGAACTTCTTGACATTTCCCGCCAAGGGCTCTGCATGAAGACCGGACGGATGAGCCCTCGGGCCACCCGCGGGGTCGACGTTGACGTGCTGCTGCAGTGGGACGGGACGCCGGCTCGCATCCAGGCCCGCATCGCCAGTGTCGAAGGAGAGTTCTTGGGCATCGGGTTGACGGAGGAGTCCCAAAAGAACGCTGATTACCAGCAGATCGTCTCCCAGCAAGAACGCGTGGCGCTTCGCCGGCGTAAGGAAGACGACGAAGTGAACGAGCGTCGCAAGCTCGAGGCAGCAAAGTAGCGCTATGGTGGGCCTCGAGGAGGGTCCATGGGGCCTTGGATCATCGCCTTGCCGTGGAGCGGGGCCTACGCACTTCCCCCCGCCAACGCCGCGCTTCGCACGGAGGCGAAGACCCAGATCGCACTGCGGTGGCCCCAAAGCTCCCCCGAACCCGCGCCCAGACTCGAGCGAGCCCTCGACGGCCTCGTTGCCCACATCGCCATCGGGAAGATCGAATTCGCCGAGGTGTCCGCCGAACTCGCCCAGCTGTTTGGTACGGCCGATGTGGTCGACGGTGAAGCCCGCACCTGGGCGGTAGCGCTCCCCCCGGGCCACGAACTCGACACCTCCACGGTCCCCGTTCCCGACTGGGCACGGCATCTCGCAGTGGGGACGTGCCGACGACTGGATCCGCGACGACAGACCTTTTACGACCTCGTCCTCGTGGTGGTCGCGGAAGAGGCCCGCTAGGCTGCTTTAGGAGCAAACAGCTCGATCCGTCGAGGTTCCCCTGGCCCTCCGGATGCCCGCCCCGCCATCAACAGGGCCAACCGGCGACACAGCTGGAGCGAAAGCTCCGCGTCCGACCACGGGCCTGTGGGTTCAGGCGCCTGGTGAGGTCCGTGGGAGGGGGTTCGCTGGGCCGACACCACAAGCCGACTCTCGGCATCGTGGGTCAACGACAGTTCGACCGGTTCGGGGTCGCTCTGCCGCTGGAGGCTCGAGACCAGGTGCACCAGCAGTCGTTCGAGGCCGTCGGGATCCAGCATCACCTTGGGAGGCTCGTCGGGGAGGGTCACCGACACCGAACCGGTGGCCGAGATGCGATCGACGGCGCGAGCCACCACCGACTCCAGCTCGATCGGCTGGGGCGCCAGATTCACCATCCCGGCCTCGAGGCGCGCCAACTCGAGCATGCGATCCACACGCGAGAGCAGGAGCCGCGACGCCCGTTGGACGCACTGAAGGTCCTCCAAGACCTCCGTCTGCGACTCCGACTCGGCATCTTCGGTAAGCAGGCTCACGTAGCCGAGCACCGCGTTGAGGGGCGCCCGAAGATCGTGCGAACAGTTAGCCAAAAGCTCGGTTTTCGCCAAGTCGGCCGCTCGGGCCGCCCGTCGAGACGCTTCAAGTTCGGTGGTCAGACGGTCGCCAATCGCCACGATCCGTGTACCCAGGCCCACCACCGCCACCGCAAGGACGGCGGGAATCACAGCCCCTAACGGGCGAGACAGCTCTGGCGGAGGCGCCGCAGGAGGCACCACCGCGAGCCCGATGAGCGACCCAATGGCCAAGGCAAAGCCTACCGCTGCCCCACGACGACCTTCGAGAAGTGCCCCCATCATCGGAAGGAGGGCGAGAAATCCACTCGCTGGCCCTTCGAGGCCGCCAGAACGGTAGGCCACTCCGTCGATGACGGCAGCTCCGAGGGCCGTCACCACCACCGCCCCCAAAAGCCTCATGGGATTCTCCGTGCAGGAAGGCGCCCGTAAAAGCGCGTGCCTTCGCCCAAGGTGCTCTGCACCGCGAGTTCTCCCCCCATCGCATCGGTGAGGCGGCGACAGATCGTCAATCCGAGCCCCGTGCCCCCATAGGCCTGGCGGATCGTCGTCGTCGCCTGTTCGAAAGGAAGAAAGACCCTCGACTGCTGCTCCGCATCCATCCCAATGCCCGTGTCTTCCACTTCGAAATCCAGGGCTCCGGCCGTTCCCTTTGACAGACGCAGCGTCACCTCGCCTTGGGTGGTGAACTTACAGGCATTCGCCAACAGGTTCAGCAGAAGCTGACGCAAACGGCCCTCATCGAGGATGGGCACGAAACTGGACTCTTCGGTCTCGAATGTCAGGGTGTTGCCATGCGCTTCGGCCAGCGGCTCGATGGCCGCCCGCAACTCCGCTTCGAGCCGCCTCATGTCGATGGGCCCCGGCGATAACGCCATCACGCCGGGCTCCCCGACACGCGCGACATCCAAGATGTCGTCCAGGATCGGCACCAAACTGCGGCAAGCCAGCCCGATGCGTCCAAGGTCGCGCTCCGCCCGTTCGTTCCCTGCGGCCTGTGCGTCTTCTTCGAGCAGCTCGGTGTAGCCGAGGATCGCGGTCAACGGCGTGCGGAGTTGGTGCGACATATCAGCCAAAAACTGATCTTTGTCGCGGTTGGCTCGGTCGGCGAGGCGCGCTGCCTTGCTCCCTTCTCGAGTAAGCCAGGCGATGACGCGGTCAAGGCCCAGGACGGTGGCCCCCACGATTCCCACGAACAACCCATTGGAGACGGAGGCGCTGGTCACGAACGCTCCTGGCCCGTCGATTCGAGGCAGCAGGGGCACCAAGGCCAGCCCCCCGATCGCAAGGAGCACGAGAGCCAGCCAGCCCCACGCCGCCCGGCGCCCACTCACAAGCGACGCAAGCCACCCGATGCAGGCAAGCCAAAAGGTCGCAGCATGCGTCGCGCCGCCCGACATCCAGGCTACGTACACGGTCGAAACATAGAAACCGCCGCACAGGGCGTGCCCTGACCAGGAGAGATGCCCCGCCCGCAGCAGCGTTCGCGAACTGAGCACCCCCGCCAATCCAAGCGACAGGGCCACGGCCATGTCGGCATTTCCCGCCACAAGGTGAAACACCACGAAGGGCAGGGCAGCAAAGAACGCGATGCCACCCGCCAATCCAATGATCGTCGCCCGACGGCGACGGCTGGGATCGGTGTCGATCAACCGGGCTCCTGCATGGTGCGGCAGCTTATCAGGTAGGCGCCGCTACGCGTTGAAGGAGCTTGCATGATGGGGATGGTCGGGCTGTTGGCCTGCACAACACCGTTGCCTCCACTCACCGAGGTTTCGTCCACGTCACCCTCCGAACCGGATTCGACCTCGGCTCCGGTCTGCCCGGGGACCTCACCACAACCCACGGTGAGGATCACCCCGCACCCCGACCTCGCCAACCTCCAAACCGCGACCGTGACGCTTTCGACGGCCGCGCCGGTGGCGTTGCGATGCACGGCTGCCGCGGACCCTTCCGATCAGCTGTTCTGGGAGTCCGCCGACGTGAGCATGACCCACACCGTCGCGTTGGGGGGCCTCGTCGCGGAGCGAGAGTACCGCTGTGCGGCCGCCGTGACGTGTCCTCCAAGTGCACCGACGGCCTTTGATCTCACCACCACGGCCTTGCCTCCTCGCATTCCCGCCACCACCGTCGAAACCCACGCCACCCTGCAACCCGACGCCGCCCATCCGCACTTCATCGTGAACCACACCCGCCATTGCGAAGACGATGTCACCCATCGGTTGCTCGTCTACGACCTCGCAGGCGACCTTCGATGGTATTACAACCAGCTTCCCGGCCGTACGCCGATCGCCATCAACGCCCATTACGCGGGCCAGGGTCGGTTTGTGTGGGGCGGAGGCTGGACGCGCGAGGGGGCGACCGAAATGGTGGGCCTGGACCAGAGCCTTCTCGACAAGGCGGCATTCCCCGGGTCGCAGCCGCTCATCTTCCATCACGAGGGCCGACGGTTGCCCGACGGGCGTCTTCTGACCCTCACCCAGAGTCGCAACGACGTGGGAGGGCCCGACTGGGAGGGCTTTACGGTGCGCCTCGTGGACCCCGAGGCGGATGCGGTCACGTGGTCGTGGGACAGCCAACAGGGCGTGGACGCAGGGTTGTTGCCCACGGGAACCGGCGATGTGTACCACGCCAACGCAGCCGAAGTCTTCGACACCGACGAGGGGCCCGTGGTCGTGGTGAGCCTGTGCTACACGACCCAGATCATCGCGGTCGACATGGCAACCGAGCGCCTGCGCTGGCGATTTGGGCCCGGGGGCGACTTCACGCTTCGCGATGCACAAGGCGGGAGCCTTCCGGACAGCGAGTACCCGGACTGCCAGCACGGAATCGAACTCGTCGACGGGAACCGCCTGCTGGTGTACGACAACGGACGGAACTTCCGATCGCATTCACGGGCGAGCGAGTACGTACTCGACGAAGTCACCATGACGGCCACCCTCGTATGGACGTGGACCGAACCCCAGTGGCACGAAGGGGCGTTGGGCGACATCGACCGCCTCTCCGAAGACCGGCTCCTCATCACCGAAGCTCACCCGGACTGCTGGAGCTTCTTGCCGGGCGATCTGTCGGCCACGGTCGAGGTGGATCGGCCGACCGGAGAGGTCGCGTGGCGACATCGCTTCCTCGACCCCATGGATGCCACCTACCGGTCAGACCGCTTCGACGGCTGCGATGCGTTTCCCCAGATCCGGTATTGCCCGACGGTTGCCGCCCGAGCGAGCGCACTATCGAAGATTCTGCCTGACCCGTGAAACCGTCGCGACCCTGATGCAACCCAAAACGCGAGCCGGCCTGGGCCGAGGAGGTGGCGAGGAGGAGAGACCCTCCGTCCTGCGACCCCAAGGAGCCCCTCATGCGGAAGACCCGTATTGCATCAGCCGGTCTGTTTGCCCTCGTTGCCGGCCTACTCTTGATGTCCTCGTCTTCGGACCGCGCGCCGGCCCAAAAGGCCCTCGCGGGGTCACAAGCGACGAACGACCTGGCCACACTCGACCGAACACCTAGCGCAGTTGCGACACCCGGACCCGAGTTGGACGTCCCGTGGGACGAAGCCACCCTCGAAGCGCCGGTCGCCCTTGATGTGGATGCGGACCACTATCGACCCGGGGAGCGACTCGTTCGGCTGACCGACCCGATGGAACTGCCAGACCTTGCTGCCCGCTACGCGTTGACCGTGGAACGCCCCGTGGGTCGTTCGGGGTATGCCGTCGTCCGAGGAACCGCCGAGGCACTCGGCCTGCTCGCCTTGGACCCCGCGGTGGAACGCATGGCCGCCAACGGCATCGTGCGTGGCGCCACCAGTGAAGAGGAAGCCGCCGAACTTACGGGAGAAGCCTTCTCCACCGGACACCGCCTTGGGAATGGCGCAGACGAGTGGATGCAGTGGCACATCGACAAAGTGGATCCCATCCGGTCCTCGAGCACGCCAACCAACATCGTCGTCGCCGTGTTGGACACCGGCGTCGCGTATGAGACCGCGACTCGCTACGGCGTGGCGTACAAGGTTGCCCCAACTCTTGCGAGCAATCCCATTGTTGCGCCCTACGACTTCATCAACAACGACCCGCACGCCAATGATGATCACCAGCACGGCACCCACATCGCCTCGATCATCGGCTCAAATGGGGCCATCAAGGGCACCGCGCCGGGGGTCGCCCTCATGCCCGTCAAGGTACTCGACGAAACCAACCGGGGGTCCGAGTGGTCCCTCGTCGAGGGAATCTGGTGGGCCGTCGACAACCAGGCCGACATCATCAACCTGAGCTTGTCGTTCGGCTCGGGCTATCGCCCGTCGACGGCCCTCCTCGAAGCCCTTCAGGCCGCGGCCGAGGCCGACATCCTCATGGTGGGAGCCACGGGCAACGACGGACTCGACCAGGTGAGTTGGCCCGCCGCGAGTCCGCTGGTGATGGCGGTCGCGGGAGCCGAGCTGACGGCCACCGAGCGGTACTGGAATGGTCTAAAGATCGCCTCCTATGCGAACGCCAGTGCGGCGGTCGAAATCGTTGCGCCAGGCGGCAATCTCGACACCGACATCAACCTCGATGGGGTTCGCGACGGGATCGTCGGCGAGTCCATCCACCCGGATGACCCGACCAAAGTTGGGTACTGGCTGATGGCGGGCACCAGCCAAGCGACGGCCCAAATCAGCGGTTTAGCAGTCGAACTCCTTCGTACCGGCGTCAGCGCGCTCGAAGCGGAATCGATGCTCAAGTACAAGGCTGAAAACGGCAAGCTTTCGGCTGGCTACGGGTCGGGCTTTGCCGACATGGATTGGAATGTGCCGTTGGCCCACCCGCCGCACACCGAACTCCACGTTGCATGGCTGCCCTACCTCCAGCGGGTCGGAAGCAGCTCGATTCGCCCCGTCGCGCGAGCCACGGTGTTCCATGCCAGCGGCTCGAAGGCTGCCAACGTCGAGGTCACCGCCTCGATCTGGGGCAATGGCGATGGCATCGAGACCTGTAGGACCGATGCAAACGGACAGTGCTTCATCCAGGGCAGCCCGGTGGCCCGCTACGACGCCCAAGGCAACGAGGTAGCCTTCGCCTGGTCGATGGCGGTGCAGACGGTGGGCGCACAGTTCACCGAGCACGGGAGCTATCTCGCCTACCGACCCAAGGCGGCCATCACCCACACCCAGAACTTCCAGGACCTCGTCGCTGCTATGCAGGCTGACTCTACGCTTTCGCAGTCGGCGTTGGGCTGGGTGTGGAGCGACGGCTCGGATGCACAGTTGGGGTCGCTCGCCGCGGGCTTCAGCCTGACCGACTCGGGCTCGGGCCTCACCTCGATTCCCCTTGGCGTGGTGATGACGCGCCCCAGCATCGACGACCTCGGCAACACCACCCAGCAGACCTTGGACGTCGGTGGACAGGACGTCGCGGTGACCGTGCTCAACCTGGACGGCAACGGGCTTCGCTCCCTTCCCCTGGGGCTGACCCTCGACCCCATCGACGACACCATCACGTACGCCTTCCTCGACGGCACCGGTCTGCTCTCCATCCCCTTGGGGGTGAAGCCCGGCGATGGCTTTGGCGACGGCATCCCAAGCCCGCTCGATGACCCGGATCCGGTCCTTTCGGGCACGGCCTTGGGCCAGAAGCTCGCCGACGGTGGCTGGACGGTGGCGGGCTACGGGGGGGCGACGCTCATCGGCAGCAGCGAAACGCTAGGCATCATGCCGACGATGCTGAAGCCTCTCGAGATGGGAGGCGTTTCCCTCGAGGCCATCCCCCTCGACTGACCCCCAATCGGCCCCTATGGCCTCGGTCCCTCCTTGGGTCCGGGGCCTTTGTGCGCTAGTCTCTCGCCATGGTCTGGCTCCTCCCATCCGTGCTGACCGCCTGTGAACTGCTGGCCCTCACCGAGACGTCACCGGCCAACGTGCTCAACGACTTCCAGATCGTGTGGGTGCAAACCGTCCCTCCCGTGGCCACCCCGGGATCGCTGTTCTTCATCGACGCGGCCATCGCCAATCCCGAACTCGAGACCCTTCGCGTCTTCGCCTTCACGTGCCTCCCCGACCGACAAGCGTGCGACTCACCCCTGGGGCTGTTGGTCACCGAGCTGTTCCTGCGCTGCGAAGACGGCGGCGAACCTCCCTGCATCGCCCTCGAAGCGACCGCGGGCCTGCAGCTGTCTGAAGCCCTCGTGGCCGCCCTTCCTCGCAACGAGAGTGCTTCAACAGACGTGGAGCTGCCGCTCTTTGTCGCAGCCTGCATTCAGGGCACCTGTCCCCGCTCGCTCACCAACCCCATGATGTCGCCCGTCATCGCGCTGGGGCTCGAAGGGACAAGCCCTCCCGTCGAGGAGATCGACCCCGCCGCCTTCCGGCTCGCGGTCCGTCCTGTGCTCGCGAAGCCCACCCCTGAACCCGGAGACTCCAATCCCGAACTCGCCCCGCTCACGCTCGTGGAGGAGCCCTCGACAAAGCCACTGGCGGCTGGCGAAAGCGTGGAGTTGACGTTCCGGATCGAAGGTGGCGGCCGAGGCGCCGGTAACATTGTGAGCGGCTTCACCACGGGCGGTTCGTTCACCACGGGTTCGGGCTTCTTCGAACGCGTGAACGTGCGGCGCGACGACGTGTTTCGCTTTCGCTTCACCATGCCCCGTCCCGCCACAGCCACGTCGGTCTGGGTCGTGCTCGATGAAAACGGGTCCAGCGCGGGCGATGCGTGGTCGGCCACCTTCCCCCCCGCTCCTTGATCCGAAGCATCGAACGAACGTTCGTCGTCGACACGGCCTCTCGAGGAGAGTAGAGCTGCCGCCGTCAAGGGAGGGCGACACCCATGGTTTGGGGATGGTGGATCGCGACTGCGCTGGCCGAACCCGTCACCATCGGGCTCGTTGAGGCGCTCGATCATGCGAGTCGCCACAATCCCCAGATCGAAGCCTCGGTCTGGCAGACCGAAGAAGCCCGCGCCGCACTCCGCGAAACCGCGGGGTTTGCTCCTGAATTGTCGGTCGCAGGGTCGGTCGTTCGTTACGACCAGCCCATCGAGACGCCGTTGGTGACGGACGATCCGCTGCTCATCCGCCCTCAACAGTTCGCCACGCTAAGCGCGACGGCCAAGGCCCCCCTGACCCAGCTGTTTGCGCTGGCCGGAGGCTACCAGGCCCGACGGCATCAACTGTTGGCCCAGCGTGGCGACGAACGCACCCTGCGGGACCAGGTCGCAGTGTCGGTAGTGGAGGCGTACACGGGAGCGCTCGCGGCCGAAGCCCTCGTCGAGGTCTCACAAGCCGTCGTCGCGAGTCTTCGCAGCACCCAACAGCGCATCGTGGCCTTCGAAGCCGCCGGCCTCGCGCAACGCACCGACGTCCTGCGCATCGAGGTGGCGCTCGGCGACGCAGAACAATCCGCCCGCTCGGCCACCCGCTCCTTGGCGCTCGCGCGGCGGGGATTGGCCCTCGTGGTGGGGCACGACGCCGACACCCTCATTCCCGAAGCCCTCGAGCCCCGCACCTTCGAAGCCCCACCTCTCGACGAAGGCCTGTCGCGGGTGGCCGGCCGAGACGACGTGACGGCCGCGGTGAATCGGGTGACCGCGGCCAAAGCAGCCCGTCGGGCTCAAGTGGCCAACCTGCTGCCTCAGATCACGGCGCTCGCCCGATTCGACGCATTCACCGAAGTCGGGGTGTTCGGGATTCCGCAGCAGTTCCAAGTGGCGCTCGAGGCCGAATTCGACTTCTTCCAGCTTGGGCGACGCAACGCCACCGTCCGCAAAGCCACCGCCCGATTGCGCCGGGCTGAAGTCGGTGCTCGCGCGCTGCGGTCCAAGGCCGAACTCGACACCCGAGCCGCCTGGGATCGACTCCAAGCTTCGCTCGAGGCGGCCGAGGTAGCCGACCTACAGGTGGAACAAGCCACCGAGAACCTCCGCCTCGTGGACGCACGCTTCGAGGTCCAACTCGCGAGCACCAGCGACCAGCTCGACGCCGAACAGCTGCTCGCCCAGTCCCGCGTCAAGCGCGTGGTGGCTCGTCATGAGGTCATCGCCGCGCTGGCGGATTGGCAACGGCAAACCGGGTTGCCCATCGACCCTGGAGGGACCCCATGAACGGTCTTCTATGGCTCTGGGGGGCGACCCTCCTGGGCTGTGGCGGCCCCCCCGTCACCGTTGAAGCCGACGCGCGACCCGTGATTCGCAGCCAGGTGGTCGAAGATCAGCGATTTGCCGATGCGTTTTCGCTCTCGGCAACCATCGAAGCCGAAAACACCGCCATGCTTTTCCCGGGTGCCCAAGGCCGCATCGAGACCGTGCACGTTCGGCTCGGTGACGAGGTTGAAAAGGGCACCGTGTTGTTGGAGATCGCGTCGGGGGCGTACCGCTCCGGCGTGGCTCAAGCCAAGAGCGCTTTGGCGGTCGCGCAGGCCCAGCAAAAGCAGGCCGACGCCACCCACGCCCGCTACCAGGCCCTCGACAAAGCCAATGCCGTCACTCGCGCCGAAGTCGAAGGGGTCGCCCGCCAATCCGAGCTTGCGGCCGCTCAAGTCGGGCAGGCGCAGGCCGCCCTTTCCGTGGCCCGACAACGCCTCGCCGACACCGAACTGAAGGCGCCGTTCGACGGCGTGATCATCGCCCGCAATGTCGACCCGGGCGACATCGTGGGGGGGGCTTTGAAGGGTCCCCCCTTGGCGATCGCAGACCTTTCCAAGCTCCGCGTCGTCACCGCGGTCAACGAACGGGTCGCGCCCCAGATGGCCCCTGGCCAACCGCTCACGGTGCAGGTCGACGCGCTCCCCGGAGAGCGCTTCGAAGCCACCATCGACCGGATCAACGCGGCGGTCGATCCCGTCGCTGGCACCGTGGCCATCGAGGCCTCGCTCGATGCCGACCCGAGGCTCCGCCATGGAATGTCGGCCCGGGCCATCGTCGAAGGGGTCGGCCAGACCCATCCCGCGGTACCCCGCACCGCCTTGCTCGATCGGGACGCCGGCTCGGCGCGGGTGGTCGTCATCGAAGAGGGGGTGGCCCGCAGTATCCGCGTTCGCTACGGCACCAGCCAGTCCGACCAAGTGCCCGTCACCGAGGGCCTTGCCGCAGGGCAGCGGGTGGCCATCGCCGGGCATGGGCGGCTCGTCGATGGTGAGTCGGTACGGGAGGCGGAGTGAGCGCCGACCGTCGCGGCATTCTGGGCACGGTGGTGCATCGTCCGGTGCTCGTCACCGTGGTCACCACGATTGTGCTGCTCTTTGGGCTGCTGGCCTACGGTCGCTTGTCGATCGACATCCTGCCCGAAGTGTCGCCACCCGTGCTCACGGTCGTAGCCTCGTTTCCGGGAGCCTCCGCTGAAGACGTGGAATCCACCGTCACCGAACCTCTCGAGCAAGCCCTGGGCTCGGTCAACGGCCTCGAACAACTCCGGTCCACCTCCCGCGACAACGTCTCGATCACCACGCTGATCTTCGACCTTGGCTACGACCTTTCGGAAGCCACGACCGACGTTCGGGCCGTTCTCGAAGCGGTGTCTCTGACCGAGGGCGTCGATGAGCCACGCATCCTCAAGTTCGACCCCGGTGCGCTGCCCGCCATCACCTTTTCGATCACCGACCGCACCGGCGACGTCCGGCTTCGTCGTGACCTCGTCCAACGCACGCTGATCGAGCCGATCGAACGGCTGCCTGGCGTGGGCGCGGTGGTTCTGCAGAACGCCCCCAAGACCATCGTGCGGGTCGACGTCGATCGGGACCGGCTCCGGGCCGCAGGACTCACCCTGACCGAGCTTTCCCGCGTGCTCGCGGCCGACAACACCGATCTGCCGGCGGGCACGCTCGAAGTGGGCGACACCCAGTTCGCCGTCCGATTGCCCGGTGAAGCGAACTCCGTGCAGGAGCTGCGCGATCGCATTGTGCAGCGCTCGCCCATCGACGGCAGCGTGGCCCGGCTAAGCGACGTCGCCACCGTGACGATCGCCCTCGATGACCGCACGGAAATCGCCTTGGTCGATGGTCAACCCGCCATGACGGCCACCGTGACCAAGGTGGGCAATGCCAACACGGTGGCGGTGGCCCAGTCCGTTCGCGATCTTCTCGCGAAGGCCGAGCTGCCCGCCGGGGTCGAGGTCGAAGTCGCCCGCGATCCGAGCCAGTTCATCCGGGCGATGGTCGCCAACCTCCAGCAAACCGTGCTGGTGGGCGGCGTGCTCGTCTTCGTGGTGGTGCTCGTGTTCCTGCGCCGGCTGCCCCCGAGTCTCGTCGTCGCCACGACCATCCCCACCTCGCTCGTGACGACCTTCATGGTCCTCGAACGCCTGGGCTACACCCTCAATGCGGTGACGCTGATGGCCATGGCGTTGGCCATTGGAATGGTGGTCGACAACGGCATCGTGGTGCTCGAGAACATCGCGCGGCGGGCGGAAGCGGGCGAAGACCCCAAGTCGGCCGCGGTGGCGGGAGCCCGGGAAGTCGGCGGAGCGTTGCTCGCGTCCACCACCACCACCGTGGTCATCTTCGTGCCCATGAGCTTTGCCTCGGGCATCATCGGCGCGATGTTCGGGCAGCTGTCGTACGTGATGATCACGACGATTTCGAGTTCGCTCATCGTGGCGCTGACCTTGACCCCGATGCTTGCCGCGCGGGCCGTGGGCGCCACCCCGGCCCGCACCGAGCCCACGTCGTCGTCGCTCGCCGAACGCTACGGCCAACTCCTCGAACGAGCGCTGGGAGCTCCCTGGACGACCCTGGGGGTGGCCCTCGCCACCGTCGTGCTCACGATTGGCTTGGTGGTTGCAGTTCCGACCGACTTCGTGCCTCGCCAGGACCAAAGCCGCGCATCCGTTACCGTCCAACTCCCCGTGGGCACTTCGCTCGACCGTACCGCAGCGGTGGTCCGCGAGATTGCGACGGCATTCCAGGGAGATCCCGACGTTCGACTGATCACCGAATACGCGGGGGCCAGCAGCGACGCCCGAGCCGCCGGAAGAGGGCAATCCCAGGGCAGCCACATTGGTCGGGTCTACGTCTTTCTCACCCCGAAAGACGACCGCACCCGCACCGACATCGCCATCGTCCGCGCAGCGATCGAACGCATCCCGGACCAGCCGGAGGTGGTGACCCGCAGCGTGGCGTTCGGCGATGACGCCGGGTTGGGCATTGCGGGTAAACCGCTGGTTGTCGAGCTGCTCGGCTCAGACGGAGAGGCCCTCGAAACGGCGGCGAAGGCACTCGCGCGAGACCTGCGCACCATCGAAGGCGCGGTCGATGTCTCGACCGACTTGCCCGAGACCCGACCCGAACTCCGCCTCGACCTGTCTCGCGACCGCGCCAAGCGAGCCGGGGTGGTCTTTGCGTTGGCCGGTCAGGAGTTGAGAGCCGCACTGACCGGGGTGGCAGCGACGCGCCTGGCCACGGCCGATGGCACCAAGGATGTCGTCGTCCGGCTTGCCCCCGAGGATCGCGATGAAGTGCGAGAACTTGGGCTCGTCTCAGTGCGGGCCCGGGATGGACGGTTGCTGTCCCTGGCCGACCTCGCCACCTTCGCCGAAGGAGAGACCCCCATCGCCATCAAGCGTCTCGACAAAGGCCGCATCGTGACGGTCGAGGGCGATGTGGTGGGGCGTGCGCTCGGCGAGGTCACGGCCGATGTCCGGGAACGCATCGCGGCGCTCGAGACGCCCCCCGGCATTACCGTACGCCTCGGTGGCAGTTCGGCCGACCTCGCAGAGACGTTCACCGACCTCGGCCTGTTGGCGGTCCTGGGGCTCGTGCTCGTGTACCTCGTGATGGCGGCCCAGTTTGAGAGCTGGATCGACCCCCTCGTGATCTTGGTCTCGGTGCCCTTCGCGGTCACCGGAGCCTTCTTCGCCCTGTTGCTGACGGGCACGAGCCTTTCGGTCACGAGTTTCCTTGGCGTGGTCATCCTGATCGGGGTCGTGGTGAACAACGCGATCGTGCTCGTCGATGCCATCAAGCAGCTCGAAGGCGAAGGCCTCCCCACCCCAAAGGCCATCCGAGTGGCGGGACGTCGTCGTCTGCGCCCTGTCCTCATCACGACGCTGACCACCACGGGGGGGATGATCCCGCTGGCCATCGCGAGCGGGGTGGGTGCCGAACTGTGGACCCCGATGGGCCGCACCGCCCTCGGAGGTCTCGTGGTCTCGACCGTGGTGACCTTGGTGCTGTTGCCTGTCGTCTACGATCTTGTGGCCCGCTTCCGAGCACGTACCTGATACGACATCGGCCAACGGTTGCAGGAGACAATGGCATGGCCGATCTGATCATCGAAGATCTCGAAGTGGGCACCGGCGACGAAGCCGCGACGGGAATGAACGTGTCGGTGCACTACACGGGGTGGCTCGCGGACGGCTCCAAGTTCGATTCGAGCCTCGACCGGAACCAGCCCTTCGGATTTGCACTTGGCCAAGGCCGCGTGATCCCAGGCTGGGAGCAGGGTGTGGTCGGCATGAAGGTCGGCGGCAAGCGCAAGCTCACCATTCCGCCCCATCTCGCTTACGGCGAACGAGGATTTCCGGGCGCGATTCCTCCCAATGCCACGCTGACCTTCGAGGTGGAACTGCTCGGCGTGAGCTAACGGACGACAGGCAGCCACAACACCCGAAACCCAAACGCGGTGTCGGGGGCTGTGGAGGCGACCCGAAACCAAGGCACCTCCTCTCCGACAGCCACAACGTCCGCTCGCTCAGCGGACAGGACCCGCATTCGCTCGGGTTCGTTCGGAGTCGAACCGAGCGCAACCGCTGCCGCAACAACGAAGATCATTCAAAACTCCGTTCTTCGGCTCCGTAACGGGACCATGTCGGGCTCCGATGAGAATGGCGCCCCATCGACAGCCCTGGACCGTTCCAGAGCTGACGGAGGATAGACCTGTGATCCACGACACCAAGACGATTGTGTTGCTGGGCCTCGTGGCCTGCGGTGGCTCCGATGGCATCGGCGGGGGCAATGGCGGCGAGGCCTGGTGGAATGTCTCCACCACCGAGCCCTGGAACGGAACGGACGAGCCGGGTGGTGAAGACGACGACGACGATGAGGAGTTCGATGAAGAAGGACCCGAGCGCATCGTGTTCGGTGAGTTCACGCTGGCCAACGGTCAGCCCACGAACGGCTTCTTCGGCTACTTCTGGACCCTCGGCGCCGACCAGACACCGTGCGACTTCGAAATGCAGACGACCGTGACGGGCCCCGTCACCTGCGACGACTGCACTTGGGCGGTCGCGGTCTCGTTCGATGGCGGCGAGGTCTTCGCAAGCGAAGGCAACTGTGAGCCGTTCATCAGTTGGCGCAACGCCACCGCAGAATTCGCCATGCGAGGCGAAACGGTCGGGTACCGCACGGATTCGTCCACGGCCTGGGACTTCGGCGGATTCGCAGAAACCGAAGGAAGCGCCGTCTTCTTTGAGCGCGAACTCGACGGGGAGGAGTAGACCGGGGCCTCACGGACCCCTGGTCACTCCCTCGACCCGCTAGTATTGCGCCTTGAGGAGCAGAACTTCCATGACCCGACGCGCACTGTCTGCGTCGATGTCGAGCATGGGGACAAGACGCTCGAGGAACTGGGCTTCCGACTTTTGCAGCTCACCGTCCGACAAGATGATGTCGACGCAATGGGCGTAGACCGGCAGACACATGTCTGCGGGTAGCGTGTCGCAAGCCTCTTTGAGGGCTTCGGGGCGGGTTTGCAGACGCTCGTTCACCGTCTCGTTCGCCGCGGCAAGATCCTGCGCGTTGAGCGAGGACAATGCCCGCGAACGCCGGGCCAGGCTCATGATTTCCTGTTGCTCTTCGACGTGGAATCCGCCGTCTGCCACCGCCGCCGAAACGAGGATGGCCAAGTAGGCCTCAGGAATGGACCAGCCGGTGTTCCGGTGGCGGAACCGGTCCGCAAGCTGCTCGACGTTGAAGGGGGAACGCTCCTCCTTCACAAACGACTGAAACACGTTCAGCGGCCCGTCGGTCTTCATGCCGTTCGCCATTGTGGCTCTCCCTTGGATGCTGCAGCCCGAAAGCTGAAAGACGGCTAGTTACGAGGATCCAGACCACCACCCGTGCGACGCGGCGGGCGATAGGCCTCGACTTCCTTGGCGATTTCTTCGAGTTCCTTGGTTTCTTCGCCAAGGCGTTCTTCGGCGTTCGCCCGCAGCTGCAACCAAACCGGGTCTTCGAGGGCGGTGTGGCTGTCGTCGGTGCCGAGGGCCGGGCGACGCACCTTGGCGGCACTCGGCTTCTTCTCGAGGGTCTCGCGAATCTTGCTACGCAGCTCGTCGTTCTTCTTTAGGCGCTGATCGATGATGGTGTATTCCTCGATAGCGTCCTTGGCGGACTGTTCTAGGTCCGCAATGTCGGCATCTCGGACCTTGATGTCCTGCTCGAGTTCCTTGATCTTCTCTTCGAGTTCCGTGATGGTGTTCGGCAGCTCGCGAGCTTGGCTCTCGAAGTAGACGAGCGCAACCCCGGCCGCAATGAGCATGCCGAGCAGCAGCACGACGATGAGGCCGAGCATGTTGCGGCTGCTATTGGCGGCCGACACCCGCTGCTGCGCAGTGACGAGCTCGGCCGCACTGGGAACGTCCGAGAACACCTTCGGCAGGACGCGCGGACCTGGACTCGGATTGACATCATTGAAAGAGGACATGGTCGCACCTTTTGAAGGGTTGGGTCAGCGCTTCGGGCCCGGGGCCCGCGCGACGTCTTAGGGCTTGCAGCCAAGGGCGCCGTACCGGTCGAACACCGAGACTTCCCGCGCCTTGTCGGTCTTGTCGAGCTTGCTCCGGCAGAAGGTGTTGGCCCACTGGACCACATCCTGACCGAACGCGAGGGTGCTCGAAAACTCCGCTGCTTCGGGGAGACCTGGCCAATCGACCGTGGCCTCACGCGTCCCCATGCCTTCCTTCGCCGCGGTGAACGCCTGACCCGCGCGGGTCAGGTAGTCGCGGTACTGAATTTCGGTGGGGTGCGGTGGCGTGCGCAAGCGCAACTGAACGTACTGGGCCCGGCGGAGCAGGTAGACGCCCTTGAGCAATTGACCCTCGGGTGAATCCTGCCCCTCGCACCACGCGCCGCCCGCGCCGTCGCGGATGGCCTTGCCCCCTCGCCCGATGTAGGCGAGGCAAACGAGACGCCGATACCGAAACTCACCGCCGCCCGCCTGAATGGCACGCTCAGCGTTGTTCAGCACCTTCTGCCAATCCGCGGAACGGTTGGCCGTACGCGCGTCGAGCAGGGCTAGGTAATAGTGGGCATCGGCACGGTAATTCCGTCCGGCTCCTCCCACATCGTCGACCGCACCATCCGCAATCACGGCCAGGAACGACTGGCGGGCCTCGGAAAGGTTGTCCGCCTCGAAGTAGGCAATCCCCAACGCACCGTTCGCGGACATCGACTTGGGTGCCGCTTGCTTGGCTCGGTTGAGGACAGCCAGTACCTCGGACGACGTGGCACCGGTGTTTCGCTTCAGCTGGGCCAACGCCACCAGCGCCCGAGCGGTCTCGGTACCCCGCCCGTCGAGGTCGGCTCCGGCCTTAATCGCCTTTTCGGCACGCTTCACGTTCCGGAGTTCGATGAAGAAGCGGCCGAGCGCAAAGTGGCGCGCCGCCGTAGGCTCGAGCTTGATCGCTTTGTCGTAGGCCGAGACCGCGGCATCGGCGTAGATCTTGGCCTGGTCACGATCCATCCGACGCAACGCCATCAGCGCCTGCGCTCGGCCTTCCTGGGCTTCGGCCTGGACGGACGTATCGGCTGGCTCGACCTTGTTCGCGAGATCCGCTGCCACCTGGTACGCGCAGTACGAGTCCCGATAGTTGTCTTCGGGCGTAGCGCCCATATTCGCGGCACGTGCGCTCGCTTCGCCAAGGCACAGGTACGCCGGCACGCGGAACGTCTTGTCCACATAGGCAACTTCGTCACAAGCCTGCTTCGCCGTCACGAGCAACGACGCTTCGGTCGCATCCGGAATGACGCCGAACGCAAGCGTGACGCCCGCGGGTTCGTCCATCACCGCATCCCGCTTCCGGACCTGCTTACGAAGATCTTCAAATGCTTCGGAGCAAACCACAGGATCTTCAGGGTCGAAGTCCTTCGGCTTGGCCAAGGCGTCGGCCGCCGAAAGCGTCCATGTGGACGCGAGCATTCCGATGAAAATGGACAAGAGTCGCGGGCGCGCCGCGATCGCCAGACCCATGGTCCTCCCCCGGGTGGGTGGTCGCTGCGCCCACGTAGTCGAACGCCGGCCAAAGCACAAACTGGTCACGCGATGTCACCCAACGTGAGGGGCTCGCATGTGCAAGGGCGGACCACCGGTCTACGATCGCGATGTTCACAAGGTCACAACCTGTGAGCGCTCCGGCTTGAGCGCTCGGCGGACCCTCAGCTACAGAATCGACGCAATGAGTGCTCGAACCTGATCGATGTGAAAGGGCTTGTCGCACAGCGCGTCGACACCAGCGGCATGGACGGAGGCAAGCCGCTGAGAGTCACATTCGCTCGTGACCATCAGGATGGGAACGTCCCGCTGCCCGGACTCCTGGCGGACGTGGGTTACCAGACCGTCTCCGTTCATCCGCGGCATGTTGTAGTCGGTGATGACGAGGTCAAAGGTCTCTTGTTCGAGGATCTCGACCCCGTGTTGGCCATCCTCGGCAAATGTAAGGTCCGTGATACCGAGCTGCTCGAGCACACGCCCAATATGGCGACGGGCAAACTTGGAATCATCGACCACCAGCACGTGCAATTGCTCGAACGCGAAGGTGCCATCTTCGTAGCCAAGCTCGGTGACCGTCGCCTGAAGGGCCGTTCCCAACGTCGCGCTGTCAATGGGCTTCTGAAGGAGCGCAGACAATCCCGCCTGGCGCACTCGATCGAGCTTCGAGGGGTCGGTTTCGCTCGCAACGAGCAAGAACGCCACACCCTGGGTCCGTCGGTGCGCCCGCATGCGCTCGACGAGCTCCGCTCCTGACCCATCGTCAAAATGGAACGCGCTCATCACCACGTGCGGCGGCTGCTCAATCATCGCGGTCATGGCTTGCTCGACCGACTTCGCCGAGCGAATGGTGCGAACCCCGACTTCTTCGACCCTTCGTTTGAGCACATGCTGCATGGTGGCGGACGGATCTGCGATCATGAGGTCGAGGTCCGAAACCGTCAGCTGCATCATGGACTCCTGGGCCATGCTCACGCTCATCGGACTGGGGTCGGCCGATTCAAGGCCCACCCGGCCACCAGCAGGAACACCACGATGGCGGCGCTCGACCCGAGGCGTCCCACCGGCGAGGTTCCAGAGAGCCCACGGGCGATCCGCCCTCGCACCACCACCGCCTCAAGGGCCGGCCCCGTGGCAATGGGATCACCGGTCGCGGACAGCAACGCGGAGATGCCCGAAGTGGCAGCCCGAATCTGCGGTCGCCGAGCTTCAACACTGCGAAACACGGCGTGGGCCAGGTGAAACGACCGTACGAAGTGAGGCCCAAACCAGCCATCATGGCTCACGTTGAGCAGCACCTCGGCCCCAAGGTCGGCTTCGGCCAACGGAATGCGGACAAACAGATCCTCGTAGCAGACGGTGGGCCCCAGCACGACCGTGTCTGGCTCTCCCTCCGAGGCGCGCAGCGGCATGCGAAGGGTCGAGGGGCCCGGCCCGCGGCCAAAGAACGACACGTGGGGGAACCACCGACGTGCGAGGTCTCCGTCGCCCAATAGCGGTACTGTCTCACCGAACGGCAGCAACTCCCGCTTGCGATACCCCTCGACGTTAGGCGGACCAGGGCTCCCCGAGACCGGCGACAGGGCCACGATGGCGTTGTATTGCACCCCTTCGTCGTCCCCGAGGTAGCTACCAAGGGCGAGAGGCTGTTGGTGACGTTGCACGAACGCATCAACCTGCACATTGCGGTGGGCCTGCGATTCGGTGAAGGGTTGGCGATACAGTCCCGGATAGGTCGTTTCAGGCCAAACGATGAGATCGGGTTCGTACGCCGTTGCCTCGGTCGATGCCCTCAGGTACGCGTCGAGAACGTGCGTCGACGACGCATCATCACCCGTCGCGGCCTGGCGACGCACCTCGAGTGGCAGGTTGCCCTGAACAACGGCCACCGATAATCCAGGAAGTTCGGCCTCACGGGCGGACCACTGGGCATGTCGCATCGCTCCGTACACGGTCGCCAACCCGACGAGAACCCCGGCGGTGACCCAACGCGAACGATGCCGGTCTACCCCTTCGGCCCAGGACCGGTGGACGGTTTCGTTGACGACCAGGATCACGAAGGTGAGAACCCAAGGTCCTCCAAGATCGGCACACTGACGCAACCACGCGTGCTCGTAGTAGGCAAGCCCCAACGTGTCGCCAAACGGTTTGGGGATCAGCGCATCAAGACCGGTGTACAACGCCGCTGCGCCCACGGTTGCCGACCGAGGCCAGCGATGACGCAATGCCGCAAACACGGGCCAAACCAGCTGAAAAATCAGCGCAGCGATCAGCGCGGCAAGCCCCCCTCCCCAGGCCCCGAGGTCTTGGTAGGTCCCAAATGCCCGGGCCACGGGAGCCAAAACCCCAAGCCCAAAGGCCAGCGCGAGCCACTGGCCTTGAACGGCAGCTCGCAAAGGCGACTTGGCCCGTTCCACGACGATGAGGAACGGAACCAAAGCGACCCACCCAAGCCACGTGAGACCGTAGGGCGGCCACACGAGGACCAGGGCCCCGGCGCTTAGGAACACCAGGGGGTCGGGCTTGAGGAAGTCAGTAGCCGATGTCGTCGTGAGCCTCGGCAATGGCCACATGGCCCGTTGCGTTGGGATGGATGTTGTCGGAAATCAGCTTACCAGCCGCCCGCGGATCATCGAAATTGCCCGAGAAGGAATCGCCGCCCAACGACACCCACTCGAGGTAGCTGGTGGGGCAATTCGCAAGATTTCCGCCATCGCAGTTCATCGCTTCGATGCTATTGGCGCAGCCCCAACCGCGATCCCAGGCGGAGTCGCACATGTAGTCGCCCGCGGCAAGCAAGAGGGGCAAGAATTGCGTGAAATCGGATGTGCTTCCGCAAAAGCCGGCTTTGTCGTCATCCACGCCTGGATAATAGACGTTCATCGTCCGAATACGGGCATTCGCATTCGCATTGTTCTCGACCCGAGAGATCAGGTCATCCCACTCCGCCACCCAACCGGTGGCCGGCGAAATCGGCAATCCAGTGGACCGATCGATGCCAATGGCGTTTTCCAGTTGGGTGAGGTTGCAGTTGTTCCGGTAATCGCCTCGAGCATCCAAAAAGTCGTTTCCACCTGCACTCCATACGATAGCGTCGGCGTTAGCGAGTTCGCTCACGCCCATTTGGCCACGGATTTGCGAGGTCAGATTGCCGGAAACCGCATCGGAATCGTAGTTGATATCCGCGTTGAGCGCCGGCGCCGCCAACTCCGCATAATATTCGTAGTAACTATCTTGTTGGCAGGCGATTCCGCAAAATCCCGCCATGATCGAGTCACCGTAGCCGCGCCAGCTTTCCGTCGACGTGTTGCCGGCGATGTTTGCGGTTCCCGTGAAGGGGCCTGCCTTTGCGAACGCATCGACAGGGGTCAGGCATAGCGTGAGCCAAACTCCGAGGGCGAACAAAACCTGCTGCATCGTGAACTCCTTGCTGAACGGCGTAGGACACCGACCGTGACGAACTGTCGCGGTTCCTCCACGGTAGAAAGCGAGCTGACACAGGGTCAAGACGATCGCGGAGGGACATTCGGTTCACCGGCCTCGGACCGGGATGGCCCACCGACAAGCCGGAAAGGGTTTTCGCAGCCGGGGCGATCGCGGCTCGAGCGCCAGAAATCGTCCGCCAACCATCGAGGAATCTCGCCGGCTCCTGCGCACCAGGATACACCTGTTCAGGGGTCATCCATGCGAACCTTTCTGCAAAACCATGGCCGACCTGCCCTGATTTTTGGGGTTGAGGTGCGGGGCGACCAGCTCGTCACGTTCCAAGGTCCTGCGGGCAGTCGCCTCAAAGAGCGCACCATTGCCTGCCCAGATGCCGCCACGGCCGAGCGACGGGGCGCTACGCTCGTGCGCCAGCGTTTGGCCGAGGGCTACTCCCCTGCCGGCCAAGCCCGCCCCACGAGCTTCGACCGCGCCCCAGAACTCGAAGCCGTGCTCGCCCGCACGCCCGACGACGAGCCCACTCGCCTCGTCTACGCCGATTGGCTCCTGTCCCGAGGTGAACTTCTCGGGGACTTGATCCTCACCGAATTGCAGTGGGAGCGAACGGGCGAACAACGTCTGTTGGGGCGGCTGGGACGTTTGCGCCGGCAATGTGCAGGAAATGTAGCAGATCGGCACGATCTACGGCTCATTTGGCGCGGGGGCACGGTCCATCGCCTCATCGTACGTCGACCTTCCACCGTCTTACCAGATTTGGCCCACATTTTGAGCCTTCCTGCGCTGGCCACGCTGGGGGTCGTCGAAATCCAGTCGGCCCATTCGTCAACCACGCTGTCTCCACAGCCCTTGATTGACCACCTCGCCGAGCTCGCACCCGCCGTGGTCCGTAAGGTCGATCTCCGCCATCTCGGCCCCAGCATCTCACCCCCCTCCGTCGTGGCGCGGCTCGGGCCCCTCACCGCTCTCCCTCGGTTTCGTGCGGTAGGCCTCGACCTCAACCACGGTCATCAAGTCGGACTGCCCTACCCCCGCATCGCGGAGCTTTCCCTGGTCGTTCGGTCGCTCGGCTTTGTCGATCGATTGATCGCGCAGCGATGGCCGCGCCTCGAGCGCCTCGTGCTGCGACACGAAGCAGGCTACCGCCGTCTTGGGCAACGGGTGCTGCGGGCGCTTCCTGATCTCGACGCGCCCGCGCTCCGCACCATCGAACTCCAGCGCTTCGACTTGCCCCATGAAGGCATCGCCACGTTCTTGAGGTCTCCGCTCGGTCGCCGAATCAAGACGCTCGATCTCACCCTGTCGAACGTCGACCAGCGGCTGTTGCGCCGCCTTGCCACCCGCAGCGCCCATGTCCGCAGGGTGGTTCGGCGAACCAAACGGTCCTCGCGAGCCTGAACGTCAGTCCAACACCACGAGTCGGTTCGACAGCTCGTCCACATCGTCAGGGCGACGGGGAAAGTGCTCCGTAAGCACCTCGGCGCAACGTCCAATCGCGGCCTCAAAGCCCCCAACCACGTCATCGCGTTTCACGCCCGCGACCAATGCTTGGATGGCGTCGACCCAGACGTCCGACCCTACCTTGGCGTGAATTCCTTCATCCGCGACGATTTCGGCCCACTTCTCCTGCTCAACCACAAACAGCAGAATACCGGTTCGATCCCGGGTTTGGTGCACCCCACGCGACACAAAGTGGCGCATTGCGGCATCGTGCACCCGCCGGCGCCGGACTGCGGCCGGTTCGATCATGCGTCGCACCGCGGGAATCGCCGCCAACGCGTAGAGCGCGCCGAACGCCAGCCCCTGAAGCCCTACGAGTTCCACGAGAATGAACGGCGTGCTGGGCGCCAGGTGAGAGGCTTCCCAATCGGCCGCCCATAGCGACTGGGCGGCGAGGAAAGCGGTCGGCAGGGTCAGCGCGCCCACCGCACCGAGCAACCACGCGGTGGCCCAGTGAGGTTCGAGAGCCCGCTCCACAATGCACACAATCTCGCCCGAGGTTTCTGCCTCCGCGTTGGCCACAGCGGTGGCGACTCGCGTTCGGGCCGCTTCATCGAGCAACATCTACCAGCCTCCCGAGGCGCCACCGCCTCCGAATGAGCCTCCGCCGCCCGAGAAGCCGCCGCCTCCTCCGCCGCCGAAGCCTCCACCAAAGCCGCCCCCGCCGGAATGGCTGCCCCCGCCGTACGACCACGTGCCGCCCCGGGAGCGGGTTCCCCCACCACCGCGGGTCCCGTTCGCCATGACGAACAGGAAAAAGAGCACCACCAACACCAACACGATGAT
>JBCCQY010000095.1:0-35613 GCA_039208735.1 Myxococcota bacterium | reverse complement strand
GTTCATGAGCTGAACTTCGCCCGCATCGGCGTCCTGAAGGGTGGCGAGCGTGCGCATCAACGTCGACTTGCCCGCCCCATTGGGTCCCAACAACCCGAACATGCCGGGTTCCAACTGGAGGGTAACGTCCTTGAGAGCCGCGACCCCGTTGGGGTAGGTCTTCGACAATCCACGAATCGACAAGTTTGTCATGCGTTCTCCGTTCTTGGCGGCCGTGCTTCGCAGGACGTCCGGCCCCGGCGATTATTGCGGAAACCGCTCAGACCCGCGGTGGTAAGGTCTGCGCTCACTCGAACTCGACGGGATGCGCAATGCCCGATCCACAGCCCGACTCCACCGTGGCTCGCCGATATTGGAGCCGCAATGTTCGCATCGTGGCAGTGTTGCTCAGTGTGTGGGCCCTGGTGAGCTTCGGCGGCGGCATCGTGTTCGCGCCATGGCTGAATCGGTTCACCCTGCCGTTCACCGGCTACCCCTTGGGCTTCTGGATTGCCCAGCAAGGGAGCATCGTCACGTTCGTCTTGCTTGTGTTTGCGTACGTCGCCCTGATGAATCGCGTCGAGCGTGACGCCGGAATGGACGGCTGAACCGTCTGTCGCGAATCGAGTCCGTGGGGGGTGCCATGAGCCTGCAACTACTGACGGGGGCGATCGTTGGGATCACCTTTGTTCTTTACTTCATCATCGCGGTCGCCTCTCGAGCCGGCACGATCAAGGACTTCTACGTCGCAGGGGGCGGGGTGCCGCCGATTGCCAACGGCATGGCCACGGCCGCCGATTGGATGAGTGCCGCATCCTTCATCTCAATGGCCGGAATCATCAGTTTCATGGGCTACGACGGAAGCGTCTACCTCATGGGTTGGACCGGCGGCTACGTGCTGCTCGCCTTGCTCATCGCGCCCTATCTCCGCAAGTTTGGCCAGTTTACGGTGCCGGATTTCGTGGGTGACCGCTTCTACAGCAATACTGCACGACTCGTTGCCGTCATTTGCGCCATCTTTGTCTCCTTCACCTATGTGGCGGGGCAAATGCGAGGCGTTGGCGTGGTGTTTAGCCGATTCCTTGGCGTCGAGGTCGAAGCCGGCGTCGCCATCGGCATGGGCGTGGTGTTCTTCTACGCCGTGCTCGGCGGAATGAAGGGCATCACGTACACCCAGGTAGCCCAGTACGTGATCTTGATTTTCGCCTACTTGGTGCCGGCCATCGCCATCAGCATTCTGCTAACGGGCCAGCCCATCCCCCAGTTCGGCCTTGGAAGTACCTTGGGCGGAGAGATCGGCAGCGTCATCGCCAATGGCGAGTCCATTCATCTGCTCGACAAACTGAATCAGTTGAATGCCGACCTAGGCTTTACCCCCTACACGAGTGGCGAGAAGTCGATGCTCGACGTGCTGTGCATCACGGGCGCCCTCATGGTCGGTACGGCCGGGCTCCCCCACGTCATCGTGCGCTTTTACACCGTGCCGCGCGTGCGCGACGCCCGACTCTCTGCGGCGTGGGCGCTGCTGTTCATCGCCATCCTCTACACCACCGCACCTGCGGTCGGCGCATTCGCAAGAACCCATTTGATTCATTCGACCAATGAAGCAGCCTACACAGCCCTGGTCGAGTCCGAACCGCAAGCGAAGCTTGTGCGAAATCAGAACCGCGGCAAGCAGAGCTTGCGTAAGTCGAATCGGGTGGTTCCCGACTGGTTTCGCAACTGGGAAAACACGGGTTTGTTGGCCTGGGTGGATAAAAATCAGGACGGGCGCATTCAATATCGAGCGGGAGCCCCGTTCAAGAAAAAGCCGGTCTTCACGGGCGAACGTGGCGCGTTTGGCGAGCGCCTCGTCGCAAACGAACGCACCAACAACGACAACGAGCTGTACATCGATCGCGACATCATGGTGCTCGCGAATCCCGAAGTCGCCGAGCTCCCCAATTGGATCACCGCCCTTGTCGCGGCGGGTGGGCTTGCCGCCGCGCTGTCGACCGCCGCAGGACTGCTGCTCGTCGTCTCGACGTCGGTGAGCCACGACCTCTTGAAGCGGACGTTCGTTCCCGAAATCTCGGAGGGTGCCGAACTGATGGCGGCACGCATCGCGGCCGCCTTCGCGGTGGGCATTGCGGGCTACTTCGGCATCTACCCGCCAGGCTTCGTCGCCGAAGTGGTCGCATTTGCCTTTGGCTTAGCTGCGTCGAGCTTCTTTCCTGCGATCCTCCTCGGTATCTTCTGGAAGAGAGCCAACCGTGAAGGCGCAATCAGTGGCATGGTGACGGGGCTTTTGTTCACCATCGCCTATATTGTGTACTTCAAATTCGCTGGCGGAACCCCAGACCAATGGTGGTTTGGAATTTCGCCCGAGGGAATCGGGAGCCTGGGCATGGCGCTCAATCTTGCCGTGACGGTCAGCATCTCCCTGCTGACTCCGCCACCGCCCGCCGACGTGCAGGCGATGGTGGATGAGATTCGTCTCCCCACCGGAGCCCAGGCGCCCACCGAGGCTCACTGAGGAGACCCAGAACGATCCCTTCTTGCCATGGAGGACATTGGGAATCAGGAGGGATGGATGAAGCAGGCTCTTGGGTGGTTGGGGGTGGCACTCCTTTCCGGTTGCGTCGAAACCGAAGTCATCGGAATCGCAACCGCGTACGACATCCGTATTCCGGAGTCGATTCTTCGCGATATCGACAAGCCCGTCGCCTTGATCATCGGTGTCGGCGCCTGGACTCCTGAACAAGGTCTCACGGTAGGCGCGCGCCGGCCGACCGAGGTGTTTTGCGAACCCGTAGACGACGACGTGGAGTTGGCGGTTGAGAACCGATTTGGCATTCAGGTTGAACGCCCACAGCGTCCAAGGCGCGAAACCTGCCTGGAGTGGGACCCGCTGGCCTTCGCCGAACTCGTCGAGCTGGACGAGGAGGGCTGCCCTGAACCCGGGACGTGGCCTTACTGGAACTCACGAATGGTGGCGTCGGCCGGGGCCGTCGCGGGCCTCGCTCCCCTCTGCGAAGACGTTGATGCGAGCGTCGAACTCGTGCTGGAACCGCCTTCGCGCGAGACCTACGAAGTCGAACGGTTTTAAAGCCCGTAGCTACGGGTCGCGAGGGGCAAGGCAAGTTGGGGCCCATCGCTTGGTCGATCCGTCACGAATCCAGACAGTCCGATTCCGATGAGGCGCACCGGACGTAGGCCTGCATCGGTACGGTCGAGCATGTCGCGGGCTGCGGCCAAGACGGGAACGGGGTCGTCTGTGGGCTCGGAGAGCGTGGACGCGCGAGTAAGCGTGGTGAAGTCGGCGTAACGGAGCTTGAGCGTCACCGTGCGGCCCCGCTCCCCCGCCTGCCGAAGGCCTCCACACACCCGCTCCGCTTGGCTGGTCAACGTGGCGACGAGCGCTTCGACATCGAGCACGTCTTCTTGGAAGGTCTGCTCTACGCTGCGGGATTTGCGGGGCCGATCGGGTCGCACCGGCCGTTCGTCTTCGCCTCGAGCCAGTCGCCACAGCTGTGGTCCCCGGCTTCCAAGCAAGGCGAACAGACGGCTTTCGGGCTGGGCCGCGACGTCTCCGATGGTCTTGAGGCCCAGGGGCTCGAGGCGTTTCAGCGTGGCAGGTCCAACCCCCCACAGCGCCTTTACCGGAAGCGGCGCAAGGAAGGTCGAGACCTTGCCGGGGGGCACAACGGTGAGCCCATCCGGCTTTCGGAAGTCTGAGGCGATCTTTGCGACGAGCTTCACCGGCGCGACCCCGGCCGAGCAAGTAAGGCGTAGTTCCTCTCTGACTCGGCGGCGGATGTCGGCCGCGGCGCGAGCAGCTGTGCCGAGCCCTGCCTTGTCGGGGGTCACATCGAGGAACGCTTCGTCGAGGGAGAGCGGCTCGATCACATCGGAGTAGTCGGCGAGGATCGCGTGGAGTCGTCGAGAGACAGCGCGATACCGACCAAACTCTGCGGGCAAGAACACGAGCGACGGGCAAAGGCGTGCGGCGACCCGACTCGACATGGCCGAGCGCACACCGAAGCGACGGGCCTCGTAGCTCGCCGCCGCAACCACCCCCCGACCCTCGGGGTCGCCGCCCACCGCGACGGGCCGACCCCGAAGGTGGGGCCGGTCCCGCTGCTCGATCGATGCGTAGAACGCATCCATGTCGACGTGGATGATCTTGCGCACGACGATGATGTAGCCTGTGGTCTGAACAGTTGCTCACCCATCAGCGAACGCATCGAAACCCAAGGTTCTCGTGGCGAGCCTGTGGCGCCTCTCGACGCCGGGTGGCCGAGCGCAACCGGAAGGGCCAATCGTCTACCGAACCGCCACGAATCACTCGACGCGAGCAGTTCGGCTTCCGAACCACCGTCTTCGCATCTTCAACCGCCGCCCAACGGCCGGAAACGTGGCAATCCTCAACCCATTCCCAAACATTGCCATGCATGTCGAACAGGCCAAACGGGTTGGGCCGCTTGGTGGCGACGGGTTGGACGTCCGTGGCGTTGTCACTGCTCCAGGCGTGGCGTTGAAGACAACTGTCTTGCGAACCACAACTCCAGGCCGTGGACGTTCCACCACGAGCCGCGACTTCCCATTCGACCTCGCTTGGAAGACGCATTCCGGACGCGTTGCACCACGCACGCGCTTGCGACCAAGAAAGCGAGGTCCAGGGTTTCCCGTCGCCCTCGACCCGTGGCCCGAACCCCCGACGCTGCGCGAGCGTCACCTCCGCCGCCAACATCCGAAACCCCTCGGTAAACACCACGTCGCGAGGTAGCCCTTCGTTGGGGGCATGCCCCCCTTCATCGGGAGGGCTCCCGATGGTGTGCGTTCCTTTGCGCGTCCACACCACAGGCAGCGAGCAGAGTTCGGTACATCCTCCGGGTCGACCGTCGTTGTCGGCTTCCCCAAAGTCACAGGCTTCGCCCGGGTCCCGCGTTCCGTTGCCGCACGGCGAAGTCCATGGCGTCCTTTCGGGGATCGTCGTCTCCGCAGGTTCAGGCTCTACGACCCCCGCCACTGCATCCACGGGCGCCAAAACGGGGGCTGGTGGAGGGGCCGGGCGGGGAGCGGGCTTCGGAGGCGGGGGAGCAACCACGACCGGAGGGGGCGGGGGCCGTGGCGGTGGGACCTCGACCGCAGGACGGGGGACGGGGGGCGATTCCCGAGGCAGAATCGCCAGTCCGCCAAGGAGGAGCAACCCAACCACCAGCGTCGCGACCACCCCACCCCACCATGCTCTGCGCGGAGGGGCGTCTCGAGGCGGCGGCGTGATCCACATGGTTTCGTTGGATGGCGCCGGTTCCCCCGATCGTCGCCGGCACCAATGCTTGAGAGTCTGCTCGGAACTGGCGGCCCGCGCGAGTTGCTCGCAAGCAACCGCCAGGTCGGCGGCCGACGGTCGCTCGGAGGGTTGATAAGCGAGGAGCGCCTCGATGAGACCAGGCAGTGCTTCTGGGGTTTCGGAGGGTATCGCTCCCTCCAACCGCTCGCGAATGAGGGCCTGCCATGCATCTTCGGATGACAACGCAACCTGCCACCCCTGCTGCGAGTGCCCGTCGCTCATCGACCGGCCGTACAGGGCTTCCGCCAAGATCAGCCCGAGCGCAAAGACGTCGGAGGGAGGCCTCGCGGGCCCTTGGGTGAGCCGTTCCGGGGCCAAGTACTGTAGGGTCCCGACCACCCAACCGGCCCGTGTGGCGGCCCAACGGTCGAGTTCACTCGACTTGGCAATGCCAAAGTCCAGCAACTTCACACTGCCATGAACCCCAATGCGAATGTTGGCCGGCTTAATGTCGCGGTGCACCCCACGAATGGGAGGCGCTGCCATCGTGGCGAGCGCGTCTGCGACGTGGCCCACCACCTCCACAACCGCCAGCAAAGGCAGCGGATCCGACGGGTCGTCCAAGGCCTGCCTCAGATCCACTCCTTCAATGAACTCGGTGACCAAGGCCAACTGACCGTCGAACACCAGCAGCTCTCGGATGGCCAGCACCACCGGGTGATGAACCTCCGCCAGAATCCTCGCCTCATCGCGCAGGCGACGGAGCGCATCCGCTCCGCTTGAAATGGCCGGTTTCAATGCCTTGATGGCGACCGTCGTCCAGACGTCATCGCCGCCTTGGATCCGGGCACGGTACACGCGACCGAACCCACCCTCCCCAATGACCTCGACAAACTGTACGCACCGTCCGTACTGGTCGACCAGCTCAAACGGCAGCTCCAAGGCATCGGTTGCGACAAACAGAGGAGATTCCATGGAACACCTCCCCCTAGTTGAGGGCGACCTCTTTGAGGTTGACGGTGACCATGGCGCCTGGCGAACCCTCCTGCAGTAGCGGCGTGGCCCCCACGTTGGCGAGCCACCCCAACCGCCTCAAGGGGCGGAACAAGGCGGTGCGCGGTCGCGCCGGCCGCAGCGCGCTCAGTGCGACGCCGGCTCCCAACCCCACCGTGGTGCCCACGAGGGTGGAAGCGACGAGCGGCGTGGAGTCCTCGTTGTCGAACAGAAAGACCACCCCGGTCAACGCTCCTCCGGCCGCGCCGACAAGCCCCACTCCGTTGATGGCGGCAACGTCACGCCAGTCGGGCCGCCACCCCGCCGCTTGCGCCAGACCCGATGCCACAAGCAGGCCGTTTCCCGCTATGAGCGTCGGCACCCAGGGATCTTCGCTTTGCGCCGCCGCCCATGCGCCGTACCAACTTCCCCATGCGCCCGAGGTGAGCAACATGACCGAGCCCGAGGGGTCCACGTCGAGCACCGGGCTCAACCCCACCGCCGCGACGGCACCGAGGCCCCCCGTGGTGAGAGCGACGCCAAGGGGCTGGCGCCCGGTGTCCTGGTCGAGGCTGGCCTGAATGCCCCAGCCCACGGCCTGGTAGGCCGACCACGTCGACAGGCTGGCGAGCAGCACACGGTCGTTCGGCTCGAGGCGATAGTGCGGGGCTAAGACCCCTCCGGCAATCTGCCCGACCACCCCACCCGTGAGCATGCTCGCAATCACAACCGGATCGTCGTCTTCGGTCTGCAGAGCAAGCGGCAGTCCCGCCCCCAATGCGCTTCCCGCCGCCCAGCCCACGGCCTGCAAGCCAGCGGATCGAGGGGAGGGTTCACCGATCGCCGATGTGACGAGGGCACCGGCATACCCAAGCCCCAGCCCCAATCGCAGCCCTCCGGTGATTTGCCTCCCCGACGGATCGCGGGTGACCAAGCGCGGGACCCACGCCCCAATCCAGGCCCCATGGCTCAAGTTCAACGACAGGGCCGCGGCCCCCGGTTGGGCTCCGAGGCGATTGGCTACGATGCCGACTCCGCTGAACAATGCGGCTGTGGCCAGCGTCACGCGAGCTCGATTGGGGTCGGCGAGGTCGGTCTCACGGTTGAGGTCATTGATGCCCGTGGCGGCGAGCCACCCCACGCTGGTTGCCAAGGTCAAGCGCCCTTGGTCCGCCAGGCTTGGCGCACGTTTACGGACGGCGAGCCCCAACCCTAGCCCCGCCATCGATCCCGCGATGCCGGCCGCGTGGAGCCGACTGTCCCGACCGTCGGCCCCCACCGGAATGAAGGATCGGCCCAGCTGAAAGCCGTAAAATCCCCCATGTACCGCACTCGTGTAGAGCATGGTTTGGACTTCCGGCGTGGGATCCGTAGCGACGGAAAGGACGTACCCCGTCACCGAACCGGCCGCGCCCCCGGCCAACATTCCCCACCCAATGGGCCCGTTTCGGACGGGGTCGTTCGCATTGGCGAGGTAGACGGCCTCTCCACCAAGGTAGGCCCCGTACAGTGCGCCAAAGCTAACGAGAATTCCCTCGTTCTCCCCGACCCTCGAAACCGTTTCCTCTTCGATGGGCTGTGCCCAAGCCGCGAAGCATTGTAAAAGCCACATCTAAACCTCCGACGCGGAATGCAAGGCGCATTCGCGATGGCGTTCACCGGTGCCAGGCGCAGACCGAAGACCGACTGTCGAAGATTCGTTGCACTTTTCCTAAAAGTGAACGTTGGTGGCAAGCTTTACCGTCACGATCCTATGGATTGTCAGGCGAGTTCAGCTCGAACGGTGGGCCGCCGCACCTGCCACGGCGCCATCTCTTCGATTTGGCTTGCGAGCGACAACAGCGTGGCTTCTGCGTTGAGCCGACTCGCAAGTTGAACCCCAACCGGCCACCCCCGCTCGGCGATCAAGGCGGGCACCACGATGGCCGGCTGCCCCGTTTGGTTGAAGAGCGGGGTGTTGGGCGTCAGGTCCAGTGTTTCCTCGGCAACGCGCCGGAGCGCCCGACGCAGTGCACTCGGAATAGGAGCCGTCCGCAACACCCTCAGGCCAAGTCGCTGGGGCAGGCCTTGGACGCGCTCACTCAACCGCATCGGTGGTCCGGCAACCGCGGCCGTCAGCAGCACATCATAGTTCTTGTGGAATGCGGCAAGCGCCTGTTGGGCACGCGCGGCCACCTCTCGGGCTTCCTGCAGCTCCACTGCGGAAAGGGCACGGCCGATCTGAACGAAGAGCCAGGTGGTGCTGTCGAATACCCGAGGACTTGGTTTGCGTCCGATCCGGCGTCCCCACCCTGCGACTTTCACCGCCGTCGTCACGGCCACCTGGGTCACGTAGGCCTGCGCAAGCGCCGTGGCATCGATGGACGGACGCGCAATGTCAACGATGTGGCCTCGCTCTTCGAGCAATCGAGCGACGCGTTCTACCGCCGCAACGCCGTCAGGGTCGGCTGCCTCACCGAACAGGGCCTCCGTGGTCAGCGCGATGCGTTGCGGGGGGCAAGGCCGCGTACATGCGTCGATGAACCCCTCGCGATCGGCGAGAACCTCAAGCAGGCCTGCCACGTCTCGAACCGACCGGGCCAACGGACCCAATTGCCCATAGCCACCCGCCTCAGCACCCGGAGCCACGCCGAGCGGCACGCGACCCCGGGTGGGCTTGAGGCCGACCACACCGCACAGGCTCGCAGCAACGCGCAGACTCCCCATCCCATCGCCGGCCAAGGCCACGGGCACCGCTCCCGCCGCAACCAACGCCGCCGCGCCACCTCCGGCCCCCCCGGCCGTTCGGTCGGGAACCCAGGGGTTGCGCGTCGCTCCTCGCCACGTCGACCCCTGCGTCGCAAACAGCCCGAACTCGGGGGTGTTGGCCTGGGCCACACAGCCCAGTCCACTCGCCAAGAGCCTTGTCACGGACGGGTCATTCGCAGGGGCCCGGTGTCCCTCCAGAAACCGCGACGTTGAGGAGACGGGAAGGCCCGCCATCGCGCCGTGGTAGTCCTCGAGGACCATCGGAACGCCCCCGAAGGGCCCTGCCAGCTCCTGCGCCTTCGCGGTGGCCAACTCGTACAGCCGCGAGACCACAGCGTTGAGTTTGGGATTGACATGTTCGATGGATCGCACCGCGCATTCGGTGACGTCGCGGGGGCCCACCTCACCGCGACGCACTCGCATCGCCAGTTCCGTCGCGTCGATCGTGGGGTAGTCGTTCACGCTCCGCCTCCGCCAGCCTCCGATGCGAGCTGCTTGCGAAGCCAGGTCAGCGCAAATCGCCATTCGCTCTGCACCGTAGCGCGAGAGACCGATAGTACCGCAGCCACTTCCTCAGCGGTGGCGTCCCCAAACGCCCGCAACTCCACGACCTTGGCCGCCCGTGGGTCCAGTTGTTCGAGCTGCTCGAGGGCCTGGTTCAGCGCCAACGTGTCGATGTCAACCGCCGCATCTTCTGCGTGGCGGTCATGCAGGCTCACCCGTAGCGGATCCCCCCCTCGTTTCTCGGCCCGTTTGCGTCGAGCATGGTCGACCAACACCTGGCGGGTAACTTTGGCGATCAAACGTCGAAGATGAGCACGGTCCACGAGTTCCAGCGTCTCGCTCCCCACCAGTCTCATGTAGGCTTCGTGAGCCAACGACGTCGTTTGCAGGGAGTGGCCAGGACGTTCGCGGCCCAGGGCGAAGTAGGCCTCGCGACGTAGAATCTCGTGGAGTTCTCGTTCGGGCTCTGGATCGGCCAACTCGCCGCGAAGCACACGAAGCCACTGACCAACCTTCGACTCGGAGGGCTCCGACATCATCGACTCCTGGACTCGTTGAACACGTTGCCCGACCCCAGCCAAGATCGTTTGGGGGGAGATTTTGAACGCCTCGGCCTTTTTGCGAATCAAGGAAGCCTACCTGGCCGTCCGATCCCTTCGGGATCAAGACCGAAAAGACTTCCTTGTCGATCTCGAAGCACAAGACCCCGCCCTGTTCCGCGCGGTTTGTTCCTTTCTCGACTACGAAACACAGTGCGAGGATCCCGCGGCGCTCGTGCCTACGCCCATGGACGAAACCGAGGCCCCGGCGTTGCTTGCGGGCACTCGCTACGATGATTTGGGTCGGATCGGATCGGGCGGGATGGGGGAGGTTCGTCGCGTCTATGACCCGTGGCTCGATCGGACCTTGGCCCTCAAGTACCTGCAATCCGCGCATCACCACAGCGGTGAGCCACATCGCACCATGGCCACCGAACGCTTCATTCGAGAAGCCAAGACCCAGGCGCGGTTGCAGCATCCTGGCATCGTGCCCATCCACGAGCGCGATGTGCTGCCGGACGGACGGCCCTATCTTACGATGACCGAGGTTCAAGGCAGCCTCCTTGAAGAGTGCATCCTCGAGGTCCACGAGGCCCTTTCGGTCCATCAAGGCCCCTCCCCGTCCGGCTGGACCGTCCGGCGCCTGGTTGCCGCCTTCGAGCAAGTGTGTCGGGCCATGGCCTACGCCCATGACCACGGCGTCATCCATCGCGATCTCAAGCCGCAAAACGTGATGCTCGGGGAGTTCGGTGAAGCGGTCATCCTGGACTGGGGCCTCGCCAAGTCCCTGGAGGATGCGGAACCCGAGATCCTTGGCGATGTCGACAATGACGACATCATCGCCCCAAGCCTCACGCGACCGGGCACCATCTCAGGTACCCCGGGCTACCTGTCGCCCGAGCAAGCCCGAGGTGAGACCGACATTGACGCGCGGTCGGATGTGTTTTCGCTCGGGGCGATCCTCTACCAGATCCTTTCGGGTCGAACGCCCTACACCGGTACGGATGCCTGGGACGTCCTCGAGCAAGTGCGGCGAGGTCCTCCCGAAACCCCGGCGGGGCGTGCGGATGGTGTGGAAGCCATTCCCGAACTCGTCGAGATCTGCGAGCGGGCGATGGTCCACCCCAAAGACGACCGGTACCCCACCGCGGAGGAACTCGCAGACGACGTTCGAGCCTGGCTCGACGGTGCACTCGACCGAGAACGCGCCCAGGATCTTCTCGCCGAGGCCGAGGCGAAGAGACTCGACGCAGAGGCCCTGCGCGCTCGCGCGGACGCCTGCGAAGCGGAGTCCGAGACCGCGCTCGCCTCGGTACGGCCCTGGGATGATGCGAGTGCCAAGACCTTCGGCTGGGCGTTGGCCGATGAGGCGGCAAGGCTTCGGCGGGAAGCTGACCTTCGCGAACTTGGCTACCGAGAGTCGCTGTCGGCCGCCCTCGAAAACGATCCCTCCTTCGAGGAAGCCCACACCCGACTTGTGGACTACCACCTGCATCATCTGCGAACCGCCGAAGCCCGACGGGACTACGAGAGTGTCGCTGAACACGAAGCACTGATCCGTCGCCACGACATCCATGGGCGTTGTGCAGCCGTGCTCGAGGGAATCGGAGCGCTCACTATCGTGACGGAGCCGCCCGGTGCAGCCGTTCATCTCTACCGATTCGAAGATCAAGATCGAAGAAAGAAGCTCGTCTTTGAGCAAGATCTTGGTCCAACCCCGCTCGTGTCGGTGGCCTTGCCTCGGGGAAGCTACCTGTGCGTGCTGGTCCATCCCGATCGACCGAAAGTGACCTACCCCATCGAAATCGAGCGGCTTGGCCACTGGGATGGAGTGCCCCCGGGGGAGCGCGATCCCCAGCCAATCTGGCTTCCGCCGACCGGCTACGTCGATGGCGATGCTGCCTATGTTCCCCCGGGGTGGTTCCGATCCGGAGCCGACCGGCTGGCCCGTGGGGGCCAACGAGCCCAACGACTGTGGTGCGAAGGCTTCATCATGGCCAAGGCGCCGATCACCCAACGCACCTTTGCGCCCTTCCTCCGCGACCATCCTCAGGAAGGCCTGTCACCGACCCCGCACTCGGATGTTCCCGTCACAGGCGTGCCATGGTCCTTCGCCCGCTCGTTCGCATTGTGGCTTGGGGAACAAACGGGGCACCCCTGGAGAATCCCCGGCGAACTTGAGTGGGAAAAGGCAGCCCGCGGCGTGGATGGTCGCTGGTACCCCATGGGCGACTATTTCGATCCGTCGTGGGCCTGGGTCCGAGCGACGTGGGAGGGACAAGCTTCACGCCCCCAGGGCCCTGTGCCCATCGCCCAGTTTGCCAGCGACGTTGGACCCTACGGGATCACGGGTTTGGCAGGCAATGTGCGGGATTGGACCCTCAGCGCCGACGGCAGGGTCCATGGCCAACGGATTGAACCGCCGCCGCTCGACGAACCCGCCCGTACCGCCGCAAGCGAAGCGTTGGCGAGTCTGATCCTCCGAGGAGGCTCCTGGGACCACGATCCGACGCTTGCGCGAGCGGCGGCCCGCGATCGAGCCCGCTCCCTCGAAGGCGACCCCGGCATCGGCTTTCGAGTCGCGCGCTCCGTGCCTCCGCAGGGGTCTCCCACGGACCACGACGAGCCTCGGAACCACCCTTCAGGAGTACGTGCTTGAGGTGACGCAGCCTGGGCGCCCCCTCCCGTCGATGCGGGCGCCGCGTATCCCGTGCCATGAATCTCAGATTCGAGTTCAGTCGGCGGGAGGTTTGAGGGACCCCCGAAGGCCATGCACCGTCTACTTGCACCGACGCTATGCGGTGCCGGAGGAGTTCGGTCATGAGGACTGACGATGCACGTTGGGAGGCGGTCTGCGCTCGAGACCGAAGCGCCGACGACGCGTTCATCTACGCCGTGGTCACAACCGGGGTCGCCTGTCGCCCAAGCTGCCCTTCGCGACGCGCCCTTCGACGGAACGTTCGGTTTTTCGATGATCTCGATCAAGCCGTGGCGGCAGGCTACCGCCCCTGCCTACGATGTCGTCCTGACCGGCCCGCCAGCCGCAACGCGCACGTCGTCCGGGCGTGCACGCTCCTCGACGCAGGGGCCGCCACGACCATCGAAGTAGCGGCAAGCCTTGGAATCAGCGCGTCCTACCTGACCCGACTGTTCAAGCGCGAACTCGGGGTCACGCCCCAGCAATACCGGCGTCGTCGGCACACCGAACGTGCGCGTGAGCGGCTGACCGACGAAGCATCGGTAGGCGACGCCATCTTCGCCGCCGGATACCCCTCGGCAAGCCGCTTTTATGAAGGATTGGGCCAGGAACTCGGCATGACCCCACGCGAAACCCAAGGGAAAGCCAGCGGAAAGCTCATCTACTACCACACGACCACCTGTTCGCTTGGACCGGTGCTCATCGCGTGGACACAGGCGGGCGTGTGCCGGGTGGACCTCGGACCGTCTGAGGTTATGTTTGAGGCCCTACAGGCACGTTTTGCCAAAGCCGAACTCGTCGCGTCAGCCGATGGTCCCTGGATCGAACTCGTGGTCGAGACACTCGATGGCCGAGCGAGTCCCACCCTTCCACTGGATTTCCGGGGCACGGCCTTTCAAGAGCAAGTGTGGCAAGTTCTTCGGGAGATCCCCCCCGGAGAAGTCCGCTCCTACACCGAGATTGCTCAAGCCCTCGGCAAACCGCGCGGGGCAAGAGCGGTGGCCCGCGCCTGCGCGACCAATGAGGTGGCGGTGGTGGTGCCTTGCCATCGGGTGGTGCGGAGCGACGGTCAACTCGCCGGCTACCGATGGGGCCTCGACCTCAAGCGTCAGCTGCTCCACCGAGAAGCCTCGACCGAGGAGCAGACCTCACTCTGGCTTGGGCGGTAGCGCCAAAGCGACCTCGGCGGTACCCGCGACCTGGGTACGGATCAACAGCGCATCCTCGAGGAGCTCGACCCCTTGCAGATCGACCGAATCGACATGGGCCTTCAGGACCCCTGCTCCGTTCGGCAGCTTGAGTTCCGCAATGCGGTCGTTCACCTTGGCTACAGCTTCGTCGAGCTTGTCGCCGTAGTCGAACTCGAGGTGCTGCGCCACGCTATCTCGAACCCCATCGCGGACGAGATCGCTGTTCGCCACATCGACGGCAAGGTCCCAGGTGTCGACCGTGTAGTCGAATCCAGCGAGCGTGAGCTTTCGGGCTTTGGGATCGACCACTGGCTCCGCGAGCAACCACGCAGTGCCGTCCGACGACCACATCTCGCCGTCGCTGCGGTACCCCAATCCCACCGCCAGCCGGTCGCCCGAGGGGTAGATCTTGACGCCGGCCAGGGCCAGCGCCAGTTCGACGCCCTCCACCACCAACGACTTATCCTTCCGATTCGAGACCTGCTCGGTGGCCAGCTTGGATAGCTCGTCCCAGGAGAGCCCCACGTCGACGGGCAAACGAAGCCCTTGGGCCGCGGGCGGCGGTTGAATCGGAGGCAAGGGGCCACGCTCAAACGACGGTGGCTCCCCAAGGCCCAAGGCGGCAATCCCCTTGAGTCCCGCGGTCAGTCGCAAATGCGTTTCGGTCGCGGTGAGACGCGAAAGGTAGACGGTTTCGGGTTGAACGATGAACCACCCCGGCGGGTCCCCCTTCGTGGTCTGGGCTTCCCCAATCCGAGCCCACAATTGATTCATCTTTTGATTCAGCTTGTCGGACTTGCGAAGCGCCTCTTCGATCTTATCGGCGATTTCTGGAAGCTTGGGCTCCAGCTTCTTGTCGACCTTCTTCCGCACGTTGAATTTCAATCCGAGAACACTGAACTTCGGATCCTCAAGCCACTCGTAGGCAAGCGTCAGGTCAGAATCGAGATGCCAGTGTTCGGTGAGACCGAGATCCACTTCGGTGGTGATTCGCATGGCCGCCGTCACCTTGATGGGCGGCCGTCGGCCCTTGTGAAGCTTCGCCTCGGCGGAAAGTGGCAGCGACAGGCTGACACGGCCATCCGGGAGCCCCGCCAACTCCGGCGTGTCCGTGCGTACGACCGTCAGATCGAGCAGGCCTTTGACCTTGCCATCCTGCTTGATCTCCTCGTTTTCTTTGTCCACGAGGGTCATGGGGAGTTCGGTGTGCAAAAGGCGCTCGAGATCGGCGATCGGCAGAGACAACGGCACCACAACGGTCGAGGGCGGTGGGGGTTTCTCGACGAAGACCGCCCCGACCCGAGGCGGAACGCCTTCCTCGTCCGAATCTCGGCCACACTGACACGCAAAAAGGAGTAGCAAAAGCGACATCGGTCCCCCTGACCCGCGACCGCTTAGCGCGCGATCGTAAGCGATGGGGTCGAGTTCCAGATCCGTGACGCAGCATACGTCTTGGGCATCTGGGGCTCGTGTTCGGGGTTGCTACGGGGGTTGCTGGCCCCATTCAGGTCGCCAAAGAAGACCTTCGTTCACCCGTCCCAAGCATGATGGCGTTGTTCGACGACTCTTCACCCACCAAGATGTGGCGATTGCTCAGCTTCAGGCGACCGACGTAATATTCTAGCTCCGTGCAGCACGTTCGGCTCACTCGGTGTGTCGTCGACCTGCGGGACGGCCGGCTCTCGGGAGGGGAGGAAGGCAGCCTCACCCCACGAGAGCTACATCTGCTGCGCTACCTCGTCGAGCGGCCAGCTCAGACCTTGACCAAGGCTCAGCTGCTCGAAGAGGTCTTCGGCTATCGGAGCGGGACCCGCAGCCGTGCCCCCGACAAGGCGATGCACTCGCTAGGGCCAAGGTCGAGGTGGATCCGCGAGCGCCCGACCACTTGGTGACGGTTCGGGGACGGGGCTATCGGTTCGTGCCGCTGGCCGCGCGCTCCTCGAGGGTTGCCCTGGTGGGACGCCTTCGGGAGCGGCAGGCGCTGATCGACGCCCTTCGAACCCCCGGGCTCGTCGTGGTCAAGGGCACCGGAGGGGTCGGAAAGACGGCGTTGGCGCGCGAGGTGGCGGACGCCTACCGACTCGGCCCCCACGTCGTGTGCGACCTCGAAGGCGTGGTCGAGCCCGAAGACGTCGTCCGTCGGATCGCGGTGTCGCTCCAGGTCCAGTCGGATGGGGACTCGCTCGGGCGGGCACTCGCAGGACACGGTGCGCTGCTCGTTCTGCTCGACAACGCCGAGGGTCTGGTGCGCCACCCCACCCTCCTCCCCGCGTTGGCAGCTCGCGCCCCGCAAGTTCGCTGGCTCGCCACGTCGCGACGACGGCTCGGACAGCCGGGAGAACAGGTCTTCGAGCTGCTGCCGCTTCGGGAGGCGGATGCGGTGGCGCTGATGCGTCTGCGCGCCGAGGAGCGCGGGTACTCGGTCGATGGCGATTCGGCCCTGCGAGCCCTCGCGGTTCGCCTCGACCGCCTACCCCTGGCGCTCGAACTCGCGGCGGCGAGGCTCGGCAGCCTCGGACCGGCCCAGCTCCTCCGCACGTTGGACCGAACGCTCGACCTCTCGGCGACCCTCGAATGGTCGTGGCGGTGGCTCGATGTGCGTGCCCGGACCGTACTGGCCGAACTCTCGGTCTTCGCGGGCAGCTTCGAGGCCGAGAACATCGACGAATTCACCGGCGTTCGCGCCGTGGCCCAGCTCGACGAGCTGTTGAGCGCGTCGCTGCTGACGCGATCGCTCGTGGCGGACGGCCGAGTTCGCCTGGGGCTTCTCCATACCGTGCGGCGATTCGCGAGTGATCAGCTCGCAGCGCGCGGCGACGAGGCGGTCGAGCGAGCTCGGCGACGCCACGCCGAGGTCTACGCCAACATCGCCACCACCGCCCGGGGTCGCCTCCAGGGTCCCGATGGCGTCGAAGCCTCACAACGGCTCACGATCGAGCTGGACAACCTGCTGGCGGCCTTCGAGTTCGGAGTCGCGCGCCAGCTCGCGGATGTCGCAGTTCCCTCGGTGCTCGGGGCTTCGCACGTGCTGCGGATGGATGGAGCGAAGTCGGTCGCCGGCCGACTCGTCGACCGCGCCCTCGGCCTGGCTCGCCTGACTCCACGACAACACGCGGAACTCGAGCTCATGAAGGGGCGGCTGCTCGGCTCCACCGACGAGATCGTCGATCGCCTGTGGTGCGCGGCCCGCATCGCCGCCGCTGCGCGGGCCTCCGACATCGAGTCCGCCGCCTACCTGGCTGCCGCCAATACCCTGTCGGTGGCCGGGCGCGGCGCAGAGGCTCGGGGTCTCGTCGAGCGTGCCCGAGCGCTGACGCCCGACCATCCCCTCGTCGCATACGAACTCGCCGGGGTCCACTGGGCCTCCGAAGACCCAACACGAGCCGTCGCCACGATTCGCCTCGCGGCCCGGCAGATGCGCCGTGCGGGTTGGCTCCGGGGGCAAGCCTTCGCTTGCGCCAACCTCGGCCACTACCTGTTCTTCACGGGGGACGTCGCTGGTGCTGAAGGCGCCTATCTCGAGGCCCGGCTCCACTTCGAGGTCGTCGGTGACCGCAACCAGACGGCCTACATGGATCTCGCGCTCGCGGCAGTCGCCTCCGAGCACGACATTCAGCTCGGTCAGCCTCACAACGAAGCGTTCCTCGAATGGGCTCGGAAGGCCGGGGACCGCAACGGGATTGCCGTGAGCCTCCTGAACCTCGGAGCCATCGCGTTCGAGCGCGAGGAATTCGACGAAGCCCGGCGACACACCATCGAAGCCCGACATGTCGCGATCGAGGCCGGCCTGCCGAGGCTCGAAGGCCAGTCCCTGTGGCTGCTCACCCGGGTTTACGTGGCATGTGCAAACTACGACGAGGCGGTGCGAGTCGCCGAGCGCGCAGACGAACGGCTCGCCGCGGTGGGTCACCTCGATGAGCGGGTGCTGATCCGCGCGAAGCGGATCGAAGCCCTCCACCGAGCGGGGCACCCTCGCCTGGCGGGCCAGCTCTGGCAGGAGCTCTCGGCGCAGGAGCTGCCCGCCTACGTCCTCGAGGAGCGGAGCGTCCAGCAAGCCTTTCGCGAGCTGACCGCGCTGCTTGGACCCGCGATCCGGTCTGCCTGAGCGAGCTTAGGCCTCGCAGCCGACGATCCGTCTCCGGCCACCGTCCGGGTCAAGGCCACAGCTAGAGGACACGCGACGGTCGTCTCCGCACAGCCCGTCGACCGCGAGCGAGCACGCCTCGTCGTCGAAGTCGAGGCACTCGCCCGGGTCGGGGTCACAGGCCTCGGGTGCTGCAACACACTCCGTCCCGTCCACGAACCTGACGCAAACCTCGTCGACGGTGCACCCACAGTCCCTCCACTGCTGTTCGGGGCTGAGCTGACACCCTGTCGCGACCAGCCAAAGCCACAGTCCAACCATCTCGCAACCTCCGCATTGTCGTTCGATGACAATCTAGTCGAGACGCGGTCATCCCGATGGTCCGGGCATTGTCCGGAAATCCGGACAATGCGTCACGAGCCTTTGCGGCCATGGAAACCGCCTGGTCGGCGCGGAGCGCCACCGAGAGCGCCCGCCCGTCGTTCACCCTGGGGATTGCAGTGTCGGCAGTTGTCCGACGATCTGGAACCAGGGTGCGTGGGGAACGTCGTGGAAGCTCTGGATGTCCATTCCGAGACGCTCCATCACACCACGCGAGGGAGTGTTGTGGTGTTCGGTGTGGGCGATGACGCGAGGTACGCGGACATGGTCCGTGGCCAGACCGATCATGCTCCTTGCGGCCTCGGTGGCGTAACCGCAGCCTCGATGGTCTGGATGAACGGCCCAAAACAGGCCGATCTCCAGCGTCCAAGGAAGGGAGGTCCCGACGGGAGGCGTCACGTCGAGCAGCGAATACGGACCATTGGTGTACGTGAGCCCGACGACACCGACCAAGGTGCCCGTGTCGCGAAGGAGCACGGCTCGATCGCCGATCGGGGGCTGTTGAAGGTCTTCGAGCTGGGCCGGGGTGAGCGCCATCCACAGGAGTCTCTCCTCGGTGAGCGTCGCATGAAAGGTGACGGCCCACAGCTTGGACGCGGCTGCCCTATCTTCGAGGCGGAACGGGCGGATAACCAGCCGGTCGGTATAACGGGGTGTACGCATCGTCGTGGACCTCGTCGTGGAAAGATGAGGATGGCTGGCCCTTCGATCTACGGACAGATTCCCCTCGTAGGGGGGGGTCGTGACGCCCGACGCCATTGAGAAGGTGCTGCATGAACAAATCGGTTTGGATTTTTGGCAAGGGTCACCTACGTCCCGACTCGTCATCGAACTCATCAATCGCGGCCTGAAAAGGGAGGGGCCCCCGCCGAGCCGGATCAAGGGCATCGACGCTCGGCTGTTCACGCTAGTCGCCTCTCACTTGACGCGCATGCGGGGGATGGGCCTGGTCTACTCCGTGACGGGACGCCCAGGCGAGGACACCATCTGGTTTCTGGAGCCTGACGTGCCTTTGGACGTTGCTTCGTGACGCGAGAACGATGACGCGGAGGTCATCCGAGCTGCGTGAGCGTTCTGCCGTCTTTCTTTGTGTCAATGTGTGCCCTTTGCGCACACGGTGGTGGTTGGGCCAACCAGCGTGTCTAGTGAAGTGGATGGAGGTCCACTTGGCCAGCTCGACCACGCTCACCGCTGCCCCGCCCGCCCTTCCCGTTCCGGTAGTCCAGGGCGACTGGCTTCGGCAATGGTTAGCCTGGCCGGCGCGTTTCGTGGATGGATGGTCACGCGCCAACGAACTGCCTGACATCTCCCTTGCCGTTCGCCACCGGCGCCTGTTGTCGGGAGCCGGACCCGAAGGCTGGCTTGCTCTTCAGCCCGGCCTCGCCACCGTCGGCGACGAAACCACGTGGACGAGCTTCGCGGCCCGCGGCGCCACCGCCCTCGCCGTCGGCGGCGTCCACGGCCCCGACCGACCCGCCGCGTTCGCCCAGTTTCGCGAAGCGACAAATGCGCTCGGCATCCGACGTCAGGCCGTCTACCCCGTCCGCGAGCCAGACCTGGACGCCGCTCGCAGCGCGGGCTTTGAGACGATGCCCGTCGGCGTCGAAGCATGGGTCGACCTCGACGAGTTTACGCTTGAAGGAAAACGCTTCGCCGACTTGCGGCAAATGCGCAACCGAGCCCGCAACCGCGGAGTGGTCGTACAGGAGGTCGACCCTCGGGCATGGGCCGAGCGGCTCAAAGCCACCTGGCGAGCCTTTCTTCGCGCTCGTGACGTGCCCTGGCAGCTGCGTTGGCTTACGGGCGGACCGGTTTTTTCGACGTATTTCGGACATCGGACCTTCGTGGCCCATCACGACGGACTCGTGCAGGCGTTCTGCACCGTGCTCCCCGGACCCGACGGCGCGGCCAGCTTGGACGTGATGTGCCGGCATCCCAAGGCCGGTCCCGGCAGCATGGAAGCCCTGTTGGTGTCGGCGATGGAGCAACTGCGCACGGAAGGCGTCCAGCGCGTCAGCCTGGGGCCCTGCCCGCTGGCCGAAGGCACCGCCCACGAAGTCCCCGGCGTGCTCGGCCTGGCCATGCGATGGGCGTGGGAGGGCCCCGTTGCGGATCGCTGGTTTGGTTTTCGGAGCCTGACCGCGTTCAAAGCAAAATTCTGCCCTCGATATGAGCGCGTCCACTTGGGAATTGCGCCAGGCCTTTCCGCCATGTCGACCTACCTGGTCGCGCGGATTTGGGCGCTCGGCGAGTAGTCGACAACCTCCACAGTTCCTCCACGGTCCACGCATAAGCTGCGCTCGAGTCGCGGAGGTCGTGTGCAATGGATGGCCCTCATGGGCCTCGGGAACTCCCCTGCCTGGGCGGTGGAGCTGACCGGGACTCTGTTCGATGAGGAGATGCAAACCCCGATCGAAGCGGCCAAAGTGGTCGTTCGAACCGAGGCCGGCGAGGTCGTTCGAACCCAGTCGAACTTCGAAGGCGCCTTTCGGCTCGACGTCCCCGAAGGACCCGGTTCCCTCGAAGTCTATGCGACGGAGTACCAAAACCTCACCGTGAGCTACGTCGCCATCGAGGGCATGACGCCCCTAGACCTTACGATGGTGCCGTATGAGGTGGGTGAGGTCGTGGTCGTGTACTACGACGAGCCCGACCCCATCGTGACCACGCGCACGCTGACGTCCGCCGAAGTGGCACGAGTGCCCGGCGGCTTCGGGGATCCGGTGCGTGTGGTCACCTCCCTTCCCGGGGCCGCTCGTCCGCCCTTTGGGAGTAGCCAGCTCATCATTCGGGGAGGCAACGACGATGACACGACGGTCCTCATCGACGGGGTCGAGGTGCCCATCGTCTACCACGTGGGCGGCTACCGGTCGGTCATCCACCCTTCCATGGTGGCTCAAGTCGACTTTCTGCCTGGCATCTTCCCCTCCCGCTATGGCGATACCACCTCGGGCGTGGTCGACATCCAGACCCGAGCAGACTGGAGCGACGAGTGGGAACTCACCGCCCAAGCCGACCTGCTGGATGCTTCCGCGTCCTTCCGAGGGGCGCTGGGCAAAAACGATGCGGTAGGGGTAGCCGGCGCAATTCGACGCTCGTACGTCGATTTGGTGCTGGCGCCTTTGGCGAACGACTTCGTACTTCCTGCCTGGTTCGACTACCAAGTGCAGTTTCAAACGCTCAACACGTCACCCCACACCTTTCGCCTGATCGCATTTGGGCTCAACGACCGAATCGGCACGGACGACAGCGACTTCGGCATCACCTCGACCACCACCTCCCACCGTGCCGTCGCGTCCTGGGTTTATGAACCGTCGAACCGCTTCAAACTGCTCGTCCAGCCCGCCGTGGGGTGGGACAATGACCAGGTCGGATTGGGCACCGCCGTCTCCGTGATCGAGCAGGGCATTCGCACCGGCCTTCGCGCCGAAGCCCGATGGACGCCCAATCCGATGTGGGTCGTGGTAGGAGGTGCACAAATCCAAGGCTCCAATCTCGAGATCGACGCGACGCTTCCCTTCGACCCAACCGCGGGCGATCCCAATCAGGCCTTTGAAGCCACGGATGCCCGTTGGGTGACCCAGCCCGACCCGTACGCCGAGGTGCAGTTGCGGCCGTTGCGCGACGAAAAGCGGCTGGTCATGAGTGCGGGCCTTCGGGCCGAGAGCATGTTCCGCCAGGGCCTCGATCCCGAGTTTGGCCTGTCCCCTCGGGGGAGCGTTCGCTTCAACGTCGTGGAAGGGTCCACCCTCAAAGGCGGCGTGGGCTTGAGCCACCAGATGCCGTCCGCTCAGGCGCTCGCGTTCTCGCCCGACACCCCGCTCGCCCTCGAACGCGCCCTGACCGCCGAGGTTGGCTTCGAGCAGAAGCTTGGCGACGTCGCCACGTTCGACGCCGTGGCCTACGGCCGCTCCATGTCGAACATCGCTATTCAGCAGTTTGGCGCCCCAGCCTTCATGAACGACGGTATCGGCCGAGCCTACGGCCTCGAGTTCTTGCTCCGCAAAGAGCCCACCGGGCCCCTCTTCGGCTGGATCAGCTATTCGCTGTCACGGTCCGAGCGCATCGACGACCCCGAGGCCTCCGACGACTGGGTGTTGTTCGGGCTCGACCAAACCCATAATCTCATCGCGATTGCGGGGTACCAGCTGCGCAAAGGCTGGGACTTCGGGTTTCGGTTCCAGTACACCAGCGGAAACCCCTTTACCCCCTACGAAGGGGGCATTTTCGAGTTGTCCGATGGGACGTACACCGGCATTCCGTCGGGCGACGTCAACTCGGGCCGCCTCGACCCGTACATGGCGCTCGACCTTCGGGTGTCGAAGACCTTCAACTTCCGGCGCGGTCAGGCCAAGATCTACCTCGATCTACTCAACGTCATCACGGGTGAAAACCCGGAATTCTTGATCGACGCCTACGACTTCAGCAGCGCCACTCCGGTGAGTGGACTGCCCTTCTTGCCGTCCCCCGGTCTTCAGCTCGACTTGAGGCTCTGATGAAGTGGTTCGTTTTCGCTTTGGCGCTTTCTGCCTGCTCCCTCGACCTGCCGAACGAGTCCATCTTGGATCGCACCCGCATCCTGGCCGCTCGAGCGGAACCTGCGCAGCCGGTCATTGGAGCGCCTTACACGGTCACCTCCTACGCCTACGCTCCCTCGGGGACTCCCACCGTGGTCTGGTGTGCCTTCCCTTGCGACCCCACCGCACCGCTCGTGTCGGAGCTGTCGCAGCTCGATTGGGATGACCTGACACCCAAGGCGCAGACCGCCCAGCGACAGCTCGCGGCAAAGCAAGGCATCGTGGGAGTTGAACCCGGAATGCCAGTATTGGCGATCGCCCCCGAAGGCGTCTCTCAGGTGGGCCTATTGGCGTACGGCGTGCCTCCGGAAGGTGACGACATCGAGCAAGCCACCCTCACGCTCGACGTGGCCTCCGACGAACCCAACACCCATCCCCGCATCCGGGGCATCCGGGTCGACGACACGGAAGTGGCCAGCATTGGTCTCGACATCGACCAGGTCGCGGTGCTCGACGTGCCGTTCGAAGACGATGAAGACGACGAGAACGCGAGCGTCCGCTGGTACACCGATGCCAACGTCGCGGTCGACGGCCCCCCCGGGGGAGGCCCCGACATTCTTGGCGACGGGAGCCTTGAACTCGCGGTAGACGCCGCCTTCAAGGGCATCGTCGTCGTGGTGGTGCGCGACGGGCAGGGCGGAGCCGACTGGCTCGAGGTCCCACTGACGGTCGACTGAGGCACCATCCGGTGGCACTGTTTTTCCGTCCGACATCGCGCCTGGTCGAGTCTGGACCTAAAATCATCGCTATGACCGCCATCGACCCTGCCCTGGTTCGCCGACTCCGTGCCATCCTTCCTGACGATGCCGTCATCACCGACCCCGTCGCCCGCCGCGCCTGGGAGTCCGACGGCCTAACCATGCATCGCGCCCTGCCGCTGGCCGTTGCACTACCTTCCACCACGGCCCAGGTCGCGGCGGTGTTGCGGACCTGCCATGAGCTGGGGGTGCCCCTCGTGCCTCGGGGCGCGGGGACCGGCTTGTCCGGGGGCGCCCTGCCGCACGAGCAAGGAGTGACCCTCGCCGTCACCCGCATGAATCAGATCCTCGACATCGACTACGACAATCGCTGCGTTGTCGCCCAGCCTGGGGTCACCAACCTGGCGGTCACCAAGGCGGTCGCCGACGAGGGCTGGTACTACGCTCCCGATCCCTCGTCTCAAGTGGCCTGCTCCCTCGGCGGGAATGTCGCCGAGAACTCGGGCGGCGTGCACTGCCTCAAGTACGGACTCACCACCCACAACCTCCTTGGGGTCGAACTGGTCTTGATCGATGGGACGGTTGTGCGACTTGGGGGCAAGCATCTCGATGCCGGCGGATACGATCTGCTCGGCGTGGTCACGGGTTCCGAGGGGCTGTTGGGAATCGTGACCGAGGTCACGGTGCGCATCCTTCGGACTCCGGCCCAGGCCCGCGCACTGCTTGTCGCCTTCGCATCCGAAGAAGCGGCGGGCGCCTGCGTTGCCGCGATCATTGGATCGGGCATCGTTCCGGCGGGGATGGAGATGATGGACCGGATGGTCATCGAGGCCGTGGAGGGCTTTCTTGGCGCCACCGGCGCGTCGCCTGGCTACCCCACCGATGCCGAAGCCCTGCTGATCGTTGAACTCGATGGACCCGCGGTGGAGGTGGATGAACGCACTGCCCAGGTCGAGGCCATCGCAAAGGAGTGCGGGGCGACCTCGATCCGAGCGAGCGTCGACGAGGCGGAACGACTCCAGTTTTGGCGCGGACGCAAGGCGGCATTTCCCGCCACATCCCGCATTCGTCCTGACTACTACTGCATGGACGGGACGATTCCGCGAGGGGCCCTGCCCGAGGTGCTACGGCGCATTCGCGAGCTATCCGATCAACATGGCCTTCCCGTGGCCAACGTGTTCCACGCAGGCGACGGCAATCTCCATCCCTTGGTGCTCTACGATGCGCAGCAGCCCGACCAAGTGGAGCGGGCCGAAGCGCTCGGCGCCGAAATCCTGCGGGCATGCGTGGCGGTGGGTGGCGTGCTGTCCGGCGAACACGGCATCGGCGTTGAAAAGCGCGCGCTGATGAGCGAGATGTTTTCGAAGACCGATCTTGAGGTCATGCAACGGCTGAAGTGCGCCTTCGATCCCGAAGGACTCCTCAATCCCGGCAAAGTATTTCCGACACTCCACCGGTGCGCCGAGGGCGGCCGCATGCATGTGCACCACGGTGACCCCCGCCACGCGGGCATTCCGAGGTTCTAGGTGCAGCGCTACACCCCCGATGATGCCGCAGCCGTCACCGCCGTGATCCGCGAGGCGGCGGCCGGAGGCGAACGACTGGCCGTCCGTGGCCTGGGCACGCGAGACGGACTCGGTCATCCGACCCAGGCCGACGCGGTGCTCGACCTCGGGCGCTTGAACGGAATCCTCGACTACCAACCTTCAGAACTCCTCCTTACAGCGCACCCCGCCACCCCGCTGGCTGAGGTTGCGGCGGTGTTACAGGCAGAAGGGCAGATGCTCGCCTTCGAACCCTGTCTCGAGGGAAGCCTGGGCGGTGCATTGGCCATTAACGACAGTGGCCCGCGACGCTTTCGGCTCGGCGCGGCTCGCGACCACTTGTTGGGCTTCGAGGCCGTGACGGGAAGGGGCGAGTTTTTCGTCGCGGGCGGTCGCGTGGTCAAGAATGTGACGGGCTACGATCTTTCGAAGCTCCTCTGCGGCAGTTTTGGCACGTTGGCCGTGCTCACCTGCGTGCACGTCAAGGTGTGGCCAGCTCCTAAGGCCACAAAGACGGTGATGAAACATGGCCAGTCGCCCGCGCAGGCCTTGGCGACCTTGACCGCAGCCCTCGCGAGCCCGCATGACCCCACAGGGGCTGCATTCGTCGACGGCTCCGCGGCGGTGCGAGTCGAAGGACCCACATCCTCGGTCGCTCACCGCGCTGAAGCGCTTCGGGCACACCTCGAGGCCGATGAGGTCACCGACCATGATGCTTCGTTGGCCTTTTGGGCCGCCATTCGGGACGCCACCGCGGTCAACGGCATGGACGAGGTTTGGCGTGTTTCGGTCCCCCCCGCCGAGGCGGCCACTTTCATCGAGGCTACGGCTCCCGACCGGTTCATCCTCGACCAGGGGGGAGGCCGGATCTGGCTTGGCTACACGACCGCGCAAGACGTGCGCCGCCATTTGGTGACGGGCCATGCCACCCTCATCCGAGCCTCAGACGCCCGCAAAGCCGAGGTTCCGGTCTTCCAGCCGGCCGGCGAAGGCGTCCGCACGCTTGAATCACGCATCAAAGCCCAGTTCGACCCGGCGGGTATCTTGGAACCGGGCCGTCGAGGACCCGCATGAAAACCGAGTTCACCGAGGCACAACTGGCCGATCCCGATGTTCGAGTGGCGGCCCAGCAATTGCGGAACTGTGTGCATTGCGGGTTTTGCCTTGCCGCCTGCCCCACCTATGCGCTGGTCGGCAGTGAACTCGACAGCCCTCGGGGGCGCATCGTCCTCATGCAAGACCTTCTCGAGCGGGGGGAGGCGACACCGGCCGTAATCCATCACGTGGATCGATGCTTGTCGTGCCTCGCATGCCAAACCGCGTGTCCTTCGGGCGTCCACTACATGCACCTCGTGGACCACGCTCGAGCCACCATCGAATCCCAAGCGGTGCGGCCGTGGCCCGAGCGGCTTCAGCGCGCCCTCCTCGGCTGGTTACTGCCGTATCCCGCACGATTCCGCTGGGCCCTGGCGCTCGCCCCTCTGGGTCGCCTCATGGCCCCGTGGCTACCGTCCTTTCTGCAGCCCATGATCGATTTGGCGCCCGCGAAGGCCGTTCGCCGCTGGATCCCACCCCCCGCGCCGGCGCCCGACCCGCAGAAGCCTCGCATCGCGCTCCTGGTGGGGTGCGTCCAGTCGGTCCTCGACGCCGATGTCCACGACGCGACGGTGCGGGTGCTCGAACGGCTAGGCGCCCAGGTCGTGGTGATCGACGGGCTGGGATGTTGTGGCGCGGTGCCCCATCACCTCGGTCAACACGACGCCATGCTGGGGTTCGTACGACAAAACGTCGAGGCCCTGCGTCCGCACTTGCGGACGCTTCACGCCATCGTGAGCACGGTCTCGGGCTGCGGCACCATGCTGGAGGATTACGGACACCTGCTGCGCAACGATCCGCTCGCGGCCGAAGCGGCTCGGGTCTCGGAGCTGTCGTGCGATGTGCTCGAAGCCGTCGAGACGTTGGGCTGGCCGGATGACGCCAAAGCGCCCGAACCTCGACGCGTGGCTTACCACGCTGCCTGCAGCCTGCAGCACGGCCAAGGGGTGCGTGAGGTCCCCAAAGCGCTCCTTCGGCGGATCGGGCATACCGTCCTCGAACCTGTCGATCCCCATTTGTGCTGCGGATCTGCGGGCACCTACAACCTGCTCCAACCCGCCCTGGCGACCTCGCTTGGAACCCAGAAGGCAGCTGCGCTTGCAGCGACGGACCCCGAGGTCATCGCCGCGGGCAACATTGGCTGCGCCATCCAGATTGGACGCCACACGGACCGTCCGGTGCGGCATCCCATTCAGCTCCTCGACGAAGCACTACCGGCCCCGACGCCGTAGCACCGACAAGCCGGGGGACGACCGGCATCGGCGAAATTTATGGGGTTAGCGAATTACGCGCAGAGTCCTGACGAACCAACGCTGATAATCACGCATAGGTTCGATCTGTAGAGGAGCGGACCCATGCTCGATTCCAGTGGTTGGGCCGTCGCTACATTGCGCATAATTGCTTACCAGGACATTTTTCGCGAACGCCGCTCCTACCCCAAGTAGGTCGGAAGCGCGTTGTTCAGGGCGTGAGGTCAGCGCGCGTCGAGGAGCGAGCCTGGATAAGCCAGAATCTTTGCATCGGCGCTGACCAACGTGAGCCCGTCTGCCATCGCGGTCGCCACCAGAAGGCGATCGAAGGGGTCGCGGTGGAGAGCGGGGAGGTGGGCGAGCTGCTGAGTGTGGTGAAAGTGTACAGGAAGCTCCTGAAAACCACTCTTGCGGACTCCTTCCGCGAAGCATTCCGGCAACTCGAGCTTACCGAGTCCTGCTTTGATTTGGGCTTCCCACGCTGAGGCCGCGCTGACGAAGACGTCGTCTGCCGCAAGAATCGCGGAGGTGGTCTTCGAGGTCAGGCGAACGTCCCCAAACATCGACCACAAGACAATGTGTGTATCCAACAACAGTCGGTCACCCATCCGACCCCTCGAAGGCATCAAGCATGTCCTCTGGAAGAGGGACATCGAAGTCGTCAGCCATCCAGCCTTGGCCTTTCCACACGCCAATCACACGTTCGGGTCGGTCCGCGAGGGCAACGAGACGCGCCAGCGGCCGGCCCGCCTTGGCGATGATGATCTCCTCACCATTGGCGACCTCCTCGACCAATCGAGAGAGCGCAGCTCGTGCTTCCGCGAGGTTGAGCGTTCGTGACATGCACCATCCTGTACAACTTGTACAAGCAATAACACCCAGTGGATTCTGCCCGCCCCTTGACAGAGTGAGACGGTCCCTCCTCCCCCATAGCGGCACGAGTTCTACCGCCACCTCGGCATCGCGCGTGGGTGGTGCTGTCCTATAGCGACCTTGGCCTTCCCAGGGTGAGCCCGGCGAGCCATCGGGTCCAGCCGCGACTGTGCGCGCGTGGCGGCTGGAGTTGGTGCGGGTCGTCCCATGGGTCAACCACGTGGTCGACGATGGCGCTCGGGTTGTCGAGACGGTCGGTGGCCCTGAGGCAGCCGAGGTAACGGGCCCGGGCCACGTCCACGGGTTCGTCGAGAAACCGAACGCGCTGAGCCTCGGCGAGGCAAGGCTCGGTTTCGCGGAGCAAGGCCTGGCGAAGGGAGTCCGGCGACCAGGGCCACACGCGGGCGGTGCGGTCCCAGGATGCGGTGACGACGCGCTGGCCATCGGGGCTAAACACAGCGGCCATCACCACGCCGTTGTGGCCCTGGAGGACGACGGAGGAGCCGGTGCCGTCGGCCTGCCACACGCGGGCGGTTCGGTCCCGGGAGGCGGTGACGACACGCTGGCCATCGGGACTGAATGCAGCGGCATTCACGAAGCCGGTGTGGCCCTTGAGGACGACGGGGGCGCCGGTGCCGTCGGCCTGCCACACGCGGGCGGTGCGGTCGTCCGAGGCGGTGACGACGCGCTGGCTATCGGGGCTGAACGCGGCGGCCGTCACGCGGTCGGTGTGGCCCTGGAGGACGACGGGAGCGCCGGTGCCGTCGGCCCGCCACACACGGGCGGTGCGGTCGCACGAGGCGGTGACGACGTGCTGGCCATCGGGGCTAAACGCGGCGGCCGTCACGGAGTCGGTGTGGCCCTCGAGGACGACGGGGTCCTCGGTGCCGTCGGCCTGCCACACGCGGGCGGTGCGGTCGTCCGAGGCGGTGACGACGCGCTGGCCATCGGGGCTGAACGAGGCGGCCCTCACATCGTCGGCGTGGCCCTCGAGGACGACGGGGGAGCCGGTGCCGTCGGCCCGCCACACCCGCGCCGTGCCGTTCCAGGAGGCGGTGACGACGTGGGCCCCGTCGGGGCTGAACGCCGCGGCCCACACCGGTCCCGCGTGGCCCTCGAGAACGACGGGGTCGCCGGTGCCGTCGGCCCGCCACACGCGGGCAGTGCCGTCCACCGAGGCGGTGACGACGTGCTGGCCATCGGGGCTGAACGCGGCGGCCCACAACCCATCACCTTGGCCCACTCGCGCTCCTGGCCGCCGAAAGACAGATCCGCCGCCGCCGGTGTGTCCCTCGAGGACGACAGGGGAGCCGGTGCCGTCGGCCCGCCACACGCGGGCGGTGCGGTCGTCCGAGGCGGTGACGACATGCTGGTCATCGGGGCTGAACGCGGCGGCGGTCACCCCGTTGGTGTGGCCCTCGAGGACGACGGGGAGGCCGGTGCCGTCGGCCTGCCACACCCGGGCGGTGTCGTCGAGCGAGGCGGTGACGACGCGCTGGCCATCGGGGCTGAATGCGGCTGCTATCACCGGGCCGGTGTGGCCGTGCAGTACGGTCGTCGGAGCGGGCAGGTCGAGCAGGTCAAGCGCCGTCTGTCGCCACCCTGGCGTCTCGACGTCTTGGACCCCCGCATGCAGCCAGCGCGCGGCGACCGGCTGCCGCTCCGCCAGAGCCCGAAGCGCCGCCTGCGCCCGCCCTCGGTTCTCACTCGCCACGAGGGCTTGCTGGAGCTGAACCAGCAGCAAACCCGTGATGGCGAGGCCCACTCCGACCACCAGCACCACCGCCACGAGCGCCGCAATCAGCCGCCGTGCGGCGCGGAGCCGCTCCTGCGCACGGGTCCGGGCTGCCTCGGCCTCCGCTTCGTCCCGCGCCACCCCGGCCTGAAGGAACGCCTGCTCGTCTGGGGTGAGCACCAGGTCCGTCGCGTCATCCGCCAGCACCTCGACCGCGCGCTGCAGCCGGGCCCCCCGCCACAGCAAGCCCTCGTCGCGGGCGTGACTCGCCCACAGCTGCGCCCCCGCCGTCACCTCCTGCCGCAGTCGCAGCCCCGACCGGTCCTCCGCCAGCCACCCCTGCAGCGTCTGCCACTCGCGCAGCAACGCCTCGTGCGCGATGGAGGCCGTCTCGCCGTCGAGCGTCACCAACCGGTGCTCGACCAGCCCGTCCAGCACCGTCCGGTCGGCCCCCGTGAACTCGGCGAGGGGCGCCGTCCGTCGGGTGTCGCCGGTGCCTTCCCCCAGGTGCACGAGCCGCCTCACGGCGAGCAAGCGGTCACGGCTCTCCCGCGCACTCGTCGAACTCGGCCGGCTGGTCAAAACGACCTACCTCTTGCGGTACCTCGCTGACGCTGCGCTTCGCCGACAAGTGCGTCGACAACTCAACCGCGGCGAAGCCCGTCATGCGCTCGCCAAGCGCTTGTTCTTCGGCAACCACGGCGTCTTCCGAACCGGTGACCTCGAGCAGCTCACCAGCAAGGCGAGCGCGTTGAGCGTGCTCTGCAACGCGGTCGTCTTCTGGAACACAGTCCAGACCAAGGACATCTTGACGAAGCTGCGGGACGAGCGGCCCGTGGACGAGGGATGGCTGTCCTTCCTCACACCGTTGGCCCACGCCCATGTGGTGGTCAACGGGGTCTATCGCTTCGATGACGAGGAAGTTCCAGGCACCTAGCGCAATCGATGTTGCCGCATCATTGCGCATAATTCGTTAACCCCAGTTTTTTCACGAATGCCGGTCGTACCCCAAGCCACACGGCACCAGCACGAACCGGCGGGGGAACTCAGCTCCCGCCACTCGCCTCCGCGTCGGGTGGGGTCTTGGCAATGCGTCGCAGCACCTCGGTCTCGATTTCGTTCACCCAGCGTTTGGGCATCGGTCCGAGCACGACGGTCCGGGAACGGGCTTCGATGGTCACGAAGGGCTCCGCTGCCGAGACGCGTTGTACGTCGTCCCACGGAACCGCAAGATCCACCACCACAGCCGGCCGTTGCTCGACGGAAGGTTGCGCATCGGCGAACCCTTCGCAGTGATCGACGAAGAGCCCCGACCCATCAATGCGAATCCGATGCATAGTTGGAACCCCGCCAAAGGGGGCTCGAGACGCGGCGGCGGCCCCGACCGCCGTGCCGAGCAGCGTGCATCCTGCCACCACCCATCCGATAGCGCCAAGATCGAGCCAGAGAACCAAGGCAGCGCCGAGCCCCACCCCGAACAGCCCCCCCAGCGCGACCCACAATCGCCACATGACCGTCGACGTGCCGCCGGCCTGGGTCGGACACCCCCACGTACACGTACCCAAACCAACAATCCGCTCGGGCGTGGTGAGATGCTGCTGGAAGCGCGTCATGCGCAGCGCTAGCGCTACGCCCAGCGAAAAAAGCCCGAGCAACGCCAACCCGAGTAAGAACGGCATGAGTAGGATGGCCATCGAAGCCATGGGGCCTCCTCGCCCAGTCTACTCCGAGCCGAGGCGACATCGGACCAAAACGATCGCACGGACCCTGTGCCATCATAAACGACGATGGAGGATGACGATGGTGTGGATGTGGCCACTCACGGCTTCCGCGTCGGAAACGACCGTCTTCGATCCCCTCATGCAAGTGGAAGCGGGCCTACGCAGTGCCGATGTGAGCATGCTTTCCTCCGAACAAGCGGCCCATCGCGCCGACCTCTTGGACGTTCTGAATCAGTACAGACTCGCAAGTGAATTCCCAAGGCATCGAGCTACCTGCTTGCGGGCGATGGGCAAAGCGAGGTCGGATTTTCCGTCAACGATCTGGCTCGCATTCAGCCCTCGTACGGAAGCGAGAGGACTCCGACAACGATGCTACGTCCTCCAGACCCCCATTCCCGCCCCCGCAAGGCCATCGTGACGCTCACGTGCCATTACGACAATCGCCCCGAGGCTCGCGCGCGGGCGAACGCCTACGGAGACGAAGGCGAGATGTGCAGGGGCTGGTTGTTCATCTCGGAGGCTCGGCCCGAGTAGCGGCGTCCAGGCGCAAGACCTCGCGCACTGCACGCTCGAGCGCTGCGTCGTCCAGGTCCTGGCCGAACAAAACGCCAGATAGAACACGAGGCCGCCCAGCAGCTCTACAGCCTGCAAAACGACGAGGTCAGGCGCAACCTGCCCTGCCTGCTGCGCCTCCTTCAGCAGGTGTCGCAACCCGTCGTGACCCTGCGCCAACAAGGCATCCAGGAGGTCCCGGGTATCCGGGTCGGTGAGGGCCTCCGCGACGAGGGCGGCCAGGATCGATCGCAGGGGCCCATCGACGAGCGCGGTCCGCAACGCTCCGAGCAACGCCACCGCGTCACGAACCAGGTCGCCAGTGGGCGCTGGCGGTGGAAACCTGGCATGCCCCAGGGCATCCCGCAGCAGTGCGGTACGGCCGGCCCAGTGTCGGTAAACGGTCGCTCGCCCAACGCCCGCCTCCTTGGCGACACGGGCCGGCGGACCCGTGGCCATCGACGGGCGCGCCGTTGCGCAAGTGATGTCAATGGTGACCGGCCGCGAAGTGGCCTATGCACCTCAGTCCCTCGATGACGCTGCGGCCGACCTCCGGGCCCAAGGCCTGGCCAAGCCGGTCGTTTCAATGATCCGAAGCTTCTACGAGGACCTCACCTCCGGTCGCATGGCGGTGACCCACCCTGACGCGGCACACTGGCTGGGTCGATCGCCGCGCTCGATCCTCCATGTGCTCGCGGCGACGGCTGCCTCCGACCTTTCGCTCCCCTCGATCGCGTCGGTGTCCTTCATGAAGGAACTCGCCGAGAACAATGCACGCACCTGGTTCGATGCGCATCGCGAGCGATTTGCCCATGACGTCTCCGATCCCCTCGACCGCCTGCTGGAAGGACTCGCGGCCAGCCGACGAGGTCGTCCCAAGCGCTTTCGCCAATTCCAGGTCCGTCGATTCCACCCCGACCGACCGGCGTTGAAGACCACCTGTTACGGTCGTCGACCGTCCCGCCACGGCTGCAGGACTGTACGTCCAGATCGATGCGCACGGGCTGTACGTTGGCACGGGCTACCACGCCCTTGCGAAGGACCAGCTTGCGCGTTTCCGCAAGGCGGCGGCCGGACGCGCGGGCGAACCGTTGGCCTCGGCATTGACCGAGGTAATCACCACAGGACTGCAGATCGAAGGGGAACGGCTGCGCACCGTGCCACGGGGCTATCCTCGCAACCATCGTCATGCGGGATTGCTGTCGTGGAAGGAGCTGCTTGCCGGACGTCGGATTCCCGCCGAGGACCTTCCGCGTGACGGTGAATTGCTCCGTTTGATCGAAGCGACCTTTGATGCCGCGAGCCCGCTCACGGATTGGCTGGATGCGCACGTTGGCGCAAGTCAGATCCCTCCTGAAGTGCGCTACGCTCCTCGCGCCCGACCCAAGGCCAACGGCGACCGGCGTTGACCGTGCGGTAGACTTCGCCATGGAATCTGCAGCGCTCCCCGATGGATTGGTGGTCGTCGTCAAACGCGATTGTCCCACCTGCACGCTCGTAACGCCGGTTCTCGCTCAACTTGCCGCGGGTCCTGGCCTCACCGTCTTCACCCAGGACGACCCAACGTTCCCCGAAGGCATGGGCCCGCACGACGACACGGATCTCGTCGTGTCTTGGAACCACCAGATCGAGACGGTGCCCACCCTGTTGCGGGTGGAAGAAGGTCGAGAAACCGCCCGCCTCGAAGGATGGGACCGTTCCGCCTGGGAGACCTTTACCGGCGAAGCGGTGTTGGGCGAGGATTTACCAGCCTTCCGCCCCGGTTGTGGCTCGATGAGCGTAGACCCCGCGGTGGTTCCGCGGCTGCGAGCTCGCTTTGCCGCGGACACTCTCGCAGCCCGGCGCCTGTCGGTCGGGCCCTTGGAAGATGAGATCGAGGCGCTGTACGATCGAGGGTTCAGCGACGGATTACCGCTGGTTCCCCCTACGCTTGAACGGGTGTTTGCCATGCTCGATGGCACCACCCGCGCTCCCGACGAAATCATTGCGGAAGTGCCGCCGGATCTCGTTCCCTGCACGGTCGAAAAGGTGGCCATCAACGCGGTAATGGCCGGGTGCAAACCCGAGTACCTTCCCGTCGTCCTCGCCGCGGTCGAAGCCGCCTGCACCGACGCGTTTAACGCCCACGGCTTGTTGTGCACGACGATGCCCACCGCCCCCGTGCTGATCGTGAACGGGCCCATCCGGCACCACATTGGCATGAACAGCGGCATGAACGTGCTGGGCCAGGGCAACCGCGCCAACAGCACCATCGGACGCGCGCTGCAGCTGGTGATTCGCAACGTCGGCGGCGGACGCCCCGGAGAGGTCGATCGCGCCACATTTGGGCAGCCGGGAAAGGTCGGCCTGTGCTTCGCCGAAGACGAGGAAGGTTCTCCCTGGTCGCCGTTGTCGACGGACTTCGGGGTGCAAGCGGGCACCGACGCCGTCACCCTGTTTCCGGGCGAAGCTCCTCGGTCGATCGTGGATCAGCTGTCTCGCGACCCCGAGTCCCTCGCGCGCACCTTCGCCGCCAACCTGATCACCCTGCACCACCCCAAGCTCGTACTCGCGTTCGACGCAATCCTCGCCGTTGGGCCTGAGCACGCACGGGTGTTCCGCGAAGCGGGGTGGAGCAAGCGCCAACTCGCCGACCGCCTCCACGAGCTGCTCATTCGGCCAGGTGATGAGCTGGTGCGCGGAGCAGGCGGTATCGCCGAAGGCATGCCCGCGTTCTTCGCCGGCCAATCCGTACCGAAGTTTCGGCCGGACGGCTTGCGCATCGTCCACTGTGGGGGCGAGGCCGGCCTGTTTTCGATGCTCATCGGAGGGTGGGTCACCGCCCCGATTGGAAGCGCCCCGATTTGCAAGGAGATTCATCCATGAACCGCATCCTGCTTGATCCCTCATCGGAGCGAGGCTCGACGAAGCGCGAACGGCTTCCACGACTGCCAGAACTCAACGGTCGCACGGTGGCGTTGCTCGACATCTCCAAGCCCCGCGGCGATGTGTTCCTCGATCGCATCGAGGAGCGACTCAAGGCCGAGGGGGCCGAAGTTCAGCGTTTTTCAAAGCCAACCTTCGCCAAACCAGCGCCGGCCGATCTCCGCCAATCCATCGCCTCCACGTGCGACGCGGTCATCGAAGCGCTCGCGGATTGAGGCAGCTGCACGTCGTGCAGTGTGCACGACACCGCCG
>JBCCQY010000094.1:0-35940 GCA_039208735.1 Myxococcota bacterium | reverse complement strand
CTCGACGCGAGCCAGCCGGATCCCGAGCCGCGCCCATCGGCCCGACCGCTCACATCTCCGGAACCGGCGGAACACGCTGTTCCAGGCGCCGAATGCGCTCGGGAGGTCCCGCCACGGCGCGCCGGTCCGAAGGATCCAGAGCACGCCGGCAAGGAACCGACGCAACGCTCCCACCGGCCCTCGCGTGGGGTGAGCATCGGCGAGCGCGACGAGTTCGTCGAGGAATGGCACCAGACCCTTCATGAGGGAGCATGATTAAATGTTCAGTGTTCGCTTGTCCAGTCTGGAGAGCCGAATTCTGACCGCATGCGGAAACTGTCCACACGCTTCCATGAGGAGGCCAGTCCAAGTCAAGTTGATCGGGCGAGATTCTGGTGGGAACGGGAGGGGCGCGGGGCTTCACCCCGCCCGAGCCTCGCGACCCGACCCGTTCTTCGCCCGCATCTTCACGCCAGCCAGGCTTCCATCCGCAGTCGACGGCCCATCGCTGCATGTTGGGCTCCGTGTGAGCGGGCACTGCAATCTTTAGATCGCATTCAACCTGCAGATGCAGAGGATGCGAAGCGCGTGTCGCAGTTGCCGAAGCTCGTTCGGTGCGTGAAGAAGGCGAAGTCATCGGTAGCGGGGGATCCTGGTTGGGTTCACCGGTTCAGGCTGCAGCCGGAAACGCCTGGAACGTCTGGTTCTTCTTCCAGAGGGAGAGCAGGAGGGTGGCCAACTTTCTCGCTACGGCCACCACGGCTTTCCCTCGGGCCCCTCGCCCACCGCGATCGAGGAGCCGGAGGCCCCACTGCTTCAGGGCATTGTCCGGGGCTTTGTCACGAAGGACCAGATGGGAGCATTGAACCAGGAGTTTACGAAGCATCTTGTCGCCGGCTTTGGTGATGGCGAGTTCCCGATTCGAGTCCCCGCTTTGGTCGATGCGTCGGGTCAATCCAAGGTATGCGCCGACCTGCCGGGTCTTTGCGAATCGCGTGGGATCATCGATCACCAGGACAAACGCGAGGGATGTGATCGGACCGACCCCGGGGACACTCATCAGTCGCTCGGAAGCTGGATTGGATTGCGCGAGCTGCAAAATCTGGTTGTCCAGCTCTCCAATCTTCGTCTGCAGCGTCTCGATGACGTCGAACAGCGGCTCCACTACCTCACGCAGTCCGTCCGGAACATCGAGGCGCAACTTATGAAATCGCGCGGTATCGCATGAGCGCAGGCGAGCGCCGAATGACTTCACCAACCCACGAATCGTATTGATCAGCTTGGTTCGCGTTCGAACGAGCTGTTCCCGAACCTTGAGAAGCCCCAGCCCAAGCTGGGAATCGTAGCTGCGGTGTCGGACCTGCCAGAGGAGCTTCGGGTTGAACATGCCGAGCAGAGCCAGCATCGCTGCATCTGACCGATCCGTCTTTCGCAACGAGTCCGAGACCGCCTTCAGCCGACGAGGATTCACGACGATGTTCTCAATTCCAGAGCCACAGAGATGTCGATCCATCCAGAACGAATGGGTTCCGGCTTCCATCACCCATTGGGCACGTCGGAACGTCTTGATGATCCCGTTCAGGCCCTGGGTAGTCGAGGGAACGCGGCCCTCCTGAAGAACGATGCCCCCGTGGTCGACGGCACAGAAGTACGTCCAGCGATCACCCACGTCCAAACCTACAGATACTGCGCTATTCTCGAGCATGGCCGGTTCTCCTGTTGGTGCTGTCACACACCCGGGGATTGTGCCCCGTTCTGGAGGACCGGCCTCCTCATCCCATCTTTAGGCAAACTTGAAGATCGGATTGGTGAAGCGTCGCATCACCTCTTCGAACGACTCCGGCGTGAAGTCGTCAATGTCAACCACACTCTCCTGGCCTCGATTCAGGATGACCTCCCAGATCGCGTCCTGAATCCCGTTGCTCGTGTTTTCGAGAAGTGCCCGCGTCATTTCCCATGTGCCGAAGATGCGTCGACCCACGATGCCGTGCAGCTGGATGCCGTTCATGATGATCTTGTGGAAGTCCTGGATCTGGGCATCGCCGTTCCGAAGGCCAAACAACACCACGTTGCCCCCGCGTCGCACGATTTTCAGGGCATTGTTGAGGGAACTCGGATGGCCCGACATCTCCATGGCCACATCGACCCCCACGCCATCGGTGTAGTCGAGGACCGCCTCGCGTAGCGCTTCGTCAGCCTGCCAAGGGGCCTCGGCCGGCGAACGCCCGGGCACAAAGACGGCATCACACCCCAGCTTCTTCGCCTGGTTTCGGTGCTTTTCGTCGGGTTCGATGCCGATGACGCGGCGAGCCCCCATGCCCCGCGCCACCAACACGGCAAACAGGCCGATGGTGCCGGTGCCCAGAACCGCAACCGTCTGCCCTCGTAGATCGGTGGCCTGACACGCGTGCACCGCGTTGCCGAAGGGCTCTTGGACGGCCGCAATCTCGGGTCGAATCCGAGACAGGTCGGTGCGCCACAGCGCCTTGGCGGGGAGTTTGACGTAGTCGGCGAAGCACCCGTCCATCGACACCCCAATGATCCGTTCGTTGGCGCACACGTGGAACTCGCCGCGACGACACTGGTAGCAAACGCCGCAGACGATGTGCGACTCGGTGCTCACAATGTCACCCACTGCGTAATCGTACTTGTGGGCCACGCGTTCGCCGATCTCGACGATTTCCCCCAGGAGTTCGTGCCCGAACACCCGCCGCTCTGCGGCTTCCGCTTCGAGCGACGACAGGACCATGTCCCCCATGGCCTTGCGAGACCATATGCCTCGGTCCGTGCCACAAAACCCCGCGTACCGCACTTTCACGATGACGGAGGACTGGTCCTGGGGCGTGGACAAGGTGGGAAGCTCGACATCTTCGAGCTGCATTCCTCGGGACGCGGCCCAGTCTTCCCGGGCCTTGTTGAAGGTCAACGCGCGCATAGACGCTCCGAATGGCCAGCGATGGCCGAGAGCAGCGTCTCTAACACCGGGAATCCCCCACCTGCTCACCCGCCGATCCGCAGCGGCGTACGAACTTGGCGTTCGAAAAGTGATGACGCGGGCCCAATTTCGCGTGCACACCTGTGAATCATGCTACGCTCTGGGTCATGCCGATCACCGATCGAGTACGCTTCGCGGGCCGCTCGTTCGACCTCGTTCGAATCGTGGGCGACTCTCTCTTCGAACCGGCTACCCACGGAATCGAGGTGGTCACTGGTCTTTCACCGTGCCCTCGAGGCTGGTATGGGGTCTACGCACTGGATGGGGCGCTCATCCTCGACCGCCTGCACGTCCGACTCACCGACGATGCCCGGCCCCCGCGTCTCGATGGGGTGTGTCCGACCCGGCGTCAACGGCGTACCCAGCGCCTCGTCGGCAACCAATGGCAACCGGGCGTATGGCCCACGTGGGATCACGCCTACCGAAACCTAAGGCGAGCCCTTGCCTTCACCGGATCGCTTTGGCTCGGCACCGACCGAGTGCGTGGCTTCAATGCCCGAGACGAGCCCCTTCTCGCCTACCGGACGGTGTGGGACGTGATGCTGGACCAAGGCGTGCTGGCCGCAGCGATCGACCGGTCGGGGGAGGTTGCAGGAGCCCGAGCGCAGCGCTGGGCCACCCCGCACCTTCCTATTGCAAGGTTCGACCGCCAACACTAACGGATCATCCCTCTTCGAGAACCAACGTCGTCGTGCACTCGATTTGGGGATGAAGACTGCGGTAGACAGGGCAAAACCGCGCGTGATGGTCGTAGGCGCGTTGGATCGCATTCCGATCCGCATCGGCCCCCACCTTGAGATGGTAGGTCACGCGCACCCGCTTGATGACCAACACCCCGTCGTCCTTTTCGACATCGCCCTCGGTCTCGGACCACAGCTTGCCGTTGCTCGCGTCAATCTTCCGGGCCTCCAGCGCACCGCCGAAGGTACCGGTGAGTCAACCCGCGGCCGCCGCGACGACGTAGTCAATGGTCGCGCTATGGACGGGTCGGCCCTCCATCGACACGCCGTAGTGCTCCGCGATCGCACCGTGCACGCCGAAGGGAACGTCCTCGCCGCCGGGCATCGTGGCCGTCCGGTCCGGACCTTGATGCCGCACGACGCGGATCTTCGAAACATAGTGAACCGCCATCGAGCCTCCTCAGTACAGGGTCTCGAGCACTGCTCCGCGGAAGTAATGCGCGAGAATGGCGTCGGTGCCGTATCCTCGAGACGCCATGACGGCGGCGCCGATCTGGCAAAGCCCGACCCCATGACCCCATCCCGCACCTCGCAGGCGGAACCCACCCTCGACCTCGTCGATGACGAAGGCCGAGGAGTAGAGGTGGGAATCGGACAGAATTCGCCGAATTTCGAGTTCTTTCCCTACGTTTAGACGGCTCACTTCTCCGATGATCGCGAGTTCGGTGAGCCGACCCGAGGGGCCTCTCTGGACAGGCTTGAGGGCTTGAATCGGCCCGAGGTCGACCCCCGCCTTGGCCTTGACCCACTCCCGGACCTGCTCGCGCGTCACCACCTCTTCCCAGCGGTAGAACTCAGTGGTCTCGTGATCGAGCTTCGGAAGCACCTGATCGAGGAGCGCCCGATCGGTGGTGTTGCAGAACGCCGGAGGAGATCCGCGAATGAACGCGTCTGCATTGGCTTCGTCGGTCAGGGGCAACGCCCATTCCGTCGATTCCCAATCGACACAAGCCTGTAGATAAGGCACCGGCTCGTCGCCCCACGCACTCTCAAAGACCTCCGTCATGCCACCGCACGCCTTGCTAAACCGCGCATCGCAGATCTCACCTGCGTAGGTGAGCACCCGACCGCGCGTCGCTTCCACGGCCGCCACCGCAGCGGCGGTGCTCGTGCGCGTCACGCCTTGGTAGCGCTGACAGTGGTCGTCGGCACAGACGTCGAAGAACAGATGGTCCTCGCGGTCGTACCACAACGTCAGCCGCTGGCCTCCAAGCATCGGGCGGAGGCCCGGGGGCGCTTCGGCCGGCTTTGCCGCACCCGCGAGCTGTGCCAGCAGCCAACTGCGGCTGATGATGGCGTGGGCCTCGAGCAAGGCCTTGGGTGCGTCTGCGCTCATCTCCGATGAAATGACCGACTTGAGGTAGGCCTCAAGACCAATCGTATTTACCACATCGAAGGTCTCACCTCTGGATTCGAGTGAAACCCGACCGTCGAAACTCAGGTCTTCGTCATGTTCCCAGTGAAAGTCGACGCCGACCGTCATGTCGTGAAGCACGAACGCGGCGCCGGATGGGCCCGCAATGTCCACCTCAGGACCCGTAAACCGGGGGCCACTTTCATGCTGGACGGTGACGCGGCCTCCCTTCAGGGTGACGTCCACCACGCCCGCAGGCACCGACGCCTCATTGATGGCGTAGCCGGCGGGCAGCGTCAGGCGTGCAGTGGTGCGGAGCTGTGCGAGCCCCACACGGAGGTGCGGTTCGGTCATGCGGCCCCCTTCGAGGTAGCCGCGAAGCGCGTCCGGCGCGATGGGGCGCGACACCTCAGAAAAAATCTGCTGGAGATCGGACTCGGACAGACGTTCGAAGTCCTGCTCCCGCACCGTCACAATGACGCCGCCCATGTCGATGGCCCCAGGGCTGACCAAGCGCTGGGCGTCTCCCGACGCGAAGTACATCTGCGGCCGGTGGGCGGCGCGAGGCACCACCATGAGCAGCACTCGGCTCGCGTCGAGGGCGGTCGCAATCAGGTTGAGGCGGGCTTCGTCGGGTCTTCCCGCCGACAAGAATCGCAACACCCGGCGACCCACGCGTTCGACGGCCGTGGGGGCGCCGTACAGACCGATGACTGTGCGTCCTCCAGCGTCATCGTGGAATCCGCGCACCCCCTCCGCATCGAGCACCTCGGTGCCCACCGTTCCATCGGCCCCCAGCGCGTCGACGATCCTCGTTTCCAGCGGCATGTTCCGCGCCCGCACCGCCTGCAGGTGCAGGTGATCTGGAGCCGAAGCGCCTGAAGTGGGCCCGTTGTAGATGACGGTGAACGCGCCATCGGTGCGCTGGGCGAACTCAACCAGGTCGGCCAAGGCCTCCAGGGCGTTTTGAGGCCGGTGCTCGCGGTGCGCCAACACGAAGTGGTCCTCGAGGATGGGACCGGGATTCGCAAGCAAGATGAGCCGCTCGCCAAACGGGATGCCTTTCTCTTCTGGAGGAAGGTTCTCGGGACACAAAAAGCACTTGCGCTTCGCGATCGACGCCGGGTCCACCTTGGCGGTGCTGTTGACCGCACGACCGGGATTGAATTGCAGCTGAACAGGGGCCCCGGCCACCATGACCGAGCGGGTGCGAACCTTGCCCAAGCCTTCGAGGGCCTGCGCCAAGCGTGGCCAGCGCTCGGCTTGCCACTTGAGGAACACCGGAAGGCGGTCGCCCAGGGAGGCGAGCGGATCGGCACCAACGGTCGCCCAATCCACGAGCGCCGAGTTCCAGTCGCTCACGCGTCCCCCTGCCGCAACAGGCGCTGCCGAGCGGCAATCTCGAGCGTTCGCACACCGTCTTTGTAGGCCTGGTAGCGGGCTTTCGTGGCCGGGGGCAGGTCTGCGTCAGAGTTGTCTTCCCAGCGACGGCACAAGTACAGCGAGTCGTAGATGCGGCCAATCCGGTACTGGCGACAGGCCCGCAGCACGGCGGCATAGTCTTCGCCGTAGCTGGCGTTGGGAAAAGGGGCCTCCCGCAACAGCGCGGTGGGATAGCCCCGGGGCGCCCCGAGTCCTCCGATGCGCAGCGCATTGTTGGCCCCGTTGTCGTCTGTCCACTCCTTGTGGTCGATGAGACCAGGCGGGATTTCGTTCAGCTCCATGTTGACGAGCGTGTAGGACCCCACCACGAGCCCACAGCCGCTCTGAAGGAGCGAGACCATGCGCTGCAAGGTGTCGTTGCCCTGGTACAAGTCGTCGCTGTCGAGCTGAACGACGTAGCGGCCCACCTTGGGATGAAACACCGCCACGTTCCAGCACCCACCGATGCCCAGATCCTTGCGTTCGGGCGTCACGTGGACCAATCGTGGTTCGGTCGCCGCAATCTCGCGCAAGGCTTCCGTGGTGCCGTCCGTCGAATGGTTGTCGACCACGATGACGTTGAAACTCACGTCCACCGTCTGCGACAACGCGGAGCGAACCGCATCCCGAACCGTGCGGATGCGATTGCGCACGGGAATCACCACGCTGGCTTCGACGGCCCAGTCGCCATCGGCCACATACGTTTCGAACGGGCCGGTGAGGCGCGCACCAATGCGCTCCAGATGCTCGGTTGCAATTCCCTCCGCCTCGATCTGAGCTTCGCGCGAGGCGGTCAGGTAGTCGAAGACCTTCTCGCCGCTCCTGCGCACGTCGCGCGGCTTGGTGGTGGCAAGCGGCTCCGCAAGCCGCACAAAGGCCCCTTCGTGGCTCGCCTTAAGCCGAGCGTCATACCATCCATGCACCTTGCGCTCGGTCACCGGGCCGTGGGTCGCCACCGCGCGCTTCAGGGCCGACGTGGACCACAGCTGCATAGGACCAAACGGAAAGGTGTCTTGGAGGCTGCCCCCCAGGTAGTCGGACAACGGGATGGCCGTGGTCGATCCGTCCGCATTCTCGGCCACGTAGTCGCCGAACACCATGGCCGCCCCGGTGCCTTCAATCACGTTGAGCATGCGCCGCAACGCCGTCGGGTGAGGATCGACGACCCCATCGAGGCGCAAAAGGCCGGGCGTGGTGGTGCGCTCGAGGATGGCGTGGACGGTGCTTCCCGACCCTGGGTCCGATGTTTCAATCGCGTCGAGCACCATGCGACCGACGTAGCGCTGACCCCCTTGACCTGGGGGTACAAGCAGGAGAATCCGCTCGACCAAATCGGTCGCCGCGAGGCGCTGGGCGGTGGCTTCGGGTGCGTCCTCGATGGACAGCACCGCGGTGATTGGCTTCAAACGGCCTCCTCGGCGGGCGGCGGGGGGACCGGGCGAGCGAGAAGCAGACCCGGAACGTCGTTGATGGTGATGAACTCGTGTAGGGGCTGTTCGATGACCTGTCCGGCCTTACGACCGGCGTGCCTCACCCGCAGCGGCAGTTCACCCTGCGGCGGAACCAAGAGTCCGACATGGAACGTGTCGAGATTGGGCTTGCGGGAAACGAACGCCACCACATCTCCCACCTCGGCTGCAGCGGCCAAGCGCTCCAGCGCAGAAACTGGAACGTAGGTCACAGCCCAGGACTGGGCTTCGTACCCCGACAGCAGATCGAGATGACGAACCTCACCCGTGCTCACCTGCGCGGACGACAACACAGGTTGGACCCATCCGTCGCGTTGGTTTCGTTCGATCCACCGATTCATGAAGTGGTTGCGCGCCGCCCAATCGACCCTGCCCCGGTCGTACCGCAGGGCTCGCAGCTCCCGACCAAAGTCCGAGGGAGATTGACTACGGGCCAACGCGATGACGGACTCGGCGTAGGTGACGCAATCGAACCCGTCGAGGCGCGCCACCGGTTCCTCAGGCGTGGTCGCATCACCCACCAACGTGAACGCAAGGTAGGGGCGGCCAACAAAGTGGGCCGAGAGCCTGTCAAGCCGGTCCGAGAAGTCGGTGACGTCCTTCACGGCAGCAAGAGCGGCAACGACCTCGGGATCGCCTTTCGGCGGTGAGGATTCGGGCATGTGCCGACCATAGCCAGGCGTTGCGGACCGCGAAAGGCATGCCGGGGCCGGGTTACCCGCACGCCAACGCCCCGCCGCGGGAGAGGCATGCCGTCCAGCATCGAATCCGTCGTTCATGTGCACCATCGAGTGGGTCCGGCAGGCGATCCAGGTGCTGTGCCCGACCTGCTCATCGAGGTGCCGCACGCCGCGGACCGCAGGTCGCACTACGACGCCCTGTTCAACGAACTCGAAGGCCCGTTTCCGGACCAACTCCACGAGTTCTTTCACGTCAACACCGATGTCGGCGCATGGGCGCTGGCCGAAGCAATGGCCGAAGCGTGGCTCGTGCTACGGCCCAAATCCCACATTCTGCTCCTCGAATGCCAGATTCCTCGAACGTTCGTGGATTGCAACCGCAGAACCGACTTTGATGAAGGAGAGAACCTCGCCGAAGCCGGGTTGACCAAAGCCATGCCCCCGTATGTGACGAATGCAAGCGACCAACGGCGCCTCACCGACATGCATGCGGCCTACGTACAAGCCGCCGACGAGGCCTACGCCGAGGTGTGCGCATCGGGAGGGCTTGCCCTCAACCCTCACACCTACGGTCCCCGGTCGCTGCCCATTGCCCGTATTGATGCCAACATCGTCAACGAACTGCGGCGTGTGCATGAGCCCGAGATCTACGCTGCATCACCGCTTCGACCGCACCTGGACGTGATCGGTCGGGATCAGAGCGGCACCTCCTACTGCCCGCCCCGTATGGTGCCCGCAGTGGGCCAGGCCGTACGCCCCTTGGGCCTCCTCCTCGAAGATTCGGCGACCTATCGGCTTCACCCGGTCACCCAGGGGTGGCGGTTTTCGACGCTCTACCCAGGCCAAGTGTTCGGCTTTGAAGTCCGACGCGACCTCGTCTGTGCGTGGTCACCGTTTGCCGAGCAAGAGATCGATGAGTCGCGCGTGCGTGCCCTGGCCCGAGCCATCGCCAAAGGGGTCGATGCAGCTTGGTCATCGGACAAAAACGACTCGGACCAACGCGTCAACCGTTAACATGGAGGCCTTTCCGGGAGGTGTCCGTGCTCCGCTCCCTCATCGCGATACTCATATTTACGGGTTGTAGCCGTGAATTCCAGATCAGCCGACCGCCGCGCGAGGGAGGCTTTGTCGAGCAACTAGACGGAACCCCCAAGGATACGGGTTTCGATGGGTTGCGTCCCGTCGATCCGGATTCGCCCGACTACAGCACGCTCGGAACCCGGTTCGCGCTGGGTTTCATGGAGAGCGCGAGCCCCTTTGACGCTCCTCCGGCCAGGTTCGAAGTCTGGATCGAGAGCCAGGTCGCGACGCGCGCCGAAATCGTAGGTCAAGCCTCCGGGTTCCGGCTGCAGGCCCTCGTCAATCCTGGCATCACGGTCGTGCCGCTGCCCAAGACCCAGCTCGAGCCCGTCGCAAGCGGTTTCGTGTTTCCCCTTGGCCTCGAATTGCTCACCGATGACCCGGTGAACGCGATTGCATTTCACCACCGGGAGGGCTTTACCGAGTCGACACGTCTGTTGCCGATCACCGAACTCGGCGTGACCCATCGGGTGATGGCCGTGCCGGACGATCTTGGTGAATCTCCGAGCAGTTTCGTGGTGGTGGCCACCGAAAACGACACGAACGTCACGATCACCCCAACCGTCGCCACGGCAGACCTGCGGCCGCCCACCGCGCCATTCTCCACCACGCTGCAGGCGGGAGAACTGATTCAGGTTCAGGCCGAGGGCGACTTGTCGGGAACCACGGTCAATGCCGACCAGCGGGTGGCGGTGTTCTCCGGCGGGGTCGATCCTTCGATCGACTGCGAAGGCGCAAACCATACCTGGGAGCAGGTGCCGCCCCTCAGTCGCTGGGCCACGGACTGGCTGGTGGCCCCATGGCCCGAGCAGCCCTACCAATACGTGCTCCTCCAGGCCGCCGAGCCCGGCACGGTGGTCACCCTCGATTGCGAGCCGGTCGCGACTCTGGCCCTGGCCGGTGACACCGCGCGGGTGCAACTCGATCAACCCGGGCGAATTCGCGCGAATCGTCCCATTCTCGTTCAGCAGCTTTCCATTGGGGGCAGCTGCGGCCGCGACAAAGACGACACACCGTTTGGCGACCCCAATCTGTGGCTCGCCGCGCGCACCCTCCTGACCCGCGACCGGATGTTCGCACGACCGGCCGAAGACCCCTCCTTTGGAGCGGCCCCCCCGACCGAACTCCGCAGGGATGCGCTGATCACAGCTCGAACCCTGGGAACCAAGCTCGACATCCTCCCCACCCCCGATGCCGCCACGCTCTTCAAAGTCGAAGATCTGATCGTCGACACAAGCAACATCGACCGGCTGGCCGTCGTCGAGGGTGAGGACCTCCGGGGCTTCATGTACGGCGTGACGGAGTACAACGCCTACGCGTTCGACATTGGGGCCGACTGCGAGGGGTGCGCGGCCAACCTCGCCACGCCCGCAACCTGCGATTGATCGAGCGTTTTCGTTTGCAATGCGAGCGGTCGTGATCCGAAGCGGCCGGCATGAAACTCGGCCCGATCAGCACTGTTCCGCCCCTGCCGGAATCCGTGCCGGCGGTGAACCCACCCCCGGAACGGCCCGACCCGGGCCCTCCGGCCATACCGAAGGTCGCTCCAATTCCTGCGGCGGAAGCTGCGCGGTCGACGGACCCCGAACGCCGACGCTTCGAGAAGATGGAAAACCTCGAAGCCGAAGCCGAAGAGGACGAAGACGGCCCCCAGAGCCTCGACGGACGTCGCCTCACCAAGCAGGCGGCCGCTCAAATGGAAGCGGCCGCAACGCTCAGCCTGGTGGAGGTCGCCCGAGAAGTGGCGATGGAACAGCATGAGTCCCATCACCATGACGATCCCTGTGGGCCTTGCACCTCGGCCTCGGAGGCGTACACGCGAAACACCGATGAGGCGCTGCAGAAGACCACCGATGCCGCCCGACCGAAGGTCAAAACGTCGATGTGAGGTCAGGCCTCGGTGGTGAGATTGAGCAGGGCCGCCCCCACGATCACGAGGATGGTGCCGATGATCTGGGGTACCCCAAAGCGTTCGCCAAACACCACCGCACCGACCGCAACCGCTCCCACCGTGCCAAAGCCCGACCACAACGCATAGGCAATCCCGAGGGGCATGCTTCGCATGGCCTCGATGAGCCCGACGAATGCGATGAGGTAGCCGAGCCCCATCGCGATGAGCCACGTGCTGCCGCCTTGCGAGACGGCCTTCATTGCCGAAGTGGCCGCCACCTCAGCCACGATGGCCATCGCCAGCATCAAACCTGCACGCACGTCGGGCCTCCGAAAGTCGTCGCGGCGCATCACCGCCTCACTTGGAGGCCACCTCGCCACCAAGGTGCCTGGCTTATCTTCCTGGGCTCGAGTCGGGGGTCAAAAGGTTTGCCTGTCACCTGGTAGGAACCTGCGCTCAAACCGCCTCAAACCCCGAAACGCAGGCTCCGGCCTCGTTACGCCGCACCCAGGAGTTGGAATGACGTTGCGCGTCAAGCACGATGATCGGCCTCTGCGGATTGCTGCATTGCACGTGGGCTCCAACGGAGTGGGTTCGACGGTCGGGAGGGCGTTCGCCGCGAGGGGCCATTCGGCCCCCGCCCTCGCGTCGCCCGCCCCCCTCCAGGTCGAAGGCGAAGAGAAGTGAGGTCGCACGGGGGCATCAGGCAAGCTCGCAGGAGACTTGCCGGCGGATTGGCTAGACGGTCCGACGAGGGCGGTGGACCGCGGACCCGACTGGTTTCGGCCGTCGGCACCGACTTTGGTGCGGCCCCGTCCTCACCCTTTCCCCCCTCAGAGGCGGTCGGGGTCGTAGTCCCTCCGGGTCTTCAGGATGGCGTAGAGCTGCGTGGCGAGCTTGCGTCCGGCGGCGCCACCCGCGCACTTGGCGGACTTCCCACGCTCCCGGAGGCGCTGGTAGAAGGCGCGGACCTGCGGGTTGCTCCGCCGTGCGGTGGTCGAAGCCAGCAGCAGCTGCAGCCGGAGCATGCGGTTGCCCTTGCGCACCATCTTGCCGGTGGCCGTCCCGTCCCCACTCTGCTTGGACCGTGGGCACAGCCCGCAGTAGCCGATGAAGTGGTCGACGGTCTCGAAGCGGCGGAGGTCGCCGACCTCGGCGACCACGACGGCTGCGGTCAGCGCCCCGATGCCGGGAACCGTCCGCAGCAGGCGGCAGTCCTCGAGGTCCTCGGTGGCCGCCTCGATGTGCCGCTCCAGCTCGGCCAGGTCCCGCTCGGCGCGGACGAGGTCGCGAACGAGCTGCCCGACCCCTTCCCGGAGAACGGGCGACCAGGGGTCGCACAGCGTCGTCGCGAGGAACGCCTGCATGCGGGCCAGCTTCTTGGCGCCGATTCGCGCGCCCCCGGGCGTCCGGACCTCGGCCAGCTGCTCGACCGTCAGCGCAGCGAGCTCGGCAGGGCAGGGGTAGGCCTCGAACAAGGCCACCACCCACAGCGGCGTTCGGCCTGGGAACGCGGTCAGGAACCCGGGCAACCACTCGCCCAGGTAGCGACGCAGCGAGTTCTTCTTGGCCGTCCGCTCCTCGACGCGGTTGCGACGCAGCCGCACGGCCATCGCCACGTCTCGGCGCTCGCGCTGGGGCACCGTCGACGGGGAGGGGCGAAACGTACGCAGGTACTGCGCGATCGAGTTGGCGTCCGTCCGGTCGGACCGGGAGCCCCTCAACTGCAGCTCGGTGAACCGGCGAATGGTCAGGGGGTTGAGCTCGATCATGTCGACATGGGGCTCCATCGCTCGCAACAGCGGGCGGTGGTAGGCCCCCGTCGACTCGCAGCCGAGCAGGGTTCGTCGTCCGTCCGAGACGGCCTCGATGGCCTGCTTGATCTCGGAGAACCCCGAGGGGTTGTTCGCGACGTGCAGAGCCCCGCGAATGGGGTTGCCGTCGATGTCGACGAAGCAAACGTCGAGCTTCCGGCTCGCGACGTCGATGCCAACGAACAGCTCGTGAGACACGGTCATGGGTGGGCTCCCAGGTTGAGCGGCAACTCGGCGCTCCGGGAGCTCCTCCCCCGCCTCGGCCTACCCAATGGCGCGGTCCAAGCCGCAAGTTGGAATTCGAGGTCGTGGAGGAGGGACCCGGCCCGACACTCCAGGACGCGGTCACGCCGCAAGGCCCCATTCCGGTTCTGTCCGAGTCGCACCCCCTCCACGAAACACGAACCGACTCGACGGCCCACAAGGCGGTTCGAATCGACCTTCAATCGAGCCCTCGGGCTCACAAACACATGGTAGGTCCCATGCAGAACCGCATCATCGCCATCACGGGCGGGTTTGGAAGGGTTGGGCGAGCCGCCGGGGAACCCATCGTGGCGGTGGCGTCAACGTGGCCGGCACCGGCCATCACCGGGGTTGGACTCCCCGTGAAGGGCCGTATTTAGTCTGATTGCTCCTCGATCACCCTCTCGGAATTGCACCATAGGGCGCATCACCGAGACCCGAAAAGTGCGGTTTTGGGACAGTACGCCCTTGTTGTGCCGAGGAGAGTGGGCGACACTCCCACCCACGGAACTCCTTGGAGGCAGCATGAGGCAGTTTGCCCCGATCGGGCTCATGGCCGCGTTGTTGTTGGGCTGCGGCGAACCGGAGGAGACGGTGGAGCCGTCGGTCGACCTCCTTGATGCGCGCAGTGAATTGATTCGATTGTCGATGGACCTGCGGGGGGTTCAGCCCACCGAGCAGGAGCTGTGGGCGTACGAAAACTCCCTCGAACGGGACGTGCTCTACCGCCAGCACGCCGAGACCTGGATCGACGACCCGCGGTTCTTGTCGCGGATCAAAGAGATCTTCAACGAGCGCTACCTGGTACGCACCGGCGAGACCTATTTCTCGACCAACGGCATTCCTGCATTGCGCGACATCGATGACCGCCGGATGGCAGAGATCATCGCGGGTGAGGTGCTGTCGCTGCTCGAGTACGTCGTGCTCAACGACCTGCCCTACAGCTACATGGTCACGGCGCCCCACACGATGGCCAACGCAGAACTGGCCCAGTTCTGGAACATTGACTACCCCGCCGACGCCGATGGCGGCTGGGTGCCCGCGACCTACGACGATGGGCGTCCCCACGCCGGCATGTTGACCATGACCACCACGTGGCAGCGCTACCCGTCCATGGGCGGAAACGCGAACCGTCACCGGGCGAACGCGGTGAGCAAGATGTTCCTGTGCGACGACTACCTGTCGCGCCCCATCGTGCTCAACCGGGCCGCGGTCGACCTGCTCATTGTCGACCCCGAAAACGCGATTAGCATCTCGCCGGGCTGCCAAAGCTGTCACGCGTCGCTCGACCCCATGTCGGCGAACTTCTTCGGCTTCTTCAACTTTGACGCCGAAGAGGGCATCGAGAGCACGTTCTACCGTCCCGAGGCCGAGGAAGATTGGCGCCTCTACGCCGGGAAGGAGCCCGCATACTACGGTCGTCCTACCGGCAACATCATCGAATTCGCCCAGGAGCTGGCCGAAGACGACCGGTTCGCCGACTGCGCGGTCCAGACCGTGTGGGAAGGCCTCACGCAGCGCGACATGGTCGATGCGGACTGGACGGCCGTGTCCGTGCACGCCGAAGAATTCCGCAACACCGACATGAACCTCAAGGACCTCGTCCTGTCCATCGTCAGCGACGAGGAATACCGCGCTCAGGGCGCCAAGGAAGCCGCGCTCAACGAACGGTTGGCCGGTCAGAAGTTGGTCTCGCCCGAACAGCTGTCGTCCTTCATGAAGGACAAGACCGGCTATACCTGGCTGTTCAACGGCCGTGACGGCCTGCGGAACCAGGACATGGGCCTGCCGACCCTGGCGGGCGGCATCGACAGCCTGTTCGTGACCGAGCGCCAGTATACGCCGACCGTCGGCCTCACGTTCATTCAGGAGCGGCTTGCACAGTCCGCGGCCTGGTACGTCGCCCAGCACGATCTCGACCCGGGCCGCACCGATGAGGCCATCCTGCTTCGGTTCGTGACCATCGAAGACACGCCCCAGAGCAGCCCCGAGGCGTTCGAGGAGCAGATCCGGCACCTCTACCTCACCATCACCGGTCGTCCGCTCGCCCTTGAAGCGCGGGAGCCGGCGGAACTCGTCGAGGTCTGGAAGGGCCTCTATTCGGTCGAGGCGTCCCCTACGCTCGCGTGGGCCGGCGTGGTCTCCGCGGTTCTTCGCGATCCTCAGGTCCTCTTCTACTAAGCCCAAGGAGGCTCACGATGTCCACGTTTCACGAGCGCAAGCGCCGGCGCGAGCTGACGCGGCGCGCCTTCCTGGGTGGCTCGGCCGGGTTGCTTGCAAGCGCCGGGCTTTGGTACCCGAAACAGGCGTTAGCCGCGCCACTTGAGCGCAAGTTCATCTTCTTCTGGGCCGGTGGCGCGTGGGACACCACGACCGTCCTCGACCCGCACTTCGACACCGATGGTGTCGACATGGACCCGATGACCACGCTCGGCACCAAGGGCCGGCTGCAGTGGACGAGCGGTCCGAATCGCCTGCCTGTCGACGAGTTCTTCGAGAATTGGGGCGGCTACTCGGCCATCATCAATGGGGTCGACGCCCACAGCGTCGGGCATGATTCGGGCACTCAATTCATGCTCACCGGCACCTCGGCTTCGTCGTACGCCGACTGGCCCACCACATTGGCCGCGAACTCGCGCATCGAGTACCCACTGCCCCACATCGTGTTCAGCGGTCCTTCGTTCGCCGGCACGAGTGGTCAGGCCGTCGTGCGGGCGGGTGGCGGAACGCTACTGTCGCTGATGGACGGCTCCATCAACGGTCGCGCCGACGCGGCCGCTCCGGTGGCCCGGCCGCCCGCCGACGACATCGTCGACAAGTTCGTGTTCAATCGCGTGGCCGACTTCGCCTCGCAGCAGAAGGGGCTCGCGCGGGAGCGTGCCGATGGCCTGCTCTCGAACATTGAACGAGGCATGGAACTCGAAGGTCGCGAATTCGAAGCGGGTCTCGATGACCTCGGCAACAACATCGTCGACAACGCGGTGAAGGCAGCCGAAATGTTCCGGTTGGGCCTCGCCCGCACGGCGATGATCCGAATCCCCGGCGGCTACGACAGCCACGGCAACAACACGGTTCAAGCGCCGGCCCAAAACAACTTCTACGCCGCGCTCAATGAACTGTTCGAGCACCTCTCGACGACCCCCGGTCACACCACACAGTTCCTCATCAATGAGGTCACCGTGGTGGCGATGTCGGACTTTGGCCGCACCCCGAAGCTCAATGGCGGCGGCGGCAAGGATCACTGGCCCTATGGCTCGGTCCTCGTAGCGGGGGCCGGCGTCAACGGTGGCCGGACCTATGGCTACACCGATGGCTCGCTCATCGCCGAACCCGTCGACCTCACGACGGGCGAACGGTCCAAAAACGGCACCATGCTCGGTTGCGAGCACGTCGGTTTGGCCCTCATGAAGATTGGCGGTCTCGATCCGTCTGCCGTGCTTCCGGGCGTGGACGTCCTCGACGCCATCGTCCGCGGCGCCTAAGCCTCCAACCCCGCTGGCGCACCGTTGTAGGTGTGCCGGCGGTACACTAAGACCCGATGCGCCCGAACCCCAAACTGGGGTTCGGGCATTGTTGCCCGAGGAGTCTGCGTGCGAACGGTTTTCCTGGGTTCGATGGTCCTCGTGCTGGGATGCGGGGATGCGGTGATTGGCCAAGGCGTCCCGCTCACGAACACCTGCCTCCGCGAACCCCCGCTCGACTACGACAACACGGGGGACGGACTGATCGGACGCCATTGTCGTCCCTGCCACAGTCAGTTCGTGCGCGAAGCCCAACGCGGCGGCGCACCGATGGGCATCGACTTCGACAATGAGGAAGATGTGTTGTTCTGGGCCGAATTGATCGAGGCCGAGGCCATCGGGGATCAGACGATGCCTCCGGCCGGCGGGATGCTTCCCGTCGAGCGGGAGCTGCTTGAAGAATACCTTCGCTGTGACGTGTTTCCTTCGATTGGGCGCGCTTCCTTTAGCGGCTCGCCAGAGGAGTCCTGACCATGCTCGTTTCGCTCGGTGTCCTCCTGTCGTTTACGGGCTGTAGCCGCGAGTCCACCCTCGTCCGGGGCCCTGTGGTGCCTCCGGCCGAGCCACCGGGGGATGAGCCCGAGCGGGGCGGTCCTCCCGATTGGCAGAACTGCTTTCAGGGGTGGCGAGGCCAGTACTACAACCTGACCGTCGACCATCCCGACGTCCTGCCACGGCCCGCGGACCCGCCCGCAGGCACCGACCCCACCCAGCTCGACTGGTTTGAACGCGAGGCGTTCGAGGACTTCGACCCCACGCTGGATTTCGGCCGGAACTTCTGGCGCGTCGATGAGGGTCTCGAAGGCGATCCGTCGTTCTTCTCGGTGCACTGGTCAGCGTGGATTCGGGCCTGGGACGACACCGATGTGACGTTGGTGGTTGGTTCTTCCGATGACTCGTGGGTCTACATCGACGGAGATCCCGTGGTCGAACGCCCCGGCATTCAGTCGTTCGAACGGGAAACGTACACCTTCGAGATGGATGCCGGCGTCGCACCGATCGATGTGTACTACGCCCATCGCGCCAGCGACGAAAGCGGCTTTGCCTTCCGAGTCGTGGAGGGCGACGTCAGCATCTGCTTCGCGGACTTCTCCGAAGAAGAGGAAGAAACCCCATGATACGCACCGCATCGGCTTTCATATTCATGGGATTTGTCGGCTGTGGTGGGTTTAACGGCGAATCAGGGCCATCCCGACTCACCGTGAGCCCCCTCACGATTGATTTTGGCGTGGCCCCCGTGGACTCCCCAACGACGGCGGACCTCACCCTGACCAACGAGGGCGGCGGCACCATCACCTTGCTGTCGGTGACGCTGACCAATGGCGATCCCGATGTGTTTTCGGTCGACCGAGCCGCAGTGCAAACAATCACGGCCGGACAGTCCGGCATCATCACGGTGATCATCGAGCCCGAAGAACAGGGTCGGCAGTACACAGGCGCATTGCAAGTGCGCACCGACGCCGCCATCGAGCCCAGTGTTTCGGTGACGCTCCGAGGGGTGGGTGGCTTGTCCGCCGAGGACGCCGATGGTGATGGATTTTCCGCCGCCCAGGGCGACTGTGACGACGACAACGACCAGGTCTATCCGGGCGCTACCGAGATCTGCGACGGCATCGACAACGACTGTGACGACGAACTGCTGGCCGATGAACTCGACGAAGACGACGACGATTGGCTCGTTTGCGAGGGGGACTGTGATGACTTCGACGACGAAGTCAATCCGGGCATGGACGAGATCTGCGACGAGGCCAACAAGGACAACGACTGCGATCCGTTGACCGCCGAACGCAACGACGTCGACAACGATGGCTTCACGCTGTGCGATGGCGATTGCGACGACAACGAGCCGAGGGCCACGCCCAATGGCATCGAGGTCTGTGATGGCGTCGACAATGATTGCGACGGCGGCACCGACGACATCGATGCCGACAACGATGGCGTATCGGTGTGTACGCCCCAGGGTCCGTGCGACCCCGACGATGTGACGCAAGCCTGCGACTGCGACGACAACGATCCCAACGCCTTCCCCGTGGTCGTTTCGCCCAACGGCAGCAACAAAGGTGCCGGCACCGACGCTGATCCGTTCGAGACGATTCCCTTCGCCCTTGCCAACCTTGACGACGTGTGTCGCCGGGTCGTCCTCCAGCCGGGCACCTACCCCGACATTGGGGTCACGATCGATGGCGAAACGGTGACGCTTGCCGGCCAGTCGGGCAATCCCACCGATGTCATTTTGGAGGCCGCGGCCGACACGCCGCATGTCACGGTGACAGGCTTCGCCAATGTGGCGCTTGCAAACTTGACCCTCACAGGGGGCGATGTGCCGCTAGACGGCGGGGCCGTGCAGGTCACGACCGCGGACCTGACCCTTTCGAACGTGGTCGCCGAGGACAACCGCAGCGCGGCCGACGGAGGGGCCATCGCGGTCACCTCGGGCTCGCTAACGATCGGTCCGGGATGCGCGTTCATCGATAACGAAGCGGGCGACGATGCCGGCGCCATCACGTTGGCCGGGTCGGTCCTGCGGGACGACGAAGGCACGCTCTACCAGGGGAACGTAGCGGCGGCCCAGGGTGGAGCCATTCGGGCCGAAGCGCCCGCCGAACTCACCATCGTCGGGGCCCTGTTCGACGACAACACGGGGGCCGAAGGTGGGGCCATCTACCTGACCGGAGCCACCCCCGCCGCCACCATCGAGGGCAATCGGTTCTGGCGCAACGACGCCACCACCGCCGGGGGCGCGATCGCGACGCGTGGCTTCGTACCCACCGCAGGCGCCATGAACCGCAATCGCTTCCAGGACAACACTGCCCTTGGCGAAGGCGGGGCGTTGGTCGTGCTGGGTGGCAAAGCCGATCCCAGTGGCTTTGCCTTCCACAACAACACCCTCACGGGCAATCAGGCCATTGGGTTCGAAGGGGCCGCCATCGCCGTACTCGCTCCCGCCAACGCCGACCTGCTCATCACGTCCAACATGATGCTCGCCAACGATGGCGAATCCGCGTTGTACGTTGCGCCGGGGAGCACCGCGGTGGTCGACTACAACACGGCATTCCTTACGAACACCTTGGTCCACTTTGCAGGGGCCATTGTGGACGGTAACGGCGAACCCCTCGACGAGACCAACCTCGTTGAGGATCCCGGCATCGTGTTTTTCAACGACGATGCCAATCCCGGCAACGACAACCTCGTGCCAGATTCGGGTTCGCCCCTGCTCGACTCGGGCAACCCGGCGCCACAGTGGAATGACGCGCTTGACAACACCCGGAACGACCGGGGATATACCGGCGGGCCGTCGGTCCAATAGCGGGGCACGGAGGAGATCGCGATGTGGTGGATGGCTGCTTTGGCACACGGCGCAAGCGTGACCGTGTCACCGGGCGATGATGTAGGTGTCGTCACGTCTTCGCTGCTTGCGGGTGACACCGTCACCTTCACAGCGGGCACGTTCGAACTCGAGGGCACCGTTACGTGGGAGGGACTTGGCGAATCCGCCAACCCCATTCGAATCGTTGGGGCACCCGACGGAGGCACCGTCCTGCGCAGCAGTGGCGGTGGCTACGTCGCTCGGGTCGTCAACTCGGCGTACGTCGACGTGAGCGACATCATCTTCGAAGGGGTCGACCCGGAAAAGACGAACCACTTGGGCTTCCAGGTGGCCGATTCAACCAACGTGACGGTCACCAACTGCGTGATGCGAAACGTTCGCAACAGTGGCCTTCGCATCGAGGGCGACACCAACAACATCCGCATCGCTCTGAACGAGGTGGGCCCCGTCCAGGACGGCGGGGGGATCGTCGTTGGCTGTCCGGATGGCGGCTGCTGGATGCAGGACAGTCTCGTCGAGAACAACCTGGTTCATGACGTCGGCAACACGGGGCTTCTGTTCTACCCAGGAACCCAGGCCGTCGAGATCTTCGACAATGTGGTGTTCCGGGCCGGAGCGGACGGACTCATCCTTCCCGACACCCAGTTCGGCGAGCAGAACGTGGCTCGTGGCAATGCGATCTGGCAAATCGAGGACGACGGGATCGACGTGTACGGTCCTGCCTTGGTTCAGAACAACGTCATCTTCGAGACGGGCGACGAGGGCATCTTCGCGCACGACGAGGGCGACACCCTGTTCGATGTACAGATCAGCCACAACACCGTGGCGCGCACCAATGGCTACGGCGCATTCCTTCGGGATTGGTTCGACCGGGAAGGCCTTGTCTTCGCCAACAACGTGCTGTCGAATTCGACGGGCCGAAGCTTGTTGTACGACGATCCGAGGTCCGAGCCCGACTTTTACAAGAAGTACGGCAAAGACCTTCCCCCCGACACCACCAACTTCATCTCCAACAATGTGGTCACGGGGCTCATCGAGGGCTTCGATGTGATCGTCCGTCCCGACTTCGTGATTGAAGGCGGCGGGGTCGCCGACTTCATGGACATCGACAACTTCGATTTCTACCTGTCCCCCGGGTCTCGGGCGCGCGACGCGGGCACCCCGCTCGGCGAAGCCTACATCCCGATCGAAGACTTCAACCGGGTCGCCCGCGACGGTGCCTCACCCGATGCAGGGGCCTACGAGTGGGTCGGTTCGGCCAACACGGGCTGGATCATCGCCGAGACGTTCAAAGATACGGCGCCCGCCCGCCCTCCGGGCACCGCCCTCGGCGGATGCTGCAACAACAACGACGATGGCAGCCGGGCGTGGATGCTCACCCCCCTGCTGTTCCTCGCCGTCTTGCGTCGCCGTCGCGCCCGCTAGCCGAGCCACCGGAACAGGCGGTCGAGCAGCCCCCCGCCCTTCGGTTTGTCGACGGGCGGCTCCCCAAAGGCCGGCCGGGCCTCGAGCGGCTCAATGTCGTGAAGGAGCTGTTCGAGCTTGTCCCAGCCCGCGGGACGGCGGTTTGATCCGTTTTCGTAGGCATCGACGATCAGTCCCGCCACGATGCCAGATGGCGCGCCGATGATCGCCTGGTCGGAACGCTCGGAGCGATTCGCACATTCGCCGTACACATTGTCGAGCGACGGGAAGCCCTGGAGCTTGATGCTCCGAATCCCCTCAGTCGCGCGATCCAGTTCGACGAACGCCGCCATGGCTCGTCCGTCCGGATGGACTCGGGTGACCACTGCGGTGAGTTCCGCCGAAGGCTGGTCGTAGCGTTCGCTCACGAGGCAGTCGCCCAGCGGCCACTGGCTGGCCCCCGACGTCGAGGGGGGCGGCGCCGCCACCATGCTCCCCGGATCCTTCGACGGACGAGAGGCATTCGCCCGCCGCTTCTTTTGCTTCGCCAGGCGCTTGGTGCGCCGCTGTTCGTCACGTTTGGCCATAGCGCTGGCTAACCTGCGCCGAATGCCTGCGACACCACCCCCGAATGACGGTGTCAGGCCGTGGCGAGCTTCGCCTTTCGCGCCGTCTGGGTCCCCGTCTCGATGAAGTGCTTGAGATCCTCGAGGTTCGTGCGAAGCACCCGACCCATGCCAAAGCCCATCATCGGATCCATCACCGCGCCGACCAGGCCCTTCCTTTGCATCTCCACCGACATGGTGAGGCGAGTCCGGTTCGGACCCAATGGCGTCACGGACCAGGTGTTGGTGGCGCGCTTCACGAAGAATGGCATTGCATCACCCGTGATTTCGTAGGTGAAGGTCCGGCTTGCCGCATCCAGTTCGGTCAGCGTCTCAATCGTCTCGCCTTGGGGCGTTTCGCACACGCGACCGGCAACCCCGAGCGATTGCCCGACCTGGGCTTGGCTGGTCAGGGGCAGGGCATGAGACCGCGTCACGCCACTCGACCAGACGCCAATATCGGCGAACTGCTCGGCACTCACGGCCCAGACCTTGTCGGGGGAAGCTTCGATGTCGATCGATTCCGCCCGTTTCATGGGCATCTCCTTTGGTTCGATGCGGCCCCGAGCACGATAGGGGTCACCTCGGCTCCATAGCCAAGCAATGACCAAGCAAAACCCGAACCTTGGCGGCCACCGGTCGCAAAAATGCAGGTCTTGGGGGGGAGGCATCGATGACGCTGAAGTCTTGGGATGACCTACGCTTCGTGCTGTCCATCGCTCGCGAAGGCACCTTGACCCGAGCCGCCCGCGCCCTTGGCGTGGATCAAACCACGGTGACCCGCCGGCTGCGGGCCCTCGAAGAGAAGCTTGCGATTCGGCTGTTCGACGTCCTGCGAGGGGGGGTCCGACTCACCGCGGCTGGGGAGGCAGTGGTCGAAGCCGCGGTTGCGGTGGAAGATCAACTGCTTTCGTTGGGGCGACGCTTGGATGGGGTCGATGAGGAGCCCACCGGGCTCCTTCGCCTCACCCTGCCAGAGCTACTGGCCACGCTCTGGATCGACGAATTGCGGAACTTCACCGACCGCTACCCTCAACTCGACCTCGAATTGGTGGTCGACGACGACTTTCGCAGCCTCACCCGACGGGAAGCCGACGTTGCATTGCGGCGGGTCGCGGACCCACCGGAGCATCTCGTGGGGCGACGTCTGGCGCCCATGGCCGAAGCGATGTACGGCGCGCCCTCGCTGCTAAATCGTCCCCGCGAGACCTGGCCGTGGTTTGGGTGGTCGTCGAGCACGACGGGGACCTTGGAGGCAGCCCGTGCCGCCACTTCACCCGACCAGCCCGTGGTGATGTACGCCAACTCCGTACCCGTCCTCCTCGAAGCGGCCCGGCGCGGGCATACCGTCCTGTCGCTCGCCTGTGTGTTTGGCGACGCTGACCCAGGGCTCGTGCGGCTGACCGAACCCCGCCTCGGGGATTCCTCGCTGTGGATCCTTACCCATTCCGATCTGCGCCATAGCCCGCGAATCCGAGTGATCATCGATCACTTCGCACGATTCGCACGAACTCAGGCGCCTAAACTCCTCGGAGGGCTCACCAAAGAGGGGGTCTAAAGCGAGGCACCACTCACCACCCACAGTCGGCCGACGATGTCCCAGGTCGCCACGAATACATCATCGATGCCGTCTCCATCGAAGTCCCCGGCCGAGCCCGTGCGCCACCCCGTGAACAGGTCGGCTCCCCGCATCGTGACCTCGGCATTGCGAACCTCAAGGTCTCCCTCCAGCGGCCCCCGGAACAGGTACGCAGCACCTTGGTTGAAGTCTACGTTGGCCGCCCCGAGCAAGATCTCGCCGTAGCCATCCCCGTCGAGATCGCCCACCCCGGCCAACCCGAAGCCGAGGTTGTCGTCGGGATCGACGCCCGTGATGGTGGCATCGGCCTGGGAGGCATCGAGGGTCCCCGCCACGGGACCCAACCAAAGCTGCACCACGCCACGGTCGTCGTCCTCGAACGGCAGTCCGATCAGCAGATCGCCAACCCCGTCCCCATTGACGTCGCCGGCAGAAGCTGCCCGCGCGATGCCCACGCTCCGTTCCGACCCAAAGAGCGTAGCCACCGCATCCGAAGCATCGAACGCCCCCAAGAGAGGTCCAGAGAAGATGTCGATGCGGGACTGCCCGTCAGGAATGAGGGAAATGACTGCAATCTCGTCATGGCCATCGCCATCGAGATCACCGACCCCGTCGACGCGGTAACCCGTCCCATCGCCCTCGTTGGCCCCCGCAAAGGTCGCCACCGCCGAATCTTCCACCCAGCCGGAGGCGGGGTCAGCCAACACATAGGCGGCTCCCTGTTGGGCATCAGAGGCGACCGGCAGACTCGCCTGCGGAGCCCCCACCAGCAGTTCGTCGACGCCATCGCCATCCACATCCGCAGCGGCGAGACTCGCCCCAAGATGGTCTTCCGGTCCCGGTGTGATCAGCTGGGTGGCCGACGTTTGAAGGTCGGCCCCCGAGTAGACGTAGACGCTGCCGCCGCCCACGAACCGAAAACCCACGGCAAGATCCGCGTGATCATCGCCATCGAAATCGCCAACCGTCATCGCGTCATAGAACTCCTGCGGCCACCCGGAAATCCGAACATCACTTTGGTCCAGGGTGCTGTCGCCCGTCTGCGGGCCATAGACGACATGGATGGACGGATCACTAAAAAAGAACGTCGGCTGGGACACGATCACCAAGTCGTCGAACCCGTCATCATTCACGTCAACCCCACCTCGCGCATCGTCCAGGGGGTTGTCGATCGTGCCCATGATCTCCAACGCCGTCGAAAGGTCGAGGTCGTAGGGGAGCGCGCATTGGGGACTGCAGCCATCGCCGCCAAAGCCATTTTCGTCGTCGCAGCCTTCGACCCCCGCGTGAACGAAACCGTCTCCACATCGTGCGAGCTGACATGCGGTCGTGCAATCCCCATCATCGGCGTTTGCTTCACCGTTGTCACAGGCCTCACCCGGATCGAGCACCCCATCGCCGCACCGGGCCGACGGTGGAGTCGTCGGCGTTGGAGGCGTCGACGGAGGGGTTGATGGAGGCGTGGTGAGATCGGGAGACGACACTTCCACGATGGGCGTCGCGGACGGACAGCCCAACGCCATTCCCAACGAACCCAAGCCAACCCAAACTCGCAACCTCATGGTCCCTCCAGGTGTACTGGAAGGTGTTCCGCGATCGTCGCGGACTCCATGTCACGAGCGTGACGTTCGGCGAGGAGACTGCCGGCAGCGCCGCCGCGAGGTGCTGAAGGGGGGGAACGACATCCACGCGACGGACGCTGCCGGTGACGCTGAGACAGCGCCTCCATCAGCTGAGGGGAAGGTACGCCACCCCCCAGGTCGAGACCGTTTCAAACGGGTTACCAGCGGTGTTTCTGCAGTTTCAGAAGATACACGACAGAGCGGCGAAGACGAGCCCTGATGCAGGTTCACCAGCCCCGTGGCACGGCCCCTTGCAGGCAATGAACGGTGTGGGGTCGCCAAGGTTGAGACCGCCATGCCCGGCGGGGCTCATGTGGCGTGCCCTGTCGAACGCCCTCGGTCGGCGGCCAGTGCGGTCGTTGCCCAGGCGACAGTCGATGCAGGCCACTTTGCCAAGGTCCGATGATGTGGGTATGGCCTGCCGCATCGCAGCCCAGAAAGTCCGTGAACGCCTGGGCAAAGTCCAATCCGCGGGTCGCCCCGAAGGTCTCACACGTCCGAAACCACCACAATGCCCCGGGTATCAACCGTTCGCGGACGTCACGCAACCCGTGATGCAGCGGGTGCCTTAGGCTCAAAGCCTCTCGATTGAGGATGTCGCGTCCGATCCGAGCCGTGCCCCAGTTGCCATGGCCCCAGAACTGCACCTCGCGGATGGGCTCGCTTCGCCGCACCGTCGACAGCCAGTCCAGCGCCTCCACCCAGTTCCGAGCTGGTTTCGCGGCGTCGAGGCGGCCAAGTCCCGCGTAGAGTCGGGCCCCCACGCGCCAGGTGTGCGTGAGACCGATCGGCCCAATCAAGTCATGGGTGCAGGTGTCATCATAGACCAGCAGGCGCAGTCCATCAGCCATGGGTTCCGCTATCGTCCGTGAGGAGCCCCGGCGAGGTGGCGAGTGCGAGGCGAGCCCGCTCCTGCCACGATGCATCGCCAAGCCCGGGTTCGGGGAACGGAGGCAGTCCTGGTGTCGTCTCCTCAAAGACTCGCCATAGCGCTGCGGCAAGGTCTGGGGTCAGCTCCTCAGGCGAGACCGACGCATCGAAGAGCCTTACGTCGTCTGCGAGCAGCGACTGAAAGATGGTTCGACACCGCCGTAAATCTTCGAGCCCTTCGAAGGCATCCACCTCACCGCGTCCGACGATGCGCTGGCGACTCGTCTCTGGCGCCAGGTCCAACACCAGGGTGAGATCGGGACGAGGCGCGAACGACTCGTGGTGCCGCACAATCTCGGCTGGATCGGCTCCCCGGGCTCCCTGATAGGCGGCGGTGCTGAAGTAATAGCGGTCGAGCACCACCACCTCTCCCCGCACCAATGCAGGTCCGATCACGTCGGTCACGTGCGCCCGGCGATCGAGTTCGAGCAGCCGAAGCTCCTCCTCGACCGAAAGCCGGCCGGTCTTTGCGCTCTCACGCAGGCGACGCCCGTGCGGCCCCATCGTCGGCTCACGACGTGCCTGGACGACGAGCCCCAAACCTCGCAGCCACGCCGTCAGCGCGGCAACCTGGGTGGTCTTGCCCGTCCCATCGATGCCTTCGAGCACGAAGAGCCGTCCGTTGCGCGGTTCGATTGGATACACCCGCCCCTCCGAGGGCAGACGATAGCGCGCCGAGCCGGCCCTGCCGTATACTGCCCCTCTGTGCGCCTCACACTTTGGGAGGATTCCACATGCTTGCCGCCTTCGCCCTCCTCCTCGGGTGTTCAGCCGAGCCAGATGAGCCGTTCATCCCTCCAGAAATTCCTCCGGTTCCTCCACCCACTCAGCTCGGCAATGGGGACAGTGGATCAAGCACGATTCCCATGAAGACCGACGACACGGGACTCACGCTGACCCTCAGTGGAACGTGGGAAGGCACCTGCGAAGACACGTCCGCCCGTGGCGTGGCCACGATCGTCAATGTGCGCATGAACGTCGATGAAGATGGCATGGGCAACGTTTCGGGCGAAGGACGCCTTGAGTTCCTGTACAGCAACGGCAGCTACACCTACGGGGGCGATGGCTACGGCGTGGGGATCGTCGGCACGCACCTCAATGAGCAAATCTTGCTCACGTTTGCCGGTCCCAAGTTCTATCGCGTGTTGACGGGCACCTTGAACCCCTTCACCGGTACGATCACCGGCGGACTAAGTGGCGCTCCGAACTGTGAACTCCAGGCGGATTGAGCGCGCCCTGCGGAGCCCACATTCAGGTGGTAATCTGCGCCCGTAATGGAGGGGCTACGATGTTCACCGTATTCGCCTTGCTTGCTGGCTGTTCAACAGAGACGGAACCCGCGGTGCGGCGGGATGTGCCGCCCGTGCTCCCCCCGGGCACCACCACCACCACACCACCGACCAACCCAACCGACACCGGCGTCTTGGGCAAGGGCACCGACACCGGCGTCGATCTGGGCCTGAACGGCACGTGGGAAGGCGACTGCGTCGATTCAGGAGGCGGTAGCTACTACACCTACGGTGCGTTCTTGCGCATGGAGTTGACCGAGCTGCTCAAGGGTCAGGTGACGGGCATAGGCTCCCTCGAAGTCACCTACGGCTACGGAAACTACATGTACAACAACGGCTATGACGCAGAGATATCGGGCACCCGCGTCGGCTCCGACTTGACCCTCGACATCGACACGAGTTCGTATCGAGGCTTCCTCTTCGATGGCTCGATTGACCCCGGTACCGGCATCATCAGCGGCGTCCTGGACATCTACGAGTGCGAGCTTTCGCCGATGTAGCCCTACGCAGACGTAGGATTCTTGGACGGCACCTACATTTATGTAGACCAATCGATCCGTTCCCTACCGATTCTCCTGCTTGTTTCAAAGTCGGCGTCTGGCACGAATGCTGAAGACGCCTACCGCGACGTCTTTCGGAGAATCGACATGGACCCCGTCACCGCGACGGACGTGCAGTTCTGGCTGAACAATGCCTGGATGCTCGTCGCGACCTTTCTCGTGTTCACGATGCACCTTGGTTTCGCCGCCCTCGAAGCGGGAAGTACGCGCGCGAAAAACACGGTGAACATCCTGTTCAAGAACATCTGCATCCTAAGCATTGGGCTGCTCACTTACGCAGCCGTAGGCTTTTCGCTGATGTACCCTGGCGAATCCTTCGCGGGCGGTGTCTTCGGCTTCGCCGGCTTTGGGATTGGAACCGATGCCCGCGGCGTGACCGCGGCCTACGCCGACGGCGCCTACACCTATTGGACCGACTTTCTGTTCCAGGCGATGTTCGCCGCGACGGCCGCCACCATCGTGAGCGGCGCGGTGGCCGAGCGGGTACGCCTGGTAAGCTTTCTCATCTTCAGCACGCTGTACGTGGCTGTGGTCTACCCGATCGTGGGCTTTTGGCACTGGGGAGGAGGATTCCTGCTGAAGGCCGGATTCCACGACTTCGCCGGCTCGACCATCGTGCATGGCGTGGGGGGTTGGGCGGCACTCCTCGCCGCATGGTGGATCGGTCCACGAATCGGTGCCTTTGAGGGGAAGGGCTTCCGCGGCCACTCCGCACCTCTGGCCGCGATTGGCGTGCTCTTGCTTTGGTTCGGATGGTACGGCTTCAACGGTGGTTCGGTCCTTTCCGCCGACCCCGCAGCCATTTCCTACGTTTCCGTCACCACGACGCTCGCTGCAGCGGCGGGCGTGCTCGTAGCGGCCTTTGCTTCCTGGGCACGCTTGGGCCAGCCGGACCTCTCGATCGCGCTCAATGGGGCGCTTGCCGGGCTTGTTGCCGTCACGGCAGGCGCGGATGTGCTCTCCCCAATCGTGGCTACGGGCGTCGGCGCGCTGGCCGGAGGCTTGCTTGTCCTCAGTTCGGAAGCGCTGGTGCGGGCGGGCATCGACGACCCGGTAGGCGCGGTCCCCGTCCACCTGGTGTGCGGTGTGTGGGGCACCCTCGCCGTAGGCATCTTCGTTCCTGAAGTGTCCCTGGTGGCTCAGCTCACCGGCGTGGCCGCCGTCGCCGTGTTTTGCATGGCGACCGGTGGAGTACTGTTGTTCGTCCTCGATCGCCCGATTGGCATGCGGGTGGGTGCTGAGGAAGAACACGGCGGGCTCGATGTACACGAGCACGGTACCGAAGCCTACGGAATTCCCGCGGCCTTGGACGTAGCCGCAAAATAGGTGGCTTTACCCCTGGCGCCTCCTGTACACTTGTAGGGTACACCGACGATTGTCGTCTCAGGAGGCCTCATGTTGTTGTCGCTGTCCGCGCTTGCGTTCGCCCATCCGCATTTGGATGAGGTCGATCAGGAGATCGTCGTGTGGGGCGATCCCTTCCTGCAATGGGAGCAACGCTGGCTCGTGCAGACCGAGTTCCGCTTCCCGCTCGCAACCGTTTTGGGCATCCAAGAGGGTCAGATCGCCGCGACCGAGAGCCTGCGCATGCGCGCGGTGCTCGACTGCGACAAGGATGCTCCTCGGGGGAGTCGTCGGTGGGCGGTCACCTGCACGATCGATGACATCGCGATTCAGGCCCTCGTGCTGGGGGACTCGGCCACCCCCGAAGGCGTCTGGGTGCTCGACCAATGGGACACCATCCTGACCGGAGAGCATGTGCGGCTCACGGTTCGGGACGATCGGGCGATCCTCTCGACGGATCTGCCCCCCGTGGTCCAGGGTGACCGGGCGCAGCGGCGTCAGCGCGAATTGATGCGCCAACTCGCAATGCGGCTCGTGGCGCCTCTGCAAGTGGATCTGCCGGAATGGGTGTCCACCGGTACGTCATGGTTCGAACCACGCACCGAGCTGCTCGAAATGCCTTCCGCCACCGCACCGTTAGGGATCTCCTCTGTCGTGCATCGACTCGACGAGGTCGATAGCCACTGGGTCGTTCAATCTCAGGGCAAGGCGGCGCAGGTTCCTGGGCGCATTCTCGCGCTCCGCAACTCCGACACTTTCAAACTGAACTACGAAGGTGTCTCGCGGTTCGACCAGGCCACGGGCCTGATGGTCGAGCGGGTGTGGTACGTGGGCGGTCAGCCGACCCCCAGCGCCCGGACAGGCCGGGGCTACCACACCTTTGGTCAGATGCTACTTCTCGACGACAATGACCGACCGATGCTGGGCGACAGCGCCTATGTTCCGATCGAAGACTGGACGTTCGACAAGGACTTTGCGCCGGGCGTTTAGCCGCCAGCGCGTTGCCTACGCAAAGGCGATGTACAAGGCGATTGCCACTCCAATGAGCGTGAATCCAAGCGAAGCCAACATGAACATTGCGACCGCGGCCGCAATCCAGGCCCACCGTGGGATCTCCGCGAGCAGGTTGCGCTTGGCCTTGCCGGGCACCTGACGGAGGCCCTGCGTAGGCAGCTGATCTTGATGCACGACGATGCGATGCTGGGTCTCGGCGTCCGCATCCGGGGTGGGGGCCGGGACGGGCGACATGCGGGCGACACGAATCGGCTCGGGGCCCGCATCGGACATCTCGTCGAACGGGGCGATGATGGTCGCACCGATCGCTGACCGTCGGGCGGGCGTGCCGGCCTCGGTGGCCGCGAGGTCCGATGCATCGGGAGAATCAAGATCCGGAGGCGTCGACATCGCAATGGGCTCCTGCGTTCGCCCCGATCTTCGGTGCCCCGCCCCCTTCGCTTGAGCCGCACGACCGACGCGTCAACCGAGCTGCGTCACCGCTCGGGCCGTGGACGAATGCCGTCGTCGAGCCACAGGAACACCTCGTTGCTTGCCCTGCCGCGACCTTCGGAAGACCCCACGATCTTCATGCGAATTCGGTCTTGGGCGATGCCCGCGGCTGCGAGGTCGTCGATGACCAGATTGGCGTAGCTCGTCGCCAAGGCCTCGTCCTCTTCCACGTCCTGGCTTCGCGCGGCCCGAGCCTCGAGCCGCAAGCGCAACTCGGAATTGGCCAACATGACCTCAACGATCTTGGCCATCGGCTCCTTGAACTGCTGCCGCACGGCCTTAGCGCGACGGTCGAACGGAATGCGAATGTCGAACGCGGCCCATTGGGATTCGGGCTCCTCGGGCTCAGGCTCGGCGATGAGAACCGGGGGACGCGTAATGTCGAGCGCTGGTTCTGCCGTGCCAGGCTCAGGGTCGGGCGGCGCAATCGTGGCCGCATCGCGCGCATAGCGCTCCGCCACTAACGCGAGTCGCTCCGTCGGAACCCCGGCTTCGAACCGCACCGATGCAGCGAAGGCCGGATCGACAATGGCCCGCGGCACCACGCCCAGAATCACGACGAATGCGGCACAGATGAAGATCGCGGCACTGGTGCCAAAGTCGGTGGTCAGCGGGGGAGCCTCGGGATGCGGAGGCTTCATGAAGATCGCGTCGACCACGCGCAGGTAGTAGTACAGCGACACCACCGACATCAGCGCGGCCAGCACGACGAGCCACCCGAGCGAGCCCTGCCACGCGGCCCAGAACACGAAGATCTTGGCCCAGAAGCCGGCCACGAACGGAATCCCGGCCAGCGACAGCAAAAACAGCAGCATGGTGCCCGCAAGCCAGCCACTCCGCGCGTGCAAGCCGTCGAGAAGCCTCAACTCGTCGCCTTTGTTGCCCGCCACGGCGTGCACGACGAGGAACGCGCCCATGTTCGTGAACACATAGACGATCAGGTAGACGATGAGCATCGCGAGTGACGGTTCATCGCCTGGCGCCAGCGCCATCAGCATCAGACCGACGTGCGCCACCCCCGAATAGGCAAGCAACCGCCGGGCTTCTTGTTGATGGAGGGCAAACAGACTGCCCATCACAATGGTGGCGGCGGCCAACGTAAGCAGCATGGGCTTCACGCCCGCCAACAGCGCACCGTCTGCCGCGAGGAGGACCCGCACCAGCGCGGCCATCGCGCCGGCCTTCGGCGCCACGGATAGGAAAGCCACAAACGGGGTGGTGCCCCCTTGGTAGGTGTCGGGCACCCACATGTGGAAAGGGAACACGCCGAGCTTGAAGCTGGCGCCTCCGAGCACCATCACGGCCCCAAGGAGCATCAACGGGCTTGGCGAGGCCATCCCGTACAGTGCGATCTCGTCGAGAACCGTGGCATTGGAGAGCCCCACGAGGATCGCCACGCCGAACATCATGGTGACCGATGAGACCGCGCCGAGCAGGTAGAGTTTGAGCGACCCTTCGACGGCGCGGGCTTCGTCCCGATTCCATGCCGCCAGCGCATACAAGGGGATGCTCATCAGTTCGAAGGCCACGACGAGCAGAACGACATCCCGCGCCCCGGCCAGCAGGCTCATACCGAGGATGCTCGACAACAGGAGCACCCAATATTCACCTTGCCGACCCGCGAACCGCTCCGACAGATCCATGATGGACCCGAGCGTCGCGATGACCCCAGCAATGAGGAAGATGCGCTTGAACCAAAGTGCGACAGGGTCCCCAAGGTAAGCCCCATCGAGCGCCAGACCGCCGAACGACTCCCCCAGCGTGAACGTGGTCAGCAGGCCGGCGAGGAGCGTGAGCAGTGCCCCCCAGCCCAGCAGGTGCTTTTCGCTGCTGATGAGGTCGGTCACGAGGATGAACAGGATGCCCGCGAACAGGACGAAGTCGGTGGCCAGCGGCCCGATGATGAGGGACTCCATCACCCGTCCTCCCCGCGCGGCGTTCGGTCGCTCGATTCGGTTTCGTAGGGGTCTTTTAGGTCTTCGGGGTCTTCGACCACCGTCTGTGCGCTGGCGTCATCGTTCTCTGACGCCTCGATCGCAAACGGCGCGACGTAGCGCGGCGTCGTCTCGTTCACGAGGTCGAGCAGCAGGCGTGGCCAAGCCCCGAAGATGACGATGCATGCCCCGAGGGTCCACAACGCCACTCGTTCAGTGCCCACGGCGTCTTGCAGCGCGGCAAAGCGCTCGGGTGGCCCATCGCCAAAGAAGATCTCGCGGGCTGCCTTCAGCACGTAGACCGCGGTAAGGAAGGCTCCGAGGATGCCCACCAGCGCCCACAGCGGACCGAAGGGGTGTGCGTAGCCCTGGTCGACGCCTTCCGGGAGCACCGCGGGGATGCTCCACGAGCCCACGAAGACGAGCAGCTCGGCCGCAAATCCCGCCGTTCCGGGCATGCCGAGAGACGACAAACCCGCCAGCACAAACCCTGCGGCCACGACGGGCATGATGCGCGCAAACCCACCGAGGTTGGGAATCCAGCGGTCGTGGGTCCGTTCGTAAAGGATGCCCACCAGCGCGAACATGAGGCCCGTCATCACGCCATGTGCGAACATCTGGAACACCGCCCCGTTCCAGCCCGCCTCGTTCAGCGCCGCCGCGCCCAACAACACGATGCCCATGTGACTTACCGAGCTGTAGGCGATGACGTACTTCAGATCGCGCTGAGCCATCGCTGACAATGCGCCGTAGAAGATGTTGACGCAGGCGACAAAGCCCACGACGATCGCCCAGTCTCGGGCACCAAGGGGCAACAGCACCATGCCCACCCGCATGACGCCAAAGGCCCCAAGTTTCATGAGGACGCCCGCGTGCAACATCGAGACTGCGGTGGGCGCTGCGGCATGGCCATCGGGCGACCAGGTGTGAAAGGGCCACAGTCCAGCCAGGGTGCCAAACCCGATCCAGAGCAGCGGGAACACGATGAACTGCCCTTCCCAAGGCAGATCTTCGTCGACGATGCGCGTCATTAGGAACGACCCCGACTCCGCACCAATCCAAAGGAAGGACGCAAGGATGAGCGCCGACCCGACGAGCAGCATCAAGGTGAGCTTAAGGGCCGCGTAGTGCTTTGTGCCCACATCGAGCATGCGGTAGGCCCAGCCGAAGGGGCCACTCGGCGGAATCGTTCCGCTGCTGCCCCAAATGCCGATGAGCAGGTACATCGGCAACACCGCAATCTCGTAGAAGAGGAAGAACAACAGCAGGTCTTGTGCGACGAAGACGCCGTAGACCCCGGCCACCAGCACGAGCAGGAAGACGAAGAACTCGCGAGGCCGGTCTTCTAGGGTGAACGAGGCCCAAGTGCCGCTGAACGTGATGATGCCCGTAAGCAGCATCAGTACGGCACTCCACCCGTCGCAGGCCAGCGTGTAGGTCAACCCGATCTTCTGTACGATGACGACGGATTCGAGGAACATCAGTCCGCCGTCCGTCGCTTCGGTGAAGTACCGCCACGCGAGGAAGCCCGAGGCCAAGGCCGAAAGGGCCGAGCCAAGCAGCGCCCAGCCGCGCACTACCGATCGCTGTGTATCGGGGATGAACAGCAGCACAATGGCCGCCACAAGCGGCATCAACACGATGAACGAGAGGATGGGGAATCCGCCTGCCGCGGGGATCGTCTCCGTCATCAGCGCACCACCCATGCCATGACCTGGCTCCACGCTGCAAGCAGCACAAGCCCACCGACTACGGCGTAGAGGTAGTCACCCACCCGGCCGGTCTGTAGATGCCGCGACCACTGCCCCAGCAGCAGGGTCACCCCTCCGATCGCGTTGACCACCCCGTCGACCATGTAGCGGTCGACCCATCCCACCCCCCCTGCCAATTGCAGGGTACGGCGGTAAAGCTGGTCGTAGGTCCAATTGACCGGTCCCAACTTGAGGACCGTGCCGATGGGAGTGAGCGCCGACACCAGGCCGCCCCCCCGCGAGAACAGCACGCCAAGTGCGGTGGCAAACCCCACCAGCGATGCCACCAACCCGAGGAAGCCAATGCCCCCCAGGTGCAACGGCCCGTGGGTGCCAATCTGCAACGACCCGGCGAAAAAGGTGATCCCAAAGCCCACAAAGAGCGAAGGCACCGCCAATAGGACCATGGGAATCTGCATGGACCAATCGCCTTCCTTGGCGCGATAGGCTCGGCGCGATTGCTTACCAAAGAACGCCGCCGCCAACACATAGGTCATGTAGTAGGCGGTCAATCCCACCGTGACGAGACAGGCGAGGAAGGGGAACCACAGCAGGGGGTCATCGTTGCGGGCCGACTCATAGAGCGCCTCGAGCACAATGTCCTTGCTGATGAAGCCCGACAGGAAGGGGAAGCCTCCCAGCGCCGCCGCCCCGATGGCGAACATGACCGCGGTGAGCTTCATGGGTCGGCTGGTTTGTCAGTCCAGCCAATCAAAACACCTTGGTGTGTTAGCCCACCAATCATATCTCACCTCTGCAATATATTTTGGACTGAACCCATGTGTATGGCTCACTCACGTCTACACATCTCATGCACTCACATTATAGTCATGGCTGGAACAGGAATGTGGTCTCAGAATAATTCCACCTGGAGAGATAGTGATGAGTAATAGAACTCAT
>JBCCQY010000093.1:0-35988 GCA_039208735.1 Myxococcota bacterium | reverse complement strand
GTGGTGAAGCCGCCGCGGGACCGACCCGTGTGCAAGATCCAGAGAACGCCACCGAGGAACCGACCCAGGTCCCCCGCCGGCCCACGTCGAGACAGCGAGCGCGCGGCGACCACCAGACGTTGAATGAGAAGCTCGACTCGGGTCATGGGGCGAGCTTACTCAGAAACTGAACAAGCGTCACCCTTCCGGTCAACCGTTGACCGGTTCCCGCAACTGTCCACGCGCCTTAGCGGCGGCGGCGCCAACCCAAGGCGGCCGCGACGACGAGCCAGCCGACCGCCGACCATGGCGCTCCCTGCGTGCTGCACCCGAATTGACGATAGAGCGAGCCGGAAGGCAGCGTCGCGTCGTCCCACTCTGGGGCTTCGACGTTGGGCGGTGCGGCGTTGGGTCCAACTTGCATGTCGAGCGGCCGAACCTGGGGCGGCTTGTCGACCACGAGGGGGGGCTCGGCGGCGGACAGGCGAACGTCCGGCACGATGTCGGTGATCCACTGCAGGTCTCGATCGACTCGTGCGGCACCCGCGTTGCCATCGACGCACCCGCCGGTCACGAACGAGTTGACGCCGACCAACTCGAGACCCGCGGGGGTGTCTCGATACATCGGACCGCCCGAGTCGCCGAAACAGACGTTCTGGGTCTCGTCGGTGGTTCGCAGAACTAGGCTGTTAATCGCGAAAATCTCGGCATCGGCGAAGCGACGGATGCCCCCGGTGCCGTCCGCGTCATCGCTCGTGACTCCGTATCCGACCAACTCCAGCTCTACCCCGATCCACCCGTCACCCAGGGGCTCGTCGTTGAGTGCGATGGACTCGAGGCTGTTGATGGGGAGGTCCATCTGGATGATGGCGAGGTCGGGGCTGTTACCAATGTCGTTGTAGTCGGGGTGAACCCAGTAGTAGATGCCGTCCCGGGTGGTGCTGAACCCGTTGCCGCCACCCACGCCGAACCCAATGTCCGCGCGCGTCAACGTCGAACCATCGTCGAACACCACGCAATGGGCTGCAGTGAGGATGTACTCGGGGTGGATCAGGGTGCCCGAACACGTGCCGAGCCCGCCCGACGTGCTTTCGAGCAGGAGGTAGCTGGTGGACGGGAAGCGCCCGGTGGTGTCGACTTCTCCGTTGACGATCGGCGCAGCCACGGTGGGCGGTTCGTCGTCCATGTCCGGCAATCGGATCCCAAACTCATCGCCGAGCGAATCCTCGGGAAGGTCGGCGGACCCTGGCCCGTCGAAGAATCCCGGTGCTGCGAGCGCGCTGGCCATCCACCACATCGTCGTCACCCTCCGCGTCTGATCTCGGCTCGTACTAGGCCCAAGCGTAGCTTTGGTCGACCTCGACCGTCACCAGGCGAGGTCGCCCACCACGAAGGCAAAGAACAGGAGCGAGACGTATCCGTTGAGGTCGAAGAATGCCTTGTCGATCCGTGACAGGTCGTCGGGACGCACGATCCAGTGCTCGTAAACGAGTACCGCCGTGATCACCGCTACGCCGATCGCGTAGGCGAAGCCAAGGTTCGCCACGACCCCTACGGCCACGAGCAGCCCCACGGTTCCAAGGTGGAGTACCGCCGAAAGCACCATCGCGCCCGATAGTCCGAGTGCGACGGGAACCGAGTGTAGGCCGCGATCGCGGTCGAATTCATAGTCCTGGCAGGAGTACAGGATGTCGAAGCCTGCCACCCAGGTTCCCACCGCAAGCGACAAGAGCAGGGGCGTCCACGCGTAGGAGCCGGTGAGGGCGACCCAGACCCCGGTGGGGGCCAATGCCAGGGCCAGTCCGAGGACCGCGTGACACCAGGCCGTGTAGCGTTTCGTGTAAGAGTACCCGAGGACCACCAAGAGCACGATGGGCGACAAGGCCAGGGTCAACGGTCCAAGCAGGGCGGTGGCGAGCACGAACAGGCCCGCCGACACCGCGGTGAAGACGGTCGCGGCGCGCAGGCTGATGGCTCCCGAGGGCAGCTCTCGACTGGACGTACGGGGGTTATCGGCGTCGATGTCTCGATCGAGGATGCGATTGAAGCCCATGGCCGCCGACCGCGCGGTGACCAAGCACACGAGGATGAGCCCAATCTGAGCGACGGTGACCTCGACGGTGCGCGCGGCCAGAACGGCCGCGGCAAGCGCAAACGGCATGGCGAAGATGCTGTGCGACAGCTTGATCATCGAGCTGTAGGTGCGCAGGCTATCGAGCGGTCGGTCGGCCATGGTGGCTCTCATGTTGGCGAGACGGAGCTGTCGGAGGCTTCGAGGACTCCCTGACGAATCGAACCGTCAGGCTCGAAGCCGGCTTCGCGAATGTGGCGATCGGCCTCATCGGAGGTCCGACGGGCTTCGTCCTCATCGCTGACGCGGAAACGTCCCAAGTGATCGCAACCCAGGTGGAGGCTCATCTGGGCCATGCCCAACCCTTCGGTGGCAGGCGAGGCGACCATGTGGTCGACATTGTCAAGCGCGATGCGAGCGAGTGCGGTGGCGCGCTGATGGTCGGCCGCCGTGTTGGCGAGCGAGCCGTAGGCGCCACGGGCATTGCCACCGGCCGCCCACACCTGGACCCCCCAAATGCGTCCGCCGTTGTCTTGCTCCTCGCGAAGACGAACGAGCTGGTCCACCACCGATGCTTCGGTGCCGACAACGATCTGCTCCAACGTTTCGCCATCGGCCGCGACGACGCCGACGTCTACGCGGTAGGGCACCTTCGGGGAAGGGTGACGCGCTTCTTTGATCAGGGTGGCGACCAAGGCGAGGTCAGCCAGCGCGGCATGTTCATCGAGCAGCCCCAGTTCCTCGGCGGTGAGACGGGTTCCGTCCGCCGCCTTGCTGAGCAGGTCATCCAGTTGGGTTCGGGGCAACGTGCGTTCGGCGGGCCCATACAGGGGAATGTCGTGGCGTGCGACGAGGCCCTTCGCACTCGCCAGCGCGGCGAAGCGACGGAGCCCCATGAGGGCTTTGTCGTCGAGGGTGTGGCGAATGTTGCGCGTCAGGTATTCGAGGTCGGCCCCGGCATAGGAGTGGGGCACGGCTGCAATGCCGGCACGTCCGGCTTCCTGTAGGTGCGTCACCACCGCGGGGTCCAAGTCGGGCTGGCCCGCCCACACTGCGAAGACAAATGGCAGGCCCGTCCATTCGAACCAGGCCTCAGCGAGGTCAATGCGATGAGTGAGTCGGTCGGGGAGTTCCCGAGCCGCATCGCCAATCACCAGGGCGGCCACGCTGCCTTCCGCTTGGGCCACCCCTTCATTGGGACCCACATGGCGAATCGTGAGTTCGCCCTTCGCCCGGCGCTTTAGCGGACCGTCCAACAGGAGCTGGGCGAGCACCACCGAAGTGCGGCTCACCCCGTCCAGCAGGACCTCGGTCCACGTCTCGGGAGGCTGCTCGGCCACCAGAAGCACCGATGCGACCGGCCCTTCAGCGCCGATGCCTACGCCTCCGACCATTTGGTAGTCGCCATCCGACAATGCCGCGGCGACGGGAACGAGCGCGACGTCGACCTCGCGCTCCCGGAGCTGGCGGGCAATCTCGGCGGGGTGCGCCAAGACCAGCGTGTGCCGGTCAATGTCGATGCGGTCGCTCAATGGGCGCGCGTTGAGATACCCGACGGTTCCGATGCGAGCCATGATCAAGCCTCCGCGACGACGTGGTAGAGGGTGTCGCGTTCGACGGGGATGCGATTGGCGCGACGAATGAGGGCGACGAGCTCGGGGCGCGTCAGTTCCTGCGGGGTTTTCGCCCCCGCCATGTGGTAGATGCGCTCTTCCCGCACCGTCCCGTCGAGGTCGTCGACCCCGAATGACAACGAAAGCTGGGCCAGCTGCACCCCGAGCATGGGCCAATACGCCTTGATGTGGGGAATGTTGTCGAGCATCAAGCGGGAGACGGCCAGGGTCTTGAGGCAGTCCGCATCCGACGGCTCACTGATCTTCTGGAGCCGATTGTTCTCGTTGTGGAACTTCAGCGGGATGAACGTCTGGAATCCGCCAGTCTCGTCTTGGAGTTCACGCAGTCGAATCATGTGATCGATGCGCTCTTCGGGCTTCTCGATGCTGCCAAACAACATGGTGCAGTTCGTTCGCATGCCCAAACCGTGAGCGGTGCGATGCACCTCGAGCCACCCGTCGGCGTCTACTTTGTCGTTGCAGAGTTTCTTCCTCGCCCGGGGATGGAAGATCTCCGCCCCACCACCGGGCATGGAATCCAGGCCCGCCGCCCGCAAAGCCTCGATCACTTCGCGGTAGGTCATGCCGTACTTGCCAGCGTAGTAGTGGATCTCGACCGCCGTGAACCCTTTGATGTGGAGGTCGGGCCGTTCGGTCTTCAACGCGGTCAGCAAATCGGTGTAGTACGTGAACGGCAGGTCAGGATTGAGACCGTTCACGATGTGAACCTCGGTCACAAACTGATGCCGCAAGGCACGCACGCGATCGACGGCTTGTTCGATCGACATCGTGTAGGCCTGTGGATCGCCTGTCTTCAGCCGGGCAAAGCTGCAAAAGATGCAACTGGCTTCGCAGACGTTGGTGGCGTTGATGTGTTGGTTCCGGTTGAACCAGGTCAAATCGCCGTGACGCGCTTCGCGAACCAGGTTGGCGAGGGCGCCCACAGCGGCCACATGCGGGCTGTTGAGGAGCTGCAGCCCCTCCTTGAACGAGAGCCGGGTGCCAGCGATGACCTTCTCGGCGATCGAGCCCAGGTCTGCGCGGTCGAGACTCCGCTGCAAAACGGGGGAGGCGATCATGAGGTCCTCCGAGCGGTGGCGCCGCGTAGCTCGCCGGTCCACCGGTGCATGAGTTGGTTGTCGATCCCCAATTGATCGAGGATCCGAGCGGTCACGGTGTCGAGCAGCGCGTTGAGGTCTTTGGGCGCCGAGTAAAAGCTCGGGGATGCCGGCATGACCACTGCGCCCGCTTCTGTCACCGCAACCATGTTTCGTAGGTGTACGAGGTTGTAGGGGGATTCACGGAGCACAATGACGAGCTTGCGTCGCTCCTTCAAAATCACGTCCGCCGCCCGACCCACGAGATCGGTCGACACACCCGTCGCGATCCGGGCCAAGGTGCCCGCGGAGCACGGCACGATGGCCATCGCATCAAAGTTCGCAGAGCCAGAAGCGAAGGGGGCCAGCATGTCGCTCGGCGTGTGAATCTCGAACGGGTAGACCTCTTTGGGGTCGGTTCCGATCTCATCGCCCCAAACCAAGCGACCGAACTTGGTGAACACCACCCGAACCTCCATGTCGAGGTCCTCGTGATGGGCCGCTAAGAAGTCGAGGATGCGCTGGGCATAGGGTTGCCCAGACGCGCCGGTCACTCCAATGACGATGCGCCGGGAGGTCACGCGGCACGCTCCACCAGGTAGCGGCCAAGCGCTTCGAGACCCTGTCGACCCGCATTGTTGGGGAGCACCAAGAGGTCGGCAAGCGAACGCTGGACCCGTCCCCGAGCCTCGTCGAGGGCGGCGTCCAAGGCTCCCGATCGCCGCACTTCGTCCATGAGCTGCCGTACGAGTTCGTCGGAAGGGGGACCGACCTCCAGCCGTTCCCGTAGCCCCTCGATGCGCTCCATCGCGATCAGCAACGGAAGGGTGACCTTGCGCTCCCGGAGGTCGGCGCCAGGCGTTTTGCCGGTGGCATCGCTGTAGTCGAGCACATCGTCGGTGATTTGGAAGGCGATGCCCACCCCGCGCCCAAAGCTCCACAGGGCCTCGGCATACGCATCGTTTTCGGCCGCCCAACCGGCTGCGGCCGAGCACCACGCGATCAGGGCCGCTGACTTCCGGGCCACGACATCCAGATACTGCTCCACCGTCGACGACAAATCACCCGCGTGCTGCAGCTGCAGCACTTCCCCTTCTGCCATCTCGGTGACCGTCTGACCCAGGGCCTTGACCGCCGCGAACCCGCCCTCCTCGGCGGCCAGCCAGACGGCCCGGGCGAGGCAGAAGTCGCCGGTGAGCACGGTTACCGCGTTGCCATAGACCCGGTGAGCGGCGGGCTTCCCTCGACGCGTCTCGCCTTCGTCCACCACATCGTCATGAAGCAGCGACCCCAAGTGGAGCAACTCGCCGACACACATGAGCTTGGTGATGGGACCTTCGAACCCCACCGCCTTGGCGCCGAGCGCGGTGAGGGCAGGCCGTAAGCGCTTTCCGCCGGCCGCCACGAGGTACCCCGCGATTTCCGGCACGGCAGCCACGTCGGTGTGAACGAGCGAAACGAGGGAACGCTCGCAGTCCGCCAACTCGGGACCGACGAGGGCCATTGCATCGGCAGGGCCCTTCACGAACGTGCCCCATTTCCCGCTTCGCACCCCCGCGGGTGAAGGGCGCGAGATGTGGCCGCCGGAGAAGGCGGACATGGAAGGCATGGGGGTCTCCTTGGTACCCCCCGTGTATCGTCAGTCTCTTCAATTCACAATGAAAATTTGGCTGGTATTCAGCTTAGAACGACATTATGGATTTGTGGGGTTTTGCGCCGTCCACAATATTCATGGTTGGCCCGTTGCTCTCCGGGTGGGTCGGATTTGCACGCTGGAAGTTCGATTACTATGGCGACCTCATGACCCGAACGGCGGACGAGGCTCGGCAACGGGCAGTGGATCTAGCTGCAGAAACGATGGGGGAACTCATCGCTTTCTGGGGATTCAAGGCGAGTATGGGCCGGATCTGGACCTTGCTCTACCTCTCTCCTTCCCCACTGCCCGCCGACGAGATTGCATCGCGGACCCAACTCTCAACGGGCGCCGTCTCCATGGCGCTCGCTGAACTCCAGCAGTGGGGCATCGCGGAGCGCGCGGTCCTCGCTGGCGCACGGAAACGCCACTACAAGGCGGAGACCGATGTTTGGGGCATCGTGCGTCGCATCATTCGCCAACGCGAATTGCGGCTCGTAGGGCGCAGCGTCGAGCGGTTCACGGAGGCCGTCGCGGTGCTTGAAACACTGCTCGAGTCCGACCCGGACGATGCGGAAGCGTCCTTCATGCTGACGCGGCTGCAGGGCCTGCTTGGGCTGTCGCGCATTGGCTATCAGCTCGTCGAGTCGTTCGCTGAGGTGGGTATGTTCACGTTGGACCCGATTCGAGGGGCCTTGAGTAAGGCCCAGCCCGCCGCTCAGAGCCCCGAAAAGGTGAGCGACGACGAGGCTGCGCGGTGAACGAGGACGACAAGAAGAGGGTCGTACGGGACTTCTTGGTGCGCTGTCGGGCCTGGGGGACCGACCTCGAGATCCCAAAGCTCCTCGGACGTCTCAACGAGGAAGCGAATCCAGGAGATGCAGCCAAGCTGCACCAGTGGACGAGCTGGGTGGCGTTCGTCGACCATGCGATTCATGAGGTCGACCACGGAGAGCTGGACGACTGGTTTCGCGAGGGCGAGGCGGCGGGTTACCGGACCGACGGAAGCGGCGACCGCGATTAGCCCGGATTCCTCGTTCGCCGACGGGAGACCTCGCATGGTCCATCGACTGCTCGCCCCTACGGCGGCGTTTGTGGTGTGTCTTGGATGCCAGGAGGGAGCATCGCTCTCGACGGCTCGAGTCACCGATGTGTGGGGACGTCCCGTGGCGCAAGCCAGCGTCGTTGTCGAGGGGCACTTCGAGCGGTTGCACACCGACACGAGTGGCCGCGTCGAGCTTCCCGAGCGGGATCCCCTCGCGGCCACGGTCATTCGGGTGGGTCGCAAGGGGTTCATTCCCGTCGAGCGCTCCTTGACGAGTGACGACGTGCCGCGTTTCGAGCTGCTTCCAGAGCCGGAAGAGCCAGGTCTGCATGTGGTGGGCGACAACCACCTTGTCACCTTGCCCTCCGAACCGGTGACGGCGGTGGGCAGTCCGTTGCGATCCGTACGCGGGATTCGCTCCGTGGGCCGAGTGACGGTGGGGGAGCGGCGTCCGATGGTTCTGTTTCATACGCCGCTACGGCGAGACGAACTCATGCAGCTCGGCCTCGAACTTCGTCGGCTTACCTTTGTACCCTCGATGGCGTTGCCCGGTCCTCTGGGTTCGACCGAAGTGAACGTGAATCTGCACGTCGATGCGGGTCGGGTTCCGGTGTCGGTCACGCCATTGCGAGAGCGCTCGGATTACCGGGTGGTTCCTGAAAAAGATCTTGAACCGGGGATGTACGCGTTCGAGACCCAAGGTCTGCTGTCGTCGCGGGACAGTGTCCTTTTCGATCGACTGCCCCTTGAGTTCCGGATGGTCTACCCGTTCGAGGTTCGCTGACCCTGGGGTTGCGACACGTCATGTCGTCGGGCGACGAGACGCCTGTGAGCTGCGTCAGATGACAGCGAGGGTCGTCCTTGAGTCGGCCACGGTCGCTTTCGGCTCAGGGGTGGGCCGAAATCAAAGGAGGCAGGGTTAGTCTTCCCAACTCCAAATGCGGAGCCCCTCGGCGCCCGTGGCCAGCCAACGGCCCTTCGTGGAGAACGACACCGAGGTCACAGGATCGGTAAAGGCGCGAACGAGATCAGGGCGAATGCGCTTTTCCATTCGATCCATGCGCGCCAGGGCGACGGCCCCGTTCTTGGTGCCGAGACCGAGGTACTGGCCATCCTTGCTGATGTCGCCGGCGGTGAGGTCGGGCAATCGCATGGAGCGAGGCACTCCGCCCTCCTGTCCCCACACGCAGACGCCCGTGCTCGTGAAGCCAAGAACGTACTGGCCCGAAGGACGAAGACGATGGGCGGTGCTGTCGAGGTCTGCGGGGAAGCTGTGGTCCTTGCCGAGGGGAATCACCTTGAGCCCTGCGGCAGTCGATCGGGCGAGCAACGGCCGCCCTTCGATGGACACCGTGCCGACGACCTTAGGCGGCAGGCGGACATGGCCCGTCGTGCTGCCGTCGGACAATGCGATGATGCGCATGACCCGTACGCCGTGTTCATCACCGACGATCACCGCGTATCGGTCCGCGAGGAAGCCCCCCATGCCACCGACGAACGCATGTTCGCCGTTGAGTAGGGTCTGCCCGTTCAACGTGCCCACTCGCCACGTGCCATTGCGACAGACCGCGAGATAGCGCTTCTGGTCGGCGTGGACATCGAGCACGGCGGTCTCACCAAGCCCATCGGTGACGACGCGGGTGCCCAACACCGGATCGACACTGATCAGTTCACCCTCTTGGGTGGCGGCGAGCAATTCCTCACGACGAGGCACCCAACGCAGTGCGGTGGGTTGCTTCACGGGCGGACGCAGAACGGCCTCGAGCCCGCTTCGCTCGTGCAAGTAGTGTGCTTCGGTGACTTCGCGGCCTACAGCCATCGTCCTCACCCTACCCGGTGGGTCACGGAAAGGCGACCTGCGGACGTCGATCCCGAACGATGTCGCCACGCTCGGTTTCGTCGACCGGGATGGGATACTGCCCCGTGAAACACGCGGCACAAATATCATTTCCGGAGACTGCGCGCAGGCCCTCATCCGACAGGAACGTCACGGTGTCGGCCCCGAAGGTTTTTGCAAGTTGTTGCTCGAGGGCACTTCCATCGCCGGCGCCATGGGCCACTAGTTCTTCGTGCAGCGGCATATCGATGCCGTAGAAGCACGGGTACTTCACTGGGGGTGAGAAGATCGCGACGTGGATCGCGGCGGGCTCTAGCTTCCGGACCCGTTGGACGATTCGGCGCATCGTCGTGCCCCGTACGATCGAATCGTCGACAATGATCACTCGCTGTCCCCGGAACATCTCGTCGATGGGGTTCAGCTTGAGCCGTACGGTCGCTTCACGGGCCGCTTGGGTCGGCATGATGAATGACCGGCCACTGTAGCGGTTCTTGATGAACCCCTCGCGACAGGGGAGTCCGAGTTTCTCGGCCATGGCCTGGGCGGCGGGACGAGAGGTGTCCGGGACGGCGACGACGACGTCAGCGGCCAGTCCCTTCTCGGACCACTCGTCAGCCAGCCGCTCTCCAAAGGCCCAGCGGCGGTGGTACACCCGTGTACCCGCCATGAAGGAATCCGGTCGGGCAAAGTAGATGTCCTCGAAGATGCAATGCTTGTGGGGCGCTTCGAGGAGAGGAACCACGACCGGATCACGGTGGGGTCGAAGAAGGACCATCGTGCCGGGGGGGACTTCGGCTTCGGCGGTGAACTCGTTCACGTCGAGCGAGACACTCTCCGAAGAGACCGCCCAGGACCCATTTGCATCGCGCCCGTACATGGCGGGCCGAATGCCATGGGGGTCTCGGAACGCAACCAGCGTGCGTTCTCCGTCGACCTCGAGCAAGGTCACGACCGCGTAGCTTCCGCGCAGTCGTTTCATGGTTTGTCGTACCGCCACTGCGAGATCGTCGGCCGTATGGCCCGTCGGTTTCAGCTCAAGAAGCTCGTCGGCGAGGATGAGCATGATGGGCTCGGCGTCGCAGCCGGAGACCAAGTGCACTCCGCGAGAGACGAGGTAGCGGTCAAGTTCTCCAAGGTTGGTCAGATTGCCGTTGTGCGCGAGCGCAAGGCTCGGGCGTCGCGACATGAAGGGTTGTGAGTCGTTGCGAATGGCCTCGCCCGAGGTCGGGTACCGAACATGGGCGATGCCCGCGTTACCCGGCAGCTCCTCAAGACGTTGAGGCGTAAAGACGTCGGCGACTCGCCCCACGTCTTTGTAGAGTCGAAGGCGTTCATTGTGCAGGGTGGCGATGCCCGTGGCGTCCTGCCCGCGATGCTGGATCGCGGCGAGCGCAACGTACAACGAATGCGCCACCGGCTCATCGGCGATGATTCCCACAAAGCCACACACTGGTGCTCCAGACCCGGGCTGTGTGCCGTCCCGGGGGGGCTTCGTAACCCCCCGAGCTACCGCGAGGCGTCCGAGGGCATTCGGCGGAGCAGCTCGGCCAAGATGTGCGCCTGGTACAGCGCATCGTAGTCCGCCCGGTGAACGTTCTCGCGCTCGACATCCGGCAAGGTGAGTCGCTCGGCCAACACTTCCTTGTTCGAGTCGAGCCAATGCAACCCCAGGACACCGGCCGCAAGGGCCTTGGTGTCGAGCGCCTTGTAGCCAAAGGGGTTGGTGAGCCCGCAGCGCACGTAACCGTGAGCGACGAACGACCAATCAAAGGGGGCGTTGTGGCCTACGAATACGGCTTTGGTATTGGCCGTGCGCTGCTCGGCGACGAAGGCATTGAGTGAACGGAGCCCGTCGGCCAAGGGAACGCCGTGGGCCTTCAGCGCATCGAGGTCGAGTCCATTCACGGCCATGGCGCCGGGATCAACGCGGGGTCCTGTAGGGATGAACTCGCGATACCAAGTGTCCCCAATGTGGATCGCATCGCTGTTGCGGCGGACGACCACGGCCCCAAGCGAGATCATGTCGTACAGCCCGGGCACGGGTCCCGAACACTCGATGTCGATCGAAAACCAGGTCGCTCGGGCGGTCATGAGTCGTTCCTCACTGGGCATGGGTCTGGAGTGCCGTAGTCGGTCCACGGCAAAGATTGGTTCGTCCCGTTTCGAATGGCAAGCTCGTTCCTTGTCCTCGATGAAGCAGAGCTTCGCTGCGGACCGGCCACAAGGTTGACGGGCACGACCGATGTACGTACGGCACAAGGGGGACACGGCCGGTGGGGAATGACGAACCTCGCGTGCTGCTCGTGCGGCATGGGCAGAGTGAGTTCAACGCGCATTCTTCGCACCTCGTGGGGGGGCGAAGCAGTTGGGCCGAACTGACCGAACAAGGCAAAGCGCAGGCGCAGGCGTTGGGGATGCTGTGGCGCTCGGCCCTGGCCGCTGACCACCTGGTGCTCGCTTCGACCGCGGTGCGGGCGACGCAGACGGCTCGGTACGCGCTTGAGACCGCGCAAGCGTCCCTGACCCGCCTTGCGACCCATTCCGAACTCGAAGAACTTGATCAAGGACGCTGGACGGGACGGGATCGCTCCGAGATTTACACCGTCGAACAGCAAGCCGTGATCGATGAGGACAACTGGAATTTCCGTTCGCCGGGAGGAGAATCCCAGGCGGATGTCTTTGCCCGTGTGGCGGCGCTGCTCGAACGTGAGGTGGTAGCGCAAGGCCGAACGGCTTGGGTGGTGTGCCATGGGGTGGTGATCACGTCGTTGCTTGCGGGCTGGGGCCACCTCGATCGCTCAACCGCATGGAAAACCCGTATTGCCAATGCGTCCATTACCGAGCTTGGCTACCGCGGTGTTTCGACCCAGGAAGTGCGCCGCAATGACACCCAGCACCTCATGTCCGCTGCGACGTGAGCGCCACAGGTTCGTCACGAATTGTGATCGCGAAGGTCAGCGCTGTGGAATCCACACTTTCCTGACGAGGGTGCACGGGCGAGTGACGAACGAGCTCCTCCAGCGTTTGGACTGACCGATAGGGGACCTGACGCTTCCTTCACATCGGCTTGACGGAATCAGGACGGACAATGGCCGGCGGCGGTGCTCCGGCACCGAAGGAGGCGCCATGAACCGGACCCTGATTCCGCTCGCCCTGATGGTGATTGGCTGTGAACCGGCACCCGAACCCTTCAGCAGCGACGTGTTCTGGATTGACCTGGTCAGTACCGACACGATCTGTCCTGACGTGGAGATCTCGACATCCATCACCAATGCGAATCCGATTGGAGTGGATGGCACATTCGATCGCACGATCACGCAGGAAGCCACCTTGGGTGGGGACTATGCCTATGTGACGAAGACGGAGGATGGCACCATCCTCGTGAACTACCGGGATGCGGTACTTCGCGGAACCGAGAACAATGGCGCCATCGAGGTGTCTTGGGCTCAGTCCGAGCGCCTCGACGAGACGCGCGAAGGCGACACGTACATTCACACGCGGGTCGAAGAACAGGCGGTCGAGGAAACGCTGATCTTGCGTCCCGCAGGGGGCGAGGACAGCCAGTCGTTCTCGGGAAGCTACAGCCGGCGCGATCTGTTCCTGCTCGAAGTTGCTGAAAACGACGAATGGGACGCGGATGTGGTGGGAACGGGCGCCACACAGATGCCCGAGACCGATGATTGGTTGGTCTGGGAGGTTCAGCCGAGTCCGCAGCAGGACAACGTCATCAACCAGGAGTTCTTCGACGACTGTCCTGATGGCAACGGCGATCTGTGCAGCTTGCGCGTGAACAGCGATTGTACGCGGGAGTTTGCGGTCACCGCGATTCGCATTGAGGGTGCGGACGTAGATACCTTCGAAGCGCTGGTCGACTTCAACCAGGACGAAGGGGTTCCGTAGCGGACGCGCCTTCTTCACGAAAGCGCAATCTGTCCGTCACGATTTGTGATCGTTGGACGGCCCTCCCCGGAATCCACACTTTCCTGACGTGGGGGAGGGTCCAGTTCGCAGCCGCATCCTCCAGGTTTGGGTGCCGGTTCGCACCGGGTATGGCGGGAAGCGCCTCGGGTTGGCCACTGCTCCGGCGGAAAATGGCCGGTGTGGTGCGGCAGGCACCGATGGAGGCGTAATGAACCGCTACCTGATCCCCGCGGCGTTGCTCGCGATCGGCTGTGAGCCGGCGCCGGCGCCGTTTAGTGGTGACGTGTTCTGGCTTGAAGTCATCGAAACCGCGACGATCTGTCCAGATGTCGAGATCTCGAGCAACATGGCGAACACGCGGCCCGCGGGCAGTGCCAATGCGTTCGAGCGGATGATCACGGAAGAACAGACCCTGGGCGCCGACTATGCGTTCGTCACGAAAGGCGAGGACGGCACCGTCCTCATGAACTACCGTGGCGATGTGCTCACCGGCACCGAGACCGACAACGGTGGTATCGAGGTTTCGTCCGTTAACAACGAGCGGTTTGACGAGACGCGCGAGGCCGAGACCTACGTCCACACCCGGTTGTTCGAACAGGCCATTGAACAGACGATTGTGCTTCGCCCGGTTGGCGAAGAAGACCCCAACTTTTCGGGGAGCTTCACGCGTCGAGACCAGTTCCTCTTGGAGCTGGCGGAAAACGACGAGTGGGATCCGGATGTCGTAGGCACGACCGCCACACAGATGTTGGAGACCGACACCTACCTCGACTGGGTCGAACCGCCCGGAGGCTACGGCGGCAACTTCGTGTTCAATCAGGAGTTCAACAACGATTGTCCGGATGACAACGGAGATCTGTGTACCCTTCGGGTGAACGATGATTGCACCCGCGAGTTTAGCGTGACGGCCCAGCGCATCGATGGCGGCGACGTCGATGCGTTCGAAGTCCTCGGGGGCTTTGACCAGCCGACCGGCATCAACTGATTCGTCGCAGCCCGTCAGCCGCGTCCATTCGGGTTCGTTGTCGCGTTACCGATTGGGCAGCGGAGGCGGACGTTCGATGGCGACCTCGGAGTCGGGGCTGTGGCGGGCGGTAGCGCTCGTGCTCTGTGTGATGGGAGCGTTGGTCTCGTTGCTTCCATTCTTCATGCTGATCGGTTTGGGCGTGCACCGGCACGCCGAGCCGGTGCTCATCAGCACGTCAGCCACCCTGCTGACGTTCCTCCCCCCGGTCGCGGTGGCGTTGGCCCGCATGGAGCGACGCTCGTTGTGGCTTGGGGCGGCGCTTTGCATCTGGAGCGCGCTGCTCATCGCCGTCTTGCCGCTCTACTTTCCTGGGGAGCGCCGGCAGGCGGTCGCGACAGGTCTCGCGGTAGCGGGCATCGGCAGCACGGACAAGCTTCCCAACCAGATCGCGGAGTCGCTCCCGGAGGAGCCTGAAGTCGCGTCTCCGGAAGTCGCCGAAGCGAGTCCGTTGAACGTAGAGCCGCCGCCGCCCGTCACCGACGTGCCCTTGTCGGACGACCAGATGGTGCTGTCCTACGAGGGCGAAGGACGCCGCATGACGGTGCCGGTGGTGTTCACCAACGCTCGTCGTGAGATCGAAGTCGACATGATGTTCGACACGGGTGCGACCTACACCACGCTTCCGCTGTCGGTGTTGGGGGAGTTGGGCATCGTGCCCGGCCCCGACGACCCCGTGATCCGCTTGCACACCGCGAACGGCGAGCGCCAAGCCCAGCTTGTGTTGCTCGATGAAGTGTGGCTTGGCGACCTTCGCCTCGAAGGAGTGGCCATCGCCACGTGCGACGACTGCGCCAGCGACGACACCGTGGGGCTGCTTGGATTGAACGTGGCAGGGGCCTTCAACCTCGCCATCGATGCGGACCGGCGTGAGGTGGTGTTCACGCGTCGGCAGACGTTCGATCGCAAGCTCGACGTGAAGCCATTTAGTGAACTGTCGGCCACCTTCACCCGGTTTCCGGGAGGGCGGGTCGAGGTGCAAGTCAGCCTCGAGGCCGTTTCGCGTCGCGATGTGCTCGAGGCCACAGCGGCTATTGGATGTGGCGATACCAAGTGGGAAGTCGACATCATCGATGTGCCTTCGGGGGACGTGCGGACAGTGAGGCGTCGGCTTCCCCGTCACGTTCCCTGCGAGGCCTACGAGATCTCTCTGCACGAAGCCGATTGGTGACCGCGTTATCGTCTTCGCTCACTGGAGAGACCGTTTCATGGGCAATCCCCTACTGCCGCGCGAACAGGTCCACGGGTGGTCCGAAGCCATGTCGGAGACCCCCGAGGGCCATCAGGCAGCCATTACCCGGCTTCTGAAGGACCAGCGCCGCATTTCCCGCCACGTTGAAGAGAACGCCGCGCACCTGCAAGGCATGACGGCGGGGGTCGCGATGTACCTCGTTGGGGTCATCGTGCGCATGTTCGACCTGGCCGGGGGCCGCCTCAAGAAAGCGACCTGGGACGACTTGCGAAGTGCCGAGCAGCGCGTCGCAGGTCAGGTCGAAGCGCTGCTTCCGGTTGACGATGGGTTCGTCTCTCGGGCCCGGTCCGTGCCCAGGGCCCAGGCCCACATTCTCGACGAGGCCCTCTATGCCCTGTTCATCCGCAAGGAAGAAGAAGAACAAGAAGAGCCGCTCGACGAACTCGAGGCCTTCAAGGTGTACATGATGATGTGGGTGGCCACCGAGGCCCTCGATGCGAACTGGACGCCGCCGAAAAGCTTCGAAGGTCTCGCCGACTACACCCATACTCCCGTGACCGACGAAGAGAAGGCGGCATCGTGAGGGATGCATGAGGTCGCTGGTCGCCTTTATCGCGGTCATTGTTCCGCTTTGCGTGCTGGTGTTCCTGGCCGCGAGTGACTTCTTTACCGCTTGGTATGGCACCGCGGTGTCGGTGTTTCCGGCCCGCACCGAAGATCCCAGTTCCTACGAGGTGCTCATCGTGGAGCCCTCATCGGAGGATGGGTTCATCCGACGCTGGCCGGCAAACGTAGTTCGAAAGCTCAATCTGCCGAACGACGAGTTCCGCATCGTGCCCAACGAGCCTGACGCGGTGCTCCCCGAGACCCGGAAAGAGAGGTTTTCGCTTAGCTTCGTCATCGAACCGGACGAAGGTGATGCCATCACCCTGCCCACGACGTCGCCCGCGGCGTTCGGACTCACCGTGCTCGCCTTTGTGCTCGGCATCTTCGGTCGCAACATGATCGTCTCGGGCTCTCCGTTTTCGCTCGAACCGCGCGGCGTCTACCTTCCGAAGGGCCAGGCGGCCTCTGGGCAGGTCGCCCCTTCGCGGGGTAGTCGGCCGCGCAAGGGACCTCCGCCGCAGGGACGTCGCAAGGGGCGGGGTCGGCGCTGATGGGAGGCCTTGCGGGGATCGTCCATTTTCAGGGCGATCCACCAGGCATTCCTGAGGTGCGGGCGATAATGGCCCGGCAGCGGCATCGTTCGCCAGGGCTCGACGAGGCCGTCAACGCCTTCGCCGAAGGTCCGGCGGTGTTCGCCCCGGATGCGCACATTGGCGCGGAACGGGTCGTGATGGTGAACGGGACGTTGTGGGGTCCGACCCTTGATGACGTGGCGGTGCCGACCCCCGCGCAGATCGTGGACGTGGCCTTCGGCCGGTTTGGTTTGGCGGCGCTCGACCGGCTCGAGGGCGAATTTGCCCTGGCGGTTTGGGACCGCCAGACCGAGCAATTGGTGCTCGCCCGGGATGGGCTGGGCACACGGCCGTTGTTTTGGTGCGACCGCGGGGGACGCCTGGCTTTTGCGTCGGAGCTGCCTGCGCTGCTCTCGGTGTCGTGGGTACCGACGGAACTCGATCGGTCTCGATTGGCCGAGTACCTCTCGTTTCAGGTCGTTCATGCACCGCGGACGCTCATCCGTGGGGTCAAGCAAGTCGATGCGGGCAATGTGGTCGTCGCTCAGGGAACGGACCGAAAGGTCAAACGCTACTGGTGGCTCAACTACGCCCCTCCGGGCACCCCGCGTCCGCCCGACACCGATGTGGTGGACCGATTGCAGCGAATCGTGGGGCGTGCGGTAGCGCGTCGCATTCCGCAGGCGCAACCCACCGGCCTGTACCTGTCGGGCGGGCTGGGGAGTTCGGTCATCGCCGCCGCGGCGGGGGAGCGCTACCTCCACCTGCCCAGCTTCACCGTGGGGTTTGCCGACGATCCCTACCCGGAAACGCCGTTTGCCGGGCGGGTGGCCACCCTCATGGGCCTCGAGCACCACGAAGTGGTGGTGGGCACCGCGGCGTTGGCCGAGACGTTCGATGCCACCGTCTCCACGCTGGGCCATCCCATCGGGCACCCTGCCGTGCTGCTCCAACGGGCCTTGGCCCAACAGACGCGGGCCCATGTTGAGGTCGTGTTGTCGGGCAACGGCGGTGAGGCGTTGTTCGGAGGGCGCCAGCTCGATGGCTTGGCGCGCGACCTGAGGCTCGCCGGCTGGTTCCAGCAACTGCCCAAAATGGTGCGGGAGCCGTTGTCCAAGTGGATTGGGCGTAATCCTGGGGGGCGTCGCTTGGTCACCGCCCCACGCGATTACGCCCTGAAACTAGGATTAGGCGGGGCGAGTCTGTTTTCGGTCGAAGAGCGGACCCGGTTGCTTCGCGATTCTGGCTTGGTGCGTCCGGGCATCCGTCAACGGGTCCTCGAGCCTTGGTACGTCGATGTCGAGACCGATCCGGTGAACCTCGTCTTGCACGGACTGCTACGCTCGACGCTGGCGGAGCGCGCCCTTCCTCGGGCGGAACGGACAGCAGCTGCAGCGGGGCTCGATGTCCGCTTTCCGCTGCTCGATGCCGATGTCGTGAAGGCGGCGGTCGCCCTGCCGGGTGCATCGAAGGTCCGTCGGGTGTCGGGTTCGTTGCACACCCGATGGCCCCTGCGGGGCATGCTCGCCGGGGTCCTGCCTCCGGTGCTTGTCGACCGGCCGAAGCGCAGCTTGCCCACACCGCCCGGGATGTGGCTCGCCGGACCGGGCCGACTCTTCATGGAGAGCCGGGTCCGTCAGCTTCTCGATGACCCATTTGGGCTTTGGCAGGCGGACGCCATCGAAAAGCTGCGGGCCGATGTTACGCGCTCCAATGCGGCCGGCTTTCGCCTTTGGACCTTGTTTGTCCTGGATTCCTGGCTCCGGTCGTTCTAGGGCCGTAATCGAAAGTGATCGAGGAGTAGGCCGTAGTAGGCGTCGGTCTGGCCTACAGGGGTGAGGCCAATGCGTTCGGCGACGCGTTTCGAAGCGTGGTTGGGAGGTTCGACCACGGCATGAATGTCGGTGAGCCCGTGATCATCGACACCAAGCTGCAGCAGGCGCCGGCCCACTTCCGTCGCGAAGCCTCGACCCCAGAACGCACGCGCTAAGTGCCAACCCACCTCGATGTCGGCGGTCGGGACGCGCTGCGCATCGGGAAGGGGCTTCAGCAGCCCCGTGCCTACGACCTCGCCTTCGAAGAGCACGGCCCAGGCTCCCAATCCATCGGCGTAGGTGGCCGTCTTTGCGATCCGCTGTTTGAGCTGCTCGCGGGCTTCCTCAAGGGTTGCCGCGGTGTCGCCTCCGATGAATCGTGTGACGTCAGCATCGCCGTACAACCGATACGCGGCGGGCGTGTCGTCGAGGGTCCACGGACGGAGAGTCAGGCGTTCGGTGGTCAGGACGGGGAGCACGGGGGAGTCCGGGTTACGAGTCGGTTCGGTGAAACGCCCGCGCTCTCGCGGGCGCCGGGAGAATCGCGCGCGTGTCTTACCTTGCCATCGCTCGCAAATACCGTCCGGCCACCTTCGACGAGATCGTAGGCCAGGACCACGTCACCCAGACCTTACGCAATGCGATCACCAACGACCGCATCCATCACGCGTACCTGTTCTGCGGCGCTCGGGGGGTGGGGAAGACCACCGCCGCTCGAGCCCTCGCCAAGTCGCTGAACTGCGAGAAAGGACCGACGCCGACGCCCTGCGGCGTTTGTGCGTCGTGCCGCGAGATCGCCTCCGGCTCAAGCCCTGACCTCATCGAGATCGATGGAGCCTCCAACAACAGCGTTGATGATGTTCGCGACCTTCGCGAGACCGTCCACTACGCTCCGACGCGTGGCCGCTCCAAGATCTACCTTGTGGATGAGGTCCACATGCTGTCGAAGGCCGCGTTCAACGCGCTGCTTAAGACGCTGGAGGAACCGCCCCCTCACGTCGTGTTCATCTTCGCCACGACCGAGCCCCATCGCATCCTCGACACCATCCTTTCGCGGGTGCAGCGGTTCGATTTCAAGCGCATGCCCGTCGCGGTGGTCGCCGAACGGCTTGCTGAGATTGCGAGCGCCGAGGGGGTGAATGTCGAGGAAGGGGCGTTGCGTCTCATCGCTCGGGCTGGCGAAGGCAGCATGCGCGACGCGCAGTCCTTGCTCGACAAGGTGATCAGCGCTGGCGGAAGTGACTCCGTCAACGAGGCCCGAGCCGCCGAGTTGCTCGGTCTCATCGATCGTTCGCTGCTCTGGCAATTCACCGAGGGCTTGGTGAAGGGCCAGCCCGACGCATGCTTGAGCATCATCGCCAAGGTCTACGACTTTGGGCACGAGATGAGCCAGTTTACAGGCGATCTGTTGGAAACGGTGCGCAATGCCACCCTGGTCGGGTTGTCGGAGTCGTCACGCCAACACCTCGATTTGGGGCCGGCAGAGGTCGAGCAGCTGCAGTCGATGGTCGACGGGGTGCCTACGGAGCAGCTGACCCGCATCTTCAACGCGCTGCTCGACGTTCACGACCAGGTGTCCCGGGCGGCGCGGCCTCGCATTGTGTTGGAAATGGCGGTGGCTCGCCTCGCGACGACACGGCCGGTACAGCCGGTGTCGGAGCTGCTGGCGCGCCTTGAACAGCTCGAGCGCGGCGCGGGTCGGCCCACCCCGCCCTCGGGAGGCCGGGCTCGGGCGGGTCGTGGAGGGGCTGCCCCTCGCACCTCGGCGGCTGGCAACACCACGCGTACCGGACAGGCCTCGCCGCGAAGCCCTCGTTCGGCCAAGCGCAGCCCGTCGTCGTCCCGCGACGCATCGGAGTCCGACAGGGAAGGCTCCGATCTAGAACCTCCACCCTACGATGGGCCCGTACCCACCGAAGACGCTCCGGCAGAAGAGCCGCCCAAACGGACGTTCAAGGAACGCTGGGGCACGTTCATTGAAGAGCTGAAGGAGATTGGGGGTCCGGCGGCGCGGCTCGCGGCAGGCGATCCGCTTTGGCAAAACGGAACCCTGACCATTCGCGTGCCCGCGGGCCGGGCGTTGGCCGAGGCGCGACGGGCGCAGGAGTTGCCCGAGGTCGCTCGGGCGGTCGACGTTCACTTTTCGGGGCACGCCAAATTGCAGACGGCTCCGTTGCCCGGCACCGGAACGCCCAAAGAGCACCAGCAAGCGCTTCAGCGCGAGGTGCTCGATGACCCAGACTATCAAAGGATCATCCGCGCCCTTGGGGCCGAGATCGATACCGTTACTTCGCTTCGCGACGAAAACACCTAGAGGACCTCATGGATTTCGACCCGAATAGCCTCGGCCCATTGAGCGGCATGCTCGGCGGTCTGCAGCAGAAGATGGAAGACATGAAGCGCAAGGCCACCGAGGCGCGCTGCACCGGAGAAGCGGGCGGGGGGCTCGTCAAGGTCACGATGACCGGCGACTACCAGGTCGAGGCTGTCGAGATCGATGCTGGCGCCATGGATGACAAGGAAATGCTTGAGGACTTGGTTCGCGCCGCGACCTCCGACTCCTTGCGTCAAGTACGTGAGCAGCTGCAGGAGAACATGAAGGAGCTTGCCGGTGGTCTTCCGCTGCCTCCTGGACTGTTGAACTTCTGACGATGGCCGATCCCGACGCCCTCCGAGAGGCGGTCCGACAACTCCGACGCTTGCCTGGCATCGGGGAGAAAACGGCCACGCGGCTCGTGTACTGGCTCATTCGAACCGACGACCCGGTCGCATCCGACCTGGCGCGAGCCCTGCAGCAATTGCACGAAGGCGTGAAGGAGTGCAGCATTTGCTGTGATCTCACCAGTCGCGACCCCTGTGTGATCTGTGCGAATGAAAAGCGAAACTCAGCGACCATCCTCGTGGTGGAGCAACCCCAAGACGTGGCCGCATTCGAGCGGTCCGGTGACTACCGAGGGCGCTATCACGTGCTTCACGGTGCTATTTCGCCGCTCGACGGTATCACCCCCGACAAGCTTCGGATTCGCCCCTTACTCGAGCGGCTCCGCGACAAGCGGGTAGCGGAAGTGATTCTTGCGATGGATCCCGATGTGCAGGGCGATACCACGGCGCTGTATCTGGCCTCGGTGCTCGAGCCCTTGCCCGTGAAAGTGACACGGCTCGCCCATGGCATCAGTGTGGGAACCGAGATCGAGTACGCAGATGCGCTGTCGCTCGCCCGAGCGCTGCAAAATCGCGTGGAGGTGGCGTGACGGTGAAGGTCAACGGCGAATCTCGAACGCTGGATGCGGGCGCAACCGTCGAGGAGCTGCTGGAGCAGCTGAAGCTTGCCGACCGTCGGTCGGGGCTCGCCGTAGCCGTGAATCGTCGGGTCGTGCCGCGTAGCGAGTACGGGTCGACTCCACTCCCCGAGGGGGCCGAGGTCGAGATCCTTCGGGCTGTGGGCGGCGGTTGAGTGGTCGTCTGCTACGAAGACCCGTCGATCGTGGTGATCGACAAACCGTTTGGCTTGCCGAGCCAAGCGCCTCGGGGCGGCGGTCCCAACGCTTTTGACGAGGTCCGTGCGCAGTGGCCCCGGGCCGCCCTGTTGCATCGCCTCGACACCGTTGCTTCGGGACTCCTTCTGTTCTCGATCAACCCGACGGTGAATGCAACGTTGACCGAGGCGTTTCGCCGTCATGCGGTGGAGCGCGGCTACCGGGCGGTGCTCGCGGGTACGGGCCTATACGAGACGGACTGGTCGTGGCCCGTGGACGGTCGAAAGGCCACCACTCGGGTCGTTCCGGTGGGCCAGGAGCGGGGTTGCGCCGCGGTGGAGTGCTGGCCTACGACCGGGCGTAAGCATCAACTGCGGGTCCACGCCGCGATGGCCGGGTTTCCGATGTGTGGCGACCGGCGGTATGGCGGAGATGCAGCTCGACGGTGGCCGAGGCTTGCCCTGCATGCCTTTGCCCTGCGGTTGGCCCATCCCAAAACGGGCGCGCCGCTCGCGTTCGAAAGCCCCTTACCCAACGACCTGATCGAGCTGTGGACCACCGCCGGAGGTCCCGCCCGATGACCGAGGCCATGGTGACGTCCCGTTGGCCAGGTTGGGGCAAGCCTTTTCTTGCCTAGGGGACGAGCGACGACGGATTGAGGGACCGCGGCGTGCTCCGCACCGTGGTCTGAGCCGGTCGGCGCGAGGGCAGCCACACCGTGAATCGTGTGCCCACACCCACCTCGCTTTCGACCGCAATGCGGCCGCCCATCAACTGGACGAGATCGCGAGCAATGGAGAGGCCAAGGCCCGTGCCCGGCTGACGTTGGGTGACGTGACCCTCTCGGACGAAGGGCTCGAAGATGCTTCCGATCTGGTTGTCCGCGATGCCTGGGCCGGTGTCTTCGACGTCGATGGCACACCCGCGGCCTGCCTTGCGTGCGCGCAATCCAATCTGGCCGTTCTCGGTGAACTTTGCTGCATTGCTCACCAGGTTGATGACCACTTGGCGGAGGCGAAGCGGGTCGACCCAGACCGACTGAAGGTCAGGGTCGAGCACCGTCTCGAGCGTGTTGTTGCGGCGTCCTACCAGCGGTTGGACCGACGCGACGATGCCTTCGAGCAGCTCCTCAATGCGGACCTCTTCGAGGGCGAGCTCCATCTTACCGGCCTCGATGGCCGACATGTCGAGTACGTCATTGACGAGCGACAACAAGTGCCGCCCTGCCATGTGGACCTGGGTGATGTCTTTTTGGACGCCCTGGACATCCTCGGGGCTTTCGAGCACGAGCTCGCTGTAGCCGATGATGGCGTTTAGTGGCGTGCGCAGCTCGTGGCTCATGCTGGCGAGGAAGGTGGATTTGGCGCGGTTCGCGGACTCGGCCTGATCGCGAGCTTGCACCAGCGCTTCGTTGTAGTGCTCGAGCGATTGCATGGCCCGGTCGAGCTCGAGCAGCGTGTTCTGGGCGGCGCGAAGGGTCACCTCGACGAGCTTCGCGAGCCCGAAGAAGACCAAGGGCGGCACGATGGCCAACGTTACCGCCGAGGAGCCGTCTTCGCCCACCCAGTCCCCCGTCAGGAGGTACCGAAGCAGGAGCCCGCTGAACCACGCGCACGCGGCGAAGACCCCGACACGAAGGACGTTGGCGGGCCTTTCGAACAGCACCGAAACGAGAATCGCCGCCCCGTAAGCAAACGCGGCGATGGCCATCGAGGAGGCGGTGCCCACCACCTGCGCTCCGACCACGACCGCGAACCACGCCATCAGCATGAGCCACAAAGCCACATCCTGGCGTCCGGCTCGCCACACGAAGCCCGTCAGGATCTGAAGCAAGCCGCCCGAGGCCAAAATGGCGGGGAGCCAGGCGTGCAAGGGTCCGGTGTCAGCCGGGGTTGGCGCGAACGTCATGCCCACTTGGATGCCTACCGCGTTGAGGACGAGCCCCACCCCCACGGCGACAACCCCGTACGGGACCAATCGTCGCAGGCGCGAGCCGAATAGTGGCCGTTGTCGAGGGGGTTCGGTTGGGATGCCAAGGTCATCCCCGATGGGCTGCGGGCGGAGCGAGAAGGGTAGCGCCATGAGGGTCTCCGCGGCAGGTCAACTGGCCGGCAACGTCACGAGTTGGTGGATGTCGCCACGAATGCGGCGAGCCGGATCGGTGGGGTCCTTGGGACGGCTGATGCGCATGGGTAAACCATGCTTGAAGCCCATGACGTGGCCCCGCGTGAGGCGGTCGATGCGGGCGCCGGGTTGGGTGCGCAGACGCCGATGCTGCAGAATCATCGCGAGCAAGAGCGGCACGGCAACCTTGGCGAAGGCATGCCCGACGCAAGCTCGCGGACCCGCACCGTAGGGAAGGTAGTCGAAGGGGTCGGGATGCAGGTCGAACCATCGGTCTGGATCGAAGCGTTGCGGATCGGGAAAGCGCGCTTCGTCGTGGTGCACGGCCAGTGGACTGACCACCACGTTGGCCTCTGCGGGCAGGTTCTTGCCGCCGAGCGTCACCGCTTCGCGGGTGACCCGGAAGAACAATACGGGAACCACCGGAACAATGCGCAGCGTCTCCTTGATCGCTCGGTCGAGTTTTCCAAGCTGAGGGAGGTCCGCGAGCGTGGGGTCCCGCTCGTCGAGTACCCGGTCGATTTCGGCCTGGATGGCCTCGAGTCGTTCGGGATGCTGGTCAAGCAGCAGCAACGTCCACGACACCGCCATGGAGATGGTGGCGTGACTGCCAAGGAACAACGTGGCGGCCTGACCGATGAGTTCGTCTTCATCGAACGGGCCCTCGCGATGACTCGCGGAAACCAATCGGGCCAGAGCATCCCTTGGCGACCCCGGTGGGGACCGCCGATGGTCGATCAGCGCACCGAGGAGCTTCTTGAGTTGCTTCGCGATGAGGTGGGTGTGTCGGTAGGGCAGCCCGGGAATGGGCACCTCGGGAAGCACCGGAGGGTGTGGATTGCCCTGAACGTCGAACAGGGTTGCGGCCAGGCGCCCTAGCTCCGTGGGGCCCGCTGTGACGTCGACGCCGTACAGGCACTTCAGCGTGACCGCGAGGACCAACTCGCGGCACAGGTCATCGGCCTTCACGAACCCTTCGAGGGGCCATCGACGTACGAGTTGGGCACCGAGTTCGATGAGGTCTTCGGCGTAGCCTTCGACGGCCGACCGGTCGAAGGCACGGCTCATCAGCTGACGGTGGCGCGCATGGGGAGCCCCATTGAGCACCGGCAGGGTGTGGCCAAGCAAGGTTGCGACTAGGCTTCCGGGTCGGCCGGGGGTCTCCTCATCGTGTCGGAAGCGCTCGGGGTCGGTCAGCACCTCACGAACGCGCTCCCCGAACGCACACACGATGGCTGGGTCTTGGTCCACAAGCGCCACCACATCGCCGTGCGTCCGCAGCTCGAGGACCGCCCCGACCGGGTCTTCGAGGAACCGGCGCTGCCGCATCCGAGTACCGACCAGGGGAAGGGGCTTGGGTCCTGGAATGTCTGCCGGTTCAAAACCCTCCAGCCGTGGCACGTGCTCTCCTCTGCCAAGACTCGGAGTCTACCTGGATGATGCGACTGTGCCCACCCCCCGGTACTGTCAGGGGTGCAGGAACCGCACCACGTTGCCGGTCGTCAGGTCTGGGCTCCCACAACTGAATTCGTGGAAGCCTCGGAAGTCTCTCTGAATCCCCGAGGTGGCACTCGTGCCATTGTCGATGCCGAGGCCGCCGATCGAATCGACGTAGCACAGGTCGATATCGCCCGTGGCTTCGTGGAGCACGGCGCGAACGTCGAGCGTGCTGGTACCGTTGACGTGGGGGACCTTCCATTGGACTTCAAACCGCCGCGTCGTGCCCGCTCCCGACGTGCGCGTCCACACGCTTCCCCCGGCGGGATTGAGGTCGTCCCACCAGGCCATGATGGCCGCGTCGAAGCGGTCATCGGGTAGGCACTGGTTGCTTGCTGGCGACAGCGCGTTGCCAAACGACAGTGTGCCATTGGCGCCGACCCAGACGCTTGTGTAGGTATCCCCGTAGAAGTCAAAGTCGAAACCGAGTGGGACCGAGGCGGTGCCTTCGTCGCCGAGTCCCAGGTCGACCAGCGAGGCGGAGAGGTCAGGGCAGATGCCGACCGGCAGGAGTTCTTCGCACATTTGGTAGCCGAAGTCGTCGATGTCGATCACGCTGCAAGACTCGGACCGATCGGCAGCCGAGGCACACTCGGGGTCGGCGGGAAAGTCGGTTTGTCCGTCTGCGTCGGAGTCGAGGCCATCCGCGCACCGAGGGAGCACGGCGGGATCGGTCTCGTTGTTGTCGCACGCCGAGGAACACCCTGGTTCGTTGGGGAAGTCGGTTCGCCCGTCGCCGTCGTTGTCGAGGCCATCGGAACACGCTCCGATGGAACTGCCGCAGTCTTCGACGTAGTCCACCGTGATCGTGGTGGTGGTGCCCAAGGCGCCACCTGAAACCTCGATGCGGTTTGCGCAGCTGTCGTAGCGCCACGCCGAACTCGAGACGCCGTCGAGCTTGACGTCGAGCGTCTCGACCACCGGCAAGGCTGACAGCGTGCGAGTGGTTGGCGGGGTGGAAGCCAGCACCGCCGCCTCGAGATTCGTCACGAACGACGCCTGGTCGAAGATGTCGAAGATCCGACCCTGGTCGATCACGACGTCGTACCCGGCGGTCGCGAACGGATTCAAAAAGCCATGGATCGCAAGCTGTTCGGGCGCTCCCTTGAGGCCCTGCCAGTAGGTCAGGGCCTGTTGAGGCGTGATGGCCATGCTGGAGTCCTGATCGTCGCTGAAGAACAGGATGACGAGCGCAGCGTCGGAGCGGAGGAATGGGCTGCCCGGACCCGCGTCGCCCAGCGGCTGGGTCGCTTCCCAAGCTCGATCGATGCCGGCCTCGACAGCCAGTCCATTTGTGCCCGCGGTGACCTGGGTCGTGAAGTCGCTTGATGCACTGGGTCCAGGGACGATGATGGGGCCTTGAAGCGTGGCGGAACTCGTCGTGATCACACCAATCTGCCAGTCGGCACCCACCACACCAAAGCCGTTGGTGAGCCCGCTAAAGGCATTGGCCAGGGTGTTCTGGTCGTCGAGCATGCTGCAGCTGTCGTCGATCACGAAGAGCAAGTCAAGCTTTGGAGCACTTGCGGGAGCCAAGTTGTCGGTTTGGGGCGCGCCCAGGCAGGTGTCGCAAGCGTCAGGCGCCCCGTCGAGATCGATGTCGACGCGGTCGTCGAAACCCGGACAGGCATCGCAGGCATCCGCGATGGTGTCGGCATCGGCATCGAGCAGGTCGTCTCCCGCGGCGCATTGGTCACACCCGTCGGGAATCAGGTCGCCGTCCGCGTCGGGAAGGTCGTCGAAGCCCGTGCAGATGTCACACCCGTTCGGCACCCCATCCTGGTCTTCGTCAATGAGATCGTCGAAGCCACGGCAGGCATCGCAGCCGTCGGGGATGCCGTCAACATCGGCGTCATCGCGGTCGGCGAATCCTTCGCAGATGTCGCAGCTGCCCTCCGTCCCATCTCCGGGAATGCCGTCTCCATCTAGGTCAATGGCATCATTGAAGCCGTCGCAGGCGTCGCACGCATCCGGGATCGAGTCGCTGTCTCGGTCTTGTAGGTCGTCCGCGAAGGGGCAGAGGTCACAGGCATCCGGGACGGTATCGGCGTCGGCATCGGCGTTGTCGTTGGCATTCGGACAACGGTCACATCCGTCGGGGACGCCATCGTTGTCGTCGTCGAGCCGGTCGTCTTCGCCCGGGCAAACATCGCAGCCGTTGGGAACGGTGTCGCCATCGAGATCGACGCTGTCGTCAAACCCAGGGCAGAGGTCGCACCCGTCGGGGAACCCATCGAAGTCGTTGTCGACGCGGTCGTCGAACCCTTGGCAAATGTCGCAAGCATCGGCGACGTCGTCGGAATCGGCGTCGAGGCTGTCATCGCCGAGCAAGCACGAGTCGCAGCCGTCCGGTCGTCCATCCCCATCGCCGTCGATCTGGTCGTCGAAGCCTTCACAGATGTCACAGGCATCCGGCACGAAATCCCCGTCGGTATCGAACAGGTCGCTCCCCAACGGACACCGATCGCAGCCATCGGGGAACGAATCGCCATCCGCATCCGCGCTGTCGAGGAAGCCCTCGCAAACATCACAGCTGTTGGGTGACAGGCCATCCCCCGGCACCCCGTCGCCATCGGTGTCGATGTTGTCGTCGAACCCCTGGCAAATGTCGCAACCGTCCGGATTGCCGTCGCTATCGAGGTCGTCAAGGTCGTCGAATCCGGGGCAGACGTCGCACCCGTTGGGTCGGGTGTCGAGGTCATCATCGATGCGGTCGTCGGCGCCTGCACAGATGTCGCAAGCGTTGGGTACGGTGTCGGCGTCGTCATCGACCGCATCATCCCCAAGCTCACAGACGTCGCAAGCGTCGGGAACGGTGTCACCATCGCCATCTTCGAGGTCGCTTCCGAACGGGCAGATGTCGCAGGCATCGGGAACGGTGTCACCATCGCCGTCGAAGGTGTCGTTTCCAAACGGACACACATCGCAGGCGTCGGGAACCGTGTCGAGGTCCTTGTCGAGAGCGTCGTCAAACCCCTCGCACGCATCGCAGGCGTCGGGCACAGAATCGAGGTCGGCATCGGCGCTGTCGTCCCCCTCCGCACAGGCGTCGCAGCCGTCGGGGATGCCGTCTCCGTCGGTATCGATGTCGAAGCTCGTGCTGGTGCACACCGAATCGACCACGAGGGTCAGGGAGTCAGAAGGAAAGTTTGGATCGTTGCTTTGGACGATGAGCTGATCCGAGAACGCGCCGTATCCTTGGGGCTGAGTGCGAACACTCACGATCTCGCTTCGACCCGCGAAGACCGAGAAGGGCAAAGCGACATCCTCAAGCGTGAACGTGTCGCCGCCCTCGAAGCTCATCGCGGTGACGATGAGTTCCCCTTCACAATTGTTGCGAACTTCGAAGGTCTCCCGCCCCCCGGTTGCGCCAAACCGAATTTCTCCAAAATCAAGGAGCTGAGGGGAAAGCTGGATGCACGGAATCTCATCGGGGACGGGAACGGGGAGCGTAGCATCCGTATTCGGATCGGAGTCACCCGAGCACCCCATCAAGCTGAGTACGAGGATTGACGTCCCAAATTGGGCCAATCTGTGGCGTGTGACCATTCGGTTTCTCCAACTCAACGATGCAAAAGGTGCGATTACATACAAAGGTAAACTGTCTTGAATGGCAAGAGTGCCAATAATGGCAAAACACTCGCATTCTATCGAATGTGGATGGCGCTGCCTAGAGATGCAGAAAGCCCCGGCTTCGGAAAACCGAAACCGGGGCTTTATCAAGCCGAATCCAGTTTCACATCAGGGGTGAGTGAAGCGCACCACGTTGCCCTGAATCATGCCGCCGTCGAAGCAGCTGTATTCGAGGAACACACTCTGGTTACCCTGGATACCGGCCGTTGCGCTGGCCCCATTGTCGATCCCAAGCCCAGAGAGCGAGTCGACGTAGCAGATCTCGATGTCGTTGGAGCCTTCGCGGAGCACCGCGCGGACGTCGACAACGCCGCCATTGAAGTGTGGCACCTTCCACTGCACCTCGAACCGCTGGTTCGGGGCGGCACCCGAGGTCCGTGCCCAAACCTGGCCACCCGCCGGGTTGAGGTCGTCCCACCAGGCCATGATGGTGCGGTCCTGCGTGTTGGCGGGCAAGCACTGGTTCTGCGGCGGCGACAACGGCAGCTCGAAGTTGAGCGTGCCGTTCGCGCCCACAAAGACGCTCGAGTAGTCGATGCCGTAGAAGTCAAACGAGAAGCCGAGTGAGACTTCAACGGTGCCTTCATCACCAAGGGCCAGCGTGATGTTGCTGGCCGACAGGTCGGGACAGACGTTGGTGGCGCCGACCTGCTCGCACATCCGGTAGCCAAACACGTCGCTGTCGAGTTCGGTGCAGTTCTCGTAGCGGTGTGCAGCCGAGATGCACTCGGGGTCGTTCGGGAAGTCCGTCAGACCGTCGCTGTCATCGTCAGAGTTGTTGAAGCACGCCGGCGTCGTCAGCGGGTCGGTCTCGTTCGGGTCGAACGGGGTTTCACAACCGGGGTCGTTCGGCCAGTCGACGAGGCCGTCGCCATCTTGGTCGATGCCGTCATTACAACCATCGATCACGCCTTCGCAATCCTCGATGTATTCGACGGTGACGAGCGTGCCGGACGCGGGACGATTCGAGCCGTCGAAGAGCACGCCGTTCTGCGATTGGTCATAGATCCAGCCCTCGATCGGCACCCCGTTCGAGCGCACGAGAATGCTCTCCGGCACAGGGATGTCGTTAAGCGGGAAGGCCAAGCTGGCTAGCGAACCGGTCGCGATCTGCGCAAGGTCAGAACCCCAGGTCGTGTTGACGATGTCGAACGTTTGGCCAGAGGCGAGTGTGATCAGCTGGTCGTAGCCGCCTGCGGCATTGGTGTTGAGAATGCCGTTTACAACCACCTTGCCGGGGTCGTTGTTCTTGAGGCCGAGCCAGTAGGTGTAGGCCTGCAGGGGGGTGATCGTGCTCGAGTCAGGCTCGTCCGAGACCATGACGACAGAGAGCACGGCATCCTGCCGTAAGAAGGTGCTTCCGGGGGCCGCGTCCCCCCCCGGCTGGGTGGAGTCGTAGGCGCGCTGAATGCCCTGTTCGTTCGCATTGCCGGCGGTGCCCACGTTGACCTGGCTTGCGAACTCCGCGGCCGCACCGGGGCCGTTGAGGATGATCGGGCCGAGGAAGTCAGGGCTCGACGTACTGATGACGGCGACCTGCCAATTGGCGCCCACGCCAGCCATCGCCAAGATGAAGTCATCGAAGTTCGAGCCAAGGGCGGCCTGTTCGTCGCCCATCGAGCACGAATCGTCGACCACGACGAGAAGGTCGATGAGGTTGGCCGGCGTCTGCGGGAACGCGTCGATCTTCTGCACGCCTACGCAGGGGTCGCAGTCGGGCTCGCGGTCGGGCAGGCCGTCGAAGTCGGCGTCGATGGTGTCGTCGAAGCCGGCGCAGCGATCGCACGCGTCGGGCACGGTGTCGGCGTCGGCGTCGAGAGTATCGTCGCCCTTGTCGCAGACATCGCAGCCGTCGGGCACGCTGTCGCCATCGGCGTCTTCAGCGTCGTCGAAGCCGGGGCAGACGTCGCAGTCGTTCGGAACGAGGTCGACGTCGTCGTCGGCGAGGTCATCGAAGCCGGGGCAGACGTCACAAGCGTCGGGAATCGTGTCGCTGTCGGCGTCGATGCTGTCGTCGACACCCTCGCAGAGGTCACAGCTGCCTTCGAGAATGTCGCCATTCATGTCGAGACCGCCGGGCACACCGTCGCCATCGTCATCGATCGCGTTGTTGAGGCCCACGCAGGAGTCGCAGTCTTCGCGGTCCGGCAGGCCGTCGCCATCCTGGTCGTCGAGGTCGTCGAAGTCTGGGCAGAGGTCGCAGGCGTCAGGAATCGTGTCCTGGTCGTCGTCGAGCAGGTCGTCAAAGCCTTCGCAGAGATCGCAGCTGCCAGCGAGCACGACGTTGTTGATGTCCAGCCCGCCGGGCACGCCATCGAGGTCGTCGTCGATCAGGTCATCGAAGTTGGGGCAGAGGTCACAGAAGTCAGGTGTGCCGTCGACATCGGCGTCGTCCCGGTCATCGCCGTTCGGGCAGATGTCGCATGCGTCGGGAATCGTGTCTTGGTCGGCATCGATCGCATCATCGAAGTTGGGGCAGAGATCGCACGCGTCGGCCACATTGTCGCCGTCGGCGTCGAGGGTGTCGTCACCGAGATCGCAGGCATCGCAGCCGTCGGGGCGGCCGTCGCCATCGGCATCGAGCGTGTCATCGAAGCCCGCGCACTTGTCACAGTCATCAGGCACACCGTCGTTGTCGGCGTCGAGGTTGTCGGGTCCAAGGTTGCAGATGTCGCAGCCATTCGGGACGCCGTCGAGGTCGTCGTCCAACGCATCGTCGAAACCTTCGCACAGATCGCAGCCACCGGGGGTCACCCCGTTGTCGCCAGGCACTCCGTCGCCATCGGTATCGATGCCGTCGGGGAATCCTTCGCAAACGTCGCACGACTGAGGCGTGCCATCGCCAGGAACGCCGTCGCCGTCGAGGTCAATGGTATCGTTGAAGCCTTCGCAGATGTCGCAGCTTCCGGCAGTGCCGTCACCGGGCACGTCATCGAAGTCGAGGTCGATGCGGTCATCGAAGTTGTCGCAGAGATCGCATGCATCCGGGACGGTGTCCTGGTCGACGTCCTGGAAGTTGTTTCCTGCGGGGCAGGAGTCGCAAGCGTCGGGAATGCCGTCGGTGTCGTCATCGATGGTGTCGTCGCCATCGGGGCAGGCGTCGCAGTCGTCGGGCACGGTGTCACCATCAAAGTCGATGGTGTCGTCTGCGCCGACACAGCGGTCGCATGCATCGGGCACGCCGTCTTTGTCGTTGTCGCGGCGGTCGTCGCCGGCGAGGCAGATGTCACAGCCGTTTGGAATGGTGTCGCCGTCATCATCAACGTCGAGCGCAGCGCTTTCACACACTGCCGATGCCGACATGGCGACCACGTCTTCGGGGAAGTTGAGGTCGTTGCTGCTGACCACCAACCGGTCCGAGAAGTTCCCAAAGCGAGGAGCTGCCGCGCGAATCACGAGGTCGACGGTGTCGGACGCCTTCACGACTAGCGGAAGGGTCGGTGCGTTGACGATCTCGAAGGCCTCGGGGAGGTCCTTGACCTTGGACTCGAACGACAGCTCGGAGATTTCGAGGGAGCCGGCGCAGGGGTTGCCGATGGAGACGGTCAGCTCGGGCGGCGCCTCTTCAAACTGGAATTCCCCATAGTCGAGGACGTTGGGCTTCAGCTCGATGCACGGGGTGGTCACGGTGACGGGATCACACTCGGGTCCGGTGCAGGGCTCGGTGGTCTCCGTGGGCTGAATCACGAAGTCACCCTCGCAGCCCGCGAGGCCGAGAGCGAGGAGCACCGCGGCGATCGAGCGGGAGGTGGTTCCGCTCACAGGAACCCTCCTCCGACGAAGAAGCCCGAACATCAGGAGCCCGCCGAGGCCGAACAGGCCGGCCGGGCCGGTGGTGTTGCATGCGCCACCGCGGAGGGCGGGGTTCCGGTCGCACGCGTCCCCTTCGCCGTCGCCATCAAGGTCGCTCTGGTCGCTGTTGGGGACGTCGGGGCAGTTGTCGCACTCGTCGCCATCGCCATCGCCGTCACGGTCGGCCTGCGCTGCGTTCGGGATGAGCGGGCAGACGTCGCACGCGTCGCCCACGCCGTCTTCGTCCTCATCGGCTTGGTCGGCGTTCGAGAACATCGGGCAGTTGTCGCAGGCGTTTCCGAACCGGTCCGCGTCGGAGTTCTCCTGCAGCGGGTCGTCGACCTCTTCGCAGGCGTCGCACTCATCGCCAACCCCGTCACTGTCCATGTCGGACTGGTTGGGGTCGCGCTCGCCGGGGCAGACGTCGCAGGCATTGCCCACGAGGTCGAAGTCGCTGTCGGTCTGCTCGGGGTCGGCGTCGTCGGGGCAGACGTCGCAAGCATCCCCGAAGCCGTCGGCATCCGCATCCGGCTGGGTATCGGGGATGTTGTCGCCATCGGTGTCGATGGGGTTGTTCACGACGGTCAGGCAGTTGTCGCAATCGTCGCCGCGAGCGTCGCCATCGGTGTTCTGCTGCAGCGGGTTCGGGAGGTCCGGGCAGCTGTCGCAGGCATTCCCGATGCCGTCGCCGTCATCGTCGATGTCGCCGCCCTCTTCGAACACGCAGGGGTCGCACTCATCGCCAACATCGTCGTTGTCTTGGTCGAGCTGGTTCGTGTTCGGCGTGTCGACGCAGTTGTCGCAGACGTCGCCAACCCCGTCGCAGTCCTCATCGGCCTGGTCAGCATTGGGGAAGGTGTTCTGCGGGCAGTTGTCGCACTCCAGCAAGAAGATGCCGATGGGGTTCGGACTGTTGATGGGCAACAGAATGAGCCCCGAGCCCTTGCCGTCGCCGTCCGGGTCGAACTGCTGTGGGTCGAGGAAGATTTCGCAGCCATAGGAACCGTAGTCGTAGTACCAGTCTCGACTGTCGCGGTCGCCGAAGGGGCCCACATTCGACGCACAAAGCGGGTCCGACAGATCGACGAGACCCTCGGCACTTTCAGGCACGCCGTTACAGTTGCGGTCTGCTTCTTCGGGCGCCGAACACTGAGCGTGCGCCACCCCGGTCGTTGCGAGAATCCAGCTTATGAACAGCATCACTGGGCTCCTCCAGGCCGCTGCTCTCCGTTAAAGGGCAGCTGATCGATGTTGCTGTAGTTGGGAAGGCGTTCACCCTGGTTCAGGGCGCGCGTGATGCGGAATTCGACCCGACGCGACGCCGCGTCGTCATTGGTTTCGCCGACCGGGGAGATTTCACCCATCGCCCGGACCGAAAGACGGTCGGGATGGACCCCACGACGGAGCAGCTCTTCGAACACGGCGTTCGCGCGCTCGAGCGACAAGGCGTAGTTGACTTCGTACGACCCTTCGTTCGACGCATGGCCCACAACCACGACGTGAATGATTTCGGGCGTGGTCTCGAGAATCTCGTGGACGGCGTCCAGGATGGGCTGCGACTCGTCCAAGACGCGGTCTGTGCCCACCTTGAACTTGATGGGGTCACGAATCTCGACCTGGCCCCGGTTGACCCGGGCGATCTTGCTTGGGTCCCATTCCTTTTCGGCGTCGAGGGCTTCGATCTCATCGGTGAAGTCTTCGGGCAGGGCCGAGAAGTCATCGAGAACCGTCGGGAGCGCCAGCTCTGGCTCGGGGCCGGCACGGCGGAACGTCACGCCACCCAACACCCGAAAGTCGCTGGAGCCGACGCCACTGGTCAGCCCACGGCCGGCCGTAAGGTTGACGGCCACGAGGTCGCTCGGGGCAATCTCTGCGCCAATGAGCGCTTCGAGCGCATTGGTGCCGTCGAGAATCGCGAGGCGACCGAGCACCCCGGCGTTGAGCGACACCGCATCGGAAAGGGCCAGATACCCACCCAGCGAGGTGTAGGCCTCAGGTCCCAGTTCGAGCTGGGCGCCCGTCAGGATGGAGTCGCGCGTGCGACCCCCGGCGGTGACGGAGATTGAAAACGTATCGGAGGGGTCGATGGTCAGGCCAAGACCTGCGCCAATCCGCACCGCGCCTTCGCCTAACCACGACGCCGATCGACCTGTGGGCAGGAAGACGTCCCCGTGCGCACCAAATGCGAGGTTGTCGGTTTCGACGAGGACGCCGCGCACGCCCGCGGAAAGGTCTCCCAAGCCAAATCCATCGGCCGTGTAATCGCTGTTGTCGGAGCCCCAGCTGAGCGCCAACGGAAGACTTGCGCGAATTCCCACACGGTCGCTGACGTCAGCCGCGAACGCGAGGTGGGCGGTTGCGCGATTGGCAATTACCCGCAGGTCGTCCGCATCTTGCTGCTGCAAAACCAACGGATTCGCCAGGTAATTTGCGAAAACACCAATTCGGAAGGATCCCGGCCTCTCTAGCGCCATACTGTCGATTCCAACCCCGGTACGTGGCGAAAGTACCGGTCGCAGCAGCTCGATCTCGGCGGACTGAGGTTGATTCGACGGCGCTACGTCCTGCGCAAACGCAGTGCTCGTCAACGTACTAGCGACAATGAGGTTTATCGTGAACACACTCTCTCCGAAACGGGATTCTAGACGCGCGCCCCTGTCATCGCCAGCAATCCAAAGGACAAGTCCGCCAGGATCGTGGCGGTAAGCGTGTAGGAAGAAAATCGGAGAAAGGCAATCCGACCGAGATCGATTGGCGCGCGCGCTGGTCTCGTCACCAACGTGAGACGGATTCGTCCCCTTGCGCTCACCTGACGGCATCCGTATACTGTCGCCCGTCCGTCTACAGCAGAGGGAAGAAACATGAGGTCCTACGCCCGCATATTGGTGTTGGGGGGACTGGTCGCCGGGTGTACCGGTGCCGAACCACCACCCGTCGTCCAGATTACCGTTGGAGACGGCTCCATTCGACTCGAAGAGGATGGCAGTGCCACTCTGGAGCTGATTGCCGAATCCAATGTCGACTCCCTGATCTACGAGATCGTCACGCAGCCCAAGTTGGGT
>JBCCQY010000092.1:0-36074 GCA_039208735.1 Myxococcota bacterium | reverse complement strand
GACTACGACCAGTTCTGTGGAGTGCCACGGCCCACAACACTCGATGCGCCCGTGGAGGTGGCCTGGGCACGGGTCGACGTGGCGACGTTCAAGCGTCGGTGGGACGAAGGGTGGCGTCCGTTTGTGTTGGATGTGCGCCAACCTCACGAAGCGGCCATCGTGTCGTTGCCGATGGTCGACCAGTTGCAGCCGCACGATGACCTGGCCGCCATCGTGGACACGTTGCCCCGAGATCGAGACATCGTGGTGGCTTGCAAGAGCGGCGTGCGCTCGGCGAAGGCGGCGAAGTGGCTGACGGAACGAGGGTTCAAACGGGTGACGGACCTGGAAGGCGGTGTGGTGGCCTGGGCCGAGCAGATCGATCCGAGCCTGCCGCGCTACTGACTCGCTCGCTCAAGGCGCTGTACGGCTTCGGTAAGCTGGGACGAATCGAGCGAGGCAAACCCGAGGCGAAGCCAGGGCGACGCGGCCCTCGACCGGTGAAATCGTCGCCCCGTTTCGACACCGACCCCCAGCTCCTCTCCCCGTGCGACCCAGGCATCAGCGTCGTCGTTTCGGTCTCGTGCCCACAGGGCGAGACCTCCGGACGGCACCTCGAACGCCAGCCGTTCGCTCAGATGCGTCCGCAATTCTGTCACCAGGTGCTGCTGGCGGCTCGCATACAACCGCCGCATGCGTCGCAAATGCCGAGGGAGTGTTCCGTCCTCGACGAGCATGGCGAGGGCATACTCGGTCGCTAAGTCGCCCTGGCGGTCCGCGACGACCCGCAACTGGACGAGGTGCTCGGGCACTGGCGGGGCCGCGGTGATCAGTCCTACCCGCAGACCTGGGGCGAGCGTCTTGGAGAGGGTCGAGATGTAGATGACGACACCCGCATCGTCGAGGGTGGCCATCGGAGGCACTGGGCGGCCTTCAAAGTGGAATTCATTGTCGTAGTCGTCCTCGAGTACGGCAAACCGATGGGCGCGCGCCCGGTCCAGTACGGCAAGCCGCCGCGACACGGGAAGCGTCACCATGGTCGGGTACTGGTGGTGCGGGGTGAGGTAGATCGCACGCAACGGGCCTGCGGCAAGGGCTTGGTCTAGACTGTCGAGGCAAAGCCCCTGGTCATCGACGGTCAACGGCACCAGCTCGGCGCCGGCCTGCGTAAAGGCCGCCCAGGCGAGCGGATACCCGTACTCTTCGACGCCAACCCGGTCTCCAGGCCGAAACAGCGCTCGCGCCACCAGATCGAACGCTTGTTGGGAACCGCGGGTGACCAAAAGGTCGTTCGCCTCGATCCGAAGCCCTCGCTCCGCGGCGAGCCAGGATGTGAGTGCGGCTCGCAGTCGAGGATGACCCTGGGGATCGCCATAGCCGAGGATGCGTCCCCGGGTATGGTCGACCGCCGAGCGCCAGGCTCGCGCGAGTTCGCGGACGGGCAGATGGCTAAGGTCGGGACGCCCGCCCGACAGCGGCAACACCGATGGTCCCCAATGTGGCCCGTAGTCCAGCCGGGGCCGCGTCGGCGCGTCAAAGCCCGCCTGCGCCGCGCGTCGCGTGACGGGTTCGAGGCTCGCCGGCACGGGCGCGACCCGGGTGTGCCCGCCGGGTCGGGCTTCGATCCAGCCCTGCGAGGTGAGTTCCCGCCATGCGGCGACCACCGTGTTGCGGTTGATGCCAAGGTCTCGCGCCACAGACCGGGTTCCTGGCAAGGCTTGGCCAGGTTCCAACCGGCCACTCCGCACATCGGCGACCACCGCGGCCACAAGGCGGAGGAACAACGGGTCGGAAGCGGCACCGGCGAGATGCGGACGCCAGCTCCAGGATGGCACAGCCCGTGGCATGGCCACTGGACTACCCAGTTTCACCACACTGGACCATTCCGACTGGACCGGAACCGATGACGTTCTCGCCAGAAACGGGAGGGTTCATGTCGCGATTTACGATGTCCGAAGACGAAGCTCGGACATTTCTTGCGGCCGCCCGCGAAGTGACGGTCGCCGCGGTGGTCGAGGGTCGACCGCTCGTCCGAACGATGCATGCGGTGTCCCAGGCGGGTGGACTGGTGTTGCACGGGGCTCCGCAGGGCGAGAAGACGGCGTGGGTAGGGTCCGAGGTGGTGGTTTCCACCGAAGTCGTCGTCGCGCGCATTCCCAGCCACTGGCGTCATCCCGAACGCGCCTGCCCCGCGACGACGTGGTTCCGCGCCGTCCAGCTCCATGGGCGCATCGAGGAACTCGAAGAGGCGTCCGACCGCGCCCTGGCGTTGCAGGCCTTGATGGACCACCTCCAGCCCGAGGGCGGCTACCGGCCGATCGTTGTCGACGATCCGCTTTACACCAAGACCATCGCCGGGCTGGGAATGTGGCGCATCGTTCCGGATCGACTCGTGGGCCTCAACAAGCTCGGGCAACATCTCAACCGACGTTCCATGAACCTGGTGTTGTCGGGCCTGTGGAAGCGTGGAGGTGAAGGGGATCTAGCGGCTATCGAGGTTCTGCGGCAGGCCCATGCGGAGCCGGTACAGTTCACGCAGCTACCGGTTCCCGGAGTGCCGCGGAGCTGGCCTTCGGAATCTGATCTCGAAGCTTCGGTCGAACTGATTCGGGACACCTACTGGAACCTCGGGTTCTCCGATGCCACATTGCGCGGGGCCCTGCGCCACGGGATTTGGGTGGGCATCGAACGCGAGGATCGTCTGGTCGCCGTGGCTCGTGGAATGTCCGACCGCCACAAGCGGGGCTGGGTGTACGACGTCGTGGTCGAACCGGGCCTCCGAGGGCAGGGCTACGGCAAAGCGCTCGTCGCCTTATTGCTCGACCACCCGCACCTTCGCGATGTCGATGTGCTGCACCTGGGAACCCGCGATGCGATGGGGCTCTACGAGCGATTCGGCTTCGTCGCTGCGTTTACGCGAGGCCATGGTGATGCGGCGCGGACGCTGATGGTCCGCGACCGCAGGGTCACAGCGTGACGGTGGTCCGCAGGTAGAGGTAGCGTCCGTTGACCCCGATGGGCGACAGCACGTCGTAGGGCAGGTTGCCGAAGAAGTTGATGTCGGCACTCGACAGGTCCGGGTACTCGTCGAAGAGGTTCGTGCCCCCCACCGCGAATTGAAGGTTTTCCCCTGATGTGATGCGGAATTCGGCATCGACCTGGAATTCATCGCCGTAGGTCTGTTCGGGCTCGAAGCCCCCGCCGAAGTTGAACACGCGCGTGGCGGCGCCGAACCGCGAGGCCCGTACGGTGCCGCCGAGCTTCGGCGCGTCGTACGACACCGTGAGCACCTGCTTGTTGTTGGGAGCTGCGGTCTCGATGGTGTTGCGCTCTTCCACACCGACGAGTTCGAAGTCGTCCTGAATGTCGCGGAGCTGCTGGGGAGCTTGATCGATGGCCTGGATCGTCGTGTCGAAGAAGCTCACGCCAAGGTCGGCTTGCAGTTCCCCATCTCCCAAAAGCCGCCGCCAGCCGACCACGCCCTCGATGCCGAGCGTCTGGGTGTCGACGGCATTGGTGAAGAACCGCACCGACTCGACGTTTGCCCCTCCCGGAAGTCCGCCAATGGCATCGACCAGACCCTTGCCAAAGATGCGCTCTGACAGGGTGATTCGGTCGTTGACAACGATGCGGAAGGCATCGACGGTCAGTGAAAGGCCTTCGAACGGCCCCACCGTCAGCCCCGCACTGATGTCGAGTGCGCGCTCCGGACCGAGGTCTTGGGCGCCCAATGCCTGTGCGACCGGGTCATCGACGGGCGTGGTTCGCGTGAGGATGAGCGCTCGATCTTCACCGAAGTTGATGCTGCGATCGGCAAACCCGATCTGGGCCACCGCCGGGGCGCGGAAGCTGTTGGAAATGCTGCCGCGAATGCGGAGTTGATCGAGGGGCTGCAGGACCGTCGCGGCTTTGCCGGTCAGCGTGCTCCCAACGTCGCTGTACAGCTCGTAGCGGCCCGCCACATCGAGAAACCAGGGCTTGGCGATGCGCGAGGAGAGGTCGGCGAACGCGAAGTACACACCGCGATTGACGTTGCGCACGTCGTCGGGCGAGAGTCCCACCGCGCCCTGAGCGCCGATCGCAGCGTCTTCCGGGCCGGCACGGAACGACGCGGGTTGCCCTTGCGCACTCCCAAACCGTTCCTGCCGCGAGCCAACGCCAAGGGCAACCGACACGGCGTCGTAAAAGGCGTTCACCGGTACATTACGCTGAAGCGTGGCGTCGAGGTTGATCTGGTTGAGGGTGTAGGAGCCCGAATCGAACTCGGTGGGACTTTGCGCCCCGAGTGACGCATTGATCGAGTTGATCACGCCATACGAAAAGGTGTTGTGGCCCCAGGTTGCCCCCACGTCGAGGTCCCAACCCGAAATCGGCGTGCGCACGCCCACGCTAATCGAGCCATCCAGGTTGTTCCCGCGCGACAATGGCAAGAACCCATTGGGATAGACCTCGGGGACGTTCCGGGAATCCCGCGGGTAGCGGAAGAAGGTGGCGCCAAGGGTGCGCCGGCCGGCGAGGGTGCCAAACGCGTACAAGGTTGAGCGCCCCAGGTCGATCTCGCTGTTGAACCAGCCCGAGAGGCCCCGGGTGCGAGGATCGCCCTCGAAGTAGTTTCGACGGCCCTGTGCAGAAAGGTTGGGGTCGTCGGTGGCGAGTTTGTCGTCCAGGTAGAAGAAGGGGACCTGGTCGAAGCCGGCTCGGTTGGTTTCCTGCCGCAGCAGGCCCTCGATCCCAAGGCGCACAAAGCCGTCTTCGCCCACCCGAAAGCCTGTCTCGGCTTCGAGGGTGGTGGTCTCACCGTCGACCAAGGTCTGATCGATGGCGCCCTCAAACGTGGCGTGGGCCCCGGCGGTTAGCGTGACCAGGCTCGATTCCGGATCGTCGTCGAGAATCAGGTTGATGACGCCCGCGATGGCATCCGATCCGTACTGGGCGCCGGCACCATCGCGGAGAACCTCGATGCGTTTGATCGCGCCAAGGGGAATCGTGTTGAAGTCGACGGCGGCGGTCCCTCGGCCGATCTTGGTCTCGGAATTCACCACCGCCGACGTGTGGCGCCGGCGTCCGTTCACGAGGACCAGGACTTGATCCGGGGACAACCCTCGAAGTTGGCCCGCACGCACATGGTCTGAGGTCCCCGAGTTGCTTTGGCGCGGAAAGAAGAAGCTTGGCGCCACGACCGCAAGCGCCTGGCCAACTTCGTTCCCTACCGCTCCGGACGCCCGGAGTTCCGCGACGTCGAACACATCCACCGGAGCAGACGCGTCGAGCGACGTGCGATTCGTCGCCCGAGTACCCGTCACAATCAGCTCGAAGGAGGCCTCGTCCTCTTCGGGGGAATCACTCGAATCTTGGGCGTGGGCGGACCACAGGCCCCCCAACACCCACAAGCCTTGGATCATCTCTGCCTCCAGAGATGCCCCGAGACCTAAAACGGGCCGAAACGTTACGGCGGTTCAGGTACCGATGGCGTTTGTGCCGGCGTCGACGGTGATCGATCGGCCCCGCGACTCGACGACCGTATAGGTGTCGGCCTGGATGTCGGTCACGTAGGTCCAGTCTGCCGTCACTTCGCTCGCCGTAAACGTCACGGTCATGAAGCCACGGTCGAGCAGGTTCGAGTACCGCAGTCCGCTGATGATGAACGGTAGGGTGGCCTCAAACGACTCGGCTGCGGCCAGTGGATCCGCCGTCGCGGTGAGACCCAGGAATTCTTCGAGGCCCGGCGACGACACCGATGCGGTGGCGAACTCGACCCCGGCCGCAGTCCCGTCGGCGAGCGTCAGATCGTTGGCCCAAGCGTTGTGGGTGTCGCCCGCCAACACGACCAAGTTGCGGCCCTGGTCGACGGCGGCCTGCAGGATTTGGTCGCGCTCGGCGCCGTAGCCATCCCAGGCGTCGAGGTTGTACGGCACGAAGGGCTCGAACAACAGAGGCGCATTCACGGCGAAGAAGGTGGCGTTCTTTTCCCAGAAGGCGATTTCCTTCTTTGTCAGCGTGGGGTCCTTCGCCAGAATCCGAGGCTGCAACTGCGAAAGTTCAAAGAGCAGCAGGTATTCGTCGAAGGTCAGTGGCGCGCTCGTGGGGTCGTTGAGATCGCTGGGCAGCACCGGCGCGGGCAGCGTCATGCGCCCCATGAGCACCTGCTGACCGAGCACGTGCCAGGTGGCGTCGTCATCGGTAAGCTGGCCGAGCAGCCAGTCCCGCTGGGCCGTACCGAGCAGGGTGCGATTGGGATCGTTGATGGCAGCGTCGAACTCGGCCTGGCGAACCTGACCGATGCCGTTGACGAAGTCGCCGAAGTCGAGCTGCAGGTCGCGGCCCACGAGGCGGGTGTCGAGCATCACGAGGTTGACGAGATCGCCAAAGCGGAAGTTCCGCTGGATCGTCGAGATGTCTTCGTCGACCGGCGGCCGGATGGGCATCCACTCGGCGTAGGCCTGCATGGCGGCCTGGAGACGCTCCGAGAAGTCCCCTTCGTCTGCCTGGTGGTTTTCGGCTCCTTCGCGCCAGGTGTCGTTGGTGACCTCATGGTCGTCCCACACCGCGATCATGGCCATGGCCGCGTGGACCGCCTGCAGATCGGCGTCGCCCCGGTACTGGGCGTGACGGGCCCGGTAGTCCCCGAGGCTCGTGATCTCTTCGGCCGGCACGCTCACGCGATCGAGCGTCTCGGCGTTTTGGCTTGCGTACCCGCCCACCCCGTACTCATAGATGTAGTCGCCAAGGTGCAGGGCGGCGTCGGCGTCTTCGACCTTGGCTGCTTCGGCGTACACATGGAAGCGACCCGCCGGGTAATTCGAGCAGCTGAACACGACGAACTTGACCTGATCGACCGAGCCTTCGGGCAGCGTCTTGGTGCGACCAACGGTGGATACTTCGCTACCCACGGTGAAGCGGTAGTAGTACGCCGTGCCGGCTTCGAGGCCTGTCACATCGACCTTGACGGTGAAGTCGCGGTCCGCGTTGGTCGTGGTTTCATCCATGTTCATCAGGTTGGTGAAATCGGCATCGGTCGCGACTTCCCACATGACGGTGACGTCACGGTCGGGGTTGTTGGGGGTGACCCGCGTCCAAAGGATGACCTGCGTGGTGAGCGGGTCTCCGCTTGCCACACCGTGCTCGAAGGTGCCTCGGCCGCCTCCGCTGCACGCCGAAATGCCACTGGACACCACCGCAGCGCCCACGCCGGCGCCACATAGCTCCATGAACGTCCGTCTCGTGATCCTCATGATCGCTCCTCTCTCCAGCGTCAGACCGAAACATGTACAGCACGCGGTTGTCGAATGGGCGACAACGGCGTGTCAGTCATGGGTGGGGGCCTTAGAATGCGCCGCGACGGGAGACGTCCAGTCTTCAGGAGGCGCACATGTCAGATTCCTTCGGGTTGCTCTTTGCCCTCCTGATCTTCGCAGCTTGCGCCGGGGCCGGTATCTGTGTCGGGGTGGGCTTGCTCATCTTGGGCGTGGTGCTTCTTCGGCGGACCGGCGACGACGTCACGGTACGCAAAGCCGTCGAAGTGGGAGCACGGTCGGTCAGTCAGGCGTTTGTACGGGGTCCGGGAGGGTTGGTGCCGCTCCACGGATCGGACGACCACGACGATGACGATGATGACGACGACGCCATAGGCAAGACCGAGGTCGTTCCCATGGCTCGAGCCGCCGCCGAGGCGCCCGATGCGGATGAAGAGGATCTGGCCGAGACCCAAGGGGTCGTCACCTACGACGAAACGCGCATGATGGCGTCGGCCGAGGTGGTGATCGACGACGACGACGATGATCAGGACGAGCCCGAGGTCGAGGAGATGGAAGAAGCGTCGACGGAGGGGCATGTGGAGGCCCCGACGGAGTTTGCTCCGCGGCGTCGAAAGCTCAAGCGGGCTGGGTTCTTCGCCGAGCTGCCGCACGGTGACGAGGACGGCCCATCGCTGGGCGACGCTCGCAATGAGACGCCGCAGCCGCATGAAGCCCGCATCGTGGCCTATTTGCGTGAAGCGCCCGTGCTCATCGAAGAGTCCGACAACGTGGCCGATGTTCTCGACCCGTCAGGCGAGTGGATCGGACCGGCTTCGATCCACACCGATGGGGTCTGGGCATGGCCCGCAGATCTCGCGTACTACGTCGAGCATTACCACGTGAACTTGCCCACGTCGTTCGTCGAGCATCTCGTCGACCGGGGCTATGCGCTCGGTGAAATCGACCTCGAGGCCATCGAATTCTGACCCCCAAATCCTTGGGCAGGAGGCCCCATGCTGCGCCCTTTGTTTGTTGCCATCGCACTTGCGCTCCCGCTCCTAGGCCACGCCAAGCGCCCCGCGTACAACCCGAGCAAGATTTGGCCCCGCGACTTCGGCACAGGGGGCACCGCACCCCACGAATCGGTTGAAGAGACCTTCGCCCAACTGCTCAAAGTGGCGGGAGAAGGCAAGGTCGACATCGACCCTCGGTTGTCTGCCGTGGCCGATGCGCTGGCGGTCGAAGAGATCAACAACCCCGAGCGTACCGGGGCCGAGATCATCCGCCAGCTCCGCTACGAAGGAGTGCCGCTCGTCGTCGTGCCTGGCTTTAAGCGCTTCACGCGCGCCCACCGGGTGGTCCCCGACGCTCGACAATGGGCGAGTAAGCTTGGAATCAACAAGGTTCTCGTCCGAGGCGAGGACGGTTCCGAACGTCTCGATGTGCGCACCGCGGCAAATGGTCTCACGATCGGTGTCGGCAGTGCGCGTAACGGCCGTCAACGCCACTGGGTGATCATCGTGGCCCAAGGTCGCTTCACGATGAGCGATGTTCCGCGACCCATCGCCGGTGAGCTTCCGTTCACGGTGTCGGTGCCCGACGTCGATCGCATCGCCGTCTACTGGCAGCCCGCCGAAGGGCCTATCGAGCAGGTTCGCGGCAAGGAGAAGGTTGAGGTCACCCTTCCGGCCAACACGAAAGGCATCAGTGTGGTGGCGAATCGCGCGAACAAGCGGTTTGAGATTGCCCGCGTCAACGTGGCCGACGTGGACGCCAAGGGTTGGTCGGTCGATTCGATCGTGGCAGACTTCGCGGAACGGCGAAAGGCCCTTGATTTACCGCCGCTGAAGACGCTTGACGTCAAGCCCTGCGACATCATGAACCTCGACGATGGCACGGCGCTGTCTGGAGACCGGACGTGCTGGGCATTCCCTGCCTATGAAGATGCTTCGTTGTGGTCACAGCTCCGCGTGCAGCCCCACCTCTTGAGTGAAGTGGAACGTTCGGATCGAGAGTACCTCGCGGTTGCCCAGAAGAGCGATGAACTCGTGGTGCAGTTCCGCTCCGCCTTCAGCCCGTACAGCCCCTCGTCGGTTGCCGAGGCAGTCCAGGCCCATCGGGTCCTCGGCAAGGCCAAGTTCAACGCGGAAGGCAGCAAGCGACTCGACGAGGCGCTCGAAGGCCTTCGGGGCAACCACCTGTCGGAGGACGCAGCGCAGATTCGAGACGACGTTCTCGATGCCAGTCCATTGTTCCAGACGATGGGCGAGACCGCGTTTGCCGTGGGCTACGGAGCGCGGCTCGACCAGGCCCTCAACGCTGCAGTCCGTGGGCTCAAGAAGCGGCCGACGCACGTAGCGGTCGGCTACCGCGGGGTGCGTTCCGACACACAGGGCTACTTGCATGTCGTGGCCGTGGCGGCACATCGAACCCTGTAGTGACCGGGAGCATCCATGCTGTGGCTCTTGTTGACGTTGTCCTCGGTGGCCCAGGCGGGGAAGGACCCATCGAGCTGTCCCACCCTCGATGGGCGCAGCAAGTTGGTGGGCAAGGCAGGGCAGCGGCGGGTGGCCCTTTTGGTTGGGGTGGGTGAACACCTCGCCGAAGTCGACGGCAAACCCCTCCGGCTCTCCGCGGCCTCTGACGATGCCATGCACATGCGCGCAGTGTTGACGGAGACCTTTGGGTTCCCCGAGCGCAACGTGTGTGTGTTGCGCGATGCCCGGGCCACCCAAGCCCGATTCCTCGAAGCGCTCGATCGCCACTTCGCAGGGGTGTCCGAAGGCGACAGCGTCGTCTTCTACTTCGCAGGCTACGGCTCACAGACACGAGGCGGCGAAGACACGTATGTGCTTCACGACAGCCGCACCGGCGATGCTCGTGACGTGGCGACGGCAGAGGTGGAGCGACGCTTGGTCCAAGTCTATGGGCGCACGACAGATCTGACCGTGCTCATCGACGCAAGCCATGCCGGAGGACCTCGGGAAGGGCGGCCTCACGAAGGATCGGAGCGCTGGTTGCCCCCCGCCAAGGGCGGCAAGGCCACGGGGATTCCGGGCCCGGATGTGGCGGAGGTCATGCCCAAAGCGGTGTGGTTGCATGCAGCACCGTCGGGTGAACCGGCCCTGGAACGCGACGGTCAAGGGGTGTTCACGGCCTCTTTGCTGCATGCGTTGCGGGAGCGCCCTCGCGCGGACTGGGACCAAATCCTGCACGACACCACCCGCTGGACGGCCGCCCTCCACAGCTGGCAGCGCCCAACCGGGGGAGGCGACCTCGAACGAGCGGTGTGGACTCCGGTTTCTGACGGTGGTTCTTGGGCCGTCGAGCAAGTCGATGGGCCGGTGGTGCAGTTTCGTGGGGCGGTTCAGCCCGGTTTCAGTGCCGGAGCGTTGGTCTCGGTGCCACGCGGCAAGGAGGTCACGCTGGTGAGGCTCAACGAGGTTGCCGACGGTCGAGCTACCGGAGCGATTGTCAACGCCGCGGCCAAGTCGCTTACGCCTGGCGCGAAAGCTCGCCTCGAGGTTCCCGGACGCGACCTGACCGCGGTGGGAGTGTCCTTTCAGGGGCCCGTTCGCTGGACTCGCGAGACCCAAGCTGCCTTGCAGAAGGCCGTCGAGCGCAACCCGGTGCTCGCACAGACGATTCGGTTCGTCGAACGCGGAGCCGACTACATCCTGCGTCCCGGGCCGAGCGACACGATCGACATCGTAGGCGCGGATGGGGTGCGGCGGAACCGGCTGTCCTACCCGGAGCCCACGGTCTCCGCCACGATGGTCGCCGAGACCATCGGACTGTTTGCCCGGCAGGCTGCATTGCTCGCGTTGAGCGGTGAGGTACCCGCGGAGTACCCCGACAACATGTTCGAGTTGCGCATTCAGCCCTTGGCCGAAAAGGCAGGGTGTGAGCGTAGCCCCTATGCCCCCACGGGTCGCGCTGTGCCGTGGGCCCAAGTCCCGATGTGCAATGCGGTGACGCTGGCCATTCGTTGGGTCGAAGAGCCAAAACGACCGTTGTATCTGGGGGTGCTGTACCTCTCGGGCAACGGCGACATCGAAACCTGGCCGCCTCGCGGACGTCAGGTGGCCTTGACGAGCCAGGGCGAGGAACACGTCCAGGTGCTTGGTTGGGTGACCCCGCCGCTGCACACGCCAGATCGGATCTTGGTGTTCGGCACCCATGAGCCCGTGGATTGGGCGCGCCTCGAAGCCAATTCCCCGGCCGACGTAGTGTCGCGGGGAATCGGCGAACTCGACTTCTTCATCGCGGCCATCGCAGGCACCAAGACCCGAGGGGAGTTCGTGCGCGCCGGCCACTCGGTCCCGGCGTGGACGGCGAGCCTCGTGAGCGTGGAGGTCACCGCCGACCCCGAACGCTGGTCGCCCGATGAACGCGACGCCCAAGTCACCTGCCAAGCGCTTCGCAAAGCAGGCTGCGTCAACGAGTCTCGGGAGTAGGGCCTACTCGTCCGTGACGTCGTGTTCCATCTTCTGAACGGGCTTGCCCTGTTTGTCGGGGCCGTCCGCGGGCGAAGGCGGTGCACCCAACACGCCGCGGGTGAGGGGCGCTTCCTCTTCTGCAGCCTCTTCTGCGACGGGCGCGTTGCGAGCCATGAGTTCGGCCTGCTCGAGTTCCAGCGAGGCCTTTTCGGTTGCGCAGGCCTCCTGCTTCTTTTTTCGACCCTTCGAGCAGTCCAGTGCGGTGATGGCCGCAGCAATCTGGGTGATGCGCGCCGCATCGGCCTCGCACCGTGCGCGGTCGCTCGCGCGGCTACAATCGAGCGCCGATTCCGCGGCTTCGGGCTTGGCCGGTTCTTCGGCCTCGGCACAGCCCGCCATCGTCACCACCAACCACAACATGACCACCTCCAGCCGTACTGGCCTCGAAGCAGTGCTTAAGCCGTGGCGTTCGGTTCGTCATCGGCCGGGCCAAGACTACCCCGACGACGTTCCAGTTCATCCCTGATTTCATGGGCCCGTTGCTCGGTCAGCGGATAGCTCATGATGGCAAAAATCGCGATGAACGACGCGATGATGGGTACCACCACGTCAGCGACCCGCATCCAGTACAACGTGTCGGCCGACTGGTTGCCCTCAAGCGCGACATCGAAGCCCGTCAGGTTGAGCAAGAACCCTCCTGCCGCGAGGGCGGCCGCCATGCCAACCTTGACCACCCACCAGAAGATGGAGCCATACATGCCCTCTCGGCGCTGATTCGTCTCGAGTTCGTCGTAGTCCACGACGTCTGCAATCATCGAGGGCATCAGCGTGAACAGTCCCCCCAGCCCAAAGGCCAACAGTGGCGCAGGGAGGAGCACCAGCACCGGGTATTCGGGGTTGTAGCAGACCCACTTGAGGGCGTAGCCCACGATAGACAGGCCGGTGGCCACGAAGAAGGCGCGACGCTTCCCAATGGCCGTCGCGAGGTACGTCACGATGCCAATCACGATGAACGTGGACACGGCACCAATCGATCCGGCATACCCCGCGTACTCGGCTCCAGCAGCTTTATCGCCACCAAACACGTAGTAGATGATGACGTAGAACTGGAACGACGAAATCAGCATGAAGCCATTGAATACGAGGAACGTCGCGATGCAGAGACGGAGGAAGGGACCCGAGGTGAGTGTCTTTGCAAATCCCTTGAAGAAATCTACGATCCGGTCCCAGAAGTTCATTTGTTCTTCATCGGAATCCTCATTGGCCGGCGTTTGGGTGATCCGTTCACGTAGGAAAATGGCTGGAAGAACGCCGACAGCGATGACGAAGACCGCAATGATGATGGCAAGGGTGGACGCACCGGAAAGTTCATCTTCGAACATCTCAAGCGTCATGAACCACAAAAACCAGGGCGATACGACGTAGGCCAACTGTCCAATGAAGTTCTGAACGCCCATGAGCCGGGTACGCTCGTGGAAATCGGGTGTGAGTTCGAATCCAAGGGCGACCCAGGGCGTCGCGAACATCGTGTACGCCAGGTAGAACAGGATCGACGCGGCAAGGAACAGCCAGAAGTAGAACATGTCGCTGTAGCCGCGAGGCAGTTGCCACATCAGCGCGAAGATGATCCCAACCGCGATTGCGCCGACGAAGATGTATGGGCGCCGACGTCCCCAAGGCGATCGCGTGTTGTCTGAGATGTACCCCATGAGGGGGTCTGTAAGGGCATCTGTGAGCCGTGGTAATGCCCCTAGTAGGCCAACAAGCGCTGGGTCCATGCCAAGGCCCAAGTTCAATACAATGACCATCCCACCGATGGCGGCAGCGAGGATGTTGTTTACGAACGCGCCCGTTCCGTAGATGATCTTCTGACCGAAGGGAATCCGATCTTCCGGCGCGGTCTCGTAGCGCTTGGTGGATTGGGTAACCAAGGGATGCTCCTTGCCATGGGAAGCCGCATGTTACTCGCGGTGGTTCGACGAAGTCCAGCGTTAGTTTGGCTCACGAATGAAATGCGGATCTTAGGTGCTGCCGAAAGATAGTATTGGAATGGCCTTGCTTTTGGTTGCGGGTTGGACAGTAAAAACGGTTGGCCCTTGACCCAGAACAACGCGGTCGTCTATCGTCCTCCGACATGTTCATTCACTCGCCGAACGAACTCGACCGTCACGCCACTCTGGCCGCCACCGGCCAGCGAATCCGCGAACACAACGCGGCGGTGTTGCTTCGGACTGTTTGGGACCACGAACGTGGCATTAGCCGGGCAGACCTTGCGCGGGCCCTCGGGCTCTCACCCTCGACGGTATCCGCCATCACCACCGAACTCCTCGCCGACGATCTGATCGTTGAGGATCGCATGGTTCGCGCGCGCAGCGGGCGTCCCCCGATACTGCTGCGATTCCGAGACGATCGATTCGTGATCATTGGAGTGGAAATCGGGGGGTCCCATCTGTCCTGTGTGCGCACCGACATGCGGGGCAGTCTGGAACACCACGCTTCTGAGCGCTTCGATGTTCCCGAGAATCCCGACGAGACCTTGCGTCGCGTTGAGGCGCTGGTGGAGTCCGCCCTGGAGGGCGTGGATGGGTTGCGCCGTCAGGTCGGCATTGGAGTGGCGGTGCCGTCGCCGCTCGACACGGACGCACCAGGCCGGCTGTCGGCTCGCATCCTCCCGGCATGGGATGGGGTTGATGTGGGGCGCCGGCTCTACGAACGCTTTGGAATGCCTGTCCTCATGGACAACGATGCCAACCTTGGCGCATTGGCCGAAGCGTGGTGGGGAGCGGGTCGGGGCCTGTCCAACTTTACCTACGTAAAGGTGGCGACCGGCGTGGGAGCTGGCCACATCATCAACGGCGAGATCTTCCGCGGTTCGACGGGAATTGCAGGCGAGATCGGGCACTGCGCCGTGACGTCCAAAGGACGGCTCTGTCGCTGTGGGCTTCACGGGTGCCTCGAAGCCGAATCGTCGTCGCATGCCATCTTGGCGAAGGCCGAAGAGGCGTTGGCGGAGGCCGGAGCGCAGTCGGGGCTCTCCGCCGATGGGCTGACCATCGATCGGTTGGTTGCCGCTGCTCATAGCGGGGATCCGCTGGCCACCGAAGTCATCGCCGATGCCGGCCACCACCTAGGCATCGCGATGGCCAATCTCGTGAGCTTGCTCAATCCGGCGCGCGTCATCCTCGGGGGTCACATCACGATGGCCGGGGACTTGCTGGTTCGCCCCGTGCGTCGAGCCATGGCCGAGCGCGCGCTGCAAAGCAATCTCGAGGGCACAGAAGTGCGCGTCACCGAGCTCCGGCCCGGTGCGATCGCGCGAGGTGCCGCAACCTTGGTGCTTCGTTGGGCGCTTGACAACGCTCACGTCCTCGTGGGCCCAGGCCCATCTCGTTCCACGTCCGACATGGGCTGGCCGAAAGCTTCGACCCGCCTGTTGTCTAGCCAACCGACCCTGCGTTGATGACGCCGCGTCGCCAGTCCAGGAGGAGAGAGCCTTGGCTTTGCATAGACGCAACCCAATGACGGTCCAACCGGGCCCGGAGGGGGCCGCATGGCGGTGTTGTTGACTCTGTGGGCACTCATGTCGAGTGCCTTTGCCCAGCCGCATCAGGTCCAGGTCTACGAAGATGACCGGGGCTTCAAGCTGCTCGTCGACGATGAACCCGTCTACCTCTTCGGGATGAACTGGGGGTACATGCCCGTCGGCGAGAACTACCGGTATGACTTCTGGTCGCTACCGGATGACAAGATCGAAGAGGCCCTGCGTACCGAGATGGGCCTGATGAAGCGGATGGGCATCAACACCATCCGACAGTACGCCAACATCCCGCCGAAGTGGGTCGAGTGGATCCACGACAACTATGGCATCTACACGATGATCAACCCGTTGGTGGGGCGCTATGGCGTCACCGTCGACAACGCGTACATTCCACAGACGCCCTACGGTGACCCGAAGGTTCGTGAACTCCTCATCAACCAGACGATGGAAGAGGTCCGACCCTACTACAACACCCGGGGCGTCATCCTCTTCATGCTCGGGAACGAAGCCAACTACGGCCTCGAGTGGACGAGCTTCGAGATCGCGAACCTGCCGAAGGGCGACCGCGAGCGCGCCAAGGCGGTGCACCTCTACTCGCTGTACGGCGAAATCATCGACAAGATCCATGCCGAGAACGACCATCACTTGGTTTCGATTTGTAATGGTGACCTTGGCTACCTCGACCTCATCGCCGAGCTTGCTCCGAACCAGGACGTGTTCGCCTCAAACGTGTACCGTGGCCTGAGTTCTCGCGACCTGTTCCAGCGCGTCAAGGACGAACTTGGGATTCCGTTTTTCTACTCGGAGTTCGGTTCCGACGCCTACAACGCGAAGGAAGGTCGGGAAGACTCCGTCATGCAGGCCAAGTACCTCAAGAGCCTGTGGCAGGAGCTGTACGAGCAGTCCTACGGCAACGGTGCGAGCGGGGCGGCCCTTGGCGGCTACATCTTCCAATGGTCCGACGGTTGGTGGAAGTACAACCAGGAGATCAACCTCGACATCCACGACACGACGGCGAGCTGGTCCAACCGCGCGTTCATCGACGATTTCGTTGAGGACGGCAACAACATGAACGAAGAGTGGTTCGGGATTGCGGCGAAGACCCCGCCACGTGCCGATGGACTGTACGATGTGCAGCCCCGAACCGCGTACTGGATGCTCAAAGAAGCGTTCGAGTTGCACCCCTACGAGCCGGGACTCAACGCAGACCGCATCCGCTTGCATTTCGCGGGGCTCGAACCTGCTGCCTACAAGCAGAACTACGACGTCGCGCGCATCGCATCGGGGGCCAATGACGCCAAGATCCGCATCTCGGAACTCCGCGTCGATCTCGGTTCCTATGTGGTGGGCGGAACCGACAAGCCGGGCCGGAACCCTGCGAACCTAAGCTACGACCACCTGCAGTCCATCTACCTTGGCGCCGAGGCCAAGCCGGACGACAAACTGCGCTTCGAAACCGCGGTCAACGTGCTTGGGAACGTGCCCATCAACCGGATTGACGGCATCTTCTTCGAAAACCGTGGAGACCGTAGCGGCAGCGCCGATGATGTTGTCGAGGGCTTCAACCTTTCGGGACTCGAGCGCGTCAAGCTCTACCGCGCGTCGTTCGAGTGGCGCACCAAGCACTTCGATATGGAGGGCTTCTACCGGACGGGCCACTATCACTGGGCTTACGAAGGGGACTTCTTCGGCATCTATCCCGAGGCGAACTATGGCCCCTACCCCGACATCTACAACGGTGATGTGCCGATCGGCGTCGCCGTGGCCGGAAAGCAGAAGCTCGATGGGCTCAAGGTCGTGGTGGGACCCCAGATCTACTGGGGTGCCAACCCCGGTGTGATCGCGAAGTACAGTCGCCCGATGGGCCGGTGGCGCTTCGACATCGTCCACCAAGAAGACATCGCGCCGCTCCCGCCGCGAGGAACCGTCCAGTCTCAGGCCGTGCCCGAGCAGCTGACCCGGAAGACCGGGATTCACCTCGGGTTCGCCCGGGGCGATTCCTTTACCGTCGACATCGGTGGTCTGTGGGCAGGTACGCCGAAGATCGGCCAGGCCTTTACCTATGTGCAGGATGCCGAAGGCAACGAGTCGTACCTCGACTCGGGTCTCGACGTGATTCGGGATGAGATTCGGCTGATCGATACCTTCGGCGCCAAGGCGAAGGTCACCGGCCGCATCGGCAAGCTTCAGGGCTATGTCCAGGGCTCCTACCAGGGCCTCGTGGCCGACGGTGGTGGCGACTACGGCGTGACGGTCGCGGGTTGGCGTCTGCGGGCGTCGGGTCGCGGCAACAACATGTCGGCCATTGGCGGCGCGGCCCTTCAGCTCGGCAATGTGGTCATCGCGCCCACCGGCCTGTGGCAGCGTCCTCTCATCGGTCCGAACCCGTCCATCGAGGGTCAGTACGACCCGATCACCCGGGTCTACTTCCCTGCGGTCCGCGCGAGGAACTTCGTCGACGACCCGTTCGCGGTCCTCGACAACCGGGAAACGATGGCCGGCGAGATCTTGATCGCCTTCGACCCCACCCCGATCACCTGGTTCTTCCAGTGGGACAACGAACAGCGCGAGGACGCAGGCTTCGCCGGGTCCATCTCGTTGCTCTACCGCCACTTGCCTACCGTGCGGGATTCCACCTTCGGCTTCCTCGCGGACGGCACTCTGTTCTCGTTCGGCGGCTCCCCGCCTCCCGCAAACCTGTGGGACGTGACGGCGCGCGCGGTGGCGAATGTGGGCGACGTGCAGATGCACTTTGATGCTTACGCAGGGACCGCCCAGGCCCGGGGCACTGACGATCGGCTGCTCATGCGCGGCGGTGGCGGCATGCGGGCCTATTGGCGCAGCATGCTCTTCCAAGGTTGGGTCAAGTTTCAGGATTGGGGTCCCTACGACTTCCACCAAGACTTCAACCTGACTTTCCCCTTCCAGACCTACGTCGACATCTCGGGTGGGTTGAAGCGCAAGCCGCTCGTCGGTACGACCACCCGAATCGGAGCGTTCACCAAGTTCCGATTCCTGGATGAATTTTCTCCGGCCCCCGCCCTCGTCGATGCGCAGGTTCAGCCCGGAGATCCTCTCGCCAACGAATTCGAAGTCGGTACCTACGTGAGGTTGAGCCTATGAGACCCGCAAAGTCGATCGCCCTCGCTTCTGCCCTCATGCTCGCGGCGACACTCGCCACGGGCTGTGAGGAGGCACCGCCCCCCGAGTACGAGTTTGGGATTCTGCTTGCGGATCTCGAACTGGAACTCATCTCAGACACGGTGGGGGTCTTCCCTGACCGCAGCGTCGTGTTCGATCCGAACAACCCCTTCCGCGACGGGGTGACCGTCACGGGCAAGTTCGAACTGCTCGATGACGGTCCGATCGCCGGGTTCTACGGCTTCGCCACGGCGCTCGCCAACGAGCCCACCGGCGAAAACCAGTGGTACACCGCAAACCAGCTTCAGCTCATTCACGAGCGTCGGCTGGCCGATCCGAACGACCTTGCGTTGGTGCGTCAGCTTGCCATCCAAGGCTACCAGCAGGTGCTGGACACGTTCACCGGGGCCGTCACGTTCGACGTGACCGGTCGTCTGTCGTTTGACCTGATGCCGACGGCCATCCAGGGCATCCTTGATCTAGGCGGTGAGCCTCAGAATGGCTGGAGGCTTGCAACCGGCCCTGATGGGGAACTCGTCGCCGTTCAATCCGGAGTGACCGAATGATCCAACGTACGCAACTGTTGTCGTCGCTGGCCGTCGTCGGCCTCGTGATGGCCGCTTGCCGGCCCACGCCGGACGGCCCCCCCGTCTACCCCGAGTACGAGCCGTTCCGGGCCGCGGACGAGCTGCTGGGGCCGTTCCCCTTTGAAGAGGGCGATGCCCGTCTGTCCTTCGAGGTGTTCTACGAGGGCCAGTTCTCGGACATCATCCCGATCGACGGGACGACCACGAACTACTTCATCTACGAAGGCACCTACACCCAAGAGCCGAGCGCCGATCGCATCGAAGGCGCCGAATCTGCCGCGATCACCAAGACGGATGCGCAGCCGTGGTGGGGCGGTGGGGTCGTATGGACCGCGCCGACCGATCTGTCGGAATGGACGACGCTGCATGTGTCGTTCAAGTCGCTTGAGCCCCTCTTCGAGACCATGGACGTCCTCATCGAAGGTCCGGCCGGTGTCTCGTCGCGCGTCAAGCCCGCGGACTATGGGTTTGTCGCCGATAACGAGTGGCATAGCCTCGTGATTCCGCTTGAGGACTTCCCCGCGCCCGACTTCACCCAGATCGTGGTTCCCGTCTCCTTCATCGCAGATACCGGGGCGACGGGCAGTACCCTTCTCATTGACGATGTCTACTACACGCAGGAGTGACCGTGCAGCGACTTGCATTTTTCGGCCTGCTGTTCAGCGTGGCCTGCACGACGACGACCGACGACGAAGAGGCGGTCTGGGAACTCGTCTGGGAAGACGAGTTTCGGGGCGAGGCGGGAGCACCTCCCGACCCTGACAATTGGGTCTTTGACATCGGTACGGGCGACAACGGTTGGGGCAACAACGAGCTTCAGTACTACACAGACCGTCCCGAGAACATTCAGCAGACGGGCGACGGCTTCCTTCGCGTCACGGCGATCACCGAGGATTTCGAAGGCAGCGCCTACACGTCTGCCCGCATCAAGACCCAGGGTCTTCGCGAATACGAGTATGGCCGCATCCGGGCTCGCATCCGTACGCCCGTCGAGCGCGCCATCTGGCCTGCGTTCTGGATGCTGGGGGCAGACCTGCCCGAAAACCCGTGGCCTTTGGCCGGCGAGATCGACATCATGGAGGTCTTCGGCGTCCGTGCGGTCGGCTCGGCGATCCATGGCCCTGGCTATTCGGGTGGGCAGAACATCAACTTCCCGTACTTGCTCGGTGAAGACAACGTGGCCGGGTTCGATGCCGACTTCCACGAGTACGAGGTGCTGTGGGATCCACAGCAGATCGTGTGGATCATCGATGGCACGATCACGGGCGTCGCTACTCCGGCGGACCTTCCCGGAGGTGCGGCCTGGGTTTTCGACCACGAGTTCTTCTTTTTGCTGAACTTGGCCGTGGGCGGAAACCCGGTGCAGGCCCCCGACGCCACCACGCCGCAGACCGCGAGCATGGACGTCGACTTCATCAAGGTCTACGAACGGGTCAATCCCCTGATCGACCCGAACGCACCCACCGAAGAGTAACGAATGCAGGCCCACGTCACCGCGGCGAGCGGCGAACGGCTCGCGCGCCTTCCGGTACGCCCGGTGACCGAGGGCCCTGCTGACATCCGGGTCTCGGTTGATCCTCACGCGCGGCGGCAAACCGTCGTGGGGATCGGCGGGTCGTTGACCCAGGCCTCGGCCGCGGCACTGCGCACGCTGTCGGACGCCCGGCAGGCCGAGATCTTAGAGGCGATGTTTTCCCCTTCGCGGGCGGCGTACTCGCTCGTGCGCACCCATGTCGCGAGCTGTGACTTCAGCACCTCGTCCTACACCTACGCCCCGGACCCCGATCCCTCGTTGGCGGGATTCTCGATTGAGAATGACCGAGATAACGGCCATCTGGCCTTGCTTAAGGCGGCGCAAGCGGTGCCCGGGTCCGATTTCCGCATCGTCGCCTCGCCCTGGACCGCGCCGCCGTGGATGAAGGACAACGGCAAGCTCTTCGATCCCTCGACCCGGCGCGGGGGGGCCCTGCTTGAAACGCATCACGAGACGTTTTCCCGTTACCTCGCCCGCTATGTCGAGGCTTACCGCGCCGAGGGGCTCGACATCTGGGCCCTCACTCCCGTCAACGAGCCCCACGGAAACCAGGGCACGTGGGAGAGCATGGAGATGTCGCCCGAACAGCAGCGGGCGCTGGTGAAGGTCATGCGGCGGACGCTTGCCGCACGCGACCTGGACGTGCAGATCCTCTGCTACGACCAGAATCGAAAGGGCGTCGAAGACTACGCTCGCGGGGTTCTGTCGGACGAAGAGGCGCGGTCGGCGGTCGATGGCATTGCGGTGCATTGGTACGACAGCACCTTCAAGGTCTACGGAGACGTGCTCGATCGCGTGGCAGCTGCGCATCCGGACCATCCTGTGATTCAGACCGAAGGGTGCATCGACAACGTCTTTGGCCTTGGCAAAGACCGTTCGGAGAACGCTCCGCTCCCCTGGTGGCAAGACGACGGCTGGTTCTGGCGGAAGGAGGCCACGGATTGGGGGTGGGACTGGCTCGACGACAAGTCCGAGCACCCGCCGTACGCCCCGACATTTCGGTATGCGCGCGACCTGGTGGGTTGTCTGGCGCACCACGTGGCGGGCTGGATCGATTGGAACGTGGTCCTCGACCAACGAGGGGGCCCCAACCACGTCGGCAACTTCTGCCTGGCTCCGATTCTCGTAGATGGTGCCACCGACACCGTCCACTACACGCCTCTCTTCGCGATCCTCGAGCAAGTTTCTCGATCGACGCGGCCCGGGGCGCACGTCTTCGAGACGACCTTGCATGTGCCCCCTGAGGTGGGGCGTAATCTCCGCGCCACCGGTCTCGTCAATCCCGACGGAACCCACGTGGTGCACCTCTTCCATGAGGGCGACACCCCGGTAGACTGCCGCGTCGAGCACGGTGTGCTGCGTGGAGCGCTCACGGTGCCGCCCGCTTCGATTGTCACCCTACGGTCCCAGTCTCTGGAGTAGATGATGTCCCGCCCCACCGATGGCAGCGACGGCAAGCTCATGGGCGCGTTCGTCGCGGCGGCGCGGCTGAAGTACGCCGACGAAACGCCGGCCCAACGGGCCGCCCGCCTCCGACAACTGCTCGACGACAAGATCCACGGCCTGTGCTTCAGTGCCTACGTCGAAGGGCAACACCCTGACGACCACGTGGTCCTCTCCGATGGTCAGGTGCGCGAACGCCTCGGTGTGATCGCTCCGCATTGCCGATGGATTCGCACGTTCGCGTGCACCGAAGGCAATGAATTGGCCGCGTCCTTGGGCAAAGAGATGGGCCTAAAGACCCTGGTGGGAGCATGGGTTGGTGACGATCCTGCGCGCAACGAGGAAGAACTCGAGGGCGTGATTCGGCTGGCGCGAGGGGGCCATGTCGACCGCATTGCGGTGGGCAACGAGGTCTTGCTTCGCGGTGAAGCCAGCGTTGAGCAAATCGTGGAACTCATGCGGCGCACGCGTGAGGCCGTGCCGGGGGTCCCGGTGGGCTACGTCGACGCATACTTCCAGTTCATCCAGCATCCGGCGCTGGTCGAAGCTTGCGACTTCTTGCCCATCAACTGCTACCCGTTCTGGGAGAAGTGCCCTATCGATCAAGCGGTGCCGTACGCCGCGGAGATGGTTCGGCGGGTGCAGGCGGTTGCCCAGGGTAAACCCGTGATCATCGCCGAGACGGGCTGGCCGTCCGAAGGACCGGCGGAGGGCGCGGCCGAGCCGTCGCTCGACAACATGATCCTTTATGCCCTCAATCTCGTGGAATGGTCGGCGGACAACGACGTGGAACTGTTTTGGTTCTCGGCCTTCGACGAAGCATGGAAAGTGGGTGCCGAAGGCGGCGCCGGCGCGTACTGGGGGCTGTGGACCTCGGATGGGAGGCTCAAGGTTGCCTAGCGATCACGTTGGAATCTGCTATTCGGGCTATCGTAAAGGACAGAGTCCGGATTCGGGGGTGTACCCGAGTCGGGACCAGGTCCTACAGGATCTACGGTTGATCGAGCGGACCTTCCGCGAGATTCGCCTTTACGATGCGGGTCCCCACGCGGCGGTTGTCCTTGAGATGATTGCGGCCGAGGGGCTAAACCTGAAGGTGTTGCTGGGCGCGTACTTGCACGCCGAAGCGAGCAATCCCGATTGCCCGTGGGGCGGGATGCACGACGAAGACGTGCTGGCTCGCAATCGCATCGAGAACGCAGCGGAGGTGCAGCGCGCGGCCGCCTTAGCGAATCGCTACCCGTCCATCGTGACTTCGGTGGCGGTGGGCAACGAGGCCACGGTGTCTTGGACCGACCATCTCGTTCCGGTGCCTCGCATGATTGACCACGTTCGTGCGATGAAAGCATCGACCGACAAGCCCGTGACATTCTGCGAGAACCACGTCCCTTGGATGGGCCTGCTCGAGCCGCTGGTTCCGGAGCTCGATTTCATCTCGGTCCATACCTACCCGGTGTGGGAGCAGGCCTCGATCGAGCAGGCCATCGCCGTTACCGACGGCGATCACAGCCGCGTGGCGGCGAAGTATCCTGGTGTGCCGGTGGCGATTACCGAAGCGGGATGGACCACCCGGTCGAACGGGCGGGGCATCCATCCCTCTCAGGCCAATGCGGAGCTGCAGACCCAGTACGTTCGCGAATTGGTGCGCTGGGCCGAAGCCAAGAAGGTCATGACCTACGTCTTCGAGGCCTTTGACGAGCCATGGAAGGGGTCCGACGACCCCGATGAGCCTGAAAAACACTGGGGACTGTTCACCGAGGGTCGACGTCCCAAGCCCATCATGCACGACCGCTACCCGGAGCTGGTGCGATGAGCCAATCCCCTGAAAGCCAACTCGTCAACGATCCAGATGGATACTGGAAAGTCGATAACTTGTCGGCGCTTCCTCCGTTTCTCATTCACGTGGTCAGCAGTGATGACCACTGGGTGTTCCTTTCGAGTTCAGGCGGCCTGACCGCTGGTCGACGCAAGGCCCAGCGCTCTTTGTTTCCCTATGAGACCGACGATCGGCTGCATCACGCGGCGGGGGTGTCGGGCGGGGTGACGTGGATCCGCACTGCCGACGGGCAACTTTGGCACCCCCTCGATGCTCGAGGCACGCCCGATGGCTACCAACGCACCCTGCGTAAGGCCCTGACCGGCGACTGGGTGGAACTCGAAGAAACGGCGCCCGACCTCGGGCTTGTGTTCACGGTTCGCTTCACCACGAGCCCCCGCTATGGCCTTGTGCGCCAGGCGCGGCTCACGCGAACCTCGGGCAGCGGATCCGTCGAGATCATGGACGGCCTGCTCAATCTGCTTCCCGCCGAGGTGCCCCTTTCGGCGCAGCAGACCCTGTCGGCGCTGGTGGATGCCTACAAGCGGAGTGAGGTCGACGCCGAAACGACGCTTGCTCTTTACGTGATGGAAGCACAGCTTTCGGACCGAGCCGCGCCCGCCGAGTCGTTGCGGGCCAACGTGGTGTGGCGCACGGGACTCCCCAACGGCGTCGTGGCGCTTGACGAACGGGCCCTCGACGCCTTTCGAGCGGGTCGGCCCACGCCGCCGGTCTCGCGAAGTCTCGGGATGCGTGGCGCCTACCTCGTGCGTGCTACCGTCGATCCCGGAGCCGAACCCGTCGAATGGTCGATCGTGGGCGATGTTCACTTCGATCAGGCGGCGGTGGTCGAACTCGACGGACGCCTAAGAGATCCCGCAGGATTGGCCAAGGACTTGGCCGAAGACATCGAGCGAGGGCACCGGGCGTTGCTTGGACTCGTGGCCGCGTCGGACGGTCAGCAGGTCTCCGCCGCGCCGCGGGCGACCGTCAATCACTTTTCGAATGTGGTCTACAACATCATGCGAGGGGGGGTCTTCGGGCGCGACCACGAAGTGCCCGCCGATGATTTCGCCCGGTTCGTACAGCAACGGAATCGCCAACTCTTCGCCCGGCATCAGGCCTGGTTGGCCGAACGGACGGGCCTCGTTCCACATCGCGATCTGCTCAATGCGGCCGCCGAGGTTGGTGATCCGCAGCTCGAACGTCTGTGTCTCGAGTACCTGCCGCTGACCTTCAGCCGGCGCCATGGGGACCCCAGCCGTCCGTGGAACGCGTTCAACATCGTGCTTACGCACGACGACGGTACGCCCTGCTACGACTACGAGGGCAACTGGCGCGACATCTTCCAAAACTGGGAAGCGCTGGCGCGGTCCTTCCCCGACTTCTACGGCGCCATCGTCGCGAAGTTCGTCAATGCGTCTACCGTCGATGGCTTCAATCCCTACCGCCTGACCCGCGACGGGGTGGATTGGGAGGCTCCCGATCCCGACGATCCGTGGTCGAACATCGGGTACTGGGGCGACCATCAGGTGGTGTACCTGTTCCGTCTCATCGAAGCAGCCGAGGCCCATCGGCCCGGATGCATCCGAGAATGGCTCGGCCGAGACTTGTTCAGCTACGCCGATGTGCCCTACCGGATTCGGCCCTACGCGGACTTGGTGGCTGACGCCAAGGACACCATCGAATTCGATGAGGCGGCGGACGCCCGTGCGCAGGCGCAGTCGGCGGCGTGGGGCAGCGACGGTCGATTGGTGCTTGACCAGGGCCAGGTCAAGCAGGTCAATCTCACCGAGAAGCTGTTGGTAAGTCTGCTCGCGAAGATGTCGAACTTCGTGGTGGATGGGGGCATCTGGCTCAACACGCAACGGCCCGAATGGAACGACGCCAACAATGCGTTGGTCGGCCAGGGCCTTTCGATGGTCACGCTCGCCCAGTTGCGAAAGGCGTTCACGGGCCTGGGGGCCTTGCTCGATGGCGCAGGGGCTGCGTTTCCAGTGTCGGGCGAAGTGGTCCAGTGGCTCGAAGCGGTGCTGGCCGCACTCACGCGCCATGCGCCACCCGCCGTCCCCGCGCCCATTGCAGATGGGGTTCGGCGACAGATCCTCGACCAGCTTGGCGAAGCGTTTTCGGCCTATCGCAGCACGGTTTACGAGCGCGGCCTTGGGGAGCGTGTCTCGCTCGCGACCGACCGCATCGCTGAGTTGTGCCGGGTGAGCCAGGGATGGATCGATCACACCTTGCGAACCAACCGTCGCGAGGACGGGCTCTACCACAGCTACAACCGCCTCGCGTGGACCCCTGATGGCGTCCGCGTTGCCCGACTGTCTGAGATGCTCGAAGGCCAGGTTGCGGTGTTGGGTTGCGGGCTGCTGTCGGGTGCTGAGGCGTGTGACCTCGTCGATGCGCTCTATCGGAGCGCGCTGTACCGAAAGGACCAGCACACCTTCATTTTGTACCCCAACCGGGAACGCCCGGACTTCCTCAAGCGAAACCAGCTCGATGCGTCCGTGGTCGCCGCGACTCCGTTGCTCACTGCGTTAGCGGCAGATCCAAAGATTGGGCCCCAGGTCTTGGCTCAAGACGCGCATGGGACCTACCGCTGGCATGCGGATTTCCAGAACGCGTCGATGCTCGACAAGGTGTTGGAACGGATCGCGAAGGATCCTGCATGGAGTACCCCGATCCAGGCGGGCCGTGCGGCGACCCTCGAAGCGTATGAGGCGACCTTCGACCACCACGCGTTCACCGGCCGGTCAGGCACGATGCACAAGTATGAAGGGCTGGGCAGCGTGTATTGGCACATGGTGGGCAAGCTGCTGGTCTCGGTCCAGGAGGCTTGGCAGCTCGCGGTAGATGGGGGCGAGGACTCGGCTATCGTACGTCGCCTCGCTGCCGCGTACGATCGCGTCCGGGCAGGGCTCCCGTTCAATAAGTCAGTGGCGGAATACGGCGCGATTCCCACCGATCCCTACTCGCACACCCCTTGGCATCTGGGGGCCCAGCAACCGGGCATGACGGGCCAGGTCAAAGAAGAAGTCCTCACGCGGCTTGGCGAACTTGGCCTACGCGTGCGCGATGGGGCCATTGAGGTGCATCCGGGCCTCTTGCGACGCGATGAGCTTGCAACCAGCCCCATGTCTTGGACGATCACGGGCTATCGCGGAGCGCAACAGACGATCGAGGTGCCCACGGGCGCTCTTGGGTTCACAGTGGCCCAAGTGCCGTTTGTTCTTGCGACGCACGAAGGTTCGCCCGAAGTGCACGTGACCTACACCGACGGACGCACGGAGCAACGTCCTGGCCGAAGCCTCGGCCAACAGGCCACCAACGCGGTGTTTGCACGGCGCGGGCTGGTCGAGCGGGTGACCGTCCGGGTACCGTTGGCGGACGTCCGGCCGGTAGGGCCGATGGAGAACGCGTGATGGTGGTCGTCTGGTTGAGCTTCGGATGGATGGGAACGAACGGCTGTACGAAGTCGAGCGAACCGGTGGCCACGCCTGTGCCCGAGGCTTCCGCCCCGGCTGCACCCAAGGCGATGGAACGACGGGCGTTCGCACCCACGGTCAATGGCGAATCGGTCTTCAAGGGCATCTCCTATGGCCCATTCCGCGAGGGCCATAAGCCCGGAGGACCCTTGCCGAGCGCTGAGCAGATCGCCGAAGATCTACGGATCATCGACGACCATTGGTCAATGATTCGGATGTATGCGTCGGAAGAACCCACCGAGACGATCCTGAAGATCGTCCGTGATGAACAGCTTCCGCTGGTCGTCATGGTCGGAGCCTGGATTGACCCCGACAACCTCGAAGCGAACGAACGCGAGGTCACGACGCTGATTCAGTTGGCCAACGCGTACCCCGAGCAGGTCACAGCCGTTTCGGTGGGCAACGAGACGCAAGTGGATTGGTCAGCCCACCGCTCGGACCGGCAACGCCTCATCGGCTACATCAAGCGGGTTCGCGAGGCGGTCAAGCAGCCCATCACGACCGCCGACGACTACAATTTCTGGAACAAGCCGGAAAGTCACGAGGTGGCGGATGTGGTCGACTTCGTGCTGCTTCACGCCTACGCGATGTGGAACGGCAAGCAGCTCGACGAGGCGATCCCTTGGACCTCCGAGATCTATGCGGGCATTCAGGCCGAACATCCCGATCATCCCATCGTGATCGGCGAGACCGGTTGGGCCACCGAGCTGAATCCAGAAGGCAATGAGCGCAACCACATCAAGGCGCCGGCCGGGGAGGCCGAGCAGCTGCAGTTCCACGAAGCGTTCAAGGCATGGACCAGCGAAAAGCGAATCCCGCATTTCTATTTCGAAGCCTTCGATGAGCCGTGGAAGGGCAGTGCCGACCCGCGTGAGGTCGAAAAGCACTGGGGCCTTTACGGGGTCGATCGCAAGCCCAAAAAGGCGATGGCGCCAAAGTAGGCCCTACGACTTCGGCAGGAGAACGATCTTGCCGGTCAGTCCTCCGGCCTCGAGGTCACGATGGGCTTGGGCGACCTCGTCGAAGCGGATGCGCCGCGCCACGTGGGGCCGGATTTGGCCGTTGGCCAATAGGTTCATCAGCGCGGCGAGGTCTGTGCGGAACGCTTCGGGATGCCGCTTGCGGTGGGCGGTGATGGAGTAAAATCGAGCTTTCCGACCATTGGGCGCGACCATCAGCCAGACGAAGGTGACCGCGGCGGCGATGATGCGGAAGAGCGGCCCCGATGCAAGGGCCGTGGTCCCAATCGCCACGAGGCGCCCGCCGCGCTTGAGGGCCGCGAAAGGGGAACGGAAGCGATCCGCCGCGATGCCGTCCAAGACCACATCCATGGTTCCTCGTACGGAGGGTAGCCAATCCTCCCGGGGCAAGGGGGTGGCCCCAAGTTCGCGCAACAGCGCGTGGTGACGCGTTCCCGCGGTGGCGAAGACCTCGGCTCCCGCTTGCTTGGCAAGGACAATCGCGGCTTGACCGACCGCGCCATTTCCCCCGGTGATGAGGACGCGCTGATGGGGTTTCAGTTCTCCTGCGCGAAACAAGGCCTGCTGCGCGGTCAACCAGGACAAAATCAGCGTAGAGGCTTCGGCAGCGTCGACCGACTCGGGTACGGGCACCAATCCCGCGGCGGGGCGAATCGTAAACTGTGCGTGACTGCCAATCATGGTCAGATCGGCCACCCGGTCCCCGACCGCTACGTTGGTGACCCCTTCACCGAGGGCGTCCACGCGGCCCACGACGTCGTAGCCCGGGGTCACGGGAGGGGGGTCCCGAAGGTCAGGGTACCGACCCATGCGAATGAGGGTGTCGGTGAACTGAACGCAGCTCGCCTCCACGCGAATCCGCACCTCTCCCGGACCCGGCGTTGGGAGGGGGAGTTCCGTCTCATGCGCGAGCACGTCCGGGGTGCCGAATGCGTGGAAACGAATCGCGGACTGAGTGGTAGGGAGCGGAAGGGCCGACATCATGATCTCCATGTTGCTTACATGAGAATCATGGTCAGTGCAGAAACGCTTGGCACCTCGAACCTCTGCACAGCACGGTTGCAGTTTTGCATGACTCGAGAGTTAGCGTTTGAAGGCAGAATCGAGAGGTTGACGCAACCTTCAGTGGCGTTGGGCTTGCGTTTTAATTCCCAAAGTAGTCGGCAAGGGCCTGCCGATCCGTGGCCCGGTCATCGCCATTCAGGCTCCACGGCAAAGCGCCGGCATAGCCGAGCTCTTCGTAGGTCTCCATCCGCGAACGCACGTTCGTGCCATCCGTGGCGAATTCCCCCACCAGGACAGGCTTGTCGGTGCCCAACGCTTCGACCGAGGGGAGGCCGCCGAGGCCGTAATGGTGGACTTGAAGGATGTCGAGAGGGGCGTTGAGCCAGATGGCCTCTAGATCTTTGGCTTTGGCGCTCCCCACGGTCAACGGGCGGCCGCCGCGCAAGGGCTCGGCCACATCGAACACGAAGTCCCACATCTGCTGCAGCGTCACAGTCTCTTTGGCCACCGCGCCGTGCAGGCCGTCCGACAACGCCCATTCCGGTTCGTTGATGATGTCGAACGCGAAGATCCGCTCATCGTCCGCGTAGCGTTCGGCGATGGGCACGATCCAGGTGTCGATAAGGTCGCGTCGCAAGTCAGGATCGACGGCGATCTCTCGGCGCCCAAACAACTGAATGCCGTCGACGATCGACGCTTCGTCGAACCAGAAAAAGTCGAAGAGCACCGGCATGAGCTGGATGCCTCGGGCATCTGCAATCTCGAGCGCAGCATCGAGGTCGGCGAGGATCTCTTCAGGGGTGCTCGTATCGAGGGCGCGGCCATCCGAATAAACGAACCAACGCACCACATCCGCCCCCAACATGGCGTCGAAGTCGGCCTCGAGCTGGGCGCGTGACGCGGGGCTACGGACGCCGTTGTTGCCCCAAGCCCTCCCAAAGTCGTGACCGTAGTTGATCCACGGAAGGTTCGCGCCGATCAGATACTGGCTCAAGCGGTCCTCCACCTCGGGGGGAAGCACCTCGAGCGGTTCTGTGGTTCGGTCGTCGATGGGAACCTCGAGCGGCGCACAGCCGACGAGTGCCATCATCACTAGCTGCGCTCCACCAAAAGACGTCGAAGCCATGGCTCCACCTACCCACTCTGCTCATTTGGGTCCAAATGGTACGATCGGCGTTCGCTTTGAATGGAGGTTCCATGAAGTGGGCGTTGTTCGCAGCTATGGCGTCGCTCGTGACGGGGTGTACGGGGTCGGAACAGGTCGTCGATGACCCGCCAACGGCTCCCGAGGAGACTGGACTGACCTATCCTTTGGTCGACTGTGACCCCTTGGTACCCGAGTTTTGTGGCTTTCCATTTCCGTCGAACGTCTACACCGTTGACGATCCCTCCACGCCAACCGGGCGCCGGGTCTCGTTTGGCAAGGGCCTGCTGCAGGGCAACGACAGCGGTCCTTGGGATGACAGCGACGGCTTCTCGCCCGGCACGCCGATCCTCACCCAGCTGATGGGGGCCGTGTCGACGGGCCTTGCCTCTTCCACCAACCTCGCCGCCTCGCTCGATGACGATGCGCTCACCCTCGTGCTCGATGCCGAAACGGGCGAGAAGATTCCTCACTTCGCGGAAGTGGACGTTCGCGCCCCGTCCGTCGAAGAGCGATCGTTTCAAATCCGGCCGGTCGTTCGCCTCGAGAACGATCGGCGGTACATCGTGGCCATCCGCGGCGTGGTCGACGAAACGGGGACGGTGATCGAGCCGTCGCCGGCCTTCGCCGCGCTTCGCGACGACACCGCCTTCGATGACGAGTCGATCGAGGGCCGTCGGGGGCTCTACGAGGACCTGTTCGCGCAGATCGAAGCTGCGGGATGGGCGCGCGAGGAGCTGCAGCAGGCATGGGACTTCTCGACGGCAAGCGACGAGAACAACACCGCATGGCTGTTGCACATGCGTGATGAGGCGATGGCCCAGGTCGGGTCGGGTCCGGACTACACCATCGATACGGTCGATACGGACTTTGACCCCGACAACATCGCGTTTCGCATTCAGGGAACGGTTCAGGTCCCGCTGTACATGACGACCGACGGCGCGAACTCGGTGTTGTTGTTTGGTGAGGACGGACTGCCCGAGATCAACGCAGAAACCCCGTTGGCGGCGGTGCCGTTCGAGGTGTTGATTCCCCAAAGCGCGCTCAAGAGTCCAGCGCCCATCTTGCAATACGGGCACGGACTGTTCGGCAGCCGCACGCAAATCGAATCCGAACACTTCCGAACCTTCATCAACACCTACAACTACGTGATCTTCGGGGTGGATCTGCAGGGCATGTCGTCGGACGACCAAACCGCGGTCGGCGCAACCCTCTACCTGTCGGACTTCGCGGGCCTTCGCACGATGTTCGACCGGCTCCACCAGGGGTTCCTGAACTCCCTCGTGAGCATGCGCATGATGAAGACGTCGTTTGCGGCCGATGCGACCTATGGGGCCTACATCAATGGGGATGAGGGGTACTACCTGGGTATCAGCCAAGGAGGCATCTCGGGTTCGGTCTACCTCGCGTTGTCGCAGGATGTGGAGCGAGGGGCCCTTGGGGTCACGGGCCAGCCCTACAGCCTGTTGCTCATGCGGAGTGTGGACTTTGACCGGTTTCTCGACATCATTGCGGTGACGTGGTCGGACCTTCGCCAACAGCAGCTGCTCGTGGCGCTGACGCAGATGCCTTGGGACCGCGTCGAACCGACCGGCTACAGCCACCACGTGACTGCAGATCCGCTGCCTGGCAGTTCGCCCAAGGAAGTGCTGATGCGGGTGGCGATCGGTGACCACCAGGTACCCACGCTGGGCGGCCACATCATGGCGCGCACCATGAACGTGCCGCACCTCACGACCAATCTTCGCGACATCTATGGATTGACGCAGGTAACCGAGACCTCATCCGGGTCCTTCTACACCGAGTACGCGTTTGGGTTGCCCGAAGTTCCGGATTGCGGTGTTCCGATGTACCTCTGCGAAGATCCGCACAGCAAGGTGCGCCGCCTCGATGAGGCCCGGCTCCAGCTGGACGAATTCTTCCGCCTCGGCACGGGAACCAACTACTGCCCAGATGGAACCTGTGAATTCCCCGATGCCTCAGGCTGTGAGGCCGGAGAAGATGCGGCGGCCGCCGAGGCGTTCTGCGAACTATGAGGTCAGCTCGTTGGCGGTGACGAGGGTGCGTTCCTCGTCCGCCCCGGGCTCACAGGGCATTTCGAGCGAGAAGGTGCTCCCCTCTCCTACCGTCGACGTCACGGAGAGGGTGCCTTTCATGCGGCGAGCCAGATCGCGGCTAATCGCCAGACCCAAGCCGGTTCCAGGGGCTTGGTCCCCTTCACCGCGGGTGAAGCGGTCGAAGATTCGAGAGGCCAATTCGGGCTCGATGCCTGGTCCTTCGTCGGTCACGGAAAGGACGGTCCGGTCCCCTTCCGTGTGAGCGTGCAGGGTGATGAGCCCGTCTTCGGTGAACTTGTGGGCGTTCGACACCAGGTTGATGAGGATCTGTCTGACCCATCCGGCGTCGCCCCACACCATGATGTCGCCCTCTTCGGGCGGAACGACATCGAGTACCAGTTCATTGTTCCGCGTCACGAGCACGGGCTGCATCATGCGTGCGGTGTCGTCGAGGAGTGCGGCGACATCGACCAATTGGGATTCGAGGGTCAGCTGGCCCTCTTCGAGCCGAGCGTATTCGAGAATATTGTCGATAAGCGAGAGTAAATGCCTCGATGCGCCCGTGATTTGCGAGAGGTCTTGGGTGAACTGGGCCGGCCCGCTTCCGAGATCTGCAAGTTCCTCGGACACCAGCTCGGCGTAGCCTTGAATTGCATTGAGTGGGGTGCGCAGTTCATGGCTCATGTTCATGAGAAACGAGGTCTTTGCATGATTGGCCTGAGCTGCGCGTTCTTCGGCAAGCCGGCGTTGCTCGACCTCCACCTCGAGTTCGATGGTGCGAGCGACCACCCTCCGCTCCAGATCTTGAAGGGTGTGAGCAAGTTCCCGCTGGGCTTGTCGTCGCTGGTTGGAAAACGAGGTCACCGCCGCCTGAATCAACGCCCCGGTGGTCGCGAGCATCACGAGCATCGCCCAGCCGCGATCGATGGGGCGAAGCGGGATGCCGTCGACGACGACGGTGTTTGTGGCATTCAAGGCGGTAAGCATGGCGATTCCGATGGCCAACCACACCCAACCCGTTCGCGAGCCCATGGTGAGGGTCGCAGCCACGGGCAGCAGAAGCACGGTGACGGTGGCAAGCCCAGGCACCCCGCCGGTCATGACGACGGCGAACCCGATGTGCGTCAGTCCGAAGGCGCACAGAAGTTGGGCCCCGACCCAGCCCCTCCGCGTGACCCGGGTGACCAGGATGGGCACCAGGTACAGGGTGGCAAAGCCCAGGTCTAGGATTCCGGTGCCCGTGTAGCCGAAAACGAAGGCTGGAATACTGAAGATCACCACAAAGATGGCGACCAAACCAGAAACGGTGATGGTGCGTCGAGCCTGAGGTGAGAGCTCAGCCACTGCCTACGCACGCTCGAGCAGCATCGCGGTGCCCTGGGCGCCCGCAGCACAGATGCTGATGAGCCCGTAGCGGGCGCTTTGCCGCTTCATTTCGTTAGCCACCGTCGTGGCGATTCGAATGCCGGTGGCCGCGAAGGGGTGGCCAATGGCAATGGAGCCGCCCGTCACGTTGAGACGATCCGTTGGGATAGTGCCGATCGCCTCTTCCTTCCAGCCCTTCTCCCAGGCGGCGAGGTTGCAGAGAACCTGGGCCCCGAACGCCTCGTGGATTTCGATGACGCCAATGTCATCCAGGGAAAGGCCATTTCGGCGAAGCAAGCGCGGCACGGCGACGCCAGGGGCCATCAAGAGGCCATCGTCGGGATGAATGGCCGCCTGCTCGACGTCCTTGATGAAGGCGAGCGGCTCATAGCCATCCGCCTTGGCCCGCTCCTCTGACATGAGCAACAAGGCCGCTGCTCCATCGGTCAGTGGTGAGCTGTTACCGGCGGTCAAGGTTCCGTTTTCGGGATCGAACACCGGCTTGAGCTTCGCGAGCTTCTCGAGCGAGGTGGTGGGGCGAACGATCATGTCGCGCTCGATGCCCTCGACGGCCACGATCTCGGCCGTGAGGCGACCGTCTTCGGTGGCCGCATGAGCCCGATGGTGCGATCGGAGGGCGAGTTCATCCTGTGCTTCCCGCGGGATCTACCAGGTCTTCGCCATGATCTCACAGTGCTCCCCCATTGACATCCCCGTCGAGGGTTCTTCGACGCCCGGGGTGCTTGGCAACAGATCTTTGGGCCGGATCTGGGAAAAGGAGGTCAGCTTGCCCCGCGTCGAACGCTCTGCCTGGCTGTCTCGGAGGGCATGGGCGAGGCGCGGTGAGACCATGATGGCCGTATTCGACATGCTTTCCACGCCGGCTGCGATCCCGATGTCGAGACGGCCCAGCGTGATTTGATCTGCCAGGGCCATCATCGTGGTGGTGCCGGTGATGCAGTTGTCGGTCACCGTGACGCCGCGGGTGGACGCGGGCAGGCGGGATCGGAACACGACCTCGCGACCAAGATGGGGCACCCGGGGATCCACCACGACCACGCCGAGCTGAAGCTCTTGGACGCGCTCCGCGTCGAGTCCAGTCTTGTCGAGCAAACCGTTGACGGCATGGCTCGCGAGATCGACGGCCTCGATCTCCTTGAAGTGGGTGAGGGCCTTGACAAAAGGAGTACGCTGGCCTGCGACCAGGGCGACGCGCCGCATGTTCGACCTCCTGACGGGACGTGAGGCTCCGTACCCCTCTGGCCCCTCGGCTTCGAGCCAGCCTGGTCAAAAACTGAGCAAGCCCGCATTACAGCGAGGGCCTATGCTGTTTCAAGCTCAAGGTTCCCCATGAAATTCGACCCCTCCATTCCGAGCCTATTGCCGCCAGATTGGCAATTGGTACTTCATGAATCGGCCTGGGAACGGCAGGTCTGGCTGCTCAAGACGGCGTCCAAGGGAGGCCCTGAACGACAGCTGATCGGCGTGGTGGCCGGGGTCCTCGCCGTCATGGTGGTGGGGCTGGTGGTCACGGGGGAACTGACCGGGGAGCAGTTCTTGGCCCTGACCCTGTTGGGCGTTGCGATTTCGGCAGGGATCGTTGCGAGCTACATCGGGCCTTCCTACGCCGTGAAGCTCGATCGCGAAGGCATCACCGTTGGCCTGCTGGAGAGTGGGATGCCCCACGAGGTGGAGTTTGAAGGGATTTGGTCGTGGCCTATGACCACCATCACTCGGCTCTCGTGGCGCGAAGTCCGTTCGTTTGAGCCCCTTGACGACGGGAAGCTCCGGATCTCGCTGGCCAAGGCGAACGCGCGCCCCTGGATCCTTGGCAAGTTCAGCCCAGAGGTGCTGGCGACGCTCGGGCCTGCGATCGAGCAAGGGATCCGCATGTGGGGAGCCCATCGAGACCGAGCCCCAGCCGTTCTCGCCGAGGTCGAAGCCCTCACGGACCAAGCGAAGCGCAAGCGCGTGTAACCTTCGCCGCCAGCCAACCGTCAAGGCGATGGGAGGTCGCGGATGATTCTTGGGCTCGGTCTTGTCTCCCTCGCACTTGCCGAGGGTGAGCCAACGGTTTCGGAACACGGAGAGGCTCCACACGAGCGGGAGAGCCACCGCGCTTTCGGTGTCAAACTCATCGACCTGGTGGCGTTCAACGAGGAGCGGACGACGTCGTGGCTCGGCCTGGGTTTGATTGCGGAACGTCCCATCTCGAAGCGGGTGGTCGTCGAAGTGGCGGTCCAGGGTCTCTTCGGCGCGGGCGAGGCCGAGGGCTTTGCGATTCCTTTGGACCTCCTCCTCAAACGCGTGTGGTTCGTGGGAG
>JBCCQY010000091.1:0-36140 GCA_039208735.1 Myxococcota bacterium | reverse complement strand
CTGGCCCTTTCCGCCCCCCCTCGCCCCGCTGACGCCCTACTCGTCGAGGTCGAAGGGCAAGATGGCCGTCCGCGATTGCGACTAAGCGCCAATGTGGCAGGCGCAGGCATGAATGGCCGGGTGGTGGAACTGGCCAACGAAAGCAACAAGGAATGGGGCGGTTTGGTCACGTTCGCCTCGGCCACGGTCCGCGCGGTGATCGAGCGACGCATCACCGAAGTTGCGGTGCGCTATCGCCTCCAAAACGGGATCGAACAACAGTGGACTGGCCGACTTGCCGCGAGCTTCTTTGCCAATGGCGCGTATTGCGGCAACGGCATGTGGCTCGGCCGTGGGGGTTCCATGCAAGACGGACAGTTCGAAATGACGTTGATTCCAGAGCTTCCCGCTCTTCGGATGCTGGTTGGCGTACCGAGGCTCTACCTGGGAACGGTGGATCGGATCCCCGAAGTCGTGAGGGCGACCGTGGTGAATGTGGAACTCAGCTCGTCCTCGCGCGACGTCATGGTGGATCTCGATGGCGAACTTGCGGGCCATCTTCCTCTGAAGATCCGGATGATTCCGAAAGTCCTGCTCGTCGCTACAGGATTGGCGGATTTCTAAGGTCCTAGGTTCAAAACCGGGACTTCAAGAAAAAAGCCATAAAAGCCAAACCAGCATGCATCGCCGCAGATGGCAGCTTGAACGTTGGAGAAAAACGTTGCGCGGCGCTTGCAAGGTTCGTCCAATACGCCTAGAAAGTATCCGTCAGACGCACACAGTAGGAGCTGACACCCCCGATGCCGAACGTTTCGAATCTCGGCGACGCCTACTCTGGGCAAACCCTGTGCAGGCGTAAGAGCCCAAATTTGGAGAATTTGGTTTTCGGGAGCGACCCACGTCCCATCAGCGAAGAGGAGATGCCATGAACAAGGCGGATCTGACCGAAGTGCTCGCCCAGCGCGGGGGAATCCCCAAGGTTCGCGCGGCGAACTACATCAACATCCTGACCACGGCCATTCAGGAGGCCCTCGTCCGTGACGAGAAGGTCACCATCTCCGACTTCGGGACGTTTACCGTCTCGCAGCGTTCGGCATTCGAGGGTCACAACCCCAAGAATGGTCAGCCCATGCAGGTGCCGGCGCGCCGCATCCCGGTGTTCCGTGCGGGCAAGGGCCTCAAGAACGCCCTCAACCCAGCCTGATTTCCGAGTACCCGTCCTCGAACGTACGTAGGACGGGCCTCGGTCACGGCAGCGATTCGGTTACCCGATCCCGAGGGCGCGAACGGCGCACCTCGGGAGTCGATGATGAACAAGGCCGACCTCACGAGTGAGCTGGCCCTCCGTGCGGCCATCCCAAAGGTTCGGGCCGCGCAATACCTCGATATTGTGATCGAAGCGATCTCCGATGCACTCCTCCGCGGTGAGCGAGTAACCATCTCGGATTTTGGAACGTTCACGGTCTCACAGCGTACGTCGTTCGAGGGCCACAACCCCAAAGACGGCAAGCCGATGTACATCCCCTCGCGCAAGATTCCGGTCTTTCGTTCAGGCAAAGGCCTCAAGCGTGCCCTCAATCCTGATTGAGACGAGCTACGCCGATGGCCGCCGCGGTATCGCTTCGCAACACGTGCGGTCCGAGCCCAAGGGGTTGCCAGCCATGGTCGAGTAGGTGGTCGAGTTCATGAGGGGCAAATCCTCCTTCAGGTCCGATGGCGACCGCTCTTCCTTCGCCGGCGAGTGCGGGCTTTCCGGCTCCGGGGGCTGCGATGTAGCCTTGCACGGCTTCAGGAACCTGGTCGATGGCCTGAGCGAGGGTGGGCCAAAGCGGATCGAGATGCGGATGGTCGGCGCGTCCACACTGTGCACACGCTGAGGCGATGATCCGGTGCCATCGATCGTGTCGGTCTGACCGAGGTACGGAACGCGCCCCCAGCGCGAGATGGATGGCGGTAACGCCGGCTTCTACCGCCATGCGCAGTCCGGTTTCAAGGGCAGGTCCCTTGGGAATGGCCCATACGAGGTGGCGCGGAGGCCTCGGAGGTCCGGCAGACCACGGACCGACAATGCGCAATGTGGCTCGTCCATCCCGAACATCGATGAGCTGGGCCTGGGCGAGCGAGCCCTCCCCATCGCTCACGATGAACGTGGCATCTCGTGGTAGTCGACGTACCCGGAGGAGATGGTGGGACGTCGCAGCATCTAGAAGTGTCGTGCCGTTGACAGGAACGGGCGCATCTAAGCGGACGTGGGGCATCGGTACTGTCGTCCGATCCAAGGATCGTCGGTGAAGCGCCCGGTCATTTCGAACGATCGATAAGCTTCGGCTACTTCGGCTTCATGCTCGGGAAGAATGCCCGTGATGAAGAGCGTTCGTCCGGTTCGCGCGAGAATGGGCTCGGCCAGACGAACGAGCAAGGGTCCGTGCAAGTTCGCGATGACCAAATCGAAGCGATCGGTCAACTGGTCGACCGGGGTGGTGTGGAGTTCGACGTCCATGGCGTTGCGCTGTCGCTGCCTCCGGGCGTCGGCTACGGCATCGGGATCGTTATCGATCCCCATGGCCTGCAGTCCGAGCTTGGCGGCGGCGAGTGCAATGACCCCCGACCCCGTACCCACGTCGAGGAGTGTCCGATGGTCGTCGGCCAGGGCCTCGAGTCGATGCAACGCCAACTGGGTGGTGGGGTGGGCCCCCGTGCCGAAGCCTCGGCCGGGCTCGATGATGAGGGCGCCTTCAGGAGCATCCCATGGGGGAGCCACCGTCAGTCGTGGAGAAATCACCACCGGCGCATGATGCTCCTGCGCTGCGGCTTGCCAGTCTTTGGGGTCGACCGGTCCAATGGCGACGTCGTCGAAGCCGTGATCGGCCAACGCGCGCATCAGTGACGGTGCGTCGAGTTCGTCGAACCAAGCTCGAAGGAAGACGGGGTCGGGTACCGGGTCCGCGCGATCTTCCCAGGGTTGAACGAAGTGCGGATTTGCATCGGGCATCCAGTCTTCGTGAAGCCCTGTGGCGCCATGAGCGAACACGACGCCGACGATGCGGTCAAGCTGGGTCCGAGGGACGCCTGAGATCTGAACCTCGACGCTCACCGCTAGTGCCCGTGCGCCTCTTCGCAGCTGCCAAACTTCGGATCGGGGATGGCAGAGCCGTCCTGGTGGAGTTGCGTCAACATCAGGATGCCTTCAGGGCCCGCACATACATCCAGCCATCGATCCCCTTGAACGCCCTTCAAGAAGAGGGTGGGAGTGCCGCGGACGCCAGCCCGGAATCCAGCTTCTGCATCGGCGACGACCGCACTCGCGGTGTCGACCTCTTGCATGCAGGTCTTCCACGCTTCCACATCAAGTCCGGCTTGCTGAGCCGCAGCTTCGAGGGCGGCATCCGAGAGATCACGCTGATTGGCAAACACCAACGCGCTGTAATCCCAGAAACGGCCTTGATTTGTGGCACATTCCGCCGCCATTGCGGCGCGGCAACGGTCGATGCCATCCTTCGATGGGGGAAGGGCAGGGTTGCAGGCGCCGGACAACGCGAAGGGCCGGAACCGAACTTGGATTTCGGGATGTTGCTTCACGAGTTCTTTAAGCTGAACCGCGGCCATCGCACAGTGCGGGCATCCAAAGTCCGCGTACTCCAGCACGATGTAGGGCGCGTTAGGGTCACCGAGCACCGGTTCGTCCCCTTGAAGCGCCACTTCGCCACTGGGTGGAGCATACATCGTGCGTAGTTGCTCAACCGCGTCGGCATCGTCGGGGTCGACAGGCTTGGCCGTGGCAGTTCCGGTTCCACGGCTGTTGTAGTTGCTCATTCCGATGAGCACGACCGCGACAAGGGTGCCGAAGACGGTCACGAAGCTCGTGGAGGAAGCGGTGTCGCCCAATTCGTCGAGGGGCGTGCCGCCTGTCTGTTGAAGTCCCCGAAGTCCCGCCCACACCAGAATGCCGCACGACATGTAGATCGCGTAGCACATCGGGCAGATCGCCCCGAGCTGCATCATTTGGCTGAACAGGTACAGCGAATACAGGCAGCCCGCCGCCGCGGTCAGCAGGGTCACGCGGAACAGCGGCTGGCGTTGTTCGTCGGTGTTTAGAGCCGCGGCGGCAGCTAAGCCTAGGAAATACCCACATCCCAACAGGGCAATGGGTACACCAGCGATCTCGGAAGCGGCCGATGAGTTGACGAGGTCACAGTTTTGAACGCTGTTGACGGCGCACAACTCGAAACCACTCGAGTCGAGTTTGCGGGAGAAGAGGTAGCTGCTAGCGCCCAGCCCAAGCAGCGCAGTGGCGAAAATGCCCCAGCGCGTCTCGAGCCAGACGACCCCTCCACAAGCAATGGCCGCGGCGATGAGCCAGACCAACAACGACCAATCACCAGCCGCGAAGCCGAGTAGCCCGACAAGTGCGGCTACGCCGAAGGGAGCGTACGAGCGTAGATCTTCCATGGGGCGGGGCTTATCTTCGCGTCCAGCCGGGAGCAATCTGTCGCTGGCGACCTGATCAGCTGCGTGTGCGGGCGATCTCCCGCTTCGCATCCCGAGCCTTGAGGTCATGACGCTTGTCGTGCAGGCGCTTGCCTCGGGCCAGTGCAATCTCGAGCTTCACTCGTCGATTCTTCAGGTACATCTTGACGGGTACGACCGTCATGCCTCGCTGCTTGACCGCACGTTCAAGCTTTGTCAGCTGATGGCGGTGCAACAACAAGCGGCGCGGCCGCGTGGGTTCGTGGTTCTGGCGGTTCGCCTCGGCGTAGGGAGCGATGTGACACCCGACCAGACTGGCCCCTTCAGGCTGGAGGCGCACGTAGGCCTCGGCGAGGTTTGCGTTGCCTTGCCGCAGCGACTTCACTTCGCTGCCCAGCAAGGCCATGCCGGCCTCGATGGTTTCAACAAGTTCGAACTCGTGGCGTGCCCGTCGGTTGTCGATCAAGACGCGGTCGCCATTCGCGGCTGGTTTGGCCATGACCATGTCGTATCCAGCTTCGCGCGGTTCGGCCGTTCGCGGCACGACGGGTGGGAGAAAGTGGGAACCCGGTCTCGTCGGGGGGCCGATTGTGGGGCTCATGGAGCCTTCACGGGCTGGGAAACCCGAGTGCGCGCGTCGGTGTAGAGTCGTAAACTCTTTAGCTTCGAGGCAAGGATCGCTGAGCCTGAGGCCCCCTTGCTTCACGCGCCGTCGTCTTGCGGGTGGGGGAAAGTGGTGTAAAGTGGGGGAAGCGGGAACACACCCCTTCCACGGGCAACTGGCTCTCTTCACGTGATTCGGGTTCGATGTCAGCAGCACGTCACTATCGACGCAAAGGGGCGTTTGGCCTTGCCTGCGCCCATTCGTCGTGCCATCGAGGAAGCAGGGCAAACCTCTTTGGTGCTGACCTACTCGCGTCGTGCCGTATGGGCATGGACGGCGGACCACTACGAGAAGGAAGTCGAGCGCCACATGATCGAGCAGGACCCGTTCCAAGCCGAAGTGCTCGATTTCGCCCACTCCACGATGTCGACGGCCCAAGACTGCGACATCGACCGACAGGGCCGCATCCGCATTCCTGCCCCGTTGCGCAAGCTCGCTGGGCTGCAGAGAGAATGCGTCGTGCACGTCCTGTTGGGCCACGTCGAAATCTGGGACAAGGCGACTTGGGAAGAGCGCTTCCAAGAGTCATTGTCCCGTACCGAAGCCCGGTCCGGCATGCCGGGTCGACAAGAGTGACGTCCTTCCACCACGTCCCTGTCCTCAAGGATGAGGTCGTGGCTGGCATCGGGCCCGTTGAAGACGCGTGGATCGTCGATGGCACGGTTGGAGGAGGGGGCCACGCCGAAGCCCTGCTCGACGCGACAAACGGTCGACTGCTGGGCATCGATCGTGACCCGGCTGCGCTCGCTGCCGCGGGTGAGCGAACGGCTCGGTTCGGGGATCGAGTTCGGCTGGTGCAGGGATCCTTCGGTGATTTGCCAGCTTTGGCTTCGGAACTCGACGGTCCGATCGTGGGCGTGCTCGCAGATCTTGGGGTGTCGTCCCACCAGCTCGACACCCCAAAACGCGGCTTTTCCTTTCGCTCGGAAGGCCCTCTCGACATGCGGATGGATCCCCACGGGATCACCAAAGCCGGGTACTACGTCAACGAAGCCCCCGAGGACGAGTTGCGCACGATCATCGCGACACTCGGTGAGGAGCGGCGAGCGCGTGCGGTGGCCCGAGCCATTGTCCAGGCGCGTCCGCTCACCACAACCACGGCCCTCGCGGACGTGGTCGCGGCGGTCGTCGGGCGTGGCAAAGGGCGTATTCATCCGGCCACCCGAACGTTTCAGGCGATTCGGATTGCCACAAACGACGAGCTAGGGCAGCTGGAACGGTTGCTGGCGGCCGCGCTCAACGCGGTGGCCGTTGGGGGTCGCATTGCGATCATCACCTTCCACTCGCTCGAAGATCGAATCGTAAAGCAGTTCTTTGCGCACCATGCGGGCAAGGGACGCCCTCGCGACCCGTTCGGCAATCCTGTGGGGTCGGTCCGCCTCGCGGTCGAGCGCAACGATGTCCCGGCCGCGGACGACCCGAACCCCCGCGCCCGATCGGCGCGCCTTCGAACCGCTCGGAGACTCGCATGACCCCGAGTGTGCCGGTTCGCTACGGGATTTGGCTTGCATGCCTCATTGTGGTGGTGATGGTCTGGCTGCAGGTTCGGATCGAGGTGCATCAGCTGCGCCGTGATCTCGATCGCACCGGAGCCGCCATTCGCAAGGCCCGGGTGTTGAACCAGCGGTTGGCCCTTGAACGCGACGCCCGTCGTCGACTGATCGAGGCCGAGCGTGTCGCGGCGGAACTCGGTCTCACAGACGACGTCGAGATCGTCGAAGCGCCTCGGGAGGCGCGGTGAGCCTTGCCCACGAGCGCTTGGGTGTGGTCCGACTCCTGTGCTTCGCGGGACTGGGCCTGGTGGGATTGAGGGCGATGGCGCTCTCGGTTGCCCCTCAGGCAGCCACGCTCGACCTTGCGGCCATCCAACGTTGGGACAGCGTGGAGATGCAGTCTCGGCGTGGCGCCATCGTCGACCGGTCGGGGCACCGCCTCGCCACTTCGGTGGTCACACCTCATGTTGTTGCCGATCCGCGGCGCATCGCTCCCGGGTTGGCACCTGGGCTCGCGCGCGAGTTGCAGGGATTGCTCGAGGTTCCCGCTCCCATCTTGCTCGAGAAGCTGACCGCGTCGAATCGCTACCAGCGGCTCGCTTTGCATGTGCACCCGGCCGTGGCGGAGGCGGTTGTCGCATTGCCGACCGACGGGCTGGGCATTGAACATGCTCAGGCTCGGCACTACCCAGATGAGCGGCTTGCGGCCCATGTGCTGGGCTTTGTCGACGGGGCGGGCATCGGCCGATTGGGCATCGAAGCGACCATGGAGTCCTACCTGCAGGGCGGCCGGGTCAAGGTCGAACGCCGGCGGGATCGTCATGGCGACGGGGTCGGTGATCCCATGCCCCCTGACGATGCCTTCACCGGCATGACGGTCCACCTCACGCTCGATCGGGCCGTCCAGCGCGTCGCGGAGGGTGCACTCGCAGGTGCCGTAGAACGCGACGCTCCCGAATCCGCCTCCACGGTCGTGATCGACGTCAAGACGGGCGATGTCCTCGCGATGGCCTCTTGGCCGGACTTCGACCCCAATCGGCTTGAAGAAGATGCTGGCCCAAGGCGCAATCGAGCGGTCGAAGCCGCGGTAGAGCCCGGTTCGGTGCTCAAGCCATTCACGTTGGCCACCGCTCTCGACGCAGGAACCGTGGGTCTCGATACGGTGCTCCACCTCGAGCGAGGAGCCTGGCGCTACGGCGGGGCGGTGATTCATGATCATCACCGTTTCTCCAAGCTTAGTGCCGCTCAAGTCGTCGTTCAGTCGTCGAACATCGGGGCGAGCAAGCTCGCGATCTCGGTGGGCCCAAAGCGATTTGTCGAGCGGCTGAAAGCGTTTGGATTTGGTGAGCTTTCCGGCATCGACCTTCCTGCGGAGCGAAGCGGTGTCATCCGCGATGCGGCCACGATTCGGCCCATCGAACTCGCAACGACCAGCTACGGCCAGGGCATGACCGCCACCACGCTGCAGCTCGCGATGGCGACGGCGACCCTCGGCAACGAGGGCGTGCGAATGAGGCCCCGACTCATCTCGCGCATCGAAGATGTCCATGGCATTCCGGAGTGGACGTCTCGTCCGGAGCCGGTGGGCCGAGTCGTGACGGCCAAGACCGCGAAGGCCGTGGTGCAAACCATGGTTGAGGTGACCGCGCCGGGTGGACCGGCTCCGCGAGGGCGGGTTTCTGGCATCGAGGTCGCAGGCAAGACCGGCACCGCACAGAAGCCCGCCGCGGGGGGCTACGGCGACCAGCACGTCGCCTCGTTCATCGCCTTGGCGCCGGCCGATGAGCCTACCCTTGCGGTGGCCGTGATCGTCGATGCGCCATCGAAGGGCCGGATCAGTGGGGCTTCGGTTGCCGCTCCGGTGGCGTCGGAAATCTTGGCGGGTGCGCTACGGCATGTAGGCCCTGCTACGCCAGAAACCCTTCAATTGACGCGTGATCCCGAGGTCGAGGGCCACCGGCCGCCCATCGAGACCGACGGTCGCACGGTGCCTGACCTTCTCGATTATCCGCTGCGAGACGCTATCGTCGCGCTTCAGGATGCCGAGCTTCTGTACACCGTCCGTGGAAGCGGGCGTGTCGTACGCCAGATTCCTCCGCCCGGCACCCCGCTGGATGCGGGGGCTGCCATCACGCTGGTGTTGCAATGACCTCAGCGTGGCCACTTCTCCACGAGCCGACTCCGGTCGGGATGCGTTGGATGACGCCCTTCCCCAGGCGTTTCGATGACCGTCCGTCGCCTGCCATGCGTGGTTCACGTCGCTGTCCCCACAGCGACGACGCGCACGACGGCCCCGGTGATCCGTCCACTTCGCAATCCCCTGCGTGACGCCCCTGACCGGGGTCGGCCCCCTCCACCTGCTGTCGCAGTCTATCATCTGGCCGGCTCACGCCGCCCTGGAGTGACGGATGCGCCTGGATCGACTGCTGGCGATGATCGATACCCTCGACATCCAGGGTCCCATCGATCGTCACGTCGAAGACGTGAGTCGTGATTCAAGAGAAGTTGGTCTAACCTCGATCTTCGTTGCGATCGCGGGTCAGCGGTTCGACGGCCATGACTTCGTGCCGACGATCGCGGCCGGGGTTGCGGTCGTGGAACGCGGCGTGCCGGTTCCCGATGGGGTGACCCGAATCCGAGTGGCAGACACGAAGCTGGCGCTTGCGCAGATCGCGGCCGCCTTGCACGGGTTTCCATCTCGAGAAGTGCCTGTGGTGGGCATCACTGGGACAAACGGCAAAACCACGGTGGCGAGTCTCGTCGACCACGCGCTGACCACGCTCGGGTGGCCCGTTGGCCGGATCGGCACGACGGGGAACCTGATCGCAGGAGAACTCGTGCCGACGCGATTCACCACTCCGGAAGCCCCGGCGGTTCAGTCGTTGCTCCGGCGCATGGTGGATCGAGGCGTCAAGGCGGTGGCGATGGAGGTCACCTCGATCGGCCTTGCGCAGCGTCGCGTCGACGGCACCACGTTCGCATTGGCGGTGTTTACGAACCTCACTCCCGATCACCTCGACTTTCACGGAACGTTCGACGCCTACCGGGACGCCAAGGCGCGCCTGTTTGCCGAGTTGCTGCGAGACGCGGGTGGGCCTACTCGGGCCTTGCTGTGCGCAGACGACCCCGCATGGACGTCGATGCAAGCCCCAGACGATGCGTGGACCTATGGTTTTGCGCCTGGAGCGACGCTGCACATCGACGAGGTTGAGCTGACCGCGGAGGGCACTCAGATCGACCTCGTCACGCCGACGGGCCGCGTTGCGATCCGGTCCTCGCTCGTGGGCCGGTTCAACGCGCTCAACGTCGTCGCGACCTACGGCATTCTGGTGCTCTTGGGCGTAGCATCGACCCAGGCCATCGAGGCCATCGAGGCCGCAGCACCGCCTCCGGGTCGACTCGAACGGGTGCCTAATGTGGGCGGGCGGCTCGTAGTGGTCGACTATTCCCATACGCCTGACGCGCTGGAACAAGCCCTTCGGACCTTGCGTCCGCTCACCTCTCATCGGTTGTGGGTGGTGTTTGGGTGTGGGGGGGATCGCGACGTCCAAAAGCGTCCGACCATGGGACGCATTGCCGAAGCCGAGGCCGACTACGTCGTCATCACGACGGACAATCCACGCACCGAAGATCCGCAATCCATCGTCGATGCGATCGTTGCGGGTCTGGCGAACCCGGCGCGAGCCCACGTCCAACTCGACCGAGCCGAAGCCATTCGGCATGCTCTGACCGCATCAACGGCGGGTGACACGGTCCTCATCGCGGGCAAGGGTCACGAAACCTACCAAGAGGTTCAAGGCGTGCGGCACCCCTTCGACGACCGCGAGGTGGCTCGGACCGTGCTACGGGCGGACGAATGACCGGGGAGGTCTGATGAAGCTCGACGGCTCCACCATTGCCGCCGCGACCGGAGGCACGCTTGTCCGAGACGCGGCGGCGGGCGACATCATCACCGACACGCGGACGCTTGAGCGGGGCAGTTGGTTTCTGGCGATTTCGGGGGACAGGTTCGATGGACATGAGTTTCTCGACCAAGCCCAGGCCAAAGGGGCCATTGGCTGTGTGGTGAGCCAGCCGGTGCCCGAGTCTTGGACGGGCGGAGCCGTGGTGGTGCCCGACACGACGCGGGCGTTGCAGGCGCTGGGACGACACGTGCGCCAAGGGTTCGAGGGGCCGGTCGTGGGTCTCACCGGCAGCTCTGGCAAAACCACCACACGTGCGCTGATCGCCTGCGCCATCCAGCCACTCGGGGAAATCCACCAGACGAAAGGCAACCTGAACAACCACTGGGGCGTACCGATGACGTTCCTGGCCACGCCCGAAACGGCGAAGGCCTTGGTGGTGGAGATGGGAACCAGTGGCCCCGGAGAGATCGAGTTGTTGGCGCGGCTGTCGTCGCCCAACGTGCGCCTGATCGTCAATGTAGGGCCCGCGCATCTCGAGGAGCTGGGCGGACTGGACGGGGTGAAGCAAGAGAAGGGCGCGATGTTCGCAACGGCTCGCCCAGGCGATGTGTGCTGCGTGAATGTCGACGATGAGCGGGTTGCCACCATCGCGATTCCTGATGGTGCGCGACGCCTCGAGTTTGGGGGCCCCCAAGCCGATACGGTTGCCCTGCTCGAAGCCCAGCTCATTCCGGATCAGCTGGCGACGCGGGCCCGGTACCGAACCCCCGAGGGCGAGGTCGAGGTCACGTTGCCCGCGCCGGGCCGTCATGTGGCGCTGAACGCGGCAGGAGCATTGTGTGTTGCGATCGCTCTGGGCATCGATCCCCGGGCCGCCGCGCAGGGGCTGGCCAGCTACACCCCGGTTGGCATGCGCATGCGGCCTGAACGGCTCCCTTCTGGTGCCTTGGCCCTCAACGACGCCTACAATGCCAATCCGGACTCGATGAAGGCCTCATTGTCGGTGCTTGCGGCCATGCCGGGCAAGCGATGGGCGGTGTTGGGCGACATGTTCGAGCTCGGTCCGCAGGAAGCGCAGTGGCATCGGCAAGTCGCAGGGCAGGCAGGGGCGCTGGGGCTGGACCATGTGGTACTCGTCGGACCTCGGATGGCCGAAGCGGCGGCCGCATGCGTGGGTCCTGCCGTCCAGGCCTTCACCCAGCCGACCGAGGCCGCGACGTGGCTTCAGGGTCGTCTTGGACCTGATGACGTCATTCTCTTCAAAGGAAGCCGTGGGGCACGTTTGGAAGAAATCCTGCGTGCGTTGAAGCCCGAAGAGGGCGGAGGAACCCCCTGATGCTGTACTACCTGTTCATCGATCCCGACCCGGGCGTGCTCGGGATGCCAGGACAGGGGATCCTTTCCGAGATCTTTCCTGGGACCAACGTCTTCCGGTACATCAGTTTCCGGACCGCCTGGGGAATGATCACGGCGTTGCTGATTAGCTACCTTGTGTTTCCTTGGTTCATCCAGTGGATGAAGCAACGGAAGGTCGACCAGATCATCCGGAGTGATGGCCCCGAGAGCCACCTGCTCACCAAGGTGGGCACCCCCACCATGGGTGGTGTGCCGATGCTCGCGGGCGTCACCGTGGCTACGCTGCTGTGGGCCAAGCTGGAGCCGCCCACCCTCATGGTGCTCTTCGTGATGCTCGGGTACGGCGCTATCGGCTTCTACGACGACTGGAAAAAGGTCATGGAGCGGTCCTCGGCTGGCCTTGCCGGCCGGTACAAACTGCTGTTCCAAATCCTCATCGGAGGCGGGGTGCTCGCCTACGGCTACGCTCAGGGTCTCATTGCCCCGAGTCTGTCGTTTCCGTTTTTGACTGGGTTCTCGGTTGATTTCGGCGCGTTGTGGGATGGAGCCCCCACCACCTTGGGCTGGCTTTACGTTGCGCTAGCACTCTTCATCGTTGTGGGCGCATCCAACGCGGTGAACCTCACCGATGGTCTCGACGGCTTGGCCATTGGTCCAGTCATGACGTCCGCCGCTACCTACGGGTTGATTTCCTACCTCACCGGCCACTCCGAATTCTCGAGCTACCTCGGCATCCCCTTTGTGCCGGGCACCGGCGAACTCACCGTCATCGCGTTTGCGCTGATCGGGTCAGGTCTTGGATTTCTTTGGTATAACGCCTACCCTGCGTCGATTTTCATGGGGGATGTGGGGTCGCTCGCGCTCGGCGGAACCCTGGCCATGTTGGCCGTCATGGCCAAGCAAGAGGTGCTTCTCGCCGTGGTCGGAGGCATCTTCGTACTCGAAGCGATGAGCGTGATGATTCAGGTTGCATCCTTCCGACTGACCGGAAAGCGCGTGTTTGCGATGGCGCCGATTCACCATCACTACGAAAAGTTGGGGTGGTCCGAACCCAAGATCATCGTTCGGTTTTGGATCATCAGTGTGGTGCTGGCGCTCGTGGCGCTGTCTACGTTGAAGCTACGGTAGTGGCCAAGATTCTGGTCATGGGCCTCGGCCGATCGGGCCGGGCCGCTGCGGCGTTGGCGAGGGATCAGGGGCACGATGTGCTCGGGATCGACCTTCGGACCCAGCATGAACCCATTCCCGGGGTGCGGATAGAAGGGGGGCCTCACCGGCCTGAGGTCTTCGAGGATGCCGATGAAATCGTGGTCTCGCCTGGAATTCCGCTAAACCAACCCAACGTGGCGTGGGCGCTTCAAGCCGGGAAGCTCGTCGTGGGAGAGCTCGGATTTGCGGCTCGTGCCCTTGACCAGCCCATCGTCGCCGTCACGGGCACGAACGGAAAGTCGACCGTCGTGTCGTTTACGGGGCAGCTGCTGAAGACGGCTGGGTTCACGCCCTTCGTTGGCGGAAACCTTGGTAATCCGCTGTCGGATGCCGTATCCAGTGAGCCGCGTCCGGATGTGTTGGTGGTGGAGGTATCGTCGTACCAGCTCGAGCTTCGAGGAGACTTTTCCCCAGAAGTTGGGGTCATCTTGAACCTGACGCCGGACCACCTGGCACGACACAAGACGATGCGCGCGTATGGCACAGCGAAGGCCCAGCTGTTTGCGGGTATGAGCGCCGCCGATGTCGCGGTGACCCCTGTGACGCATCCCGTGCTCGATGAGGTCGTTCAGACCGCCGCGCGTCGCGCCCATCTCGGCCGTTTGCCGGGTGTTCAGCGCCATGGCCGCCAGGCGACGGCCCAGGTACCCGGACAGGCGCCCGTCGACCTCGATCTTTCGCCGGTACAGGTTGCGGGGGAACACAACCTCGACAACGCAGCCACGGCCTGTCTGCTTGCGTTGGCCATGGGCGCGGACCCTGAGGCGCTCCCCGACGGGCTGGCTTCGTTGACCGCGTTGCCCCATCGCATGCAGATCGTTGGAACGCGCGATGGCATTCGCTACATCGACGATAGCAAGGCCACCAATCTCGATGCCGCACGGGCCGGCATTGGAGGGCTTGCCGAGTGTGCCGTGGTGTTGCTCGGCGGCCAAGGCAAGCCCCTCGCCGATGGCACGCTGGGCTTTGGGGCCTTGGTCCCGGTGCTGAAGCGCCACCGGGCGGTGGTCGGGTTTGGCGAAGCGGGGACTCAAATCGCGTCGGAACTCAACGCCGCCGGGATCCTCTGCAACGTCTGCGAAACCCTTGATGCAGCGGTCGCCCTGGCTCGAGAACGGGCCCAGCCGGGCGATGCCGTCTTGCTGTCCCCCGGCTGTGCGAGCTTCGATGCGTATCGGGACTTCGAAGCCCGCGGGGACGCCTTTGCCGCGATGGTTATGCGAGACGCATGAACCAAGATGGGGCTGTTCAGCCCGTCTCGTCGCGAAGCTTCCCGTCCTTGTCGCACCCCCGTTTGGGGGCGGGCACGGCGGTGGTGGTGTTGGCGGTAGCGGCCGTGACCCTAGCGGGCTTTGGCCTGGTCATCATTCAAAGTGCGACCGCCATGCGAGCGGCCTACCAATACGGCTACTCTGGACACTTCGTGGTTCGTCAGGCCGCAGGCCTTGGCCTGGGTCTGGTGGCCTCGTTGCTGTTGGTTCGTGCGCCGGCGGGTACCCTGCGTCGACTTGCCGGGCCGGCCTATCTGGCGACGCTCGGTCTGCTCCTGCTGGTCGCGACGCCCTTGGGGCACACCGCGGGTGGGGCGACGCGCTGGCTTGCGTTGGGGCCGATCCACCTTCAGCCTTCGGAGATCGCCAAGCTCACGGTGATCGGGGTGCTTGCGGACTACCTGGCCCACTACCGCGACCGGGTGAATGAGCTCGTCGGGATCGCACTGCCGGGCGTCGGGTTGGTCCTGCCGGCGGTGGCCTTGGTGATCGTCCAGCGAGACTTCGGGACGACCGCCATCTTGTTGGCACTCGTGGGCGTGCTGTTCATCCTGGCCGGCTTGCGATGGCGGTGGGTGCTGGCCTTTGCGAGCGGTGTGGGGGGCGCCCTTCTCGTCCTGGTCGCGATCGAACCCTATCGGCTGCAGCGCGTGCTCGGCTTTGTGGACCCGTTTGCGGATGCCTCGGGAACCGGGTTTCAGGTCGTGCAATCCTGGATCGCCTTGGCGGCGGGCGGGCCTACGGGGGTGGGGCTCGCCAACGGCGTCGTCCAGCGTGGCTTTTTGCCCGAGGTGCACAACGACTTCATCCTGGCGGTGGTTGGTGAAGAACTGGGCGCGGTGGGAATCGCGGCTGTCGTTGCCTTGCAGTTGGCCCTCGTAGCGGCCAGCTTCGCGATCGCCCGCCGGGCGGGTTCGTCCTTTGGATGTTGGGTGGCCGGCGGCATTGCAACGTTGTTCGCGATTCAGGCCACCATCAACATTGGCGTGGTGGGCGGCGTGTTCCCTACCAAGGGCCTGGTGCTGCCGTTCGTGTCCTATGGCGCATCCGCGGCGGCCGTCCATGCGTTTGCCGTCGGCGTGTTGGTTCGGATCGGCACGAGGGTGGGGCGCGACTGATCCCCGGCTACTTTGGGGCGTGGAGGAGCACGACACCCATGTTTCGCGGCAAGGTCAAAGCCATTCACTTCGTCGGAATCGGTGGAATCGGGATGAGCGGCATCGCAGAGGTGCTGATCAACCTTGGCTTCTCGGTGAGCGGTTCCGATATTCGCGAGTCGCCAACCGTGGAGCGGCTCCGGGAACTTGGCGCGAAAGTGTTCATCGGCCACGATCCCTCTCACGTGGGAGAGGTCGATGTTGTCGTGCGTTCCACGGCCGTGAAGCTCGACAATCCGGAGTGCCACGCCGCCCTCTTGAACAAGATCCCGGTCATTCGACGGGCCGAGATGCTCGCGGAGCTGATGCGTCTCAAGTACGGCATCGCGGTGGCGGGCACCCATGGCAAGACCACGACGACGTCCATGCTGGCTAGTTGTTTGGCCGCCGGCGGGCTCGATCCGACGGTCGTGATCGGCGGGCGTCTCGATAGCCTCGGAGGCTCCAATGCGAAGCTTGGCGCAGGTGAATACTTGGTGGCCGAAGCGGACGAGTCCGACGGGACGTTCAACGAGTTGTCGCCGACGGTGACGGTGGTGACCAACATCGATCCCGAACACCTCGACCACCACGGCTCGATCAGCAATCTCGAATCCTCGTTCACGGACTTCGCGAATCGGGTGCCTTTTTACGGCTTTGCCGTGTTGTGCCTCGATCATCCGAGGGTGCAAGAGCTGATTCCACGGGTGCGGCGGCCCGTCGTGACCTACGGCTTTGCGCGACACGCCGATTTCCGCGCGGGTCCTCCGTCCTTCGAGGGGATGACGAGCCGATTCACGCTGTTCTATCATGACCGGCCGCTTGGTGAAATCGTTCTTGGAATGCCGGGATATCACAATGTTCAGAATGCGACCGGAGCCATCGCAACGGCTATGGAGCTGTTGATTCCCTTCGACAAGGTGCAGGCGGGCCTTCACAACTTCACCGGGGTCCAACGCCGGTTCACGGTTCTGGGGGAACCCAAGGACGTGATCCTTGTAGATGATTACGCCCACCACCCGGTTGAAATCGAGGCCACGTTGCATGCGGCGGAGGCCGCTTGGCCCACCCGGCGCACCATCGCCGTGTTCCAGCCCCACCGCTACTCGCGGGTCCAGAACCTGTGGTCCGAGTTCTGCTCGGCATTCAATCGTGCGGCCGAGGTTTGGATTTGCCCCGTTTACCCGGCGGGCGAAGCGCCGATCGAGGGCATTGATCATTACCATCTGGCGGCCGAGATGCGAGATCGCGGGCACCGAGGCACGCGTGCCATCGAGTCGCTCGAGGCAGCGATCGAAGGACTGGCGGGCGAAGTGCGAGAGGGCGACATCGTCATTTCGCTCGGCGCGGGGAATGTGAACCGGGTCGTCCATGAGCTGAACGAGCGCCTGTCTTGAGCTTCACGCTGCTCGAAAACGAGCCGCTTGCGCGCCATCTTGCGATTCGACTTGGGGGCCCCTGCGAGGCCTACTTGGTGGCCCACGATGAAGTGGGACTACGAGATGCATGGGCGTGGTGCCGAGTGCGCAACGTGCGGCCGTCGATGCTCGGGGCGGGAACCCGTACGTTGGCTCGAGCCGGTGGCGTCCGAGGCGCGCTCCTCCGGCTTGGAATGGGGTTCGCGGGGCATGAGGTTCGAGGTTCGATTCACTGGGTCGGCGCTGCGAGGCCGGTCCCCGCGATGGTCGCACGGGCGGCTGCGGTGGGCCATACCGGCCTCGAGCGATTTGCGTGCACGGCAGGGTCGCTCGGGGCCGCTTTGGTTCACGACGATGGATGGGAGGACGTCGTCGACACCGTCAAGGTGTGGCGCCGAGGCAAGGTGGTCGATGCTGATCTGGCCGATGTTCGCGGCAAGAAGACGGCCGTGGTGGTGGGGGCGATGCTCACCCTGGAGACCTCTACGACGGAGGAAGTGCGTGAAGCGACCTCCCGCATCCTCGCGCGAGCCGAGCCGGTGCCCCCGGGGGCCTGGTTTGGCGCGCCGCAGTCCGACGGCCTTCGCGAGCTGATCCGCAGCGCCCGTTTGCCGATGGTCCGATTGCGTCGGGCCGCGATCCCTCGCGAAACACCAGAAATGGTGGTCAATCTCGGCGGAGCGACCGCCGAGGACGTTCAGCTCCTCGTTCGGTCGATGGTGGATCGCGTGAAGGTTGTTCGGGGGGAGGTCCTCGCGCCTCGCGTGCGCTGGATCGGAATCTCCGCTGGTCGGTGAAACTGTACTCGTTTCCTATGTAACCGGCGTGTAGCCGTATCGGATGGGGCTCGCTTCGGGAGCCAGGTACTTCGAAACGAGGGAGATGCGAACTCTCAGCGCATTCCCCCTGGCTTTTTCCCTTCCTCCCGTCCCGAAGTGATGCCGATGCTTCGACCCTTCCTGCTAGGCGCGGGGCTCGCGTTAGCCGCCATTGGTGCGGTCACCGCAGCCTCGCTGCCCTCGCCTGTCTCGTTTACACCCGGTCTGCTCGGGGTCACCGATGTGGTGATCGAGGGCACCGATCGCGCCCGAACCATCGAGGTTCGGCACCTTGCGGATGTTCATCGTGGGGTACCCATCTGGTCCATCTCCGCGCAAGCGGTCGAGTCTGCCGTGGAACGTCATCCGTGGGTGCGTTCGGCGGAGGTGAACGTCGTTTGGCCCAACCGGGTCGAAATTCAAGTTCAGGAGAGGCATGTTGCCGGAATCCTGCTCGACCAGGAGCGCTGGCTGTATGTGGACGATCAGGGAGTGGTGTTCCTGAAAGCCGATGTGCTGGATTATCCGGTCTTGACCGACATGGGACGGTCGCTCGAGCGCGTCCACCCTGAGTTGGGCAAGCTCGCGCGCCGCCGTGCGATGGACATTCTGACGGTGCTACAGCGTGAAGAGGTGGTGTCTACCAAGGCGATTTCCGAGGTGGTGTTCGCTCCGAACGTAGGCTTTGTCGTGCATACGCGCGGAGCCACGCTCCTCTTTGGTTTGGATGGTACCGAGCGGCAGGTGCGGCGACTCGACCAGGTGCTGGCGATGGGCGTCAACCTCGACCAGCGCGTCACCATCGACCTGGCTCCAGAGCAGGTGGCACTGGTCCGACCGACCACCACTCGCTATCCCACGGTAGCCAACCACTTCCGTCGGCCGCGTCGCGCGACCACGGTGGCCCAGGTGGTGCCCGAGCGGGGTACCCGGAGGTTCCCGCGATGATGGAGATCACCGACGAGGAAGAGGTCCCCGCGCGCGCCCGCATCAAGGTCATTGGGGTCGGGGGAGGCGGAGGCAACGCCATCAATACGATGATTGGGGCTGGGCTTTCCGGCGTCGAACTCATCGCGATGAACACCGACGCCCAAGACCTCAGACGCTCGCTTGCACCTCGTCGCTTCCAGTTGGGGGAGCAGCTCACCAAAGGGTTGGGCGCAGGAGCGAATCCCGAAGTGGGCCGAGAAGCCGCGCTCGAGGACCGCGATCGCATTGCTGAACTTGTGATGGGCGCCGAAATGGTCTTCGTCACGGCCGGCATGGGCGGCGGCACGGGCACGGGTGCCGCGCCCATCATCTGTCAGATCGCGAGGGACTGTGGCGCACTGACGGTGGCTGTGGTGACACGTCCCTTCAACTTCGAGGGGAAGAAGCGCCGTCAGCAGGCCGCCAACGGGATTGAGGCGCTGCTGTCGAACGCGGACACGCTGATTTCCATTCCCAACCAACGCCTGGTGGCCATGGCGTCGGAACGCACCTCCATGAAAGAGGCCTTTCACATGGCCGACGAGGTGCTGATGCAGGCCATTCAAGGGGTCAGTGACCTCGTGAACTTCCAGGGCATGGTCAACGTCGACTTTGCCGACGTGCGCACGATCATGGCGAGCCAGGGCAAAGCCATGATGGGGGTGGGTCGAGGCCGTGGCGAACACAAGACCGTCGAGGCCGCGCGCCAAGCGATTGGGTCGCCGTTGCTCGACGATGTCTCGATTGTGGGTGCACGCTCCCTGCTCATCAACATCACGGGCAACCCCAACCTCACGATGTACGAGATCCATGAGGCGAGTTCCCTCATCCAGGAAGAGGCGCATGAGGACGCCGAGGTGATCTGGGGCTGGGTGGTCGATGAGTCGATGCAGGACGAGGCTCGAGTCACCGTCATCGCCACGGGCCTGGAGGAGTCTCGGCATCTGTTGACCCCCTCGTCGACCGAGCGCCGGACCATCGATCGCATCGCACGGACGCCACCGCCCAAGCCCGAACCACGGAATCGGCTTCGCGAGGCCGTCGACCCGATCTACGAAGACTACGATATTCCGACGTTCTTCGGTCACTTCGACGGATAACAGAAGACCCCCTTCCAACGGAAGGGGGTCGAGTGCCGAGAGGTCGTGTGGGGTTCGTCGTAACCCCCTGCTTCGGTCAGCAGGTGGGCCTCGTGGTCACCGCTTCTGGCTTCCCTGACAAAAGGGCCTGCGCTCCACGGCGAGGGACAAAGTCCGAACAACACGTACCAGGGGGACTAAAAGACGCCCCGCAATCACGGGCCTCCAAGCATGCTGAGACTGTACGCACAGAATCGGCGTTCGGCAACCACGCAATGCCGGTCCGTGACCAACGATGAACGGAGCCGTCGCGATGGGCCACGTGCCTTGGCGGACGCTGGATGGTACCAGGCCGGTCCGGAGGTCCACCCATGGACTGGCACGAGCCCGTACTCGTCATCTACGTTGCCCTGCTGGCGTTGCTATCGCTCAATGGTCTGCATCGGTTGTGGATGATCTGGGAGTGGCGTTCGCAAAAGAGCCCCGACCATCCCGCAGACGTTGATGAGTGGCCGATGGTCACCGTTCAACTTCCGATCTTCAATGAGCGCTACGTCATCGAACGCCTTGCGAAGGCCGTGAGCCGGCTCGACTATCCTCGCGACAAGCTGCACGTCCAAGTCCTTGACGACTCGATCGATGACACCACCGAGATCGCCAAGGGCGTGGTTGACGAACTCCATGAGCAAGGTCTCGACATCGTCTACATCCACCGGACGGACCGCACGGGGTTCAAAGCGGGCGCGCTCGATGAGGGAATGGAGGTTGCGAAGGGTGAGTTCGTAGCGGTCTTTGATGCCGACTTCGTGCCCCAGCCGGATTTCCTCCGGCGCACCATCCCCGTACTCCTTCAGGACGGCATTGGGCTCGTGCAGACCCGCTGGGGCCACATCAACGCCCAGGATTCCTGGCTCACCCGTGCCCAGTCGACGCTTCTGGATGGGCATTTCGTGATCGAGCAGGGTTCTCGCTATCTGTCAGGCCGTTGGTTCAACTTCAATGGGACGGCCGGCGTGTGGCGTCGTGAGGCGATTGAGGCAGGAGGCGGGTGGCAACACGACACCCTCACCGAAGACCTCGATCTGTCCTATCGGGCCCAGCTCGCAGGCTGGCGTTTTGTCTACCTGCCTGAAGTGGTGGCCCCAGCCGAGCTGCCCCCAACCATGACGGCATTCAAAAGCCAGCAGCATCGATGGGCGAAGGGTTCCGTGCAGACGGCCAAGAAGCTGCTGGGGACGATCTGGCGGTCCAACCATCCGCTTCGACTCAAGCTTGAGGCCACCGGGCATCTTTGCGCAAACTTCTCGTACCCACTCGTCGTCGTGCTTTCGTTGCTTCTGCCGTGGGCCGTGGTCGCGAGGTTGCAGGGCGGTGAGGAAGTCGGCATTCTTCTCGCCGCGGACCTTGTGCTCTTCACTACCGCAATGGTCCCGTTCATCCTTTTTTATGCTGCAGCAATTATGGGCGCTCGCTCCCCGCAGCCAGGGCGCCGCTTGGCCCAACTTCCAGGCGTGCTCGCACTAGGCGTAGGTCTGGCCATTTCGCAGTCGCGAGCAGTGTTTGAAGGGATGTTCGGCAAGGTAGGGGTGTTCGTTCGAACGCCGAAGTACGGCGGTGCGGCGGGCGCCTTGGTGTACCGCGCGGCACGAAATGGCTTGGTGGGCCTCGAGGCCCTCATGGCGATGTACCTGCTGGGCGCCTGTGCCTATGTCATTTGGGCAGGGGACTACCTGTCGCTGCCGTTCCTGCTGCTGTTTGCGGGGGGCTATGCGATTGTCGCGGGGTACTCTCTGCGGGAGTAAATAGGTAGATCGCCAGCATTGGCACCCAGGTGAGAAAGGGCAGCCAGGCTGCCTCGGTCCATTGCCCGGTCGCGGGGTCGAAACTTAGGAGAATGGTGTAGGCGGGCAGGTACCCCAGGGTGGCCGCCGCGCCTCGTGGATCTTCGAGGAGCAAGCCGGGTACCATCGCCCACAACAGGTACCAGGGATGTACGGTGGGGGACAGGACCACGAAGGCGAGTCCAATCTCTAGCCACGTCCGGGCCGGATCCTCGTGGCGGAGGGCGCGCAGGCTGACCAGGGCGCCGATGGCCACCAGAACGGGGCGGGTCCACTCTTCGAGCCATGGTTCCACGAGGGCGAAGGCCAGTGGATTGAAGGACCACTCTCGCGCGTAGGTCCGAAGCCCCGTCAGGCCGTCGATTCCGGCCTCCAGGTAGACACCGCTGATCGCGAGTCCCGCGAGTAGCCAGCCTAAGATCACGATCCACCGGCGTCGTAAGGCTAAAACCGGCCGTAGGACAAACGCAAAGGGCAACAGTTTCACGCCGCCGCCCGCGACCAGCGCGGTCCCCGCCCAAGCGAATCGACCGTGGCGGAATGCAGCAACTCCCCAAACCGCAAACCCCACCGCAACGAGATCCAGGTGGCCGGCATGGGCTCCCTCGAGAATCACCAGCGGATGTAAGGCGTAGATCCAGGCTGGCCAGTGGTGGCGGGTGGCGCTGCGAACACCCCAGACGGTCAACGTGTCGAAGAGGGCCGTTGCGAGTTGCACGCCCCATGCGGTGCCGAAGAGCGCAAGCAGCCGGAACCACAGCAGCGCCACGGGCGGGTAGACCGTCGAGACCTCGGGGTGGTTGACCAGCGCCAACAATTCATCGTCGATCCCCGGAAGGGTCTGTGGGGCCTGCGTGAGAGGGTTGTGACCGGCCCATAGGGCTTTTCCTTCAAACACGTACCGATAGAGGTCGTCCGACAGTAGAGGAGGGGTTCCCACGAAGGAAAGACGGACGAGCAGGGCCGCTCCGAGGAGCCACCACTCCGAGCCGGCTTCGAGGTGCCGGCGTAACCCCACGACCACTGCGCCCCAGAGGATCGCGATGGCCACGACGATGGAGGCCTCACTGCGATCTGCGGCCTGGTGTAAGAGCATCGCCGTGACGACAGAACCGCCAAAAGCGGCCGTCACAGCAGCAAACAAAGGCCAGGGCGGTGGGTTTGACACGGTACGGCCTGGGCCTTAATCGCCTGACCCGAGGACGCCAGCCCACGACGGGTTGGAAGTCCTACAGGAGGCCAGCATGTCCGCACGTTTTGCTGCGATGGCGACGCTCGCGCTCGCCGGGGTGATGGGTTGTTCGAAAAAGTCGCCCAATGTGGCCAGTGCACCGCCGCAGTCCGTCGAGGTGGCCCTACAGGTCAGCGCCATTAGTCCCGCGTCGGTCTTGCCCGACCAGTCGGTGGCGGGAAAGATCTTTGGCAGTGCTTTTGAGATGGGGGCGACCGTCCAGTTTGTGGGACCGACCGAGGCGGTTGGCGGATCGGTTGGCGTTAGCGGCGGCAACACGATCGAACTTATGATCCCCGCCCTGCCCTTGGGTTCCTACGACGTGGTGGTCGAAAACCCGTCGGGTGAGCGTTCCACGCTCCGGGGTGGGTTGTCCGTGAAGACGAGCGACGGTTCGTGTCGCCAGATGACCGTCAATTTCGACTTCGATCGATCGGGGCTTCGAAAGGACGCGCGAACCATGCTTGACGGCGAGATGGCCTGCTTCCAGGAAATGGTGGGGCAGGTTCGTGTGGCTGGCCATGCCGACGCTCGAGGCACCACCGACTACAACCTGGCTCTCGGCCAACGTCGCGCCGACACTGTCGAGAAGTACCTCACCCGCAATGGGGTGGCATCGAGCCGTGTTACCACGGTCTCGTACGGCGAGGAGCGTCCGGTCAATCGTGGCCAGACCGAACTGGCGTTCAGCCAGAATCGCCGAGCCGAAATCTCTGTCACTGAGTAATTCCTGGCGGAGCGGGGTGAAATCGTGAGGCCGATCGGATTGTTGGCGACTCTTCTGTTGGGGGGCATCGCCGTCCAGTTCTCAACGGCACAGGCTGCGGATCCTTCTGCGGAAGTGTCGCGACAGCTCACGACTACCCAGGTGCGACTGGCCCAGCTCGAGGCACTGCTGGTCGAGGCCGAGCTTCGAGTCGAGCAGGTCGAAGAGGTCATTCGAACCCAAGGCCGCGATGAACAGACACGGCTCGAGAACATCGACCAGGTGAACGCCGAGGTCGCCCGACTGCGCGGAGCGATCGAGGTCCTGCAGTTCGAGTCGGCCGAGGTCAAGCAGTCGCTGGCGGACTTTCAGCTTGAGACGGAGCGCCGTCAGCTCCACGCTGAGATGCGGTTGGCGCAGGTCGAGTCGTACCTCAAGATCGAGCCGCCACCCGTGCCTACGGACGCTGACCTTGGCTTGGACGGTACCGACACGCGCACCGCGTCCGCCGATGGTTCGTCGCCTCCTCCGTCGTCGGGGGGGACCAAGCGCAAGGGCAAGAACAGCGCGTCCGACGACACGCCTGGTTCGGCCGCGTCGACCGCGAAAGAAAAACTTGCCTTGGCGATTGGCCACATGAAGGACGGACGTCAGACGGTGGCTCGTGCGATCCTGGCCGATGCGATCGATGCGCATCCGGGGGCCGACGAAATGGCCGAGATTCGGTATCGCCACGCCGAGACCTACTTCAACGAGGGCGACTACAAAGGCGCCATCAAGGAGTTCAACAAGGTTCTCAACAACCATCCGAAGTCGGATTGGCGATGCTGGTCGATGTATCGGATGGGTGAGTCGTTCGAGCGGGTCAAGGGTCCGAGCGCCGCCAAGGCCTTCTACAAGGGTGCGACCGACCGAGGCTGCAAGGGGTCTGACGCCGCGAAACTGGCAAAAGACAAGCTCTAGCCCACGAGTCCGGGGGCTTACCGCGTCGAGGTTCGCGGGACGTTCTGCGAGACAGGTTATGGCTTTGACAAGTGACGAACCTCTGTGCGGGGGAGCGGTCTTTTCCAGACCGGTCCCCCGTTCTGATCTCGGACATCAGCATGGATGCACGAACCCTACAGACGCGCGTGCGTTCGCTCCTCGAGGGGCCAGTGGAGCAGCTCGGCTTCGATTTGGTCGCCGTGGAGTGGTCGTCGGGTCGATCGGGGCCTATCTTAAGATTGTCGGTTGACGCCCCAGGTGGGGTGACGGCCGAGGACTGTGTGCGGGTTTCGCACCACGTCTCCCCGCTGCTCGACGCGGACGATCCGATTGCGTCGTCCTACCACTTGGAAGTCAGCAGCCCGGGCATCGAGCGCCCGATTCAACGGGAGCAGGATTTCGAGCGGTTTCAAGGTTACCGCGTCAAAATCCGGCTTTCAGAGGGGCCGCCGCGACGACGCTACACCGGCGTCATCGGACCCATCGAGGACGGAGAACTCCGTCTGTCGATGGACGGCACCGAACATCGCGTCGCGCTCGACCTTGTGGAGCGCGCCCATCTCGTCCTCGACCTCGACGAATACCAGAAACTGGCGGAGGGCCCATCATGATCACCAGCGATCTAGAGCAGCTGATCGAGGCCATCAAAAACGAAAAGAACATTCCGCGTGATGTGGTGATCGAAATCCTCGAGAGCGCAATGGTGGCGGCCGCCCGGAAGAAGTACGGGATGGAGCGCGACATCGAGGCAGCCTACAACCCCGACTCGGGCGAGGTCGAGCTCCAAGAATGGCGCACGGTGGTCGCCGAAGTCGAAGATCCCGAACTCGAGATTGCGATCGAGGAGGCGCAAGCCGAGGATCCCGACTTCCAGGAAGGCGATTCCTTCGGTCGCATCATGGACTCTGAAGGCCTCGGTCGAATCGCCGCGCAGACGGCGAAGCAAGTCATCATCCAGAAGATTCGCGATGCCGAACGCGAGCTGACCTTCAATGAGTTCAAAGACCGAAAGGGTGAACTCATCACCGGCATCGTGCGGCGGTTCGAAAAGGGCAACATCATCGTTGACCTCAACCGGGCCGAGGCGATCTTGCCGCGACGGGAGCAGGTCCCGACCGAGACCTACCGTCCAGGCGATCGAATTCAGGCGTTTGTCCTGGATATTACGCGGGCGACACGTCAGCCGCAGGTGGTGCTCTCGCGGACGCACCCTGTGTTGCTCATGAAGCTGTTTGAGATGGAGGTGCCTGAGATCTACGAGGGCATCGTGACCATCGAGGCCTGCGCACGTGAGCCAGGGCACCGGGCCAAGATTGCGGTTTCCTCCAACGATCCTGATGTGGATCCGGTGGGCGCATGTGTCGGTCTCAAGGGATCACGGGTGCAGGCCGTGGTGGGTGAACTCCGGGGTGAGGCCATTGACATCATTTCGTGGCACCCCGATCCCGCGCGATTCATCGTGCAGGCGATCGCCCCGGCCAACGTGAGCCGCGTGTACATTGATGAAGCGAACCACACGATGGAACTCGTGGTGCCTGACGATCAGCTTGCCAAAGCGATCGGTCGTCGAGGCCAGAACGTGCGGCTCGCCGCCCAGCTGACCGGCTGGCGGATCGACATCTACAGCGAGACCAAGCACCAAGACATGCTCGATGCCGCTCGTTCGGAGCTGGATCGCATTCAGACCATCGATGAAGCGGCGGTCGACACGTTGGTCCGGCATGGCTTCCAAAAGGTCGTGGAAGTGGCCGAGTCAGATGTGGGTGAGATCGCGGCCATTCTGCAGGTTTCCGAAGAGGAGGCCGAGCAGGTCATTGCCCAGGCCGACGATGTCGTTGGGCAGATGATCATGGAAGAGGCCGAGGAGCGGCGTCGTGCTGAATCGGGACTGCCCGCATTGGCCGATGACGAGCCAGAGGACTCTGAGCCTGAGCCTCCCAAGCGCGAGGCCGATCCGGTTCCCACCGAGGAATTCGACCTCATGGGGGACGACGCTCTGCCTGAAGAACCCGGCGAGACCGATGCCGTGAGGGCCGATGCGGAGTGAGCGGACCGCGGTCCGGCAGTGCATTGGGTGTCGGGATCGAACCGATCGAGACGCGTTGGTTCGGCTCGTCGCGTCGCCCGACGGTCAACTCGTCGTCGACTTAAAGGGCCGGCTTCCGGGTCGGGGCGCGTGGTTGCACGCCCGTGCGTCCTGCATTGCCGCGGTGATCGCAAAGCCGCATGGGCTGAACCGAACACTTCGACAGCGAATGGACGTTTCCCAACTCGAGGCGATCTTCGTAGCGGCGGTGCGACAGGCCTTGTTTCACGGCTTGTCACTTGCGGCCGCAGGGGGCGGACTGGTGGTGGGTTTTGACCGGCTTGTGGCGGCGATCCAGGAAGGTCGGGTCGTCGATGTTCTCACTGCCGAAGATGCATCTGCCAGGACGGTCCAGGCCTTACGACGAGTGACCGACGAAGCAGAAATCGAACCATTGCGAATTCCATGGACGCGTGAAACCATCGGCGGCCAGATTGGACAGGGTTCTTGCGCTGTCCTCGGGGTGGTCCCGATTCCTGCGACGGACTACTTGCGCGGCCAGTTGCAACGTTTCCGAGATTTGGGTTAGGGCACTGCGGACGGGTGGGGTACGGCGGTCTACCCGTCCTTTGGAATCGACCGGCATGGCAGTAGCCACTCTGGACGGCAGAATGCCTGTTGGTCGATGGGTCGACGCCGCATTACGCGCCTGGTGCCTTACGCACCGTGCTGCGGTTGAACTTCATTAAAGGACTGCATGTCGAAAAAGGACCTCCTCGAACGCTTGAACCGGGCCTCCTCGGATACGCCGGTGCGAAATTCGCGCCGTAGCGAAGAGGAAAGTGCGCCTCGGCGCGGGGAGACGACGACGACCCGGGTCGGACAGCGTGTTTTGCGGCGTGTTCGCCGCCCTGGCAAAGGCAAGACGGAAGATGAGTCGGCAAACGCCACGCCGGCCGAAGCCAGCCCCGCGGCCTCGAACGGATCGGCCGCGAACGGTGCGCCGGGATCGTCGTCGAAGCGCGTGATGCGTCGCGCGCGACGTGACGAAACGGAAGAGCCTCCGCAGGAGACGCCGGCTCCGCCAGCTCCCGAGCCGGAGCCTGAACCGGTGGCCGAAGCGCCGGCTCCCGCTCCCGATCCGGAGCCCACGCCGGCACCTGAACCCGTGAAGGCCGAGCCAACACCTGAGCCTGTGCAGGCCGAGGCGGCACCGCCGCCACAGGCGCCCGAGCCGAAGCCTGCGCCGATGCCGGTTCCTCCGGTTGAGGCCGAGGTGAAAGCCGAGCCCGAGCCTGCGCCGGTCCCGGTTCCCGTCCCTACGCCAGCTCCCGAGCCGAAGCCGGCTGAGGTGAAGGCGGTCGAACCCAAGCCGGAGCCGCCGGCGAAGGCCGAGCCCAAGCCTGAGCCGAAGCCCGCGCCCAAGCCGGAAGCCAAGGCCCAGCCTGAGCCGAAGCCGGCTCCGAAACCCGTCGAAGCGAAGGCCTCCAAGCCGGCGCCGAAGCCAGAGCCAGCCTCTGCTCCGAAGCCTGCCGAAGCCGCCAAGCCTGCCGAAGCCGCCAAGCCTGCCGAAGCCGCCAAGCCTGCCGAAGCCGCCAAGCCTGCCAGTAACGGCAGCGCAGGTTCGCCTCGTCAGGCCGAGCGCCGGGCAGGTCGCCCGGTGCGCGACATTCGGCGTCGTACCGGCCGCGGAGCCACTCGGGTGTCTCCGGCCGCGAAGACCGCGACGCCGACGCCAGAGCCCGCCAAGGCTCCCGAACCGGCCGCTGCTGCGAGCGGGGCCGAGGGTGCCAAAACCGACGACGGGGCGCGTCCCGAAAAGCCGCGGTTCCGCGGTCTGGGTTCGGCCGTCGTGGTGCCGCCTCCGGGCTATGACCCCAACAACCCGCAAGCGTTTCGCAGCCAACAGGCGGCCGAATTCTCTCGGGCGCAGACGCCCGCTCCATCCGCACAAACACCCGGTCGCGCGCGTCGACGGGTCGAAGCGGGTGGTGACCAGGGGGGCTACCGGGGCCGAGGCCGTGGCGGTGGACGATCGGGAGGCGGTCGAGGCTACGACCGACGCCCAGGTCGAGGCAAGCGGCGCAAGAGTAGCGGCCCGAAGCAGGCGTCGCCTACGCCCAAGGCGCAGAAGCGGAAGGTCCGGGTCGATAACGTCATCAGTGTGCGCGACTTGGGCATGCAGCTTGGCGTCAAGGCTACGGTCGTGATTCGGCAGCTCATGGACCTCGGGTCTGAGGGCGTGCGCATCACCGACATGCTGGACATGGACACGGCCGCACTGGTTGCCGCAGAGTTCGACTATGAGGTCGAAAACGTTGGGTTCCAGGAACAGAACTACCTGGAGCACATCGCCGAGGACGTCGAGGATGAGAACCTCGTGCCTCGCCCGCCTGTCGTGACCATCATGGGCCACGTCGACCACGGCAAAACCACGTTGCTCGACACCATCCGCAACAGCCGCGTCGCTGCGGGCGAAGATGGTGGCATTACCCAGCATATCGGGGCCTACCAGGTCGAGGTCGATGGCCAGCCCATCACCTTCATCGATACCCCTGGTCACCAGGCATTTACCGCCATGCGGGCCCGTGGGGCGGCCGTCACCGACATTGTTGTGCTGGTGGTTGCAGCGGACGACGGATTGCAGCCGCAGACCTCCGAGGCCATTGCGCACGCCCGGGCGGCCAATACGCCCATCGTCGTGGCGGTCAACAAGATGGACAAGCCTGGCGTGTCCGACGAGCCCATCAAGAGTCAGCTTTCTGCCCAAGAAGAATTGGTGCCTGAGGATTGGGGTGGCGACACGCCATTTGTGCCTATCTCAGCGCTCAAGGGCGAAAACATCGACGATCTGCTCGAGCAGATCTTGCTGCAGGCCGAGGTGCTTGAACTCAAGGCCAATCCCGATCGCTACGCGGAAGGGGTGGTCCTCGAGGCCAAGATGGAACGTGGACGCGGTGCCGTGGCGTCGGTCCTCGTCCAGACGGGTACGCTCAAGCGCGGCGATCACGTGGTGCTGGGTTCGGCCTTTGGTAAGGTGCGGGCCCTTGTCGACCATGCGGGCAAGAAGCTCAAACTTGCCGAACCATCGACACCGGTTGAGTTGTTTGGTCTGTCGGGGCTGCCCGAGGTCGGCGATTCGGTGAACGCCGTCAAGAGCGAGAAAAACGCTCGGGCCCTGGCCGAGCACCGGGCGGTGGCCAAGCGCCAAGAAGAGATGGCCAAGCACAGCAAGCGCGACATTGGCGACCTTTACAATGCTGCCCAGCGTGAGGAGCGTGAGACGCTGCTGCTCATCCTGAAGGCGGACGTAGGGGGTTCGTTGCAGGCGCTAAGAGCGGCCATCGAAGACATTCAGGTCGATGGCGCCGAGGTCCGCATTCTGTTGTCGGCGGTCGGTGACGTCACCGAGTCCGACATCACGTTGGCGGCGTCCGACGGCGCAAAGATCATCGGGTTCAACACCAAGTTCGATGCCAAGGCACGAACCGCAGCGTCGAACCTCGGTGTCGAGCCCGAGTTCTACTCCATCATCTACGATGTATTGGACCGCATCGAGCGCGAGATGAAGGGACTTCTGGCTCCCACCTACGAGTTGGTTCGTCAGGGTACGCTCGAGGTTCGCGTGCTGTTCCGCATCTCGCGGATCGGTACGGTTGCCGGCTGCTACGTCATCGATGGGAAGGTGGGTCGAAACCACCTCGTCAAGGTGTTGCGCGGCGGTTCGGTCATCTGGGAAGGCAAGGTGGACACCCTCAAGCGCTTCAAGGACGACGTTCGCGAAGTGGCTGCGGGCTACGAATGTGGTCTTTCGCTCGAGGGCTTCAATGACCTCGAAGAGGGCGACCTCATCGAAACCTACGCCGAGCAGGTGGTGGAAATCGATTGATGGGGCGGTCACGGCGCGATGGCGCCCCCCCCGATCGTGTCTTTTTGGGCGTGGCCTACTTGAGGATCCGCGTTCCAGGGGCACGTACGCTTAAGGACCGACGCACGGTTTTGTCGTCGGTGTCCGATCGACTCAGACACCGCTACGGGATCTCGGTGCACGAGATTGGCCAAGGTAGCGATCCCACGCGTCAGACGATCGTCGTCACGACGGCCGGAAATGACGCGTCGGTGGTGCGTAAAGTCATCGACCAGTGTGTGGGGCAAGTGCATAGCCATCCCACAGCGATTGCCGAACAGGTTGACACCGATGTGTTTCGGTGGGAGCCCTCGGCTGACGACTGGGCGGCGCGCATGATGGCCGAACTCGGCAGCGACGCAGGAGATGACGATGCGTGAGTCGGTTCCTTCGCGCGCCGACGCGGGGGCCCCAGCGCCTCTGCCGGTGCGAGAAATCGCATTGCTGACCCTGGCCATGATGGTGGTGGGCACGGTTTGCTTTGGCCTTGGCTACGTCACGGGGCGCGACCAGGTGGCCTACGTGCATCGACCCAATGCGGCCCAAGGCATCGATGCGACGCTCGCGGATGATGCGCTTGTCGATTTGCTCGCTCGCATCGAGGTGAGCAATGCAGCCGACAACGGGCTGTCGGAATTGCGGTTCCCCGACGAGTTGCGAGGGCGTCCCCAGGATCGGCCGGCGAGCGGCCGGGTGCTCTACGCCATTGATCTTGGACGAGCGCCACAGCCCCGCATTGATGACCTCCAGGTCGTGCTGCGGGGCCGTGGGGTCCACGCTGATGTCGTACGGGACGGAGGAGAGCCTCGGCTCTTGGTGGGGGTGTTCACAGATCCCTCCGAGGCGGCATCGTGGCTACCGCTGCTCGAGGAAGGCCTCTCTGGGCTGGGTCTTGAAGCTCCGAAGGTCGTGGCCGATCCACGCTAGCTGAACAACAGTGGCCAGTCGTCGTCGAGCATCGTGGCCGGTTCTGCATCCGTCTGAAACAGCACCATGGCTGCGGCCTGACGGATGGTTTCGAGGCCCACCCGTGTGCCCTTGTGGTGGAGTTCGCGGTGCAGGTCGCTCGCTGCCATCACCAACTCATCTGCCGTTGCGATGTCGATGTGGCCGAGGTCCTGTAGCAGGTGGAGCCATCGTGCGGCGCGTCCCGTGAGCGCCATGGGAACGTCCTCAGACAACGTCATCTCCCAGGTCCATTCCGGTGGACGCGTAACGACCCCCCGGCAAGCGAACCACTCGCCCTTCGAGTTCGAGCTGCGTGAGGTGGGAAATAAGATCGAGTGCGGAGCGGCCGTGTTGCGTGGCGACGGCATCGACGCTGTGGCCCGATAGGACCTCCTGCAGCCAGGATGGCGGGGGAAGATCGAAGGGGAGGCGGCCCGTCCACTCGTCGACGAACCGATCGACGTCGATGAGGGGGCACGCCCCTTGTTCGATGAGTTCGTTGCTGCCTCGGCAGGCCTCTACGCCAATGTGGCCAGGAACCACGAAGACGGGAACGTCGATTTCGAGTGCAAGATGGGCGGAGATGAGGGCACCGCTACGTTGCGGCGCTTCCACGACCACCAGAAGCTCGGAAAGGCCCACGATCCAACGGTTTCGAGCCGGGAACGTCCAACGCGCCGCCTGGTGGTCGTCGGGGAAGGTGGTGACCATGGCACCATGGTGTTCGAGGATGGTGCGGCGCAGGCGCAGGTTGGAGGCCGGGCTTGTCATATTGAGCCCATGGCCCAACACCGCTACCGTGGTGCCCGCCTCGAGTGCGCCGCGGTGGGCATGCGTGTCGATGCCACGAGCGAGGCCCGACACGACGACCCAACCCGCACGTGCGAAGGCCGCGCCCAAATGCCGAGCGACGGCTGCGCCATACGGCGTGCAGCGGCGGGTGCCCACAATCCCGATGCAGCGCTCCGAAAGGGCCTCTCGTTCGCCCTCGACAAAGAGTACGGGAGGTGCCTTGGGGCGATTGGCGAGCCGTGACGGGTAGCGTTCGTGCACACGGGTGACGGCCAAGCCCTGCGTTTCGCGTGGACGGGTCGCTCGCCATTTTCGCGCGAGGTCTTCGCGAACGCCAATCGCGACGAGATCGTGTGTGCGCATGGCCATGAGGGCTTGCCAGCTGCCCGCGCGCTCAACAAGTGAGTCGAGGTCGAGCTTGTCGGCGAGATCCTGTGCTCCGGCCCAGAAGCTGCTGATGGTGTCCACCGGTCGGTCCTCCCGGGCCGGGATAATGGGGTGTTGGCCGTTCCGGGCCACTTCGGCGCCCGGATTTCCGCCCCCGCATCGAGGGGGCCGCATACGGGCGGGAATTCCGAAGGGACCCGCACGAAGGAGGATCTCTGTGCCCAATATCGTCGTCGTCGGGACCCAATGGGGAGATGAGGGCAAGGGCAAGGTCGTCGACGTTCTTTCGCGCCATGTCGAGGCGGTGGTGCGTTTTCAGGGCGGCAACAATGCCGGTCACACCCTGGTCGTCGATGGCGAAAAGATCGTGCTGCACCTGTTGCCTTCGGGCGTGCTCCGAGAGGGGTGCACCTGTGTCATTGGCAATGGTGTGGTCGTCGATCTGAATGTGCTTGCCGAGGAGATGGCGCAGCTGGCTGCGCGAGGGCGCACCTTGGGGCCCGACGACCTTGTGATCAGCCCACACGCCCACGTCATCATGCCCTACCACCTGGCGTTGGACCGGCTTCGGGAGGCTTCGCTCGGCGACAAGCGGATCGGAACGACCTGTCGCGGAATTGGTCCCTGCTACGAGGACAAGGTCGCGCGGCGGGGCATCACCATGTCGCACTTGCTTCACCCCCAGCAGTTCGCGGAGCGGCTCAGGCCCATTCTCGAAGCCAAGAACCGCGAAATCGTGGAGTGGTACGGCGGTGAGGCGTTGGACTTTGATGCGGTCGTGTCGCGGGCGTTGGCGGCGTTTGAGGCGGTGTCGGGACACATTCGGGATTCAACGACGGTCTTGCACCGCGTGATGAGGCGCGGCGGCCATGTGTTGTTTGAGGGTGCTCAGGGCACCTTCCTCGACGTCGACCATGGGACCTACCCTCATGTGACCTCGAGCAACACCGTAGCGGGGGCTGCGTGCGCGGGCAGTGGGGTCGGTCCTACGGTCATCGACGAGGTGGTCGGGGTGACCAAGGCGTACACCACCCGCGTGGGATCTGGTGTGCTTCCCAGTGAGGCGGAGCCGGAAGCGGCCGCCCACCTGCAGAAGGTTGGGCATGAGTTCGGTGCCACGACGGGCCGGCCACGGCGATGTGGCTGGTTCGATGCAGCACTGGTGCGCCAGGCGGTGCGGCTGAACGGCGTTACCCGGCTCGCGTTGACCAAGCTCGACACCTTGGCGGGCCTGGACGAGATCCCCGTCTGTGTGGGGTACGAGGGCGTCGATGACGAGGATTTCCCTACCTCTCTCGAGACGGCTCGGCCTCAGATGGAGCACCTTCCGGGCTGGAGCGAGGCGCTCGATAACGTGCGGACCGTGGCCGATCTACCGGCTTCTGCCCGGCAGTATGTCGAGGCGATCGAGCAGTGGGTCGGCGTCCCGGTGGAACTCGTCTCGGTGGGGCCTGCGCGAAAGGCCACGATCCGCCGGGGAGATCTGTTCGCCGATCAGGAGTAGATCGAGCAGCGTTGACAGGTCCCGCCCAGAGCGGTATTGCACTGACGCTGCGGGTCGCTAGCTCAGTTGGTAGAGCACCGGCCTTTTAAGCCGAGGGTCACAGGTTCGAGCCCTGTGCGACCCACTTCTGGTAAATCCGCCTTTGACCCTATCGTCTAGTCAGGTCCAGGACACCGGGTTTTCATCCCGGCAACACGGGTTCGAATCCCGTTGGGGTCACCACTCATCAGAAGCCCGCCAGCAGGCGGGCTTCTCACTGCCAAGGCAAGAGCCTGCGCGCTGAATTGCGTGCTCTTCTTGGCACTGGGACCATAGAACCCCTGCGATGTTCGTTGTCATACGCGCACAATCCTGGCGAGCCGCGGAGGAAGACATGCGGTTTTGCCTCGAGATCGTCTGCTCCTACCAGAGCTCCGACGGGACGCTTCGCTCACAACGACGAGAATCGCGGCCTCATCCAAAGCTCGGCACGAATGTGCGCGAGCGTGTCTTCTCCGAGCATTTCTGGCAGTAGGGCTCGCAGTTCGGGCATTCTCCCCGCGGCCGCCGCCTCACGCCGCGATCCGCACGGGGCCGCGAAGCGGCACTGACGTACCCTCGAGTTCGACGCGAACGTCGATCGGCATCAGCAAGGCGGCAAGCCAGTCACCAGGCTGGAGCTGGCGCGACGCGGAGGCCTCGAACTCGCAGTTCGAGACGACGTCCTGCAATCGGAACCCGCGGCCTGGTTCCACTTCGAGGATCTCTCCCACGGTGAACCAAGTGTTTTGCCACGCCTCGAATACCACCCGGTCCGCGTGGGGCAGTTTCCCCGCCGTCTGTCGGTAGCGCTCGATAAACGTCGGGCGGCCGTCGTGCAGGGGGACCACCAACGCAAAAGCGACCCCTTGCAGAGCGAGTTCGTCTGTGGCCTCGACCCCTCCGAGCCACTGTTGGATCCCCTCTCGCAGCTCGTCCGGCGACTCGCAGGCTGCCCACTCGGCAACGCGGTCCCGAAGCCCCTGCATTCGGGTCACGCGCTTCCAGCGCTCCTGCTCCAGCAACGCGAAAGGTAGCATGGCCCGATCGAAGAACGACTCTGCCAAGCACCAACGGAAGGTCGTGGCCAGGAAGAAGCGTGCGAACCATGCGAATCACCTTCAAGGCTGCCGCCGCTCGTTGCGACCCGTCCGAACACCCAGCCCTCGATAGGAAGAGGGGCCCTGCTCTGGCTCGTCACCGCTACGGCCACGACTCGGGCGGTATCGCTTGGCTCCCATGCGGACATCCTCTCCTGTGCTTTGGAGGGTGTCCACGAACTCGGGGCAACTTCACCGTCTACCCACCCTCCTTTCTCTCAGATGCATCCATTGAAAATGAAATTCAATTTCAATAGAATAGAAGTCACCGGGTGGAGGCAGTCCGATGGATTGAAGCGCGAGGGCCGCAAGATTGTGCTGATCGATCCCATGATCCACGATGATGCCCTTCGCGTAAAACGAGCCTGAAAGCTCATGTCACACCCGTTCGTAGCGCTTGCGAATCTTGTTCGTGGTCTCCCATCGGGCCGTATCCACGAAACTCCAGACACTACCCCCTCTTGCCCAGGAAGCCCTTCATGAACACACTGTGGCTGCAGCTCATCGTGGAGTCGCCATGATGCCCCCTTTTCACGATCCGCGAACCCGCAACCTCATCGATGAGACACCGAGTGGTTGGGAGGTTTGGGGCCACGCGCTGAACTCACCACGACACGCCTACTTCGCACCTCGTGGCATGCTCCATCTGCAGTGGTGGCTGCCCACCCGCCAGGTCTCGGTGATCACGCCGTCCCGACTCACGGACGACAAGTTCGAGGTGTGGACACCGGAAGTGCACGTGCGGTTTTGCTGCCACGTCCACATGACAGCCCGAATGCTGGAACGGCTCGAGCTGGCGCCGCCCTGCCGATGCGCGATGCAGCAGTATAGCGCAAGCTTCGTGCGGGTCTTTGAGATCGGCACCCGTCCGAAGCCGGAAAACGAGTTTGTCGCCCCTATGCCCTGGTAGATCCCACGACGAGGGGATCCAT
>JBCCQY010000090.1:0-36378 GCA_039208735.1 Myxococcota bacterium | reverse complement strand
GGGGTCGGCTTGGGCATCGCGGTATCGCCGGTCGGTGCACTTGGCACCGCCGTATCGCCGGTCTCGCCAGTTTCCGAGGGCTCGACGTACCGACCGAAGTTCCAGCCGTCGACAAGGTAGGCCTCATCTGCTCCCAGACGGAACCGTAGGGGTTCGAGGAGGCCTTGCGGGGCTCCGGTGGAGGGGTTTTCGTACGAAGCGGTGTCACCTAGGTTGGTCAGCGCGTTGTTTTCGATGACGGCCGCGTAGCTCGCTTCATTCCGCATCAGGGAGCGCGGCGTTCCCGTCAGTTCGATGATGTTGTCGCGAATCTCGATGGCGGACCAGTCGGTGGCGAGGCCATCGGATTCGACGCGAAAGCCAAAGAGTCCGTCGGTTCGCGGCGTCGCGGTGGTGGCGCCTCGGACATGGTTGTTGAAGAACGAAAAGCCTTGATATACACCGTCATTCCAGTATATGCCCCGACCTGGATTCGAGATCAGGTTGTTGTGCATCCTCGTGGATCCCATCGCGGCCACGTTGGCAAAGCCACTGATGAGGTTGCCACCATCATCGTCGAGCGCGAAGTCGAACAGGTTGTGGTCGATTTCCACGCCGTTGCGATGGAACTCGACCGAATAGGTGCGATTGAGGTAGTTGTGATGGAGGTGGAAGGTGAATCCGCCCTCCGGCACCGGGCCCCCGTTCGATTTGGGAATCGATACGGTACCGAGCAACACATTGTGGTCGATCTCGACGTTTTCATCGTTCTCAAACGGGAACTCGATGGCGAAGCTCGTCTCGATCGTGTTGTGGTGAATCCGGGTTTCTCGAGCTTGTCGGCCTTTGATACCGAAGTAGTTGCTCTTGAACTCTGGGGTCTTGGTGAAGCGATTGTCGTGGATGTCGGACGTTCGCGTAAACGTCAGGAACAAGGCGCCGCCTGTGGCTCCTTGGGTGACCCCTACTCGACCGCCCGCGTCGACGAAGGTGTTGTGGTGGATGTGAGCGTCCTCCATTCCATAGGTGCGGACACCACTCCAGAGAAACTCCCGGATCTCGAGGCCGGTCAATTCCAAGCCATCGGGGTTGAATGCGCAGATCGCACCCAGGCGATCCGGCCCCCGTAGCGTCAGATCGGCGATGGTCACGCCGGTTGCCCGGTCCTCGAATGCAAGGAGGTACTGCTCGCAATCGACGGCGTTCCAATTGGCCCCTCCGTCGCCCCCCGTTTCGGCGGGGCCAGCCAGCCAATCCGTGCCCCCACTCTGGAGGATGGTGCGGCCCTTGCCCGCGCCTTGCAGCGTCATGTCGACCTTGAGCCGCAAGGGCTCGACGAGATCGAACGTGCCTTGATCAAGGGTGATGGTAGCGCCGGGCTTTCCGTCATTGACCGCGGTGATGAGTTCTTCGACCGTCGTTACCTGTGCCTCGGCGATGGCCGACTGCAACGCAACGAGAGCCAGTACTTGTCCCCCCATGGTGGGCCCCTCAAGCCCCGCGCATTTTGCATCGTATCGAATTTGGACTCAGCTCGACGAACTGGGCAACCGTGTGCCGAGCGCATGCGCGAGTCGGTGAAAGTCGCTGCCCGGAGGCACGAACCGAACGTGACTGTTCAGGGTCTCTTGATCGACGAGCTGGTCGAACGGAACGAACTGCAGCGTCATTTGTCCCTCGACACTTACGAGATGGGCATCGAGCCCCTCCTCGACCAGAGCGCGGTAGGCACCCTGGCCAAGCTGGCAGCCGAGCACCACGTCAAAGGCGTGCGGTGGCGCACATCGCGCCTCGTAGCCGAGCTGGACCCCGGTCATCGCGACCTTCCGACCGGTCTTCGCCTCGATTCGCTCCTTCGCACGTTCCGCGACGAGCTTGGCGAGGTTTAGGCGGCTGATCGAGATGTGACCGTGTGGATCGCGAGGCAGATGGGCGAGCTGATCCTCGGGAAGCAGCTCGGCCAATCCCTCGGCCAACACGACTGTGCCGTAGTCGCGGCCCGAGGCATAGCGAGTTTCGACCAACTCTCCAATGCGATCGCACAGGGCATCGACGTGGAGTCGGGTGGCGTGGTGCCTTCAATGGCCAGCGGCCCCATGACGTCCTCGACCCCAATGACCATGTGAGCTTCGCCTGCGATCGCGACCCCATAGGGCAACCACGCTGCCTTGCGACCCATCGTTTCGCAGATGAAGTAGCGGCTTGTGGCCATGGCATCGGCCCGAAGGTTGAGCAGCTCCTTCGCGAGCACGTCAACCGCCGTGAAAAACCCAAACGTGAAGTCGATACCCCGGTAGTCGTTGTCGATCGTCTTGGGCAGATGAACGACCCTGATGCGATGGGCTTCTTCGGGCAGGCCCCGTTGAAACCGATGCAGCAGGTTGGCCGTGCGGAGCGTGTCCTCGCCGCCAATGCTCACCAAGGCGTCGATGCCGAGGGAGGTCAGTGCTTGGTGCACCCGCGCCAACGGTGCAGATTTATCGGCGTCCTCGAGATCGGCAGGTTGGCGAATGGCCTTGCCCGGATTGGCCCGAGCGGTGCCCACGATGATGCCCCGTCGATTCCGTAGGCCTCGGAGGTGGTGGTTCTCAAATCGAAACCAATCCCGGTCTTCGACCAGCTCTTCGGCCATGAGCCCGCGATACCCGTGGCGGAACCCCACCACTTCGATGCCGGCGCGGCGAAACGCCATCACGCAGGATGTGATGACAGCATTGGCGGCAGGGGCGGGACCCCCCGAAAAGATGATTCCGATTCGGCGCATGTGGCCTCCCTCGAGGCAGCATACGTCCGCAATCGCTCAAGGAGCGTCGAGGCCAAACCACGCCTCGATGACCGAACGAAGATCAGGGTGCGGCGATGGGAGCCTTCGCAGGTACCAGGCCAGGTTCACGTAGCGATGCATCAGCGCCATCGCGAACGCGCGCAGGGGAACGTCAGGGGTGGACGCGACCCCCAACCCCTTGAGGACCGCACGCCAGACGTTGGCCTCGCCCCGGGCCACAAACAGTCCCAAGGACGACCATTCGTAGTCGACAGGGGCCACCATGCTGGGTTCGAAGTCAAACAGACCCGACAAGCGCCATTGGCCTTGGTCGGTCGGCTCGGCCAACAGGTGCTCGAGCATCAGCTCGGTGTGCAGCCACCCTCGCCCTCGAGGCCCCTCGGAAAGATCCGCTGTTGCGACAAAGGAATCTAGACTGTCCAGAAGCCAGGCGGGGGCTCCGCGTTCGCGCTGTCGGGCAACGACGAGGGGTTTGCGTTCATCCACCCACGCAGACCATTCGATTTGCGGGACGGACGCGGGAGCGGCTTGGCGGTGCAAGGCCACGGCACATTCCCCCACCTGTCGAGCGAGGTCGAGGCGGGCGTCGAGCGGTAAGGTCGGCCAGCGGTCCGCGAGTTCTACGCCTCGCAGTCGCTCCATCACCACCACGTGCCAGCCCGGAAGCGAACGGTGCTCGATGAGGCCCGGGGTTGGGACGGGCAACGCGCCTTCAAGGGCGGCTAAACACCCACGTTCCGTTTCCGCCAGGTCCTCCTCAAAGTGCGGAAAGAGCTTGATCACGACGTCGCCAAAGGCCGCCACCGGTAGTGACCCCCGGCTGAATCGTTCGGGATCTTCTGTACGCCCCAACTGACGTGCGGCGCTCACCAGGCCGTGGTGCACGGCCTGACCATCGGAGAGCCATCGGTCGAGGGCCGCTTCGTTGGCCAAGAAGGGCAGGGGCTCGTTCACTCCATCGCTCGCAAGCTAGGCGCCTTCGGGACGTTCTTCGTTGGCCATGAGGCCAGCCACGCTGGCAAGGAGGGCACACGCAACAACGATTTCGAACGGCATCGGAGGCTCCTGAGCAAAAGGCAAGGTTGGAGGCCGGTCGACCTCCTTGGCTCTACCCCTAGCACGGAAGGTGAACAGATGTCCATCCAGGATCGGTTGTTCAGGTCTATTTCTGACCGCATTTGGCGTCCCGCCTATAGCGTGCGGTTGGGAAAGATCTGAGGAAGTTCCGAGGTTTCCGTTTCGGGAGTTCGGACAACTTCGAGGCGAGGCCCCGCCGGCTCTCGGCGGTCGGGTTCGGTTGGAGAACGAATGGCTTCGGATGCGAATGGCCTTGCCGTCTCTTCTGGCCCCTCGCGGGTCGCCGACGTGGTGGCGTACTGCGACAGCAGCGTGTCGCGGATGCCATCGATCCAACCCACCTGACGCGCCGCATCGATGATGAGGACCACCGTGGTTCGGCTCAACAGGAGGCTTGCGACCAGGAGCACCGCGAGTCCCATGCTCACCCCGATCGCACGCAGGGCCATCGCATAGCCGAGGGCCAATGCATTTAGGACGATCGCGCCCTGAACCACGGCCGCAGCCGTGGATCGCAGGAAGAGCGAGTCTGGATCGAAGAAGAATCGCATTCGCGGCCTCTCCGTTCTGTTAGCACTCCTCGCCGGTCGCGGATTCGTCGAAGAACCGATGGAGGAGGGTTCCGATGTCCTTAGGCCGCTCTTCTTGGAGAAAGTGACCGCAGTCTTCCAGTTCCGTTACCTCCGCCTGAGGCAGGTCTCGTCGGAGTTGCGCGAGGGTCTTCGTGGGAAACTCGGGCAAGATCCGATCGTTGGCTCCGTAGAGAATGCGAACCGGGCCTTTGAACTCGGGCAGTCGCAAAGCGATCGTCTTCAAGCCTCCAGGATGCAGTCCTACCGCTGCTTTGGCCAGGGCTCGGCGATCGGCTCGGTTGCGAAAGGGCGCAACAAACGAGGCCGCCGCATCGGGGGCGAGCCTACGGCGGTCCGTTACGCCCAGGTACAGGGCTTGTTCGAGCCCCCAGGCGCTGGTCAGGAGGTTCCGGACGAGGGGCAGCCGGGCGGCGGCAATAAACGCCATGACGGCGAACGAGAGATCAGGGTAGACCAACGTATTCATCAACGCGAGCTTGCGGATGCGTTCCAGCCGCTGAACCGCCCAGTGCAGACCTACGGGCCCCCCCAGATCGTGCACCACCAGACCGACCTCTTCGATTCCCAGTTGTTCGAGGAACCCGTCCAGGATGCGATCGAAGAAGCGAAAGCTGTAGCTTGCATCCAAGGGTTTGCTCGACTGACCGAATCCCGGCAGGTCGATGGCGATGGCCCGGTGGGTACGGCCGACGATGGGTAGGATGTTGCGCCACAGTGCGGAGGACGTAGGCCATCCGTGGATCATCAGGATCGGAGGACCGGAGCCTACCTCCCGATGGTGAAGGGTCAGTCCCTCAACGGTTGTCTGGTGATGCGTCGGTACTGCGTTCATGGCCTCTCCCAAGCTCATTCGTCCACCCACTCCCAATCCGCGTCTTCGGCTCGCCAGGCTTCGACGAGGACCGACCAAGCGATGGCCGTCTCTTCGGTGGGGGCCTGTTCGATCGCCGCCTCCATGGTAGGAAACGCGCGTTCATCCCACCGCGCTCGGTAGGCTTTGGCGAGTTCGGCGAGGGCTTCGGCGCCCGGCACCCAGCGGACGGGCACCTCGGCATGTTCGGCGATCAGTTCGTTGTTCGCGATCTGTGTGGTGCGATGGAGGTTGAGGGGGGCTGAATACTCGATGATCATGTTGTCATCGGTGTTCATGGGGTAGCCTTGGCCCAACTTACGCATGACGTCCTGGTCGAAGGCATAGAACGAAAGCAGGTTGGCTGGTGTCCTCAGCGGCACATGGTTGTCTTCGCCCTGCAATCGTTCGTCGACCGAGGCCAATTCGCGCCGGGCGCCTGGCCACGCCAGCAGATGGGCGGCTCGGTCCAGCGTGGCGGGCAATGGCTTTTCCGACGCCACAAGCACGAGATCGGCGTGGTCCAACACGTACAGGTTCACGTACGGAAACACGTCAGCCACGGTTCCGAGCAACGTGCGTAGGTCGTCGGGGGCCATTCCATACATCTGGATCCACTGGGACCACACGCCACCTTCCGCGAGACGGGACTTTCCGATCTCGAGGAACTCCCGTGTGAAGAGGTTCGAGACGCCCGTGATCCAGGGGTTCGAGGGTTCACTCACGATGACGTCATAGGTACCGGGCTCGGCGAGGAGCACGTGGTTGCGTCCATCGTTGATGATGAGTTCCACACGAGGGTCGTCAAGCACGTCATGGTTGTAGGGGCCAAACAGGCGAGCGGCCTCTTCGATTCGCGGTTCGAGTTCCACGATTTCGAGACGTTCGACCGCTTCGATTTGGGTGACTGCGCCGGCGGTGATTCCACTTGCTAAGCCGATGACGAGCACCCGCTTCGGGTCTTCGACGTATTGCATCGGAAGAAGGGAACACAGCACTTGGGTGGGAAGGTCGCCCTCGGTTGAGGCATCGATCTTCCCGTTGTTGGCCAGCCAGAGGTTTCCCGTACGCGGGCTGCGGGCCACCGTCACGACCGTCGACAATCCTTCGGCGTAGTACAGCAGCTCATACTTCTCCACTGCGTAAGCCAGGATGCCTTCGCGGCTGTGATCGTCGAAGTTCGACACGTAGGTGTACATGCCCGCGGTCATGAGCATCGGATTCCAGGGAGGGCGGGTTGCAAGCCCGCCGAGGGCCAGTGCGATGCCGGCCACGGACATGCCAAATGCCACGGCGATCGAGCGCCAAGCCGGTTGCTGGGCCACGGCCACAAGCAGCCCCCCCGCGGCCACGAGTTCGATGATGGCGGCGGTGTAGACGGTGCCCTGCAGTTTGAGCATCGGAAGCAGCACGAAGCCGGCGAGGAAGGCTCCGATGACGCCACCCAAGGTGTTGAGCCCGTACACGACGCCTACCGGTCCACCGAGCTGGTCTCGGTCGCCGATGACGGCGCGGACGGCCAGCGGGAAGTGCAGCCCCATCAGCACCGCCGGTGGGGTCATGATGCAGGCCGCGACGACCATGGACACCTCAAAGGCACGTTCGGGTCTCGCTTCTGCGCGCAAGGCATCGAAGAGCCACACGTAAAGAAACGGAAGCTGGGGGTAGAGGTACATCATCGCGTAGGACACCAGCGCGATGGCGACTTCAACGCCCGCGAACGTCAGGAGGACGCCGGGGGCTCCCCACCTCGTGAACATACGGTCCGCAAGCGGGCCCCCGAGTGCGCCACCTAAGGCGATGCCGACGAGAAACGACAGCAGCATGATGGTGAACGCGTAGGTCGAGGCCCCCAGCATGAGACCGAGCAGGCGAGTCCATGCCACTTCGTAGGCGAGGGCCGAGAATCCTGCGAGGCCGATGGCCATGCCGACGGGGAGGAGCCAACGCGACGTGGGATGAGGTTCCGAAAGATCATTGACGACGGTGGTCTGGTGACGCCCTGCCCAGGCCGAAAGCGCGATGGCCGCAACGCCCAAGAGCAGGTTCGCGCCGGCCGCCAAACCGGTGGTCGTCGCGCGCCCGAGTCCCGGGAGCAAGCCAAAGCCGCACGCGGCCGTCCCGACGACCGCGCCGAGCGTGTTGACTGCGTACAACGTGCCCACCCGTTCGCCCGCGGCCCCCAACCGTTCGGTTGCGAATCGGGCCAGCAGGGGAAGTGTGGCGCCCATGGCCGCTGTGGGCAGGACGAGACCGATCGATACGAGCCCGAATTGGATGAGGCCGAAGGTCAGCGGATCCGGTCGCAGGGTACGCCACGCCTCGAGGTAGACGGGTTGCAGGCCCTGAACCAGCCAGGGAAACGCGAGGGCATAGAGTCCAATGCCTACTTCGAGCCAGCCATAAAGGTGCAGGGGCCGCGTCACGCGGTCCGCAAGCCGCGCCATGGCGAAGCCCCCGAGGGCCAAACCGCCCATAAATGCTGCGAGGACCGTCGAAATCGCGAAGGTGGAGGTGCCGAAGAGTTCGACCTGAAGTTCGCGTACCCACAGCGTTTGGTAGGCCAGGGCGGTCGCCCCGGAGAGGAAGAACAGGGGGAGAACCAAGCCGATCGCGCGGCTACGCCGAAGTTGAGCGGTGAGTTCGTCCATGTGTGGGCCCCCTCGAGCCCCGCATCCTACAAGACGAGCTTCGGACCGTCAGACCCTGCGTCGTAGCGGTCGATGCCGTTCGGCCGCACGACCCACGCGGGCCGATTGCGAAGGAACCCCGCCCGGTCAGGGGGGCGGCGGGCGGCTCGAGCAGGTCGCTACGATCGCCATTTCAGAACGCGCCGAACTTCAGTGCGACGTCGAGTCCGCCCGAGACGCGGCTTTTATCGACGGGCACCGCGTTCGACACGATGCCCCGGAGGTTCGGACCTACGGACAGCCGAAACCACTCCACCACATTCACTTCGAGTCGCACCGCCGCATAGGGCAGGAAGCCAGCCGCCCGATTGGCACCCCACGCCACCGAACCGACACCTACCCCGCCCTCGATGGAGGCGTGGATGGTCTGGTAAGGCGCGATCTGCGTTTCGAGGAAGGCACCCGCGTCGACGATGCGTACGGGTTCATTGGCTTCGGTGTCGCTGTTGATGCCCTCGGCGAAACCGCCCACGATGAGGTTGCGGGTGGCGACCCAGCCCGCCCGGCTCCCAACCCGGGAGGCGGCACGGCCACCCAGTAGGCCAAAACCAAACTCGGGCCCGCCGTAGCCGCCGGTCCCCTTTCCTTCACGAAGGGCCTCGATGGTCTCGCGCTGGCGCCCCTTTTTGTCGTCGGGTTCCACGGTGGTGGTGGGCACCTCGGGTGCCTGTGCGCTCGCAGACGGAGCGAGGGCGAAGATCAGGTACCCAAGCGTCATGAGGCCTCCAGTTCAATCCCTACCCCCCATGCTACTCTCTGTGGCAAGGATCCGCTGGTCACCGCTTAGCGAGAACCGACGAAAGCCAGCGGATCAGGGTCTGTGCGTCGACGGGTTTCCGTAAAACGGTGTCTGCAGGCTCTAGCGCTGGCATGTCGTCGACGTGGCCCGTCACAATCGCCACCGGAAGATGAGGTCGATCCACCTTCATGAGTCGCAAAACATGATCGCCTGGCATGCCGGGCATGGAAAGATCGAGCAGCACTGCGTCGATGGTGTCGTCGAGCATCGTCAATCCGTCCTCGCCGGAGCCCGCCTCCATGACGACGACCTTGCGATGGCGCAGCATGCGGCTCATGGCGCGTCGAACCAATGGTTCATCGTCGATGAGGAGGATTCGACGACCCGCAAGTTCGGCCGTTCGCGGATCGGTTGAGGCGAAGTCCGTGATTTGGGGCTGCACCTTCGGCAATCGGACCTGAAACCGAGTGCCCACCCCCTCCGTTGAGTCGACGTCGATTCGGCCACCGAGATCCGAGACAATGCCGTACACCGAAGCAAGACCGAGTCCGGTGCCTTGTCCTGGAGGCTTGGTCGTGAAGAAGGGTTCGCCAAGTCTGGCGCGGACCTCGGACGTCATGCCGGTGCCGTTGTCTCGCACCTCGAAGGCCACCCACTGATCCTCGATGGCAAAGGCTCGCAGGTCGATTTGAGGTTCATCGACGTCGGACACCGCATCGCGCGCGTTGATGAGGAGGTTCAGGGCCACCTGTTGGATGAGCGTTGCCGAACCCCGGGAGGGCAGGGGGGAAGAAGAAAGTTCGACATCAAGCAGGATGCCGGCGTCGAAGGTGCGTCGGCAGATGTTCACCACTTCGGACAAGACCTGGTGGACATCGACGGTGGCACTGTGTCCTTCCGGTTCGCCGCGAGACGCGAAGAGGAGCTGTCGAACGAGTTCGGAGGCGGATCGTGCGGCCGTGAGGGCATCGCGCAAGGGGCCCTGAAGGTGCGGGGCTGCTTTGGCGAGGGCCAAGTCGAGGTTGGGGACGATGGCGCCCAGCATGTTGTTGAAGTTGTGCGCTACGCCTGCGGCGAGGCTCGACATGGCCTCGAGGCGCTGGGAGGTTCGGAGGCGGTCTTCCAGTCGTCGAGCCTCGGTCACATCCAAGATGAATCCGGTCCACCTGACGGATTCCGTCGTTGCATCAGGGCGGGCGTGGATGCGAATCGAGCGATCGAACTCTCCTCGATGGAGTCGGGCCTCGACTTCGGCCGACCGCCCTTGGAGCACCGCGGTCTGAAGCGCGTCCCGCACGATGCGAACTTGGTCCGGAGGAAGCACTGCCAAAAGGGCGCGGGGGTCTCGACGCACCACTTCGGTCGGGAGTCCAAAGAGTTCCTCCACCTCACCGGAAAGGAACGAAAAAGACCATTCGTACTTTGAAATTGCGTCTGGTCGGGGCCGGCTGTCGTCGCGTGGCCTCCGGACGATTTCGAACAGCACGCCAGGGACGGCCTGGGTGACCCGCGCGAGCTGAGCCTCAGACCGCTGAAGCGCGAGCTGGGCTTCGCGGAGCCGGGAGATGTCGGTAAACGTCGCCACCACATGGTGGGGCGGATCCGCTTCTGGTCGGACGGGGTCGGTGGTCACGGCGAGCCAGGACCGACCTCGGTCGGGCCGATCGACCCCCAGCAGCCGCATCTGAATGGGCGCACCGGTGTGGCGGGTGACTTCCGATGGAATCTCCTTGGGCGGCAACGGGGTCCCGTCGGTGCGCACCAATCCCCACCGGGGGTCGGTCGGAGAGCGGCCGGTCAGTTGCTCGATGGTCAGGCCCAAGACCTTTGCGGCGGCGCGATTCGCCATGCGGATGGAGCCATCAGGTCCGTGGAGGACGATGCCCTCTGACGTGGCTCGAAACATCGCTGCGAGCAACTCAGACTGTTCTTGCATGCGGCGTTCGGCGAGCTTCAGCGATCGCTCGGACGCTTCGACATGGGCATGCTCTTGGGTGACGTCCGAGAAGGTGCACAGCACGTCTCGCACGGCCCCTGACGCATGGAGCCGGGGCAGTGCACTCACGAGGAGCCAAACGCGATCGCCAAGTTTGCCTCGACGAACGCCCATCAGCACGTCGAGCACGGACTGTCGCGTTCGAATCGCTTCGGGTACGGGGTGTTCGGGTCCCGGGAACGGCGAGCCATCGAGTCGTACGACGTCCCAATCGGGATCGAAGGATGTTTTGCCGAGAAGTTGGTCCATGGTGAGCCCAAGCAATCGCAACGCGGCCTGGTTCGCGTAGCGAATTTCAGCCCCTGGACCCTGCACAATCACACCAACAGGCAGATCGTCGAGGACCGTTCTCAACATGTGGTTTTCGATGGGCTGCGTCACGGCTCTCTCGTACGTTTGCCGTCTATTAAGCCTTAGGATGACCATTCGTTGACGAACCCCCTGGCAGGCTTGCGGTCAACCCCTCGTGGAGGGGTTCGATGTCTCGTCCGACCACGATCCGCACGGAACTCGACCTGGTTCCCATCATGAACCTGGTCACCATCCTGATCCCATTTCTGCTCATCGCGTCTTCGTTTGCCAGCCTTGCCGTGATTCCAAGTGTTCTTCCAGCGATTGGACCCGGTGGAGAACGACAAGTCGATGCTCTGGAACTCAAGGTGCACGTCGGTGATGCGGGGTTTCGGGTTGAAGGGAACGATCCCCAGCTCGAGGAGGGGGCCGCGTTGTTGTGTCGAGGTCCCTGCCGAGGCCCCGAAACCTACGATCTGTCAGGCCTCACCGCGTTGTTGGCCGATCTCAAGAAGCGGCATCAGGCAGAGCGAAGTGTCATCTTGGTGCCCGACGCCTTCGTTTCTTACGAACTCCTGATTGCCACGATGGATGCCGCCCGGATGGACGCGGGGGATACGCTGTTTCCTGAGGTGGTCATCGCCGGAGGCACGTGAAAGCTAGGCAAGGGCTTCGGCCAGTGCATCGACGAACGCGCGGGTGCGCGCGGTGGCGCGCCGGCCTGACACCAACACCGCATAGATCGGGATGTGAAGGTCTCGGGGCCCCAACGCGAGCCGTACGAGCGTGCCGGACGCCACGTCGGCTTCCGTGAGCCAGCGCGGCAATCCTCCGATTCCAAGATGGGCTTTGACGGCGTCATAGGCGGCCGACAGATCGTCGGTGATCATCGCGACGTCTACCGAATGGGAAGGCAGGGGCGTGTGTTGGCGAATGTCGATGAGGACGCCGTCCTCGATGCGCAGCACAACGCGATGGCCGCGCAGCTCCTCGGTAATGGGATGGGCTTCAAGGTAGCCGGCGGACGCGACGGCCCATTGCTCTGAGGCGCCGAGGCGGCGGACCACCTGCCCCTGCTCGGTGGGCTTTCCAATACGGATTGCGACGTCGATGCCCTCCCGCACGAGGTTGACTCTCCGGTCGCTCAGCAACAACTCGACATCGACATCGGGATGCATCTGCACAAACCGATGAACGACTGGGGCTACCTGAATTCGTCCGAACGCCCCTGGTGCGGCCACCCGCAAGGGGCCTCGCAGGTGTCCTTCAGGTGTGGAAAGCTCAAGGACGGCCTCCTGAATCGTGACCAGCGCAGGAGCGACACGTTCATAGAAGATTCGGCCGGCATCGGTGGGGCTCACCGCGCGGGTGGTTCGCCGAAAGAGGGGCGCTTTCAGTTCATCCTCGAGACGGCGGATTCGCCGTGAGACGACCGAAGGATCAAGGCCCACCGCTCGTCCTGCCGCGGTGAAGCTCTGCTTGTCGAAGACTTCGACGAACAGCCGCAGCGCATCGATCGATGCCATTGATGTACTCCGTGCAATAGAGTTGGACGCTCTTGGTGTCTTATGCTTCGTCAGATGCAGCAATACCTCGGTACCCAAATGGAGGGAATGATGGTGTTGCTCTTGACGACGCTGGCGCACGCAGGGCCGGCGGGAGCGCTTGGGGTGGATGCGGGGGTTTCGACCGCAGATCGCACCTTGGCGCTGAATGGCCGCCTACGATTCGAGAAAGGCTGGCAACTTGGGTTCCGGGGCTTCGGAGCACAAGTCACCGAGGGCTTTGTGGATGGGTTCGCAGTCGACGGGACCCGGCTTGGGGGCACCGTGGAGTTGACTGTGCCCCTGGTCCGTCTCGAAACGGTCCAGGTCGACATTGAGGTGGATGCGGGGATTCAGCAGCTCCAGCCTGAGGCGGACTCCCGGATCGATGACAACGGGGTGTCGGTCATCGCAGACCTTTCGCCCATGGTCACGCTGCCGTTGGGAGGGACCGGGGCCCTTCGCGTCGGGTGGAAGAACGTCTTCCATCAGCAGGTTGCGCCGAGTTCTGCACTCGATGCCCAGGGGGCGTTGATTCGGGCCGAGGGGGTGTTGGCGCTCAACGAAGATCTACAGCTTGCCATTGGCGGTGCTACGGGCGGCATTTTTGGCTTCAACGGCGACGGCGGCAAGTACCTCGCGGGGGCCCACGCAGCGTTCCGCTGGGTTCCGGGCATGGCACGTACCTGGAAGAACTTCTGAATCCCTTTGAATCTTGGAGATCGCTATGTTCTGGTTGATGAGCACCGCCATCGCGCAGACCCCGATCATCGTGGATGTGGAGTGGCGCGCCAACTATCTTGGACAGCACGCGAACCACGGCCCGGGCGTGGGCGTAGGGGTGGGCCTTTTCGATGACCACCTTCGGGTTGGGGTGTCGGGCTTCGCCCGTCCGGGTCCCATCAATCCCGTGACCTTCGATCTGGCCGTCGATGAGCCCTACCGGGGACAAAACGTCCTTTCACTTCGGTCTGACGGGGCCCTCTTCGGCGTGTACGTGGCGCCTGGTTTTGAAGTGAACGATAAGATCCGACTCGACCTGCCGGCGATGGTCGGTTTTGGCGGCTACGGCTTCTACCTGGTCGGAAAGGACAGGGAGACGCCGGATGGCGACCTTCCGAGCGTCTGGGAAGATCGCCTGATGGAAGGCCGCGACAGTTCGCTGGGCCTTGGCGCAGATGTGGGGGCTCGGGTGACCTTGGCCGCCACCGAGCACCTTCGACCGTACCTTGCCGTGCGGTTCAGCACCATCTTCGGCTATGACGCGTTTCTTCGCTCCGACTACAGCGGGGTTTCGCTGAGTGGTGGCGTCAGTGTCGGGCGGTTCTAGAGAGCGGCTTCGACCAAGGACTTGATGAGCTGCATGCCCGGGTCTTCATCGTTGTAGCCGTTTTCGGGCTCCACGATCCGGCTGGTTTGGCCCGTGTACCACCGGTCGAGGAAGGTCTCCATGGGCAGGAACTCGGAGTAGCACTTGTAGGTCTGTCCCCACGGCCAGGCGAGGTACTCCCACCAATACCGCTTCTTCTCCATCTGCTCGCATGCGTGCGAACCGATGAAGGTCACGGTGGTGACGGTGTGGCTATCGAGCAGCGGCCGCTCCCAAGGGATGTGCCAAGAGAAGTTGGGCAGGGTGCCGAGCAGTTGGACCAGATCGTCCTGATCGTCTTGCCAGCGGTCGAGGATGTCGTCCCGCGACGGGTTGGTCAGGAAGCTCTCGTACGAGAACCGGCTGTAGTTGTAGTCCATCGAGAACGCGGTGTAGGCGAAGTGGTCGTTGGGGAACTCGTTCGCCACGGCTCGGTTGAGGGTGCCGTAGTCGTTCAGATCGAACCCATTGGGGTTTTGCGTGAGGTCGGTGATCGAGTCTGGCAATTGGTCGAAAACCGACAGCAGGTCCCACTCGATGGTGATGCGGTCGTGCAAGGCTCGTGAATTCGAGTTGGTGTTCGGGGCTGGAAACAGCGGTCCCGAATCATTGAGGTAGTACGCCTCACCTGTGACGGTAAGGGCGTTCCGGATGAAGTAGTAGTTCGCGGCGGTTCCCGTGCCGCCCGCCGAATAGCCGCTCACCAACAGGTCGTTGACCGTCGGCCAATTGCCATCGGCCCACGCGATCACCTCTTGGGTGTTGTTGTAGCCATTGTGGTGGTAAGTGATGCTGTTCGTCGGGTCGGCCGGGTCGGTGTAGGTTCGCACGGAGTTGCCAACGTGCGTGTCGCCTGTGCAGTACGGCAGGAACACCACGTTCCAGTCTTTGGTGAACAGATCCGTGCGTGAGCGCAGGGGTAGCCCCGGGTCCGCACCATTGACCAAGGGGCTTGCGTATTGTTGTTGAAGTCCCGTCATGTAGTTGGCGGGAATCCCGTTGGGGTTCGCGGCGCTAAGCACGCCATTTTGACCAGTACATCCTTCGTAGGTCCAGCAAGCCCCGCCCCCTTCGAAGTAGAAGAGCACGTTCTCGGGCTCACCGGGGTCGTTTTCGTGCACGTAGAACCGGTAAGGGGTTCCGTTGCCGCACACGGTGTCCGGAAGCATCATCTCCGTCCAAGACCGTGGGGTCCCGGTATCAACGAGCAAACTGATTAGGGCGCTGAGGTCCTGGGCTTCGGCCGTTGTGGCCATTGCGGTGAGCCAAACGAGCATGGCACCTCCTTCATGGGCTCGCGTTCCGGGCGGCGCGTCGTGCATCATGATCGGCTTTCCAACCAAATGCTCGTTCGCGCTCTTCGGGAATTTGTTGCAACCGTCGGTAGGTCATACTGAAGCTCATCTCGAGCAGGCCTTGGTCACGCTCGGGAATCGATGACCGGTAGTCTTGAAGAAGGATGCCAACGAACTCGAGGTTGTCGGTGAGGAGCCGCTCTCGGTCGTCGTAGTAGGTGTCGATTTCGTCGTCGTCGGCCAATCCGGCTTGGATTCGACCAAACGTCGCATTCCGCTCCTGGGCCGATTTGGCGCGACGGGCTCGCTCCGCATCGGTGTCCGGGGGCATCGTTTCGGTCCACACCAGACTCTGTGGTGTGCGTTCGCGAACGTTGTCCCAATCCACGTTGGGCCACAAATCCTCAGACAACGTGATTTCGTCAGGACGGGGGCCTTCCGCTGGTCCAGGGTTCGGATGCGGGGAAGCTGTCGGCGCGGACACCATTGTACCGGCATCTTCGGGTCCAGGGGAGCCCGGAGAAGTGGCGTCACGGCTCCCCATCCAAGCGATGCCGACGACCACGATCGTGATCACAAATCCGGCAGCGAGAAGCGTTCGCGAATTCATGTCGCAGCCTACCATAGGCAACAAGGAGATTTGTCGAACTGGAGGATCTCCTTGGGACGTGGCCGGTATACGGGTGGATCCGAAATTGCGCGAACCGAGGACCTTGCATGCCCCTTACGTACGGAGATGTCGATTTAAACTTGTTGCTCGTGTTGGAGCGGGTTCTTGCCCGCGAGAGTGTGAGTGAGGCGGCCGACGATCTGGGGCTATCCCCCTCCGCAACGAGCCGTGCGCTGCAGCGGCTCCGGGATGCGCTTAGCGATCCACTGCTGGTGAGGGCCGGCAACCGCCTCGTGCCTACGGATCGGGCTCGGGAACTCGTGCGGCCCGCCACGCGTGCCATCGAGGCGGCCCGTGATGTCTTTCAACGCGTTCGCCCTTTCGATCCACGCACCGCCACGGGGGACTTTGTGATTGGCTTGGGCGATGAGCTCGAACAGGCCTGGTTTCCCGCCATGGTGGAGAAGATTCGTGCGCAAGCCCCAGGCATCGATCTCCGAGTACGAAGTCTCACCATGCAATCTGTAGAGGAAGGCAAGCGGAATTTACTTCATGCCGCGATCGCTCCAGATCTGACGACGATCGTGGTGCCAAACTTGCCGGACTTGAGCGATTTGGTCCACCGAACCCTCTACAAGCGGCGATTCGTTGTCATTGGGGCCGAGACCTTATGGTCCGAACCGCCGGATCTCGAACGCTACTTGGCCGCGGAACATGTGATCATGAGCGACGAAGGAGGCGGTCGCGGCTTTATGGACGATCTGCTTGGGACGCAGGGGTCCACGAGGCGGGTGGCTTGCTCGGTCACGACCTTTGCGGCGGTGGTTCGGGTGGTTCGGGCGACTCGCATGCTGGCGTTGGTCCCGTCCGAAATCCTACCGACCTTCGGCCGGGGCCTCGTAGCCCATCCGCCTCCCGTACCGGTTCCCCGCATGGAGATGCGGCTCCTCTGGCATCCTCGCCACACCGCCCAGCCACGTCACCGCATGCTACGGGCACTGGTCGCAGAAGTTGTGGCGGAGCAAACCACGTTTCATGCCGCTGGAGGGGACGTTCGTAACACATAGCCTTCAAGGCCAACGACACCGGCAATGACCAGCATTTCGCCTCCGAAGTAGGCTGCCCCCAGCGCCGTGAGACCCGATCCGAAGTTTGCCATTACGAAGGCTACGCCTACGCAATACGCCAGGTTGCCCACCATGATGACCGCCAACCAGGGCCAGAGCCGAGCGCCGAAGAACCAGCACGAAAGGGAGTACGTCGCGAAGAGCGCGGCGGGCACAGCCAGCGCCCACAGCACGTCAACGGGCAAGCCGATCCACGATGACCAGCGCGGTAGCAGCACGGCCGTACCGAAGGTGCTGAGGACGGCACCGAGACCGTCAAAGAGAAAGATGTGCCGACGAAGGAGTTCCAAGGCAGCCTCCACTGCCTTCGTCGTAGACCGTGCTCGCACGTGCGCCCAATGCACGGCAAGCAAGGTTCGTGTGCATCAGGCGCACGCGACAGGGACGATGCGCTCCGCGGCGCGACGTGCCCCGACGATGTTGCGAGAGACGGGTCCGATCTCGAGTTCGGCGAGTGGCCCCGTCACGAACACACGAGGGTGCCAGCGGAGATGGGCATCGACGATGGGAAAGCCACACGAGGCGCAGGGCAGCGCATGCGTGTCGACCAATTCGTCGACCAACGTGCCCCCCGGTCGGCCTGACCCAAATCCCGTCGCCAGCAGCACGGAGTCGACCTGGATGCGTTGCGAGTCGATCCCTAGGGTCAGGGCATCGCCACCCTTGGCGGATTGCACGGTGCCTCGATGAAACTGAACGCGGCCACCCTCCATGGCCCGACGAAGGGCGCGGTGGACGTCTGGAGGCATGGAGCCGGTGTGCCGAGCCGCGGTGATTTGCGCGCGCCGGGCGTCAGGGTCCTCGGTCATCAAGAAGCGGCGCATGTGCTTGGGCCCGATCCATCCAGGGTCGCTGTCGAACTGGTGCTTTCGCAACGCATGCCGGCTGATGAGGTGCACTTCGTGGGTGTCGGCGAGGCGGAGGGCGACTTGTGCCCCCGTGAGCCCGGCTCCGATCACGGCGACTCGCGAAGGCTGGGTCTGGGGAGCCAACACGAAGCCTGGGTCGAACACATGCCGGACCTGGGCCCCCTCCTCCCGCAACGCAAGGGCCCACGAAGGCCAGCGAAGTTCACTGGCCGAGCCAATGGCGAGCAACACGTGGCGGGCCAAGAGCTTCGTGCCGCTTTGGAGGCCCACGCCGACGTGGTCGCATGTCAGGTCGAGGTGGACCGCTGCATCTCGTTGATGCCGGTGATCGAGCCCGAAGCGCTGAATCACGCGAGCGCAGTGATCGGCGAAGAGGGAGCGACTCGGACGACCGTAGGGTGGCGCAAACATTCCTTTCGAATCGCCGGCCGCCTTCGCTTCTGCGAATTGCACCAAAGACCAGGGTTCGAGGTCGAGGTGATGAACACCTGGTGAACGAAGGTGGCGCATTCCGGCATTGCCCGAACAACGTCGCCAGGTTTCCAACAACGACGGCGCCGGGTCCACGATGCGAAGCTTTTCGGCGGGGACGCGCGCCTCACCGAGTAGCCGGGCCGCAAGGTGCACCCCGTGAATGCCTCCCCCAATGATCGCCCAATCCAGCACGGCAGCACTAGCCACGGAGTCCTCCACTTACCGAAGGGGCGAAAGCGTCCCGCAGACACGCTCGGAAGCCTTTGCCCAGCATCTCCGCGTCGAGGCCGCGGCCGATGAGGACCAACCGATTGCGCCGGACCTCGTCGCCCCACGGGCGGTCGGGCCGCACGTCGATCGACCTTCGAACCCCGTGGAACACAAACCGACGGGATTGGCCCACCACCGCCACCACACCCTTCATGCGAAGCACATCGATGTCGCTGCGTCGGGTCAGATCGCCAAGCCAGCGGTCCAGGGCGCCAATATCGATGTCGCCGTCCGCTTCGAGCGCCACCGAGCCGATGGTGTCGTCATGGTGGTGGTGATGGTGCGTGTGGGGAACGCTGGTTTGCCCTAAGTGTGAGGCGTCGTGCCGTTGAAGGGCAAGCAACTCATCGACCGGGACTTGGCCATGTTGGGCTCGTACGATGCGGGCCAGCGGGTTGAGGCGATGGAGGCGCGCCTCGAGTTCAGGCCATCGTTCGGAGGGCACTTGGTCTGTCTTGTTCAGCACAAGAAGGTCGGCGTACGAGATTTGTTCCGCACACGTCGAGGTTTCGGCAAGGTCCTGCTCTACCTGAGCGGCGTCGACCACCGTGATCAGGCCATTGAGGTGGAACCCGTCACGAACGTTCGGCGTTTGGAAGACTTGCAACACCGGAGCTGGCTCCGCCAGGCCGGTGGTCTCCAGGATCACGTGATCGAGGTTTGGCCGGTTGAGGAGCTGGACAAGCACGTCAACGAGGTCATCGCGAACCGTGCAACACACGCAGCCTTGGGAAAGCTCGAACAAGGCTTCGACGGGAGTGGCCACGAGTGAACCGTCGATCCCCAGTTCACCAAATTCGTTTTCGATGATCGCGAATCGTCGATCCGTTGCGGTCCTCAACACGTGGTTGAGCAACGTGGTCTTCCCGGCCCCTAGGAACCCGGTGAGGAGTGTCACCGGCACAGAATCGGTCACGCGCATTCGGCGCTCGAACAAGCACGCAACTGCCGCAAGCTCGCCAGGTGGGTGGCGACCAGCACGAGACCTCCGGCCATTGCGAAAAGTGCGCTGCCTTCAAAAAGATTCAACGCTTCGCCGAGCCGCCCAAAGGCCAACATGACGATGCCTAATCCAAACCCGAGGACCACCCAGGAAGCTCGGTGGACGCGATATCCGATGAGGGCCGCGGCGCCCGCAAAGGCTACTGCAATGGTGAAGAAACCCCATTCGAACGCTTCGTTGGCGAGAAAGCTTAGGCCGAGGACCGAGATGAGGGCCGGCGCCAGTGCGAGCGCCAAACAGTGGAGCGTGCAAACCGCACTCGCCATACTGCCAAGACGGTCCATCCAGAGCGTTTTCATGGGCCTCCTCTTCAGGGCTGACTACTTCAACCCAAACGCTATAGCAACTCAGTTGCAATAAGGTGGGTGTAAACCGCCACGGCGTTCGACTTGGCCTTCCCGTCCTCCCGAAGCGGACTCCGGCTGTTCGCTACGCGCGGCGCTGCCGCTCCTCTAAGGCTTGGCGGACTTGTTGGTGTGCGTTTCGGTCGAGGCGAAAGCCCCGCACGCTGGCCGCGGTGGCCAAGGCGAGCAACGCGATGATCGAGACCTGGATGAAGACAAGACGGAGCGCTGCGTTGGGGTCATCCAACGTACCCGATGCGCCTTTTGGAACCCCCGAAAGCCGCAGGGCGGCGCCTGCGACGAGAAGCCCAAGTCCCGACGATGCCTTCGAAGCGAAGGTGTAGGCGCTGAACAGTAGCCCCTCTTGGCGTTGCCCAGTCCGCAGCTCGTGCTCATCGGTCACGTCGGCAATCATGGCGCCCACCATCGTCATGCCAAGAATCATGCCGTAGTAAATCACCACCGACGCCACAACCAAGACCGGGAGCAGGCCTTCGCCATGGGGTAGCCAATCGGCAAGGCGAAGGGCCAGGAGAAGGGGCCAGGTGACGGCGACGAGAGCCGCCCCGAGGAACGTGGCGGAACGCTTGCCGATACGGGTCGCGACCGGTCTTGCGGTCGCCAAAACAAGAAGGGCGGCCCCCATGATGGCCACGACGAGGACCGAGACCTGGTCGGAGGACAATCCCCAGAACATGGTCGTGACGTAGTTCGAGAGGCTGTCGTGAAAGCCCACCGCCACCGTCAACGCCAGTCCACCGAGCACCGCAGCCCGGTAGTTTCGATTCGCCCACGCCGCGCGCACGGCATCGTTCAGATCCAAGGCAGGGTCAGGCTCGAGGGTTCGTGTGTGATGGAGCGTGGCGTGGATGGTTCCAAAGGTGCTAATCGACGTCGCGATCAACATCACCCCCGCTCCCCAAAGGGCCAAGCCGAAGTAGCCGTCAGGGTTGCCGAGGCCGCTTGGGTAGGCTGCGGTGGGCGGCAGAAGGACCGAGAAGACCACGATGGCGTTGATGAGCCCAAAGAGCCACGCCATCGACACCCGCAAAGACTGAAGGGAGACCCGATCGTCCGGTCGCTGCGCGAGTTCGGCCAACAGCGAGAGGTGCGGAATCGCGAACAAGGTCATCGCGATGCGCGTGCCAATCACCCAGGCCAAGAGCCAGAGAAACAACGTGACCTGTCCCAAACCGTCCGGTGGCTGAAACACAGCGTAGAAGCAGATCGTAAGAGGGACGATGCTCGCCAGCATGAACGGATGCCGCCGACCCCACGCCGACCGCGTGCGGTCCGACAGGAGCCCTACCCAAGGGTCTGTCACCGCATCGATGAGGAGTGCGATGAACAGGGCCACCCCGCAGAGCATCGCATCAAGGCCAACAACCTGCTGATAGAAGAACAACAGGAACATGTTGAACGCATTCTGTTGGACGCCGACGGCGGCCATACCAATGCCGTACGCCATTCGGGTTGGTGAGAAACGTGAATCCACTCGACGACCCTCTGCACACTTCCTGAAGACTATACACTGATTGGTTTTGGGTCTGCTGCTCTGCGAAAGTCATATCTAAAGCTTGGTAGGTCCCTTATCTGTTGAAAGTGTGGCTTCGTCGCTAGGCCGCTGCGACGAAGCATCGCTGGTCGTGACCGAGCCGATGTAGGCCCAAGCGGTCAACAAAGTGCACTTCTTGAAGGTGTGGCAAACGCCGGCTCGCTTTAGACTGGCTTTCTGAAGTGGAGGCCCGTTTGCATTGGATGTTGGTTGGATGGGGGATGCTGGCCGGGCTTGGGTCGCCCGCCTACGCCGCCGATAGCTTCGACCTTTCGCCGAACAAGTTGCTGAAGATGGCGGCCAAGGCCCCCGAGGACGTGGGAGCTTGGACGCTCACGCGGACCACCCGGCACGACATTGACGCGGACGGTCGATTGACGAGCACGCACCGAACGGTGGCGGTGGTGCAGTCCGACGAGGCGGTCAAGGAGTGGACGACCGTAGGCGTCAGTTGGAAGCCCGAATTGGAATCGCGGCCGGAGTTGCGCGCCCGCGTCATCACGCCCGACGGCGAAGAACACGTGCTCGACGCCACCCGTTTTCAGGAGGCGGTTCAGAACAACGACGATCCTACGGTGTTGCAAGACACGCGGGATTTGTGGGCTCCGCTGCCGCAGGTGACCAAGGGTGCGGTCATCGAGTTTGAGTCCGTCCACCGAGATGTGACCGCGACGCGCAGCTCGGGGCGAATCGTCATCGTGCCGCTCTATGGCCGTGAGAACGTTGGTGAGCGACAGGTCGAGATTCGCGTGCCTGTCGGGACGGACCTGACCGTCGAGACCCGAGGGGCAGACGGCCGAGAAGGCACCTATGAGATCGCCCAGCGCAAAGCAGGAAAGCAGCGCATCATTCGGGTGACCGTGACGTCTGAGACGCCACCCTTTGAGGCTCCGCCGGACGCCGTGCCCCACGGCACGCCCACCATTCCCTCGTTGGTCGTAGGCACCGGAGGCTCGTGGAAAGCGGTTTCGAGGGCGTATGCCGACCTCATTTCGGAATCGATGTCCGCGGCGGGTCTCGACGCGGCCATCAGCCAGGTTCAGGCCGCGAAGGACACGCGAGCCAAGGTCGAGGTCGCGGCCAAGATTGCGCGGGAGGATGTCCGCTACACGGGGGTGGAGTTCGGCGTCCGACGCATCGTGCCGTACACGCCATCCGACGTACTGCGGCTTGGCTACGGCGATTGCAAAGACAAGTCAGCCCTGTTGGTCACGTTGCTTGCCTCGGCCGGGGTCGAGGCGCGACCTGCGCTCTTGTGGGCCGACCGACGGCCGTCCGATACCGACCCCGCATTTCCCTCGTTGGACTGGTTTAACCATGCCATTGTTCACATCCCCGAGCTGGATCTCTGGATCGATCCCACCTCGCGGTTCAGCCCGGTAGGCAAGTTGCCCGGTCAATCCCAGGGTCGGTGGGCCCTGCCGATTTCGGCCCGTGGAGAGGACCTGGTTCGTACGCCACATACGGGTGATTTCTACCGCGAGACGAGGATGCTCGACATTTCGGTGCCGGGCGAGGGCTCGTTGGTCGAGAAGACCTACGCGGAAGGGGACAGCGCGTTGGGATTGCACCATCAGTTTTCGACCGCCGCGCGAGGGCGTAAGCAGGAGATGCTCGACGACTACGCCTCCCGCGCCTACGGCTCGCCATGGGGCAAGGGCACCATGGGGGCGCCCGTGGCCGGTCCCTTCACGATGACGCTCGAGGCATCGCCCCGCCGTTCGCAGTCCGTGATCGGACATGCGTGGGCACGCATCGGGCTGCAGCCCCTTGTCGGCTCACTGCCCGAGATTTTCAACGTTCGGCCAGGGTCGGCGGAGGACCCGCTGGCGGGTCGGTCGATTCCGGTCGAAGTGTCGCCACGACGGGTCGAACTCGAGGATGTCATCCGGTTGCCCCGAGGGTTTGAACTCACGGGCGATGTGGAACCACAAACGTGGACATTTGGCGATGCAACGCTCGTGCTTGAGCATGCCCTTGGCGATGACACGGTCCTGCGCCGGTCCGCCACGCTCGACATCGGGGACGGCCGGTTCGAAGTGAGCGAGGTCGAAGCTGTTCGACAGGCGTTTTTGGAGCTGTCGCGCACCACCAACGTTCGGGCCGTTCATCCCGCGGCCGCGGCGATGGACCGCGATGAGCACGCCACAGCGTGGACGGCACTTTCCGACGCGGTGCCTCGCGACAAGGACAAGTTGGCCCATGAGTGGGTGCTTGATGGGCATGTGAAGTGGCGCGCGGGCTTTGAAGAGGAGGCCGTCGCGTCGTATCGGCAGGCCGACCGCGTGCGGCCTGAAGATGTCTTGGTGCTGCGGGCGCTGGGCGATGCCTTGGCGTTTCGAGGCGAGCCTGAAGAGGCCATCAAGACGTTCGAACTCGCGTTCGAGGCCAACCCCGATTTTGCTCCGGTCGAACTGGCGCGGCTCCTGTTCTTTGAGGGCCAATTCGAGGCGTTGGCCAAACTCGGTGAGGCGTATGCGGCCCGCGAACTCGATACCCCTCGGGACTTCGAGCAGCTCGCTCTCGCGGGTCGTCTGATGAACGGTGATGTCGAAGGGGTGGCAGGACTCGAACTCCCCAAGGACTATGTCCCGGCCGCGATGGCGGTTGCCCGTATGCTCAAAGGGCAACCCCTTGAGAACCTGCCGGAAGACGTGGTCTCAGCGTCTGGGGTGTTGCTGTCGCACATTGGGCTGTTCGTGCCTGAACTCCGCGCGATGTTGCCTGCCGAGGCCAGTACGGGCTGGCTCGAGAAGATCGACGACTTGGGCATCCATGGCGACCCCATGAAGCCCGCCACGACGCCGGTCGAGGCGGTGGCCAAGCTCATGCGGGCCAAGGTCGAGCGCCGTGAAGAGGACATTCCAAAGGATCTACGGGATGCCATACGGATCGAGGACACGTTCCGGGCGTTGTTGGAACTTGAGATGCCCATTCCCACAACGCGCACATTCGCAGGGATGATCCTGGCGAAGATGGTGCACGATAAGGCCCGGGTCGCCGGTGACGAATCCACGGGATGGTTTGTCCAGTTGTCGGACCCACCCAAGAAGACCACGGCGACCTTCTATGTCGAGCAACAGAAGGGTGAACCTCGCGTCACGGCGGTGGACACCGAGGCCTACGAGCGCATTGCCCGAGACCTGGAGCGCGCGTTGGCCAAGAAGCGCGATGACGACCTTCAAACGGTGCTCGAGAAGGTGGCGGTGGCGTCCAACCGAGCCAGCGTTGAGGAGCTTCCCGAGGAGCCCGTCCATCACTGGCTTTGGGCCAAGATGGTGTTGGGGGCAGAAAAGCGTGACCACGACCGACTGGCCGAAGTCCCAGACGATCTGGTGGGACCGGCGGTCCAGAGCTGTCGCGGAGAGCTGAAGTGCAAGCTGGCCGTGCTTGAAGGGCACAGTGAAGAGTTGTTCCCCGCCGCCCAAATCGAGACCCTCGTCCAGGCGGGTCGGAACAAGGAAGCGGAAGCGCTGGCCGAGCGGCTCGACAACGCGGATGCCAACATTGAACTTGCGCTTTCACTCGGGCGTTTCGACGAATTGCGGAAGTTGGTGGCCGACGATGACACGCTCAAGACGCGGGTGGCGAACGATGCGGTATGGGCGATGCTCATCGAGGGTCGGCCGGAAGATGCGGGCGAGTGGGCGGAGCACCTGAAGGGGGCAAGCATGGCCGAGCTGCACACCCGGGCGTGCCTCGAGGTGTTTACCGATGCGTTCGATGCAGCGGTGCGAACGTGGCGAGAAGCCCGGACCACCTACGTGCGGCTGGGTCCCGAGTGGGGCTTCGTCGAGGGACGGATCGCCGAGCACTTCGGCCTCGATTCGCGCGCCAAAGAAGCCTACGGCCGTGTCGAGCGCGATGGCATGGCCAACGGCACGTGGCGTTTGCTCGACCTTCGCTGAAGCCTACCGCGCGACGAGGCACCGCACGGAGCGTGCGCCGTCCGCGGGAATGTGGACGTCAAGCCGGTCGGCCTGCCATGCAAAGCGACCGGACAGTTGGTTGCCGGCGGGGTCGGTGAACCAAAGGCGCTGGCCGCGGCCGGTAAAGGAGCGGTCACCACGGCCGTTCTCGAAGCGGCCGGCAAACGTTCCGGACGGGTCACGCTCGATGGTGACGGTGCCGGGGCCGCTTGGGAAGTCACACGCCAGGGTCTCGTGTCGCGGCCGTTCCAACGACATGGCTTCCCGCAGGAGCGGGGTGGTCGCGACACGGACTTCGGCGAGCGAGGCGTAGGCTTCCTGGGTTCGACCCGGCATGGTGAGGGCCAGCACGATCATGGCGAGCATGCCCGCCGCCCCGCCCAGGACCATCAATGTCCCGGAGAACAACATCACGATGGACTGAATGGACGTCTGCACATCGCCTCCGGGACAGTCGTCCTTGCATACGCTGTTGAGAGCAGGGCATCGTAGGTTCTGGACACGGCTGGACTGTCCTGGACAAAGGCTGCCGCGTGGAACGCGTCTCGCTCTTCCGTTGCAACGTTGATTTTGGCTCGGGTTCCGTCGAAGGAGGTGGCGAGACGCGTCGCCTCACCGGTCGGGAACTTGGACTGTTGCGGTACCTGGCGGAGCGCCCTCACCAAGTGGTGCCCCGAGAGGAACTTCTCGTCGAAGTGTTCGGCTATGCGGCCACGGTGGTCTCGCGCGCGGTGGACAAGACGATGGTCACCCTGCGTAAGAAGGTGGAACTCGAGCCGTGGGCGCCGGACCACCTGTTGGCCGTTCGCGGTCAGGGCTACCGTTTTGTGCCTCGGCCCGAACCCGAGCTTCCCGAGATGCGCACCGACGACCGGTGGGTGGGGCAGGAAGACGTCGTGTCGTCGCTCGTTGCCCTCGTCAAACAGACGCCGCTCGTGGTGATTACCGGACCTGCGGGCGTCGGGAAGTCGCGGGCGGCTCGTGAGCTTGTGCTCCGGTTGGTGGACTACCGCGCCGTGACGGTGTCGGTGCTCGATGCACGTGGCGTTCGGGACATTGTCCAGAGGGTGGCCAGGGCGGCAGGAATCCCACTCGGAACGGCGGAGGTGGCGGCGCTTGGCCAAGCCCTCGCCCTCGAGCCGTCGCCCCGGTTGCTCGTCATCGACGAAGCGGAGCCGGTCACGCAAGCGGTGGCCGAAGTGGTTGCAGGGCTGAGGTCTGTCGCTTCGAACCTCCGTGTGGTCGTGACATCGCGACGGGTGTTGGGTCTGCGCGACGAACATGTGGTTCGATTGAGCCCGCTTCCGCCCGCGGATGCGGTGAGCCTGCTGCAGCACCACGCCGCTCGCCAAGGATGGACGACGGTGGGCGCCGACGACGAGGTACTCGGGCTGGTGGAACGCCTCGATCGCCTTCCCCTGGCCATCGAACTCGTGGCCCCGTGGCTTGGCGTCTTCGAGCTGTCGGAATTGTCCCGGCGCATCAAGGCGGGCGCTGGGCCGTTGTCGCTCGACGATGTCTTGGAACGGTCGTTTGCGTTGCTCGACCCGGTCGAGCGGCTCGCCTTGACCGAACTGTCGGTCTTCGAAGAAGGCTTCGATCTCCCGTTGGCCGAAGCGGTGTTGTCCCCTCCGGCCGATGGGCGACCGGTCGTTCATGTTCTGCAGAGCCTCGCGCAAGCGTCCATGATCCAGCGGACCCCCATCAAGGGGCGGCCACGACTCACCCTGCTCCACAGCGTGCGTCGCCGAGCGGGGTTCGAGGATGCAAATCTGCGAAGTGCACATGCCACAGCACTCGCGCGGTTTGGGCAGCTACCCGAGCGAAAGGCGCATCTGACCGAAACGGCGAACCTCATCGCGGCATGTCGTGCGGCCACCGAGCTGGCCATGCCAGACGTCGCCGTAGGATGCCTCGAGGGGGTCCGTCGAGCCGCACAACTCGGCGGCTTTGTCGAAGTCGTCCTGCCATTGGCGGATGCGGTCTTGGCGCTCGACAACCTGGCCCCGAACGATCGGGCCCGCGCGATTTTGTGCCGCTGCCAGGCGCGTTTTGACCTCGATCGGACGGGTATGGATGCCGAGCTTGCCGAGGTCTCGCAACTCGCCCAAGAACCCGATGTCCGGGCGCTTGGCGTGTATTGTCGCGCGGGCCAACTCGCGGCCCAAGGGGAAGGCGAAATCGCCACTTCGATGTTGACGGAAGCCCTGCGCGATGCCCTTTCCGCTCGACTTCAAGGGGTCATCCAATTGTCGCTTGCCACGCGAGCTCGTAAGCGAGGGAACTTCGATGAAGCACGTCGGGTGGCGGCGGGTGCGGTACGGGTGCTCGAAGGTGCCGGCGAAGTCTACAAAGCCGCCCATGCGCATCTTGAACTCGGAATTCAGTACGTCCAATCTGGTGAACCAGGGCTCGCGACCCACCACAACGAACAGGCCCGTACGGGGCTCATCGAGGTGGGGGCTCGTCCTGACTTGGCGTTGCTCTTGGCGAATGTGGCGGCGGCCTACCGGGTTGAAGGGAAGGCGGCTGATGCAGTGGCCGCCTACGCGGAAGGGGCGGATGCCCACCGGGCGCTTGGGGAGGCGGGAGGCCTCGCCTCGTGCCTCATTGCGGCCTCCGACTTGTTGCTTGAACTTGAGGACGCCCCAGAGGCGCGCATTCGCCTAACCGAAGCCCGGGCGTTGACCGCGACGGGCCCTCTCGCCATCACACGAGCGGTCGGCAACCTGCTCTACGGCAAGTTGCGCTTGCAAGAGGGTGCGCCAACGGAAGCCTTGTCGCTGCTGCGCAAGGGTGTGGACGAACTTGGCCAATTGGGAAGTGCCTATCTCCACATCAAGGCGTATTGTGAGCTTGCCGCCGCCTTGCGATCGGTCGATGAAGACCCCGAAGCCGACGAGATGGTCGAGGCGGCGCGGCGATTGGCCCAGGAGCGTGGACTTCTCGGCAACTCGCGGATCCGTGACGCGATTGCCCGCGTCGGCCGAGACGCGTAAATCGCGAACCTGGCGAATGTGTGGTCTTATGAAAGAATAGATCTCGGGCAATTTCTTGGCGGATTTTCCGAACGTTGGTACGTCTGAGGAGTCGGCGTGATCCATTGCGCTGTGGAGGTGGATTCGTGCAGCTTCAAGGCCGAAGGGGACAATATGCGATGTTGCTTGCGGCAGGCGTGGTTCCGGTCATCGCCGTGGGCGCACTTTCGATCGACCTGACACGCGCGTCATTGGCGGCCAGTGAAGCCGAACTCGTGGCGTACTCCGCCGCGCAGACGGCCATCGTTGCCTACAACAAAGGTCACACGACCTCCGAGGCACAGGCCATCGCGGATCAACTCGTCCGCGCCTACGTCGCCAAGGACGGAGGCACGTTCGTGCTAGAGCCGCTGACCTGGGGCACCGTCGATCGCAAGAGTGGAACGTTAGTGAGCAACGCCGAAATCGAAGCCACGCAAGCCACCGTCCGCCGTACCGGGGACCGTGCGCTCAACACCGTGTTTGGTGGGTTCTTCGGCGTGACCGGGGTGGACCTTTCAGGAATTGCCATCAGCGACACGCTCCCTCGCGTGTTTGACGCCGATGATTGTGATTCATCGGTGAACTATAGGCGGCCGCGAAAGGGGATTAGCAAGCGCGATTTTTCCGCAACGGTAGAAGTGACCCTCGAAGATGTGCCCCGCGAGGGGTGGTACGCCGTCTACAAGAACGAGGTGGCGGAATCGGGGGCCAGCCAGCGCAACGAGTCCGGCTACTACCGCGTGTACAATGAAGCAAATCCTGCGGGTCTGCCGCTCGAAGGAAATTGCAACGGTGAGTACATCGTTCAGGATTACGACAACGATGGTCGCATCCCGGATCGGGTGTACTTGGGCACGTTCTACTTCGACGGAAGTAGTGAGAACGTGCTGCAGATGCGCCATTACTGCGCGATTCGTGACACCTGTCCTTCGATGGAAGACGACCAACACGAGTGCGGTCGAACCTGGGATTCCATTCACCTTGACCGCGGTGAAGCATCCCTGTGCCTCGAATCGCTCTGACGGACCGCTTGCACGGCTGCGGTCATCCGGTCGATCGTGAAATCGATAGCTTCGGCTGTGGTGTGGCGACCGAGGCTGAAGCGGATGACCGTCTTGGCGCGCTCGGCAGAGACGCCCATCGCGTCCAACACATGGCTGATGGCGAGTGACCCTTCGGTGCACGCGCTGCCGCCCGACACCGCGAGTTCGGGGATTCGGGGGAGTACGGCGCTGCGGTCGGCGCCTTCAAACGCGACGTTGAGGATCCCAGGGGCGAGGGCTGCTTCGTCGGTTGGCCCCTGACGATGCACCCGGCCGAGTGGCTTTAGGCCCGCCCATAGGCGCTGCCGGAGGTGCCGAATCTGTGGTTCTGTGGCAGGCAACACGTCTGTGGCAAGTTGACAGGCTGCGCCCAGGCCCACGATGCCCGGCACGTTGAGGGTACCCGCCCGTGTCCCGCCCTCTTGTGCTCCTCCGCGGAGCATGGGGACGAGATGACGGCGCACTTCCCGCCGAATGTACAGGGCTCCGACACCCATGGGGCCATACAGCTTATGGCCAGAGAGGCTGAGCAGGTCGATCCCCATGGTCTGCACCTCCACGGGAAGTTGACCCACCGCCTGGGTGCCGTCGACGTGCAGCGGCACGCCGGCCTGCTGGACGATCGGAGAGATAGCCTCGATGGGATGTCGGGCACCGGTTTCGTTGTTCACCAACATCAGACTGACCAGCGCGGTCTCGGGGCGGAGCGCGGCTGCGACGGCGGCCGGGTCGACCCGACCATCGGGTTGCACGTCCAACACCGTGACCGTGACCCCGTGCTGGGTCAGGTGCAATGCCGTATCGAGAACGGACTTGTGCTCCGTGCGGGCGGTGATGAGGTGGGCCCCCGGCCGAAGAAGCCCGCTCAGTGCGAGGTTGTTGGCCTCGGTGGCCCCCGAGGTAAACAGGATGTCGCGCATCGATCGCGCACCGATCAAGGTTGCGACAGCAAATCGCGCGTCATCGACCGCTTTTGATGCGCGTCGGCCTATCGCATGACCCCGGCTCGCCGGGTTGCCAAAGGCCTCACGGAACGCGGGCAGCATCGCCGCGAGGACGGATTCGTCCACCTGAGTGGTGGCCGCATGGTCGAGGTAGACCGGGGGCATGGCGGCTTACAAACAGATGGTCGACGCGCCGGCGTCGATCCATTCGAGCATGGGTCCCGCGCCCGTCACGGTCACCCCATCGACGTTGTCTTCAACGCGCTGGCCACGATGTTGGAAGCAAGGCGAGCACGCCCATACCACGCCGCCATGGGCCGTGAAGTCCTCGATGAGGCTGGCTAGAGGGCGGAAGGGTCGGACTTCAGCTAGGTCATTCGCGCCCTGACGGGCGAGGTCCACGGCGTCCGACGTCAGGAAGATTGCCACGTCCTTGCCTTGGGAGAGCGCCGCGTTGGCAATGGTAAACCCAACCGTTGCGGTGTCATGGCCACCATGTTGAGTGAGAACGACGACGAGCTTGGCATTGTTGTTGAGCGACATTGGAATGCCTCCGTTTTTGCTTGGCACTCGAACTGTCGCCGAGTCCTCCTTACTCCTGGCTGACCCAGGACCCTCCCCATGCGGTAAGGTCTGCCGAACAATGGAGATTGGATGCGGTTGTCGGTCCTAGGTCGGTTCGAAGTGCGACTCGATGATGGACCCCTTCCGGCCGCCACCTGGCGCCGGAAGCGAGCCGTTGATCTGCTCACGGCCCTCGCGGTGGCCGAGGGGCACGCGGTGCCGAAGGCCGATCTGATCTCGGGATTTTGGCCCGGTAAGGACCCCTCCCGAGGTGCCAACAACCTGCATCGTGCACTGCACGACGTTCGCAAGGCGCTCGGAGGTGGGCCTTGGGTCTCGATCGATGGTCCACAGGTGCGGCTCGCCGAGGACGTCTGGGTGGATGTGGCGGCCTTCGAGGCCGGCTGCCATGCGGACGATCCGGAGGCGCTCGACCTCTATCGGGGCACCCCGGGACTCGATCTCGACATGTTGGACGCCCGGATCGAGGCCTTGCGCCAACACTTCATCGACAGCTCCCTGCGGTGCGCGCGCCGGGCCCTCGCCAGTCACCCGGACCGAGCGACCGCGGTCTTGCGCCATTTGCTGGCCATCGAAACGGCCATCGAAGAGGCCCATCGTTTGCTCATGCGAGGGCTCGCGGACACCGGTCGAATCGCCGAGGCGATGGACCAATACACCACCTGTGAACAGGCGCTGGCCGAACGTGGGGTTTCGCCCTCTGGAGCCACCGTCGCACTGGCCGAGTCGTTGGCGTCTCGGTCGCGGAGTACGCCTACGCCGCAGGAGTCTGGCTGGCCGCGCCTCTCTCGCATCCTCTTGGGGACTCGCGACCCGGCTCCCCTCCTTGGGCGTCAGGCCGAACTTGATGAAGTTCGCGAGTTTTCGCAGGCCCAAGGCGGCGTGCTCTTGATTACGGGCACGGCTGGTATTGGCAAGACCCGTCTTGCGGTCGAGGCCGCACGATTCGCCGAGGCCGATGGCGCCGTCTTGCTGGCGGGCGCAGGCCTTGACTTCGAAGGCATGCCGCCGTTCGCACCGTTCATCGAAGCATTCACGGCGTGGGACCGAATGTCGGGTAGTGGCGACAATCCCTTTCTTGCGTTTGAGCCTTCGGGCGCCGTTCAGGACGACACGCTGCGGCTTTACCAGGCCGTGGAGCAGGCGCTCAATGCGATTGGAGCGGGTCGACGAGTCTGTTTGGTGCTCGACGATCTCCACCAGGCCGATGGGTCGAGCCTTCACCTGCTCCACTACTTGGCGCGCACAACGCGAACTTCGGGGGTTGTGCTCATCGCCACTGCGCGGCCCGAAGGGCTCATCGTCGGTGCACCGTTGCACAGCGTGGTGGCGGCCCTGCATCGAGAACGGTTGCTGACGCGCATTGATCTACTGCCCTTCGATCAAGCCACGACCTCCCATTTCATTGCTCAGTTGGTCAATGACGCACCCACCACGCCAATCGTTGCCCGCATCCACGATCTGGCGGAGGGGAACCCGTTCTACGTCGAAGAGCTGGTCCACGCGTGGTCGGAAACGGGAAAGATCGCCTTACCCGGAGAGCTTCGAGATGCGGTCCTCGATCGCATCCATCGTCTGGGTGACGATGCGAACGCACTGATGCGGGCCGCCGCGGTGGTGGGGCAACACTTCGAATTCGACTTGGCGGCGGATGTGGCAAGCCTCCGATCGGAATCGGCGCTCGATGCCCTAGAGCGCTGTCTCGATGCGGACCTGCTCCGCGAGGACGACGACCGATACCGGTTTCGGCATGCGTTGGTCCAGGAGGCGGTCCACAGCAGCATCACATCGGCACGACTACGTCTTGTGCATCGCGAGGTGGCTCGAAACATCGAGGAGCGGTGGCCCCGCCTGTCGGACCGGGTCGAGCGGTTGGCTCGGCACCATCGGCTGGCCAATGACGTGGACCGAGCCATTCCGTACTTGATTGAAGCCGCCCAACGCGCGCGCCAGCAGACCGGTCTGCGCGAGGTGGTGGCGTTCTACAACGAGGCGCTCGAACTGCTCGGGGACCAGCCGGCGGATTCGCAGATGTTTGAAATCCTGCTTGGACTTGGACAAGCCCAGCTGTTGCTGTCCCAGCTTGAGGCAGCGGTGGCCTCGCTTGACCGGGCGGCGGAGTTGCGGTCTGCTGGTTGGGCGCCCAGTCCGGCGAATCGAGGCCGTGCATTGCGGCTCGGGGGGCTGGCCCTCATTACGAGCGGCCATCTCGAGCCCGCTGAGGTTCGCATCCAGGCGGCGCTCGAAGCGCTCGAGGCCAGCGACGACGACGCTCAGCTCACCGACACGCTGTACTACCTGGCGCAGCTGCGATGGCACCAAAACCGCCACGATGAGGCCTATGCGGTGGCCGAGAGCTGTTTGGCGGCTGCCGAACGCACGCGCGACCCTAAATCGATTGCTCGTGGCTACGAGATGCTGGCGCTGGCGTGCCATTCGCTTGGGTCGTGGCACGAAGGAGAGCGCTACGAAGCGCAACGCGAAGCCCTGGTGGGAGGGCCCGTCGACGTCGCGCAGTCGTTCGACGTTCATCTTTGACTATGGGAGTATCACCTGTATGGTGATCGCGAACATGCCCAGCTCATCGACATGGTTGCCCGTACCCGGGGGCAGGCCAAACGCATGGGAGCCCCTCGCGCCGAGGCGCTCTGCCTGAACTTTGGCGGTGCGTTGTCGTACCAATCCGGCGACTGGGCTGAGGCCGAGCAAGACCTTCAACGAGCCATCACCTTGTACCGTGAACTCGGCTCGGCTTCGGGTGAATCGTTGTCTCAGCAGCGACTGGGGGTCCTCCTTACCGCGATGGGTCGACTCGATGAAGCCTGGGAGATCCTGGCGGATGGCGTGGCGGTCGCGGAACGCGCCACCATGCGGTCTCACTGCCTCACACGCATGCACGCCTCGATGGCGCGGAATCGGCTCGCGGCTAAGGATATTGCAGCCGCGATGCAGTGTATGGAGGTCGGGGCTGCGGTGGCGGCTGGCCATGGGGCGTGCGTGACCTGCAGTGCGTTGCTGTTGCCTGAGGCCGTTCGCGTAGCCATCGCGGCCGGCGACCTGGACCAGGCCGAAGTCCATGTCCGTGAACTCGAGGCGCTTTCCGATGAGTACGGAAGCCTCGCGTGGGTCGGGATGGCGACCCAAGCCCGGGGTCGGTTGCAGGTCGCGCGAGGGGCCCCTGCGGATGCCATTGAGGCACTGCGGGCCGCGGCCGAGGCCTACGACAAGGCCGCGGCGCCCTACGAATTGGCCCGGACTCGGCAGGTGTGGGCCCACGCCCTTCGTGAACTTGGGAAGCCGACCGATGCTGCAGCGCTCGAAGCGGCGGCGGAGGGGGCAATGAACCGATTGGGGGCCGCGGGGATTGAAGGATGGGTGGTCCTCGCCGAGCAGTAAGCCTGTGGTAAGGACCGCTCGGTGACATCGAGGGGGCAAGGAGGACCCATGGCCTACGCTTGTCCCATCGACCTCGACCGTGCGCGACTGCGCGAGGAGGTTCGTCGACTCTACCACCGCGTTGCCCTCGAGCCAGAGGGTGACTTTCACTTCCACCGCGGAGCGTCGTTTGCTGTCGAGCGCCTGAGCTACGACCCCCGGGTACTGTCGGAGCTGCCGGCCGAGGTCACCGATTCGTTCGCCGGGGTCGGCAACCCCCATGTCATCGCTCCGTTGACGACCGGACAGACCGTGGTGGACATCGGTTCGGGAACCGGCACGGACCTGCTTGTTGCGGCCCAGGCCGTGGGACCAACGGGGAAGGTCATTGGTGTCGATTTTACGGCGTCGATGCGCGACCGGGCTCGGAAGGCCGCCGAAGGGTTGCCCCAGGTGTCCGTGCTCGAGGGCGATGTGATGGCGCTGCCTTTGCCCGACGCCAGCGTTGATGTGGTCATCTCCAACGGTGTGCTGAACCTGGCTCCCGACAAAGAGGTCGCATTTGGGGAGATTGCGCGAGTCCTCAAGCCGACGGGACGGCTTCAGTTCGCGGACATCGTGGTGGCGAGTGAGCTGTCGGAGGGGATTCGTTCGGACATCGATCTATGGGCGGCTTGAATCGGTGGTGCTCTGCCGGAGGCAGAGCTTCTTCGTTTGCTCGATGAGTTGGACTTCACATCGGTTCGCGTCACCCATCGCTTCGACACCTTCGAAGGCACCTCCAAAGAGGCTGTTGCCCGAAAGTTCGGCGTTAGCGGGGTGAATGTGCTGGCTAAGCGTCGTCCGCCGGCAACTGTTCGTTGAGGTATTCGCAGTTCAGCGCGATGGCGACGCCGCCCGAACGGAGCAGGCCACAGCCCGCGCTGGCGCGAATGCCGCCAAGGGGACCTGTCAGCGGCTTCATCGTGACCTTCTCATGCCCGAGCAGCTCGTCGATGGGAATCGCGAGCATGCCCCGTGAAGTTCGAACGACCACCACGAGTCGGCCGATCCAATCGACGGGCTCGGGGTGCTTCTCGGGCGCGTAGAAGCGCTGGAGGCACAGTCCACGGACCAGTTCGTCGCCTACGTGGATGAGGTCCATGCGTTCGGACTCGACGCGCTCGACATCCTTGACTTCGGCACGGAACACCTGGGCGATGCTGGTGATGGGAATCACGTAGGTGACTTCGCCCGACCGCACGACCATCCCATCGAGGAAGGCCAGCGTAAGCGGCAAGATCATTTGGACCGTGGTGCCGCGGCCCTTTTCACTTTGGATGCGGACCGTCCCTCCTAGAGCCACGATCGAGCTTCGGACCACCTCCATGCCGACCCCTCGCCCGGAGATTTCGGAGACCCCGGATGCGGTGGAGAAGCCGGACTTGAAGACGAGTTCCCAGACGTCCCGATCGGGGAGTTCGGCGCTGACCTCAGGCGTGATGAGCCCTTGGCGAATGGCCTTGTCAAGGATGCCCTGCCGGTCAAGACCGCGTCCATCGTCTTGAATGAGCACCATCACGTGGTCACCCCGGTGATGGGCCGACAGGTGTAGGCGCCCACCCTTGGGCTTGCCCATGTCGGCCCGTACATCGGGGGGCTCGATGCCATGGTCCGCGGCGTTTCGCACCAGGTGAATCAGCGGATCGGTCAGCGCCTCCACCATCAGCTTGTCAATCTCAATGTCTTCGCCCTCGGTGGTCAACTCGAGGGGCTTTCCGGTCCGCATCGACAGGTCGCGAACCGCGCGATTCAGTGGCGCGAAGGCGTTCGAAATGGGGACGAGGCGAAGGCTCGCGCTTCCGTCTTGCAGATCGCGAATCAGACCTTCGAGGCGGTCCGCGACGGCACCGACATCCTCGCGTTCGATTTCGGCCCGCACCGCAGGGAGGTCCAGTACGGTTCCGAGAGCCCGGCCGATTTCGCCGGCCAACGACATGAGGTTCGTGACTTTGTCGAGGCGGACCCGAACGAACTTCGTCG
>JBCCQY010000089.1:0-36491 GCA_039208735.1 Myxococcota bacterium | reverse complement strand
CCCCCCAGTACATGGCTCCGGAGCAGTTTCGGGGGGCATCCGACGCCGACCACCGCAGCGACCTGTTCAGTCTGGGGTGTGTGCTCTACCAGATGCTGACCGGACAGCGTCCCTTCGACCATCCCGACGTCATGATGGTCTACAAGCGGATGATGACGGGCGAGATGAACCCGCTTCCGGCCTCGACCCCGGCGGCCCTCGTGGGGATTGTGGCCGACCTGCTCGACCCCGACCCGGTGATGCGGCCGCCATCGGCTGACGCGCTGCTCGAACGGTTCCTTGAAGACGACGACCTGCGTAGGCTACTGTCCCCGAACCTTGCGAACCTGGGCACCGATCCCGACATCGTCTATGACCCGAATGCGACCGTGCCTCCGCATCCCCCGCGGGATCGGTCCCACCAGCCATCGCCGCCCCGCACGGCTCGCACCACTCGGAATGCGGTCAACAGCGGAGCCGTAGCGCGAACCACCCGACGCTCGGGCCCGCCCTCGCTTCCGCCCCCGCCCACAAAGCGCCAGGGGCTTGCGCCAAACGAATTGTCGCTCGGCAGCTACCCGCCCGACGGCATTGGCGGCACGCCCGTACCGCACTTGGCTCGCTACGAGGGCCCCCCTTCGGTGCCTCCGGGTCCGAATTCGGTCTACCACACCGACGTGGGCGGGTTCGCTGATGACAACACGTCGTTTTACGACCGGCTCTCGCACACCATCGAAGAGAACTGGTCTTGGGTGCTGCTGGGGCTGACAAGCTTGGCCACCGCAATTGTGGCCGTGCTCATCGCCATCGTCTACCTGTCGGTCTACGCTCGCTGATCGAGCCCGGCCGTCTCATCGATGAGGCGGTCGAGCTGTTCGCGTGTCATCGACCAGTCCGACTCTTCGCGGGCCCCGTCCTCACCCACTTTCGTCCGTCGAATGTCGGTATGGGACGGTTGGACGTCGACTTCGAAGTACCGTTGTTCTCGGTCGGGGGTACCGCGGAGTCGAGCGCCCCCCAACTCCGGGGCCACCTCGACGGCCTCGACAGGATCGGGCAACGACCGAAGCCGTTCAGGGAGAGCGGCCGCTTCACGTTGGACGTCGACGGATCCGGTTCGCCGGACCCGCACGCCTCGAACGCGCACACCAATTCGATCGACGTCGACAACGTCGACCTCGGCTGCATGGTTGTCACGGTCGACCTCGATGGTGCCTGGCGTGCCTTTGAGACCATCCAGAGCCTTGTCCAGCGGCGAGTCACTCATGTTTCCTCGGCGGTTGGCTTGCGCTTGGTCTTCTTGAACTCCGATCCGTCATGCGTCAAGCGGACCGCCTTTTTGTCGATGTGCGTGTCGAGGTGGACGGGGCGTCCCCAGATGCCCTGCATGTTGTGCAGGGTCACACTGGCCCAATCGAGCTGGATATCGAGCCCTTCGTGCTGATGGGCAAGCCGCAACTCATGGCGATTGGCGTGGTTTCCATCGACGACGTAGACCCGCGGAGTGCCGCGGGTGGCGAGCATCTGCAGGAGCTGGCGCTTTACGTCCTCAAACTCCCGTGAGTCGATCACCCACTCGCCGGCCTTGGGGTCGAACTTGGTCGTGAAGAAGCCCATTTCACGGCAGAAATCGGCGGTGAGGAAGGTGTCGAGGAACGTGATGTCGTTGTGCGTACGACGAACCTCAAAAATCTTCTCACGGCCGAGCATGGCCCCCGTGTCCCACTTCTTTTGGACGCGAGGATCGTCGCAGTCGAGCCAATCTTTGCCGAAACGCCCTTTGTCCCAGCGCTCTTCGATGTGGCGAAACAGCTCGACGCCCATTTTGTAGGGGTTGAGCCGACCGGGTTGCTGGTAGACGGTGCCCGAGTGGTGGTCGGCGTAGTCGATGACCTCATCATCCGACAGAATGTGCTCGGTCATGAGCTTGGTGTGCCAATAGGTGGCCCACCCTTCGTTCATGATTTTGGTCTGACCCTGAGGCGCGAAGTAATAGGCTTCTTCGCGAATAATTTCCAAGATTTCCTGCTTCCACCGAGGCAGCGCCGCGTGCTGGCTGATGAAGCCCAACACATCGCGCACCGGCTCTTCGGGGAAGCTCCGCATTTTATCGAGTTCGTCTTGCTTCTTCTTGCGCTGTGCTTCGAGGAACTCGGGTGGGTTGATGTGCGGATCCATGTAGGACTTGGCAGGAAGACGCCCGATGCGTCCGTCGCTTTCGGCCCGCTCGATGTCTTCTTCGGTGGTCGTCCGCGACCGCTTGATGTGCAGCAGGTGTGGATCGACGAGGTTGTCGATCGACAGCACCTGGTCGATGAAGTGTTCGACCTCCTGCTGCCCGTGCCGGTCCATGATGCGCCGTACTTTGGCCGCATGATTGGCCATCTGGTCGAGCATTCGCCGGTTCGTGGGAGCAAACCAAAGATTGTTCTTGAAGAAATCGACGTGGCCGTAGACATGGGCCATCACGAGCTTCTGGTCGACGAGTAGGTTGTTGTCGAGCAGGTAGGCGTACGAGGGATCGGTGTTGATCACCATCTCGTAGATTTTTGAGAGCCCATACTCGTAGCTCTTCTGCATCTCGAGGTATTCCATCCCAAAGCGCCAATGCGGATAGCGCGTGGGAAAGCCCCCATAGGCCGCGAGCATGTTCATTTCTTCGTAGGTGACCATCTCGAAAACGGTCTCGTAGAAGTCGAGGCCGTACCCCGCCGCCAGCCCGCGGATGTAATCACGCGCCTCGACAAGTTCCGGCGCGAGTCTGCGGCCTTCGCGAAGCATGCGGGTACTGGTGCGCCCCAAAACCACCTCCACCGAATCAAATCGGTCGTTTGAAAACGTATCGTGTGTGGCTCAGCGGCCCTGGCCGAGCAGTTCCTTGATGGAGTCCATGATCGCGTCGCGATTGGGAATGCGGGAGAGGCACACCGCCTCTTCTTCCTCGAACGCTTCACCCAGATCCTTGATGAACTGGCCACTGCCGTACTGGCTATCGACCTGGGCATACGAGAACTGGTTGCTCATCGGAATGATGCGATTGCGCAGCAGTTCAATGCAGGTGCGGGTGTCGGATTGCGACCAATTGTCGCCATCCGAGAAGTGGAACGGGTAGATGTTCCATTCTTCAGGAGGATACTCGCCTTCAAGGATCTCGAGACAGAGCTTGTAGGCACTTGAAATGAGCGTGCCGCCCGATTCCCGAGTTCGGAAGAAGGTGTCTCGGTCGACTTCGCGAGCTGTCGCATCATGGATGACAAACCGCGTTTCGACGTCGTCGTAGTTGTGGCGCAGCCAGGTGTCGATCCAGAACGCTTCGGATCGCACAATTTCCTTCTGCTCTTTGCCCATCGAACCGGAGACATCCATCATATACACCACGACCGCAGAGCTTCGTGGCTCTTTGTCGAGTTCGAAGGTCCGGTATCGTTTGTCTTCTTTGATGGGAATGATGACGGGCCGCTCGGGCGAATAGGTGCCACTGGCAATGGAGCGCTTCAACGCTTGCTTAAACGTGCGTTTGTTGTGGCGAAGCGATTCCGGGCCGACGGTGCTGATGCCGGTGTAGCGGGCTTTGTCGGCCGCAGCCTCGCGATGCCCTCGAGGCTCGATGCGCGGAAGTTCGAGTTCCTCACCGAGGATCTCGGCAAGTTCATCGACGCTGATTTCGACTTCGAGCATGTGGTCGCCCGCCGCGTCTCCGGCACGGGGCCCCTGGCCGCTGCCGTCGCCCTGGTCGCCGTCGCCCTGACCTACGCCGCGGTTGTTGTCGCCATACCGCAAACGAGGAATGCCGATCTGGGGCAGGGGGATGCTGACCATCTCCTTGCCTTTTCGGCCGACCAATTCGCCGCTCGACATGTACTTGCGGAGGTCCCGGCGAACCCGACCCTTCACGATATCGCGGAAACGTCCGAGGTCACGGTCGATGCTAAGCATGTCGGCTCACCCCCTGGGTGGCATGGCGGGCCGAGCTTCGATCGATCGGTTCACAGTGTCGCGTGCGAGCCTCGGCGCCAAGGGTCCACCCTTCCTGTAAGCCGTTCGTGGGTCAATGTCTGTCCGTGACGGTCTCGCGAGGGTGGAGATCTGAGCTGGAGTTCACAGCGACTTCATCCATTTGAACAACGCATCGATTTCCACTTCGGTCATGCCCTGGTAGCTGGACCACGGCATGTACGGGTCCAGCTCATGACCATCTGCTCCTCGGCCGCGAAGCGCGTTTTTGAGCTGGGCTCGGCCGTAGGTGCCCACGTCGACGGGAGGGGCCGCGGGAGCCCCAGGAGCCGGCGCAATCCCTTGCATGTCGGGTCCATGGCAGTCCACACACCCCGCAAGCCTCGCCAGCACCTCGCCATAGGCCCGGGTGGGCCCCGGAACGTACTGGGCGGGCATGCGGTCGTGGTCGATCCGATGGGCGTCGAGTTGGAAGGCCCCGCTTGCCACCGCCAACCGAAACATGGGTCCGACATCGTGGCGCAGCATTTCAAGGTCGACCGGCTCCACATCATCGCGGATGTAGGCGATGATCGACAGCAGATCGGCGTCACGCAGTTCCTGAAACCGGTGGGCGGGCATGTAGACCAACGGTCGCCCTGCGGGATCGACGCCATGGCGTAGGGCGAGGTCCCACTCCCGAACCCCGTAGTCGGGGTCGCGTCCGCCACGTCCAGGGGTGAGGTTGGGGGCAAAGAATCGGCCGACCATTGGCCGGTCCAAGATCTTCTTGCCCGCAAGGTTGTTGCCATGGCACCCGCGGCAGTCCAGCACGTGGTTAACGAGGTGTCGCCCACGGTCGTGCGAAATGGCGGCTTGCTCTGCTTCCGGGGCGAGCCAGCCGACGTCGATGGCGCTGTTAAGTCGAGATTGGCTGACTGCCCGAGCCCATACGGTGCCAGCAACACCAGGGAGCAACAGGGCAAGGAAGCCTACGAGCATCACGAGGCGCGTCGAGCTGAACAAGGCTCTCCTCCGAGTCGCGACGATGTAGCACATCGATCCGTTGCCGCCTCGCCCGTTGATGCGGATGGGCGCCATACGGCTAGAATGGCCGCATGATGCCTCCGAATCCCTACGTCCGTGCCCTTGAATCCTTGGCCCCTCTCGCGCTGGCTGCATCGTGGGACAACGTCGGGGTGATCGTCGAAGGCGACCGTCCGGTGCGCGCGGCGTTGCTGTGCATCGATTTGACCGAGGCCGTGTTGGCGGAAGCAGAGCAGCTCGATGTGGACCTCATCGTAGCCTATCATCCGCCCATTTTTGATGGTGTTCGCCACCTTCGGCGCAATTCCGCCCTTGGTCGGACCTTGCTGCGAATCACGCGGGCAGGTCGCCATGTCTACAGCCCCCACACGGCGCTCGATGCGGTGCCGGGCGGGGTCAATGATTGGCTCGTGCAAGCGCTGGGTCCTCTCGCGGACGTCGAGCCGATCGAGGTGGCGGCGACGGATCCGCAAGCCGGGGCCGGCCGCCGGGCCATGTTGAAGGATGCGGTGCCGTGGACGCTCGTCGCGCCCCAGATTGCCGCCCACACGGGCAATACTGCGCTTCAGGTGGCGGGTCACGTCGACGCGGTGCGGTCGTTGGCGGTGTGTCCGGGGGCTGGAGGCTCGCTGTTGCGCAAGGAGCTGGACGTCGACCTGCTCCTTACCGGCGAGATGCGCCATCACGACATCCTCGCCGCGGTGGGGCGCGGGCAGGCCGTGGTGTTGACCCACCACACCAACTGCGAACGCGGCTACCTGCCTCAGTTCGCGGTGGCGCTCGAGCGGGTGTTGCCCGGACTTCGCGTCCAGGTGTCCACGCAAGACCGCGATCCGCTGCAGACTTGGAGCGCACCGTAGAGACCGGCGGCGGGGAGAATCCTGTGGAAAACCTGCGGACGAGATGTTGAGATGTCGGCGATTGTGGTGCTTTGAGTTTTCTAATCGCCATCAAGAACGCCTGTGCACCGTGGTGAAGTGTTCACCCTCGGGCATTCCCACAGGCATAGGCGGAATAACGAATCGACTCCGGCCCCGAGTCATGCGTTCGGTACCCGCGAGGGGCCGGTGAAGCGTTGACAGGGGGGCGTGCAGGGCGGCTAATGAGCCCCGAAACCTACGTACTCGGCGTGCCCGGACCGGCCGATCGAAGCTTGGTGGCGACGGCGATGCCGCAGGCTCGGAAGAACCGCTGAAGTCTCCCCACCCATAAAATCCTCATGGGAGGCGTTGATGTCCGTACGTGTCGAACGGAATGGCCCTGTGACCACTGTGATTCTGGACCGACCCGAAGTCCGCAATGCCGTGGATCGTCCCACGGCCGAAGCCCTGTATGCGGCCTTCGATGCGTTCGAGAAGGACGAGGAGGCCAAGGTCGCGATCCTATGGGGGGCGTCAGGGACATTCTGCGCCGGAGCCGACCTCGGTGCGGTCGCCGACGAAGAGCGACGAAACCGCCTCGAAGTGGATGGCCCAGGACCGATGGGCCCAAGCCGCATGCTTCTCGATAAGCCTGTCATCGCTGCGATCAGTGGCTATGCGGTGGCCGGAGGGCTCGAACTGGCGTTGTGGTGCGATCTGCGAGTGATGGAGCAGAGTGCCGTCTTGGGGGTGTTTTGTCGCCGGTTCGGGGTTCCGCTCATCGACGGAGGCACCGTTCGGCTCCCCCGTCTCATCGGCCTCTCCCGTGCGCTCGACCTGATCCTGACCGGACGCCCCGTTGATGCGGCGGAGGCCTACGCTATGGGACTTGCCAATCGTGTCGTGGCCGATGGAACGGCGCGCGCACAGGCAGAGGAACTGGCCAGACAAATCGCCGCATTCCCGCAGCGCTGCATGCGTGCAGATCGCCGGAGCGCCTATCGCGCGTTCGATGCGCCACTTCCCGAGTCGTTGCGGAACGAGTTTGAGGCCGGTCTGCCCGCGTTGTCAGCGGAAGGGGTCGAGGGCGCCGCTCGATTCGTGGCGGGAGCGGGCCGGCATGGCACGTGACTCCACGGCTGTCGAAACGTTGAGACGGTGGCAGGGGCCTGCATCGTGTCGGTTGGGGAGCGTCCCCACCAGAGTGGTTGGCGCAACTTCCAGCCAAACCTGCGTTTCAAGCCTTTGAGATCAATCTCGATCGGCAACTGGTGGCGATGCGCCTCACCTACGCCTGTAGGGGATCCGCCCCATCGTTTGGACCGATTCCGACCACTATGCACAACTGTCGGTGGTTCATCCTGAGTTCTGTAGACGTGGATTCGCGCGCTCGCTGGACCTCAGCACATCGATTGGGCCCGACAAGCAGGCTTTCGGCGCGTGGTGACACAGAATGCGGCTCTTCGACCTGGCATCCGCGCCCTGGATCGATCGCGAGGCTTCGGGTTGTCGGCGACGACAACGGGGAGTACGCCGCCGAAGAAGTCCATGCAGCCTCCAGGCCCTCGACCATCGCGAGCGCCACCGCCGGGACAGTCTGACCATGGGGCTGTCGATCAGCTGTTCGAGCCAATCGTACAAGCCGAGGATCTGTGCCCAGTCCGTGGTCGACGCCGCGTCGTGCAGCGCCGCGATCGCAGTCTGGATCTGTTGTCCCCGCGAGGGCGGATTTGGTCGCGAGGGGCCTATCTACGTTATCGTGCGGCCACTTTGGAGCTTCAGAAATCCTCGACCCGCTCGAACGGTTGACCCATCATGCACTTGAACATCAATGGATTGGAGGTGGTCCGCGAACTCGGTCGAGGAGCCAGTGCCGTCGTGTACCTGGCCCGCCGTTCGGACCTTCCGGTTGCGGTCAAGGTGTATCACCAGAGCACGACCGACCAGCGTAGCCGATTTCAACACGAAGTTGCCGCAGTGGCAACGCTTGAGCATCCGAACATCACACGACTGCTGCACGTCGGTGAGGTCGATGGGCAGCCGTTCCTCGTGCGCCAGTACGTCGAGGGGCACTCGCTCGCCACGCAGCTGCGTCACGGACCCTTGGCCATCGACCAGGCCGTGTCCCTGACCGCTTCGATGGCGAGCGCGCTCGGAACGGCGCACCGTCGAGGGCTGATCCACCGGGACGTGAAGCCAGCGAACATCCTGTTGAACAGCACGGAACCCGTGCTGTCGGATTTCGGACTGGCGGTGCGGGAAGGCTCGGATGCCACACTGGCAGGGACGCTCCAATACGCCGCGCCCGAACAATCGGGAATGCTGCACCGACCGATGGACGCACGCACGGATCTCTATGGGCTGGGCTGCGTACTCTACGAGTGCCTTGCGGGCCATCCGCCATTCACGGCGACCGATCTAGCGGAACTCGCCTACCAACATGCCGCGTCCCCACCCCCGCCGCTTTCGTTGAGCCGTGCTGGCGTTTCGACCGCGCTCGAGGCCGTGGTGCAGCGGCTGCTGCGCAAGGATCCCGACGACCGATTCCAGAGCGCCCAGGAGCTGCTGACGGCGCTACGGGAGATCGCCCCCACCCTGCGGGTCGCCCCGATCGTGTCGACACCACTGGTAGGCCGCCGCGCGGAACGCGCCAGCCTACACAGGGTGTGGAACGCCGTGCGACGGGGCCAGGGCGGTGTCGCAGTGGTGGAAGGCCCATCGGGGAGCGGGAAGAGCGCACTGGTAGACGCCTTCACCGCTGGCTTGGGGCCTGCACAGCTTCTGCAGGCGACCTGCGTCGAGGGCGAGCCCGTCCCGTTCGGCCCCGTTCGTCGGTCACTCAACACGTGGCTGGTGCGCCAGGAACGGGGAGACCCGGCCGCGCGGGGGGAGGAGAAGACCGCATTGCGGAGGGCAGCGGAGGGGCTAGAGCCGATCTTGAAGCGGCTATCGTCGCGGTTCGCCTCGCGGTTCGCCGATGTCGCGGACTACGCAGCCGGAACGGTGGGGAACCTCCAGTTCGTCGAGGCCGTGGCGACACTGCTCCTGCGCCTGAGCGAAGCGCGGCCCCTGGTCTGGGTTCTCCACGACGTGCATTGGCTCGACGAAGCCTCACGGGGGCTCGTGGCGAGGCTCGCGATGCGGCTTCCAGAGCATCGTGTGCTCCTCGTAGCGACGGCGCGGAGCGAGGAGCACTACGAAGCGCCGGTGACGGCGTTCGTGGAGGCAATTGGGGAGGCGCTGCGAGCACGGTGCACCCTCGCAGGTCTCTCGGCCGAGGAAGGCGAGCAGTTGTTGCAGGCCCTGCTGGGCGACCGCCCACCGCCCGCCGCGCTGTCGTCGGAGCTGGTGCGGCGCTCGAAGGGAAGTCCTTTGCTGCTGCGCGAGTACTTGCGGGCCGTGATCGATGCGGGGCTGGTGTACCCCGATTGGGACCGCTGGTCGGCGGTGCCTGAGTGGTCCCGTCGGCTTCAGCTGCCTTCGGAGATGGTCGAAGCGGTGCTGGCGCGTCTACGCAACCTCAGTTCCACATCACGGCGCGTCCTGGCGACGGCGGGGCTGATCGGGAGCACGTTCTCGGTCGACGTGTTGAAGGCGGTCTGTGAGGAGGATGTGCACGCCGCCTTGGGAGATGGGGTGCGCTACGAGCTGTTGGAGCGGCTGGACGCCGGTCAGTTTCGTTTCCTACACAGTCGCATCCAAGAGGCCATGGTCGGCGCTCTCGCGGATACCGACGTGAGGTCCCTGCACGACGCCATTGCCTCGCGGCTCCGAGCGCTCGCGAACCAGGACGACGTCAGCGTCTACGCCATTGCCAACCACCTGATCCAGGGCGAACGGGCCGACTTACTATACTTGGCCGAAGCCTGTCACGAAGCCGGGAACAAGGCCCTGGAGGACTTTGCGCCCGCCGAGGCCTACCGCTTCCTGGCCGAGGCGCGGGCGGCGCGCACGACCGCTGGCCGAGGGCTGGACTTCGACCTCGAGGAGCAGTACGCGGCGGCCGCTTCCTTGACCAAGGACTTCCTCGAGTTCGAGCGATGCGTGAAGCAGCTCCTGCCCGAGGTCAACGACCCGATCCGGCGGGGGAGGAACCTCGCGAGCCTCGCATACACCACGGTCGTCAACATGCTCTTCGACGAGGCGGAGGAGCACACGCGATCGGGTCTTGTCGCCCTTCGAGAACCGCCGCCGTCTCGCCTTTGGCAGGTCCCCCTCGGGCTATGGCACCAGGCCGTTGCAGCGTTGGGCCGTGTGTCCAAGACGCTTCCGAACGAGATCGAGGCGAATCGCCTTCGCACTCTCAGTGAACTGTACGACACCTGGATGTTGTTGGCCTCGGCGCGCAATCGGCCGGGTGAGATGTTCTACGTGATCGCGCGGTGGTATCGCATCGCTCAACGGCTGGGTCCTTCTACGGCCCTCGCGGTGAGTTCGGGGTACGTCGGCATGCTCCATGGCTACCTCCGACGTGCTCGGTTGGCCCGGACCTGGGTGGACTACGGGGTGGAGGTCGCGCGGTCCTTGTCGAATCCCGTCGCTGTTGCCCGAGCTTCGTTCGTTCGAGGGGTCGTGCTGCAGATCATCGGCGCATCGAGCGAGAGTTCCGAGCAACTCGCCCATGTCACCTCGCAACACGTCCAGTGGCTCAAGATGTACGACTTCGCCGTGCTCCACCTCTACCTCGGAGCAGCACGCGTCGAGCTCGGGTATGCCGCCGAAGCTCTGCATGGTGTGGAGGCGGCCTTCGGCGATCTCCGTGCCTCGGGGAACGAACTCATTCCGAACCACGCAGGCGTCGAGCTGATGGTGAGCGGGATCAGCCTCTCGCTCCTCGGTCAGCACGAGCAGGCGTTGTCGAACGCCCTCCAGGTGGAGTCGCTCTACCGCGACCTTCCGACGATCGATCACCCCATCAAGGAGGCATTCGTGCAGCAGCTGCACGCGTTTCTCCAGATGGACCAAGCCGACCTCGGAACGCCGCTCGAGGAGGTGATCGCGCAGTTTCGAGCCTCCGGCCGTCGGGCTGCCAGCGACCTCAGCGTCTTTCGTCCTCAGCTCGTCGCGATGGCGCTCGGATGTCTCTGGCGAGCGCTGGCCGCCGAGGACGCGAAGACGCAGAAGCGATGGCGCCGCAAGCTTCGTTGGGCCACGGTCCAGCTCCGCAAGCTGCGGTTCGTTCCTGCCTACGATGCGCATTACCACGCGGTGTGCGGCGGGCTTCTCTTCGTCAAGGGCAAACCCGAGCAAGCTTTGGACGAGCTCGGGCGGGCGGAGCGTCTCGCCGCTGATTGCGACTGTCCCTGGGCTCGGCTGACCTCGTTTACCCTGCGAGCCCACGTCCGTCGGGCGCAAGGCAACCACCGCGCGGCTAAGCGCGATGGAGAGGTTGCCTTGTCGCTCGCCCACGAACTCGGGTACCAGGCTCGGGTCCGACACATCGCCTCCACCTTTGGTCTCGAGGAGGCTTCGGCCCAGCTGCGACCGGTGCGATCCAGTTCCGGAAGCTCTCCCCTGCTCTCTCGTCCGACGGTCACGGACGAAGCGGAGAGCCTGGAGGCCGATCGGTCGCGCCGACTGGCCAATGCGCTGCTTACGGTGAGCCTGGCCTCCGCGAGCTCCCTGGAACCACAGCAGCAAGCCCGAAGCGTTCTCGGCGAGCTGACCCGCCTGCTCGGGGCGGAGCGCGCCCGCTTCTTCAGCGTGGACACCGAAAGCGGCCAGCTCGTCCAAGTCGCCGACACTGGGGAGGACCCGTCTCCGGTGAGCCAGACCGTCCTAAGACGGGTTGTGGCCACGCGGGAGCCGCTGATCCTCACCAGCTCCGACGAAGGAGAGGTGCTCGGAGCGCGGAGTGTGGTACTGCAGGGCCTCCGCTCGATCATCGCCGCTCCCCTGCTGGTGCGGGAGCACTTGGTCGGCGTGGTGTACCTCGACAGCAGGTTGGCCAATGGTGTGTTCAACGCCGAGGACGTAGAGCTCCTGCTCGGCATGGCGAACCACATCGCGATCGCGGTGGAGATGGCTCGGGCTGCGAACCTGGAACACCAGACGCTTCGGCGGGCACGCGAGGCGGCTGAGGCGGCGAACCGAGCCAAGGACCAGTTTCTGGCCAACATGAGCCACGAGCTGCGAACGCCCCTGAACGCGATCCTCGGCTACACCGAGATGGTGGCGGAGGAACTCGTGGACTCCGAGCAGCGCGAACTCTGTGAAGACTTGGAGCAGGTGCACATCGCGGCCGTGCACCTGCTGACGATCATCGACGATGTGCTGGATCTGACGCGAATCAGCGCCGGTCAGCTCGAGTTCGAGATCGAGGAGGTCGACCTCGAACAGGCCGTCGCCGCGGGGGTGGCGCTCGCCCTTCCAGAGGCCGTCTCAGTGCAGGACCGTGTGACCGTCGCGCTCGCATCCGACGCTCGCCGCGTCCTAGCCGATGCCAAGCGGCTCCGGCAGGTGCTGGCGAACCTGATCAGCAACGCCGCGAAGTTCAGCGATCGGGAGACGATCCACGTATCGAGCCGGGCGCACACCTCCAATTGCATCGAGCTGGTGGTGCAGGACAAGGGGATCGGAATCCCAGCCGAGTCGTTGTCCCACGTGTTCGAGCGATTCCATCAGGCCGACAACTCCCACACCCGGCGCCATGACGGCACGGGGCTCGGCCTGGCGATCTGCAAGGAGTTCGTCGAACGCATGCAGGGCAGCATCCGCATCGAGAGCACCGAGGGGGTGGGCACGATCGTCCGGGTGCAGCTCCCGAGTGCCGCCCGGCCTGCGGCATCCGACCGATAGCCGGGGGATCCAAGTGGCTTGCTGTTGAGGCGCTTGCACTCGTCGCAGAGCATGCCATTGAAGGACGGTCAAGCTTGGGCCGACGCTGCCATCGGGCCATGGCCTGAAGTTGGCGCTCTCGGGGCGATGGGCCCAACCATGCGGGCGCCCGTTTGGCTATTTGGAACAACAAAATGCTATGTGGCCATTTTAGCAGAGTTGCTACCTCTGGGCCGCATAGCGCTCATGCTGTGGAAAACTCTGGTGAAGGATCTGGGGTCGGTTCGCCTACTGAAGGAACGAACTTCACTTTCAGGCTTGTGGACGTATGTGCAGTGAAGATTTGTTCATGGGCTCAAGCGTTCATGTCTACTCGATTCGACCGAAGCCACCAAGGAAGCCAGGGAACCTGAACAGCTCGGACGCCTCGAGGGTTTCTGGGTCGAGTTCGATCATCGAGCTTTCGACGTTTGTGAAGTCGTCGACATCGATCTCTCCGGTGGTCGGCGCCAGGTAGGTCAAGCCCTCCACCTGGTAGTTGGACTCGGTCTGCAATCCGCCAAGCGGGATGTCGTCGACGAGTAGTGCCTCGCCCGTGGTGATGTCGTAGGCGATGGTCGCGTGGCTGTTGGCCGCGAATGCCGCAAAGGGGTCTTTAGCTCCCAAGATTGCGGCAAGGTCCAGTCCTGACCCCGTGGCAACACCATTGCCCGCATAGTGCATCCCGAAGGGGAAGAATTGCGGCAGAAGGGTCTGAGGGGTGAACTGAAAGTCGTCGAACGTGGTGCTGCCACTGGGGATTCGCAGCAAGCAGTTCGGCTTGGTTTCACCCGCGAACACAGCGAAGCCCCCAAAGGCGTCACCCCACAGGTAGAGATCATTGTTTTCGTCGAGGTAGCCGCCAAAGCCGGCCGACACGGGGCAGCGCTCATCTTCGAGCACCGTGACGTCGCCCGATTCGAGGTCGAGGACACCCACCGTGAGGTTGTTGATGAAGACCTGGCGGTTGTCGGTGTAGGCGATGTAGATGAACAGCGTGCCGTCGCGGTAGATGGGGCGTCGGATTTCCTGCCCAATGTCGTCCCGTGGAATCGAACTTAGATCGTAGGACTCGGTGATGAGCATGGTCGTGGGATTGAACTGGGTCACGACCAGGTTCTGGTTGTCGAGCAGAAAGCCATTGTCCGCGTCAGCGACGAGAAAGTAGCCGCCTTCGATGCCCTCACCTGACAGATCGAGGGTGGGCCCCTCGGTCAAGGCACCGTCGTCCACCGTCCATTTGGTGATCCGAGCGCCCGCGTTGACGTAGAAGTCGCCCCCGAACTCTCGGACAATCCCGTCAAACTCGAACACGTTTTCGAGGTCGACGAGCGATTCATCGAGCGTTTCAGACAAGCCCAAGACCCACAACGTGTTGTCGGGCGTCTCGATGCTGAACGACATGTAGTAGCTGCCGGATTCAGCTTCGATCACCGGTGTTTCGCTTTCGACCTCTTCGGGGAGGCACGCGAAGGTGAAGGGAAGCAGGAACAATGAGGTCAGTTGGCGCATGGGAACTCCATGGGGTCACCAGGTGAAGGTCAGCTTGGCGGACAGCGCTCGACCGGGTCGCTGAACGCCGAAGACATCGAAGAGAAGGGCATTGGAGAGGTTCTGCAGGTCGACCGTGAGGCTGGCTTCGTTTCCTTCGCGGCCCCAAAGCAGCCCAAGGCCTGCGGAGTGGGCGAGCTGGGTCGGCAACCCCGACGCGAACGACGGATTGGCAACGCTCTGCCAGTTCCTCGTGAACCGGCCGGTGAAGCGGGTCGTCCAGTAGGCGGTGAGCGACAGGTTTTGGGCGGGAAGTGGCCAGCGACTGCGGGCGGATCCCGTTGCAAAAAGCCAAGGGCGATTCGGGATTCGGTCGCCTGCGAAGGCGCCAAATTCGCCGCCCTCGGATGTGTTCCGCAGATCGAGCCAAGTCCCATTGGCGTCCAACACGAGGCGCCCGCTCGTAAGCCCACCCTTCACGATCCCCTCGACCCCGACGCTTCGGGCCTCGAAGAGGTTCTCGTTCACCGTGAATAGCGGCGATGAAAACGTCGAAATGAGGTCTTCGGTCTGTCGTACAAAGCCCGTCACCTCGGCCTCACCGGCCCATGTTCGATGGCTGGGGGTGGTTGCTGTCACCCCAACATTGACGTTGTGGCTGCGCTCGGGTCTGAGTCCCAGATTCTCGACCACCAGCAACCCGTCGCCAAAGAGTTGCTCGGGGGTGGGCTGGCGAATCGCGTACTCGTATGAGGTTTTGAATCGCCAACCGCGCAGGGGTTCGACGCGAACGCCCAGCCCGCCGCCAACGTCGTTGGTCGACCGGTCGGTCCGCACAAACGCGTCGCCGAACGAGACCTGCTCACTGCGCAGCGTTTGGTGGTAGGACTTGCCGAATGCGAGGATTTCGGCGCGGTCGCCACGAGGGCGCAGCGTGTAGCTGAGCCCGGTGACCAGGCTCCACAGGTCGCGCTCTGCGGTCAACGGGTCGAATTCACCGGCCGCTTCGTCGATGAGGAGGTCATCGCCTTGTCGCCCAAAGATTCGGCCGGTGGCAGAGAACTCGAAGGTGTGGGCGGAAGCGGGCGACCACGTGGTGACGAGGCGCCCAAAGGTCTCACGGTCGATGAGTCGCGTCTCGGTGGCGTCGCCTATCTCTCCTGGAACCGTCCGTTCGTTGTTGCAGGTGCCAAACCAACTGTAGAAGCAGTCCGACACGTCCTCGAGCCCAAACCGGTTGCGGGCGTGGCTCGCCACAAGTTCCACGTTCGCGCGGTCTCCCCCGCCAAGCATTCGCAGGGAGCTGCCCACCGTTGACGCCGTTCGCAGCACCTCACCGTAGGGCACGATCATGACAGGATCGTGCTGCACTTCCTTGTCAAAGGCGCTGCCAAACAGGCTGAGTTCGGCAAGGTCGAGGACCCCCTTGCCGTAACGCCCGGCAACCGCTCGGCCGCCGACGCCTCGATAGCGGTCGTGAAAGCGAGGAACCACCGCATCTTCAAGCCGACCAAGGTCGTTTGGAACCTCGACGGCGACCCGGTAGTCGTTTTCGGCGTAGTCGCCGAAGGCTTGGGCACGGACGAACCAGCCCGTGTCGGCGGGTCGAACGCTCACCGTGGCGCTGCCTCGGTAGGTCCCGAACGAGCCTGCTTGCACCGAGGTGCTGCCGTGCACGCCAGGCGTGGCCGGCCGAGTGACCAGATTCAGTGCGCCACCGAGGGCATCTGTGCCCAAGCGAACGGGCAGCACGCCTTTGTACACATCAATGCGATCGACCACGTTGACCGGAACCGTGGACAAGTCGCCGATGTACCCCGCGGCATCCAGGGGCACGCCGTCGATGAACAGGCGCACTTGCTCGCCCTGAAGTCCGTGAAGTGCGATCGTCGAGCCAGCCCCCAGTGCGCCATTGCGTCGAACTGATAAACCTGGGCTTTGAGCAAGTACTTCGCCAAGGTCAGCCGAGGCCCGCTTGGCCTCTGTGGTGTCGACCGAAGTCACCGCAAGGGGCTGCCGTGCAAGCTTGGTGCGGTCGGACTGCCCTTCGACCACCATGACGCCGTCGGAGAGTTCAGGATCCGCGTCAACCTGGATGACGCGAAGCACGGTTTCGCCAGGGCTGAGCGTCAGCGCTTGACGGTGGACCAACAAACCGTCCACGAAGGCGACAAGGTCGTAGGAGCCGGGAGGTGGCGTGGCCACCCAACGCCCATCCGGCTCGAGGCGGAGTGTCCACACCGCCTCGCCCTTGCCAACCAGCTGGATCGACGTTTCGGAAGCTTCAACGGTGGACTCAAGCCGAACCTCAACCCGACCTTTGGTGTGCGGCTCGTCCGCGACAGCAGGGCTCACAAGGACCATGCAGACAGGAAGTGCGGAACCAAACACCAGTCGCCTCTATTGAAAATGAAATTCACTTTCGAGAATCGAGGGCGTTGGCGTAACCAATTTGGCGCCGAATGGGAAGCTGCGACCCATGCCCGTGATCGTGGCCCCGAATGTCAACAGGTTGGCCTCGGGGGTACGGGTAAACCGGCCGCAGATGCTCTACGTTTAGACGGGTGAGGTCATGCGGTTGGCCCGAAGCGTTCGGGCCGCCGGGAGGGCGAGATGGAACACGTCGATGTCATCATCGTGGGCGCGGGAATTTCGGGCATCGGAGTGGCCGCGCACCTCCGCCAACGACAGCCCGACCGCACGTTTGTGATGCTGGAAGGTCGCCATGCCATCGGAGGGACGTGGGATCTGTTCCGGTATCCGGGCATCCGGTCCGACTCGGACATGTACACGTTCGGCTACGCATTCAAGCCGTGGGTGGCGGACCGCAACTTGGCGACGGCCGAAGCGATTCGCAACTACCTGCACGAGACGGTCGACGAGTACAACCTTGAGCCCCACATTCGCTTTCACCATCGGGTGCTGGAAGCCGCGTGGTCCTCGACCGAGCGCCGCTGGCGTCTGCGGGTCCAACGTAAGGACGGCGGCGTGGTCGACCTCACCTGCCATTTCTTGGTCACGGGCACGGGCTACTACAACTACGAACGCGGCCACACCCCTGATTTGCCCGGTCTCGACACGTTCGAGGGCCAGGTCATCCATCCTCAGCATTGGCCCGAGAACTTGGATTATGCAGGCAAGCGCGTGCTCATCGTGGGGAGCGGAGCCACTGCGGTGACCCTGGTGCCCGAGATGGCGAAGACCGCCGCGCACGTCACGATGTTGCAGCGCTCGCCTACGTTCGTGATCAGCCGTCCCGCCCAAGATCCGGTCGCCATGTGGCTGAAACGCTGGTTCCCGGCAGGTATGGCCCACACGATGGTGCGCACGAAGAACACGGTGATGGGGTGGCTGCTCTATCGCCTGGCCCAGGGCATTCCCGAGCGAATCCGGAAGTATCTCCTGGACCAGGCCCGCGAGGGCACCGAGGGCAAGGTCGATGTCGATGTCCACTTCAACCCGAAGTACAACCCGTGGGATCAGCGACTTTGCCTCATTCCTGAAGGAGACTTGTTCGAGGCACTGAAGTCGGACCGCGCCGACATTGTCACCGACACGATTGAGCGGTTTGGACCGACCGGAGTGACGTTGGCGTCGGGCCAGACCATCGACGCCGACATCGTCGTCACGGCCACGGGCTTGCAGCTGCAAGTCCTCGGAGGCATCGACATGTCGATCGATGGTCGCCCTCTCGATGCCGCAGATCTCGTGACCTACAAGGGCGTGATGTTCGGTAACGTTCCCAACTGGATGGCGGTCATTGGCTACACCTCGGCGTCGTGGACGTTGAAGGTCGATCTGGCGGCCATCTGGTTGTGCCGGCTGTTCGACCACATGGAGCGCCATGGGTTCGACGTTGCAACGCCGCGCTACACGACCGGAGAGACCCAGCCGTACATGGCAAAACTGTCGTCTGCCGGCTACATCCAGCGCGGTCTGGCTCAGATGCCGCGGCAGGGCACGACCGCACCGTGGCTCAATCGGGACGACTACTTCGGGGATGTGATGTCGCTACGGTGGGGCACGATCGACGATGGCGTGCTGGCCTTCAAACGCGTCGAGGATGCACGCCCGGTGGCGCCCGGGGTAACCACGTCGGCGGGCGTGCGTGGCTGACGTCGCGCCGTTCCTGGTGGGCGACCTTGCCACCCCGCGCCGCAGCGTGCTTGGCGTGTTGATGCAGCTTGCATGGCGAGGCCGGTCTCCGGAAGCGCAGCGGACGTTCCTGCTCAACGCAGGGGTTCCTCCGATCGCGCTCGATCAGCCCGATATTCCCATCACCTACGCGCAAGAAGTGGCGTGTCTGAATCGCATCACGGCGGAGTTGGGTCCCGAGCACTCCCCGATGGGCCACGCGGCCCACTTCGGTTCCGGCGTAGAGGTCACAAGCTACGGCGTGCTGGGCTTGGCCATGATGTATGCGCCCGATTTGATGTGCTGCGGCGAGTTGAGCCTGCGCTTTCCCGAGTTGTGTTGGGGCCATGCCCGCGTCGAGTTCCGCCCCACGGCCGACGGGAATGTCGCCCAGGTCCTTACGGTCTCGGGCGATGCGCACGGGTCCCGGGCCACTCCGGTCCTCCAGCAGTACGTGACCACTGTCGATCTCGCAGCGAGCCTTGCGATCGTGCGCTGCGTCCTTGCCCCCGACCAGGACTTAAGGCCTACCGAGGCGACCTTTGCCTGGCCGAAGCCCTTCGATGCGGAGGCGATTGCCGCGGTGCTGGGGTGCCCGGTTCGGTTTGGATGTCGACAGACGGCGATGATCTTTGGACCCGAGGTGCTTCAGGCCCAGCCGCGACTGGCCAATCCCCTCGCCTTTCGAGCCTATGAGCGCCAGGCTGCCGATCTTGCGGCGCTGCGGCGCGTTGACGTGTCGTTGGCCGAGCAGGTGCGTCGCTTGCTCTGGGCGGGCCAACCCGTGCCCGACCGGGACCCGGTGGCACGCATGCTCGCGATGTCGCCCCGAACGTTGGCGCGTCGTTTGGGTGAAGAAGGAACCTCGTTCCGGGCCATACGGAACGAGGTACGGCAGCAACGGGCCCAGCGAAGCCTTGGAACGCCCGAACGTCAGGTCTCTGAAGTAGCTGATGAACTCGGCTTTTCAGACGTCACGGCATTCAGTCGAGCGTTTCGCAGCTGGACGGGGTTGACGCCCACCGAGTTTCGAAGAGGATCGTAGGTTACCCAACGCGCTCCCACGCGGCCGGTTCGGGAGACAGTCCCGGCAGGGTACGGCACATCTCGCGAACAAACGGCATGTGTGGGCGTGCTTCGTCACGACCCCACTTCGAGGCGCGCATGGCCTCCTTGACCGACGGCACGAGATTCACGGGCGACAACGTATGTACGTGCGGGATGTACAAGTCCGCATATCGCCGGTCCCATTGTACGTTCGCAGACCGGACCACCTGTTGAAAGGGGAACCATAAGGGTCGGCGCCAGTGGGGAGCAAAACAGTCAAGGGCGAGGACGAATGCATTGCGGCGGCCGTCTGATAGTCGACCTTCAACAGCGGATTCCCACCCTGCTCGAGCGGGCACGTTCGAGGTGAGTCCGCCTTCACCAAGGCGCGTGATGCCGTAATCTGCGTAAAGGCGGCCCAGCATCTGATGCATGCGCGCATCTTCACGCAACACGTCGTAGTGGATGACCGCGGGCACCGCGCTCGAGAACCCCGCCGCGTCGATGACATCGAAGTCTTCGGTGCCGCGGTCCCGGCCCAAGACGATGCGTTTGAGGGCGTCGGGGCGGGACAGGAATTCACGAACGACGCCGGTCACCTTGAGTCGCCCCGTCAGGTCGGACAATCCGCTTGGCATCCCGGATCGTTGAACGTCATCGTCGAGCAGATGCTCGTAGAATTCGAGATCGTGCTTGAGCGCATCGACGGTGATGCCCGTCACGATCACGTGGAGCGGAATCTCCATGTCGGAAAGCCGCATGGGCTGACCGTCCTCACGAAGAAAGAGGTGGCCGATGGCGCTCCGCAGCCGCAAACGCAGGGTGGCGGGCAATCCGTAGCGGTTCGCGGTTTCCAGGATTTGGAACACCCCGCCCCACGACAGCGAGCGGGCCGCTGCGACGTAGGCAGCGAGATCGTAGCGCCGGCGTCGAGCGCGGAACATCGCCATCAACGAGCCAATCGAGGTGCCCACCATCAGGTCGGGGACGAGGCCAGAGCGCTCCAGCTGTTCGTAGACGCCGGGATAGACGTAGCCCGCGCCCCCACCGCCGCCCGACGCGACCACGAGTCGTTTTTCCGTGATTTCGCGTTCGAGAGAGGGTCGGTCGACACCGACGTGCGCCAGCAGCTCGATTCGGAGCCGTCGGGTCCGCGCGAGGAGGTCGGGTAACTCTTCGGCGACTGCACGAAGCCCCTGGCCCGGTAGCTTGGCAATGCGGGGCTCGAGACGAAGACGTACCCATTGGTGATGCCGAGCGAGAAAACCGGTGACGTCGTGGTCAACACCGCTGGCGTCGCGTACGACGGTCAGTCGGGCGAACGAGATGACGTAGCGAAGCGCGTGCAAGCGGGCTCGAGCGATGTCATCTTCGGTGGCGAGCCAGGCCCGCACTACACTCGCCTCGAGGGTGTCGAGAGGGCGTCGCCGCTTGGCCCAACGTCTCAGGGTCGTCCGATCCGTCAATACAGCTCCCCGGCCCCATCCCCGTTCCTCGGCAGACAAGGGGGGCTCGTTGAGCACGATGTTGCTCGATTTGCACCCTCAAAGGGGGGCGCTACAATTCCAAGCGACACCGCTGGCTTCCACTGCCTCCTGGGTGAAGTGTGGCGGTAGGGGAATCGATGGTGGAAACCCAGTGCTGCCCCGTCATGGATCTGCAATGGACCCCCCGGCTGGTCGAGGACCAGTACGCGGATGTGTACTTCTGCGCCTCGTGCGGGCATGTTCATCGTACCGAGAAGTATGCGACCAACCTTCGGTTTCCCTATCATGATCGATGCGTGAACTGTGGGGGAGACCTCGATGAGGAGCGTTGTACGTACTGCGGGCTCACGCCGGAAGAGGACAAAGCGCTGCACGATCGACTAGCGAGCCTTCACCCCGACAATGACTACATGCTGGCCTCGCAGGCGTTGTCACAATCGGGTCGGTACGTGCTCGCGCTGAAGCTCGCGACCGCGCAAACGCGCTGGGGCGATGATCCGGTCGCCGGTGAAGTCCAACGCTTGTCGGTCCTCGAAGCGATGAACGAGTACGATCGGGCGCTCGACGAGGCCTACGAATGGGCTGACAATCCGGGGTGTCCTTCGGTCGTTTTCGGGGTCATCGCAGGCCTCGAAGCCAACGTGGGCAACCTGAACGGTGCGCTTGCCGCCCTCGAACGGGGATTGGCCAAGGAGCCAGCCCGCACCGACTGGTGGATGGACTACGCAGAACTCAACGTCCTCCTCGATGAACGAGCCAACGCACTTCGGGCCGCGAGTAAGGCACTGCCCGACCCCGATATGGAAGATCGGGCCATCGCGGTGATGGCCGAAGTGGGCGAGCGGTACTACGCATCAGGACAGTATGCAGCTGCCCTTTCGGCGTGTTCGCTTGCGCAAGACCTGCAGGAACGCCATGCGGAATTGGCATGGTTGCGGGCGCGCATCGCGGCGAATCATCAAGACAGCGACTACATGATCCGCTGGCTCGAGATCACGATCTCGCTCGATCCGCAGCATGAGGAGGCCATGTCGATGTTGGCTCCCTACAAGCGCAAGACGGGCTGGTTCCGCTGGTGAAGTGGTTCAAGGCGCACGGGCTTGGCAATGACTACCTGGTCGCGGTTGAGGCTTCTGCGCTGACTGCGCCGCGCGTGCGCGCCCTGTGCGATCGGCATCGGGGCATCGGATCGGACGGAATCCTCGAACCGATGTCGACCGAGCGCGCAGACCATGGCGTTCGCATCTGGAATCCCGATGGGTCGGTCGCCGAAAAGTCGGGCAATGGGCTCCGCATCTACGCCTATTGGCTGTCCCGGGATCGGGAGGCGGGAACCCGCTTCACCGTGGACACGGGCGTGGATGTGGTGGACTGCTTGGTCGAAGGGACCCAAGTGACCATCGAGATGGGGGTGGCCACGCAGGGGCCATGGGTGGATCACCGCCTGCCGACGTCGGCGCTGGGCTCGGCGGATCCGAGGGTGCTGCACGTCACCGAGGTGCGAATCGGCAATCCGCATGTCGTGGTGTGGGACCCGGGCCCCTTTGACGAAGTTCCTTGGCGGGCCTGGGGCGCGGCGATCGAGCGGCATCCCCACTTTCCGAATCGTACGAATGTGCAGTTCGTCGAGCCTCGTCCTGGGGGAGCGGAACTCCGGATCTGGGAACGTGGGGCCGGTGAAACGCAGGCCTCGGGATCGAGCGCCTGTGCGGTGGCGTTTGTCGCCGCGAATCGGGGTCATCAATCCTGGGACCGACCGCAGACGCTATCGATGCCTGGCGGGGTCTTGCACGTCACGGTGCGTTCATCTGGCGCGGTGGTGCTTCGGGGGCCCGTCGCTCCGGTGGGCACCATGACGTTGGACCTGCAATACCAAGGGGATGCCAACGATGTCCGAGGATCGGGCGAACCTCGATGAGTTCCAGCGCAAGCTCGAGTTGCGCAACCTGACCCTCGACGACTTTGCGTCCCTCATCGAACTCGAATTGCGGTGTTTCCCGAGTCAGACGCCATGGACAGAACACGAATTTCGGGCTCACCTCGAGCGGTTTCCCGAGGGCCAGTTCGGGATCTTCGTCGAGGGGCGGCTCGTGGCCTCGTCCAGCAGCCTCATCATTCAGCAGGATGACTATGGTGATCTGCACAATTGGAAGGCGGTCAGTGGCAACGGCACCATCGAGAACCACGATCCTGACGGCGACACGTTGTACGGCATCGAGATTCAGGTGGACCCCGAGTTCCGAGGCATGCGTTTGGCTCGACGGCTCTACGAGGCTCGCAAGCGGCTCGTTCAAGACCGCGAATTGGCGCGGATTGCGATTGGCGGTCGCATTCCTGGCTACGCGGCGCGTCGGCAGGAGATGACGGCTCGGGAGTACGTGGAGGCGGTGATCGCGCGCCGGCTTCACGATCCTGTGCTCACGGTCCAGCTTGCCAATGGCTTTTCCCTACGGGCCCTGATTCCCGACTACGACAAGTCCGATGAGGACTCGGCTGGCTACGCCACCCACCTCGAGTGGACCAACCTCGACCACGTGCCAGACCGCCATCGGCAGCGGCGTGCGGTTCGCATGGTCAAGCTCGCGGCTGTGCAGTGGCAGATGCTGCAAATCGCTCACATCCGGGACTTCGAGCAACAGTGCCGCTTCTTCGTAGACACGGCTTCGGACTACGGATCCGATTTCGTGGTGTTTCCGGAGCTCTTCACGCTCGAACTCCTCACGCTGCTCGACAATCGAAAGCCCGAACAGGCCATTCGCAGGCTCGCCGAGTACACCCCTCGCTACCTTGAGCTGTTTCGTGACTTGGCGCTGCGCGGCAACGTCAACATCGTGGCCGGATCGACGGTCACCTACGAGGCCGACACCCTCTACAACGTGGCTCACCTGTTTCGCCGCGATGGCACCCTCGAGCGGCAGAAGAAGATCCACATCACCCAGTCCGAAGCGCGGTGGTGGGGCGTCCAGGGCGGGGATGAGGTCCAGGTGTTCGACACCGACCGAGGACGCATCGCGATCTTGGTCTGCTACGACTGTGAGTTTCCCGAGATCGTACGCGTAGCGGTGGCCAAGGGCGCGCGCATCCTGTTTGTGCCTTACAACACCAACGATCGCTATGGCCACATCCGAGTTCGCACCTCCGCCCTCGCGCGCTGCATCGAAAACCACATCTACACGGTGACCGCGGGCTGCGTGGGAAACCTTCCGTTTGTCGAGAACGCAGACGTCCACTACGCCCAATCCGGCGTGTACACACCGCTCGACGTCGGCTTCGCCTGGGACGGCATCGCGGCCGAGGCGTCGCCCAACCAAGAAACGGTGCTCGTCCACGAGGTCGATACCGAGCAGTTGCGGCGGCATCGGATGGGCGGCACCACGCGCAACTGGAACGACCGTCGAACGGACCTCTACCGAGTCCTCTGGCGCGGGCCGTCCCCCGAAGAGATTTGAAGGTCACGCCACGCGTTCGGTCCATTGCCCGTGGAGTCCCTGGGGCACCGATACCGGAAGTCGGATGCGGGCCTGGGTCTCAAGGGTTTCGGCGTCGAGGACCCAGATCTCACTGGGGTCATCGGCGTAGAACACCCAGGTGATCAGCCATCGCCCGTCCGCGACGGGAATCGGCTCTCCCGGCACCGCCGGGTAGAGGTCACGGTAGAGGAAGCGGTCGTCGGGATCGAGCTCCCCGATGCCCGTGAGCACGGGGTAGTCCCGCTCCGGTGGACCCGCGACGCCAAAGATGCGGCGCGTGGGCTGGTTGAACGGCGTGGCCGTGGTGGGCAACTCCAGCAGGTGATCGCTCGCCGCGTCCATGGTGGATCGGTCGTTCGCGTCGATGGTCAATCGGAGTGGCACCGGAACACTGCGGCCCACCTGCTCGAGCGGCGCATCGAGACGCGGGAAACTCGGGTAGTGCATTCCAGTGAGCACCACGTTGCCGTGCGCATCCTCGAAGCCATGCGCCCAGTGGAACACAAAACCGCTCGGCCCTTCGGCCCATCGCGGGGCGCCTCCATCGCGCGGCCAGAGCAGGACGAGGCCGGGGCGATTGTCCTTGAGCTGCAGGGAGGTAACGGGAGATCGGCGGCCCAACAGCGCCGCCCCGAGTGCGAAGGAGACCGCAGGCAGCACGAAGACGCAGTACTTCTCGGTCAGCACGAAGTCATGCACGAAGGGCAGCTGAGGCAGCTCCACCCAATGCGTCTTGAGCTGTCCCTCGGCCGAGACGCGGTGAATCAGTAGGTGGTTCTTTATACCATGAGCTACGCCAAAACTCCACAGTTCGCCGGTGTGAGGGTCGAACCTCGGGTGCGCGGCGAATGGGAGTTCGGGATTCAGCCACTTGTCGAAAAACGAACGCTGGTTCCTAAGTCCACCCGCGAAGTCGAAGCGACCCAGCGTGGCCAACGTGTTGGGATCCACCGCATGAGGAATGCCTCCTTCCCAAAGGGCTAAGGTGTGGCCTGCATGCGTAATGATCGAGGTGTTAGCTGCGTTCTTGAAGCGGAGGTCGAACATGTTGGTCCAGGTGCCCCCCGGCCGATTGGTCCCGAACCCCCGAAAGAGGATGCGATCGGCCGCTTCCTCGGCCTTCCACTCTTCGGTGCGCACCCAGTCGGCCCGGTAGCGGGCTTGCCCATCCTCGATTGCGAGCCGTTGAACGAATCCGTCCCCATCGAAGGGGTGACCGTAAGGCTGGCCCCCTCGCTCCTGGCGCCCGGGCCCGTTGCGCAACAGCACGCCGTTGATCTCGGGTGGAAGAGTGCCTTCGACCACATCGAGCGCCACCTCCTCGAGGATTGGGGTGGCAAGCGTATTCATCGACAGCTTGACGAGATCGACCAACGACGAGGACCGGACCACGGGACCCACCTGGTGAGCAAGGTTCTACCATCGTATGGAATTCGGATTTCAGGTGGGAGACGAACGAGCCATCGAACGGCGTGGCACCGGACCTCCGTTCCCCATAGACGGCTTCTGCTCGGAAGAGGTGCGACATGGTCTGGCTCCGGTCTGTGGTGTGGATGGTGGCGCTGACGTCCTGCGTCTACGTCGGACGAACCGATTTCGAAGAGCGGCAGCGGCTGCTCGATGGCGATGGGGATGGCTCGCCTGGGGCTGAAGACTGCAACGATGAAAATCCCTTGCAGTCCCCTGATATCGACGAAATTCCTTACGATGGGCTCGACAACGACTGTGCCAATGACGGCGATCTCATCGATGCCGATGGCGACGGGTTTCCCGGCATTTCCGAAGCGGATTACGCGCCATTCGAGTACCCGGCAGAGTTCAAGGGGCTTCCCGTCGATTGCGCAGACGATCCCTCTGTGATTGAGTCAGCCGCGCTCATCTCCCCCGATCCCAACAATCCCGAGGTTCCGTACGACGGCCTCGACGGCAAGTGCGATCGCAGCAACGACTTCGACGCCGATGGCGATGGTCAGATGCCGACCTTCGTGCGAGTGGAAGGCCAGCGTGTTCTCGTCGAAGACGCCTTCGAGGCCTACCTCGACCGCTTCGGGATCACCCGTCAGGAGGCCGAGCGGTTCGTCGCCGATGCGGGCGGGGACTTGAACGGGCCCAATGCGTTCGCGGATTGCGATGACCAGGATCCAACATTGTTCCGGGGCAACGGTCTGGAGGACGTCATCTACGATGGGGTGGACTCCGACTGCGACGGCGAAAACGACTTTGACGCCGATGGTGATGGCTTCATGCCGCCCGAGTTCGAGGACGACTTTCCGGCTTACCTGAATCGTCATTGGGCAGGTGGTCCGCCGCTGTTTCCCGTTCCTGACGTGAATCCGTTCGGGGATTGCCTCGACACGGCCAGCGCGACATTTCCCGATCTTGTGCCGGCGGACGTGAGGCCGAGTGCGCCCGGCGACCCCGTCAATGACGTGTTTGGCGATGGTCTGGACACGGACTGTGCGCGAAACAACGACTTCGACTTTGACGGCGACGGCTTTATGGCCGCGGGTACGAGTGAGGCGGCCTTCGCAGACTACGTGGTAAACTGGGGCATTACCGAGGCGGAACGTGCGGCTTGGGGGGCGGCCAACCCCGATGCCCGATTGGTGGATCCACCGGGCCGCAACGACTGTGACGACCAAAACTCGCTCGTGTGGCCCGGAGCACTCGAAGTGTTTGGGGGTCCCAACGACCGGGACTGTGATGGTCGCGCGGGTGCCGGAGGGCTTGTGTTCGGGCAGACCGCTCCGGACGCTCCGCTCGCGGGCTACGCGTTCGAGGGCGTGACCAACCCCGAGATCGCGCGGCTTGGCGATGATTTTGTGATTGTCGTGGCCGGCGACGTGCTCGAACTCGAAGCGGGCAAGCCGCTGATGTCGGCGGGGGTGGTCTTTCCCATCTCGCTACAGGCCTCGGGGCAGCGGTTTCAGGTGCCTGACACGGTGGGCTACCCGCAATGGAAGGCCACGCCACAGCAGTTGCAGGGCCTGGTCGATATCGCTGTCGATCCTGCCCCCACCGATGCCGACGGCGACGGCATCAACGATCCGCGGATCGGCGTGCTCACCACCCAGACCGACCCCCTCGGAGTCAATTCGACTTGGTTGGTGCTTGCCGATGTGGTGCGACTGTCGACCAACGGGGCGTTCTCGACGCCTCCCGCGAACCTGCGTCCGCTATCTCCGAGCTACGTGCCGGACGACATTGAGATGGGCTTCGACGCAGCCGGTGACCTCTATGGCCTGGCCTGCAGCGGTGCGGATGCACGGCTGCACGCGTTCCGTCGAGCGGGCTTGGGGGCAGCGGGATCCAGTGATGATCCAGGAACCCTTTGCTTTGTCGACGCCCCGCCCCTCGGCAACGGTGACCTGTCGATTCAGATTTGCGATGGCGGAGCGTGTACCCCCTGGCTCCTCGACGACGAATCGACCTGGCAGGTCTATGGCAACCCCGTCAACGACGGGATCACCTTTGCCGACGAGGACGACGGGTTGCTGATGGTGGTCGACGGTGGCGAGGCGCGGGTGGAGGAGTTTGGCAACGCCTCCATCGACGTGCTGACCTCGGTGACGGGCACGGTGACTCAGATCGACGCTCATCTTGACGGCAACGACTTGACGGTTGCCGGGCTGGTCAGCACCGAAGGCGGTGTCGAGCTGTGGGTGGAGCAGCACATTGGGGCCACCGTCGAAACGGTGGAACTCGGGCTCAATGCAACTCCGCTCTCGGGCCGTACCGTCGATGCGGTCTCGGTGTATGGCGATGCGGATCGGAGCGCGGTCGCGATCCGAGGGTCGGGGGCTAGCGGCGACGTGATCGGCTGGGTGTTCATGGAACCCTGACATTGGTCGATGAAGGGGCATGCCGGGTCCCCACGTCTTGCTGATCGACGATGATCCGTTGGTGCTCCGGGCGGTGCGTCGGGCGTTGCGCCACACCCGCCCGGATTGGGCCGTCGTCGTGGCTTCGACGCCTGCCGAAGTGTTTGTCGCGCTGAGCACACGAGCTGCGGACGTCGTGGTGTCGGATGTTCAGGTCGGCACGCACGATGGGCTTGCGTTGCTCTCGGAACTGGGGCGTCGCTGGCCGGACATGCTGCGGGTGGTGTTTACCGCCTCAGAGGAGGCCTGCGGCGATCCCGAGATGTCTGCCGTGGCGCACCGGATCGTGAGCAAGGAGACGGATCCCCGAGCGTTGCTCGCCACCATCGAGGATGCCCTGACCGCTCGAGCGTGGATCAGCTCTGAAGAGCTGCGCCGCATTGTGTTTGGCGCACGTGACCTTCCGTCGGCTCCTGAAATCGCTCCAAAGCTACGCATGATTGCCCGTGATCCGACAGCTCGAGTCCGGGATCTCGCGGATGTGGTGGCCCGTGACCCTGCCGTATCCGCGCGGGTCCTTCGCATTGCCAGCTCCGTGTTCTACGGCGGAGGCCGACGCATCAAGACGTTGGAGGAGGCGGTGGCACGCCTCGGGGTCCGAACGCTCCAGGCCTTGGTGCTTGATGCGGAGATTGCCAAGCGGTTTTCGGTGCCCACCGCTTCGGGCATCACGGCCGAACAGCTGGCCCGGCACAGTTTTCAGGTCGCGAGGATTGCGCTGCGGATCGGTCAGGATGTCGCACCTGAACTCGCCGAAACGGCGTACTTCGCGGGCGTGGTCCATGACGTGGGGCAGCTCGTGCTGGCGGATCGCGATCCCGCTCGGCTTGCCCAAGATCGTCGCCTCGCGGAGCGCTCGGGCCAGCCCCTCGACGTGGTCGAAGCCGAACGGCACGGAAACACGCATGCGACGGTTGGGGCTGCCTTGCTGCACCTGTGGTCGTTCGAGCGTTCGCTGGTGGAAGGAGTGGCCGACCACCATCGCGCACCCTCGGAGCGGCCCGCGGGCATTGATGTGGGCACCATCCTGTGGATGGCCCAGGCGGCCGCGCGATCTCCCGAGGAAGCGCTGCCCGAGGTGGCGGTCGAGGTGGCCGCTCTGGGATGGGGCACCCGCTTTTCATTGTGGCGGGACGACCTCACGTCGATCGCGTAGCATCGAGGTCATGACGCTGAATCTAAGATGGGCACGTCCCGACGACGCCGAGACGTTGCTGTCCTTCATCGAGGCCCTGGCGACGTACGAGCGCGAGCCCGATGCGGTAGAGGTGGACGCAGCCACCCTCCGGGCGCAGATCGCATCCGACGATCCGCCCTTTTTCTGCTTCATCGCCGAACTGGATGGCCAGCCGGTGGGCTTTGCGCTGTGGTTCGAGACGTACAGCACATGGCGAGGGTGTCGAGGCATTCACCTCGAAGATCTCTTCGTTTTGCCGGCGTACCGCGGTCGCGGCGTCGGGCGGGCCCTGTTGGCTCGACTGGCGGCCGAAACCCGCCTGCGCGGAGGCAAACGGCTCGAGTGGGCGGTACTCGATTGGAACACGCCCGCGATTGCGTTCTACCGGTCGCTGGGCGCTACCCCGCTCGAAGAGTGGACGACGTTTCGGTTGACCGATGCGGCTCTTGATCGCCTCGCGAACGAGCCTTGACGTACGCCTTCACGCGGCCCAGGCTGGACACTCCACCGTCATAGGAGCTGCCATGGCTGCCGTCGAACTCCACATTGAAGGGGCGATTGCCACGCTGACGATGAACGTACCGGAGCGTCGCAACGCGATGGGTCCGGCGTTCTTCGAAGAACTCCCGGCCCGCATTCATCAGATTGATGCGGCCGAAGGTGTTCGCGTCGTGATCCTCAAGGCGGAGGGCAAGAGCTTCAGTGCAGGCCTCGATCTGATGGCGATGGTGCCGAAAATGCCCGTCAGCTTGCAGCCGGAGCCGCCCGATGGAGCGAAGCGGGCGGCGTTGCATCGGTTCATCGAGCAGCTTCAGTACGCGATCACCAGTGTGGCTCGGTGTCGGGTGCCCATCGTGGCGGCGGTCCATGGCGCGTGCGTCGGAGGCGGGGTCGACCTCGTGACGGCCTGTGATCTCTGTGTGGCGTCCGAAGATGCCTACTTCAGCGTTCGCGAGGCGCGCGTGGGCATCGTGGCCGATCTCGGCACCCTCCAGCGTCTGCCCCGCATCATCGGCGAAGGCCGGGCCCGAAACTGGGTCTTCACCGCACGCGATGTGCCAGCGGCGGAGGCGGAACGGGCCGGGCTCGTCCAGCAGGTCTTCAGCGATCAGGATGCGATGCTCGCGGGCGCCCACGCCCTTGCCACCGAGATCGCGTCGCGGGCTCCGCTGGCGGTGCAGGGGTCCAAGGCGGTCATGGTCGAACAGGCCCGACACGAGATCGATCGATCGCTCGCGTACGTTGCCGCATGGAATACCGCCCACCTCATGAACCAGGACTTGGGCCGTGCCATGCAGGCGTTCGTGACCAAGACCGAACCCTCCTTTGAAGGGAACTGACCGGGGGCCCAGGTTAGGCGTGGGCCATGACGGGCCTGCCCGACCAAATTCGCCAACATGCACCGTCGCTCGCCGAGGGACGGTACCGCGTGGTTCAGGCCATCGATGAGGACGTCGTGGTACGTACGTACCGGGCGTATGACGAGCGATTGGGCCTGTTCCGAGCCGTACAGGTACTCGCTCCCCGCTACGCGAACCACCCGAAGATTCGAGAATTGTTCGTCAAGCAGGCGAGCCGTTTGGTGGCTTTCAACCATCGGCACGTCGTGCGGGTGGTCGATGTCCAGCCCGAAGGCGCGCTCCCGTGGGCGGTGGTCGAGGACCATTACGGACCCTCGCTACTTGAGCATCTTGCCCAGCATGGGCCCCTCACCCCGCGACAGAGCATCGCGGTCATGCGTCAAGCGCTTGACGGGTTGCAGGCGCTGCACGAGGTGCGGCTTGCGCACTCCGATGTTCATCCCGAGCGGCTGCACGTGGCCGAGGATGGGGCGATCACCCTGTCGGAGCCAAGCTTGCGTTGGGTGGCGGGTGGTTCTGCGCTTCGCTTGGACGAGATTGGCTACGTCGCGCCTGAACAGCGTCGCGATCCGGGTCGTCGCACGGTGGCATCCGATCTGTACGGGGTGGGCGCCACCCTGTTCGCTTTGCTCACCGCGAAGACGCCGCCAGACTTCCTGTTCGAGGCGGAGTCCGACGACAAGGTCTTCGATGGCCTTCCCAAGGCACTCACCGAAGTGATTCGGCGGTGTTGTGCGCAGGACCCCAAAACGCGCCCTCGCCATGCGCGTCAGGTTGCCGAGGCGCTGTTGCGCGCGGGGCGGTCCGTAGGCTCAGATCCCGCGGGTAGCCGCCCCTTGAAGGGACCGGCCCATGAGCTGGCGTTGCCGGTTGCACCCGATTTCCCTGAATTGGAAGCGATCCTCGACCGGCGGAGCCCGGCCGCTCTCGCCGCCGCGGCGGTGGCACGGGAGCCCTCGAACAACCACGTGACCGACACGATGGATGTGGTGTGGCAGCGAGCCCAGCACATGCAGGATGCGGCCGAAGAGGACGAAGAGGACGCGGCGACCCAAGCCGGCGAGGCACCCGAAGCGTTGGCCGAACTCGGCCGTCCCGAAACATCCGCTCCCGAACCTGATGTGGCCGGGCTCCCGTACGTCATGCCGACGAACGAGATCCACGAACGCAAGGGGTGGGAGCCGCCCGAGACCTTCAATCCCGAAACGTTGCCGGACTACGCCGATGAAGGAGAAGCCGAGCGGCTTGCCGAACTGGAGCGTTCTGCCGAATCTGTGGTTGTGACGCCGCAGGGGTCGCCCGAGTTGTTGGGTGCGCCATCGCAACTCGTCGAGCCCTCCATGGCCGCCACCCTGCCCGCGGGCGCCGATGCCTCGGTCTCTGGTGTAGATGCCGATGCCATCCTCCACGATGAAGAGCGTCGGCACAGTTCTGACCTCACCCTGCGTCGCCCGAAGACCCGGGGGGCGTTGGGGCGCTGGTTGCTGCTGGGAGGCCTGGCCGGCATGAGCTTCGCCGCCCTTGCGTTGTTGGGTATGGCGACGCTGGTCGCCACCTCCAGCATGCAGCTCGGCAGTGCGGCGCGACGTGCCAACGATTCGCGGGCGCAGTTCTACCAGACGATCCGCGACCACGATGTGCTCATTGGGTCGATGGGACAGGAGCTCTACGCGAGTCATCGCCGGTGGGTCTCGATGCGGGAGGAGCCGGCTCGCATGCGCGAAAGCGAGCGGTTCCTCAATGACTACTTGGCCACCATGCGGGCGATTCCGTCGACCGATCCGCGGTCCGACAAGATCGCGGATGCAGCTCGGCGCTTCAAGTCGGCACGTGGAAACTACGAGCGCGCCCTCGCCGAGTGGCGAACGCGCGCGCAAACGTTCCTGGGGCAAACGGCGATTCGGCTGGGCGTGGGTGCGAGACCGCCGGCCCCGCCGCCTTAGTCGTCGACGACGACCACCCGTCGCCCGCGGCTGCGGCCCTCGACCTTCGTCGCTCGCACACCCAACCGTGTCTCGAGGCGTGCGATACGGGCCTCTGCCGCGTACAGCTCGTTCCGCAGGCGCTCAACGCGGCGCCGTCGACGAGTGGCGGTCTGCTCGGCTTCCGCAAGCCGCGCTTCGGTGCTCACGAGCTGCGCCTGGGTCAGCTCGAGTTCTCCGCGAAGCCGGTCGATCTTCTGGACGAGGTGCTGGCCACGGAAGCGCCGGGCTTCGACCAACTGTCGCTCGAGGCTTGCGATCTGGGACTGAGCATTGGCCCACTGTCCCGGCGTAGGCGACTGTGCGACGCGACGCTGCAGCTGGGCGACCTGGGCCTGGGCAGTGTTGCGCTCCGCGACGAGCCGGGCGATCTCGGCCTCTTGCTGCTGGACGACGTGTCGGAGCGACCCGCCTCGGTAGGGGCCTGCGAAGGCGGGACTGGCGACGAAGAGTCCACCCACAACCGCGGCCAGTAGCCAATTTCGAAGGCGGGTCATGTTCCCTCCACGGTGACTGCCTTTGTGATTCTGGGACGGCAGAGCGAGGGGTTCCTTCGAGTCCAAGACGTTCCGTGACAGTTGGGCGCAACCCGTCAGGTCGCTGTGAGTCAGAACGTATTGTTCAGGTCGATATAGACGCGGGGAGCATAGTTTTCCGTCGGGGAGACGCCCACGTCGGCCCGAATGATGAAGTTCTTGTCGACGGCGACTCGCAAGCCGCCCCCCGTGCCCACCAACGGGGTGTCGAACATGGTGCCGAACTCGCTAAGGTCCGCGCCCACAAACCCGAGGTCGACGAAGCCCAGGACGCCGATGTCGACGGGAATGCGGGCCACCTTGAGAGGAAGGGCCGTCCACCGAAGCTCGGCTTGCTCCATGACCAACGCTTCTCCGATGAAGCGCTTTTGGCGAATGCCGCGACCCGCGTTGAGCCAGCCGAAGGTGAAGTAGCGTTGGGTCCCGCCCGGCATGGCGAGTTCGAGGATGGGAAGGGAGTTCGTGGCTTTTCCATCCACGACGACCCGGTTGGCCCACACCAGCCGGTCGGTTCCGAGAGGAACGTAGGTGCGTGAGGTCACGTTGAACCCGAAGAAGTCCCAATCGCTGCCCCAAAGCCTCGATGCGCCTCGAATCGAACCTTCGAGCCAATAGCCGCGGATGGGCGCAGGCTCATTGTCGCGATTGTCAAGCATCACGCCCGCTTGGATGACGCCCAAGAAACCTCGTTCGCCTTCGGGAAAGACCTCGGCGTAGAGGCTGTTGGGGTAGGGCGTGGCCGTCTGGAAGTCGCCCGGTCGCAGGGTGAGGGCTCGGATCGCGCCGATCACCTCGAAGCGGTGGGGCATGGGATCGACTTCCCATCGCCCGATCATGTCGACGTTCGGGTTGATGTAGCGCGTGAGGTAATACCTACGAAGAAAGTCTTCTTCCGCCTCTTCGTCCGGCAGGTTCAGTTCCGGGAGCAACGCTTCGGGAACCGCAGGGTCACACGTCACGGCGTTTCCAAAGCCGCAGAAGTTGTCCGAGCGATAGGCGCGAAAGGTGAGGCGTCCGTTCAGGCGAAGTGGCAAATTGCCCACCCGAAGCGCGTCAAGCCGGATCGAATGGTCCTGCACCGCTTTTGTCGTGGCAAACAGGATGACGGTCAACGCGGTGCGGTATGGCGAGGTTTGGCCGTCATAGCGGTAGATCGAGGCCACCGCGCCAAACCCAAATCCATCGTCGGTGTTGAAATTGACGGCCGGAACCGCCCCGAAGCCCCACCCGACTCGCCTCCAGGGCTGATCGTCGTCGCGTTCCTCGGCTGGAACATCTGTCGAAGGTGCCGGATCGGCGGGGTTTGCGAAGGCCAACGTGGTCAGAAGCAAAAGCGACATGGCCGGCATGGTACCTCCCGCGCTCCGCAAGGACGGCTCATGCCGACATGGTGAGGCGGTTCCGTTCGGCCCATCGGCGTGCCACGGCCCGTTGTTCCGCGGTCGCGGCCAGATTGCAGACCTGCTTGAGCTGCACCACCTTGCCTGCGCCGAGCGCGACCTCGATCGTGGCTTCACGCTCGCCCTCGAGTCGCAGCGACCAAATCGAGACTTTGCCGCGTTGGATCAGCCGTTCGTAGGACGCCACGCAGTGGTGCATGATCTCCCCTTCACGAGCGAGTTCCTCGTACGAGCGGATTTCGACGATCGACCAACCGTCTTCCTCAAATGCGGCCAAGCCTGACGGCGCGAAGGGTTTTGACGCCTCGATGCGTTGCGTTTCGGACCACCACCGATCACTGGCGTCGAGCACCGTCGCAAGGGTGCGTCCCTTCAATCGCAACGGCTGGCCGAGCGACTCCCGTTGGCGATGTTCGAACCACGCGAGGATCCTGTCGAGAACCGCAGTCTCGAGCATGTAGGCATCGGGTTTGTCTGCCAACCAGCCGATGATGCGGTGCCAGAACCCCTCGCCGATCTCGGGATCGGGCCCCCGCAGGGACTGGAGCCGGGTTCGGCAGAGCCGGCGAGCGAACGGCGCTCGACCGCCCCAGCCCACCACTTGGGCTGTGCGAAGGGCCAAGATGGGCGTTGTGTCGACCCGCATCGACAAGAAGCGATGCTGCATCGCGCGGGTGAGCGGAGCGGGCAACCAGCGAGTGCCCACCAACTTGCGCAGCGACTCGCCCCTTCCCACATGCGACAGGATTCGCACGGCCCATTCGTCCTCTTCGGGAACCCGTGCGACGGCGAGGGGCTCGATCTCCAGCGCGCGTACCAAAAACCGCGGCACGGGGTAGGCCGTGAGCAAGTGCAGAGCCATCGCCTCGCGTTTCCGACGGACGGATCGGGAAGGGGGGGTGAACGTTTCGGGCGTGCCCACCCAAGGGCACCTCGCGATGAGGAGCAGCCAAGGCAGATCCTCGCTCGAGGTGGATCCAGGGCTGATCCGCCACATCGCGTCTTGCAGCCGCAAAACGCGCCGTTGAACGCTCACATCCACATCAGCGAGGTCGAGCAGGTTGGAGATGGACACCCGCTCTTGGTCTTCTGCGGCGCTACGCGGGGTCCCGCGACGATGTTCGCCCTGAAGCACCGCGTCTGCGTGGGCAGCCCTTTCGGCCCGAGCCTCTCGCAAATCACGAAGACGCTCGCGCCGCTGGGCCTTGGCTGCCTCGGCCGCGAGTCGGCGCTCTCGGTGCCACTTCTGGCGATTCCGACGCGGCAACGAATCCCCCCACCGGCGCATCGCAGTCCAAACATATTCTCAGGGGCGGCAAACGCTCAGCGCAGGTGCAGGACCCGGTCGACGGAGCCGAGATGCCATAGACTGCAGGCCGTCGACCGAGGAAGCGATGAACCGAGTCTTTTATGTGCTGGTGATGGCTGCGTTCGCGATCGCGGGCATCAAGTACTTCGCTGACCCCGAACCGCTTCCGCTCAGCGAGTCGAGTCGGGACCAGATCATCGCGGCTGTAGATGCATCGCCGGATCGGACTCCAGCGGCGGTGGCCACCATCGTCCTTTCCGAGCTGGACGCCATGGAGACCACCATGGCGTCACAGATCGAGGCGCGAGGAGGGCTGTCGGTCCCTTTGGCGGACGCCCTGCGGAACGATCTGGCCAAGAGCTATGCCATCACCGGGGCCGAGGCGGCAACGGCCCTCGCGCGGTCGGGCCAGTTTGCCTATGGGGGCCCGAACGACACGCTCGACGATGCATTTCGCACGCAACTGGTCGCCCAGGTCGACGAGATGGACGCATCGACCCCTCGAGCGGTTGCCCGGACCGTTGTTGAAGCGGTGACCCAAGTTGGCGGCCCTGAGTTGGTCGGGGTTCTGGAGCGGCGTG